>CAYYCX010000080.1:0-19977 GCA_964470455.1 uncultured Wenzhouxiangellaceae bacterium
CCAGTGATGAGCTGTCAGGTTCTTTGACCGGGCTGGTCCAGCCTGCCGGTGGGTTCCGGCGCAGCCATTCTCCCAGCCGGACGATAGTGCCCAGGCCATAGCTGCCATCGTGGGCGGGCATGGCATGCGGGTGGTTTTCCAACAGCAGGGTATTGGCCTGTTCAAAATGCCGGAATGCTTGCGGATGTTCGTGCCTTGCCAACTGGCATTGGCCCATCTGGTTCAGCGTGATGCTCCGGTTCATGGCGGAAAGCGGCAACTGCAGGCACCTCTCGAACTGCTCCAGCGCCTGTGCATGTCGTCCGTAGCGCCGCTGCACCGTGCCCAGCGTCAGCCGCGCCAGGAAATTGTTGGCATCGTCCTGCAAGGCCTGTGTCGCTTTGGCCTCGGACTCATCCAGTCGATTGGATCGCTCCAGCAGGAAAGCCAGGTTGGCTGCGGCATTCGCATGCCGCGGTTTCAGCCTGAGTATGGCTTCATACTGTTCGATCGCTTCCGGGGTCTGGCGCAAGCGGGTCAGGCACTGCGCCAGCTCATAGCGGGCTTCGGCTTCAAGCGTGGCTTCCGATGCCGCGGCCCGCAAGGGCTCCAGCGCCAGTGCGTATTCGCCCACCAGGCGGTAACAGCGACCCAGCCATAAGGCAGCCTGTAAATTCCGGACTTGCGCCGGCCAGACCCGGGCCAGGTCCTGGATGGCATCGGAATATTTGCTTTCCAGCGCCAATGCCAGCCCCCTGAGGTTGAAAGCCGCCAGCAGGGTTGGACTTTGCTGTAGCAGCCGGGAACAGATGTCACTGCAGGCGCGGCTTTCTCCCCGCTGCAGGTGCAATGCCGCCTGCTGCAATTGGGACTGCAGATTCTTCAACGGAAACGGTCCGGTGAAGCTACCAAAGCGGGTAGGTGCTGAGAATGTACTTGGGGTTGGAGACCGGTGGCAGTCCTGCATGCCGGTACATCCAATAGGGCGGAAACATCAGCAGCTTGCCCGTTGTTGCGCGGGATTTCACACCCAGGTCCACAAACTCGGTATCGCCGCCTTCAGCAACGTCATTGAGGTACCACAGGAATACCATGTAGCGGTTCGCCACGGGCCCGATGGCATCGTAGTGAGGCTGGAAACGGTCGTTCCCGCCCGGGTCATAACGCTTGACGATGAGGGGAGCAAGGTCGGTGGGTTCCGGCAACGGAGGCCGGATGCCGCAATCCCGCTCATAGACCGACTTGTAGTGCCGCAGGCAGTTGAGCACCACATTGCGGAAATTGAATTCCGTGCACTGGCTCAGGTCCATTTCCAGCCAGCTGCTTTCCGCCAGGCCGGAACGGATGGTGGCGCCGTTGCGTTGCTGCCGGGACTGGTCGCGTTCAAACAAATTGACCACGTGTTGGCAGAAATCCGCGGAAAATGCCCGTTCGTAACTGCGAATGTAGTGGTTGAGGTCGGTCAAGACGGAACTCCTGCTGGCCCGGCGTGGTGCAACCACGTCAAGTATGAATTCCGTTATTGTAGATCAGGGCAGGCGCTGCAGGCAGCCATCACGGGCTGACCTGGACGACAGGCAATGGCAGAACGACCGCACCTGAAGTTGAGTGTCAGAGATCCTGCTGGTAACGGACGTAGGGAATACGCCCGTAAATCGACTCAAAGCGGTCTGAGCTCACCGGCTTGTCCGCGGCGTTGCGGTCTTCCACGCCAGCGCCGAGTACATTGCTGGCCCCGATGGAAAAGTTGGCATTCCAGGGCGCGCGCCAGGTGAAGTGAACATCAAAGGTGCCGATGCTGTCCAGGCTTTGCCGGTCCAGGAAGTCGATCTGTTCACGATAATAACCACGGATGCCGCTGCTGAAAGCACCCCGCTGCCACTCGATTCCAACGGCGGCGGCGCTGAAAGGCTCTGCCTCATTCCAGGCAAGCGGCGTGAAGATTTCACCGTTCAGGCCATTGAATTTGGCGTCGTACACGCGGGTCAATGCCAGGCCCAACTGCACGGCTCCGGAGTCATCGGTAGTAAAGCCGACCTGGAAATTGAGATCCACGCCACTGGCCACGGCATCACCTGATCCTGTGGACAGCATGCCCGGCAACATGCCGTTCCAGCCCGCGCTGGATGAGTAGTGCATTGGGTCCATCACCGGAAACTGGTTGAAGCGGTTGGCCGGGTTCAGGTTGCTTTGGCCGCTGGATACCTGGCTGGTAAACCAGTTGATGGAACTGGAAACAGCACCGATCTCGCGGCTGGCGCCCAGGCTCAGCGTGCTTCGGTCAAATACCGTAGGTTGTTCGCCGACAAAGCGACAGCCTGATGCCGTGTAGGAGTCCGGTTTGAGCGTTCCATTCAGGCACTGGATGCTGCCCACGGACTGGAATTGCGCGGAGTTCTGGGAAATCAGGCTGGCTTGTTCATTGCGGCCATGAAGGGCGAAACCACTGCCCAGAGGCAGGGTCAGCGTGGCATCCAGGCCCATGAGGCCGGTGGTGCCTGCAACACGGTTGACAGGGTCTGACTGCAACTGCAGCGGATGTGCCAGCTGCAACTGCAATTTGGGAATGTCACTGCCGGCCAGGTCGAATTCAAATGCGCCGGCCGCCGGCTCCAGCACCAGCGGGGTGCCCGGATGAACCCGGGTCTGGCTTTTGCCGGGAAGTTCGTCGGACACATGAACGACGCGGAAGGTGTCTTCGTCGAGCAGATGCAGGGCGGTTGACTGGTTCCCGTCTGCCTGCGCGCTGGAACTGTACGAGCACAGCAAAACCACCCCTAAGCCGAGGTTTTGCAAAGCTTTTTGCAGTTTCAGTGAAGTGCTCATCAATTCCATTACAGCCTGTGCCGCCATGGCCGCCCGCGCGTGGACCAACAATTAGAGTCACGCGCCTTGCAAAAGTTTAACTTAAATATAGCAAATTTAAGAAATTATCACTCATCAATTTGCCTCGACAAACGCTCCACACGCGGCACCGATCAAGGCTCTCCCACTTGCTATACTCTGGCCTCACACCCGCTCAAAGGGTGACACGCTTTCATAACAGGACGCAAGTTTGGTCTTAACCCACACCCCAATCTGTGAATTTGGTCTTCCCGCGCCGGATTTCAGTTTGCCGGGAACCGATGGCAGGATCTGGTCCAGGGACGAATGCGCGGGGCCCAGGGGCTTGCTGGTGATGTTTATCTGCAATCACTGCCCTTACGTCCGGGCGATCAACCGCAAGCTGGTGCGGGATACGGCCGCATTGATCGAGCTGGGCATTGGCTGCGTGGGCATCATGCCCAATGACACCGAAACCTATCCTGAAGACGATTTGCCGCACATGCGGCGGGCGGCAGAGGAGCAGGGCTACCCTTTTCCTTATCTGATGGATGAAACCCAGGATGTGGCCAGGGCTTATGGGGCCGTTTGTACTCCGGATTTCTTCGGTTATAACGCCGCGCTGCAACTGCAGTATCGCGGCAGGCTGGATGAGGCCGGAAAGAGGGCCGATTGCGATCAGGCGCGACGGGACCTGTTCCTGGCCATGCAGGAAGTCGCTGCCACCGGCCGCGGCCCATTGGAGCAGGTTCCTTCCATGGGCTGTTCCATAAAGTGGCGATGAACCGGAAAGTGGCGATGAACCGGGCAAGTCGCTTTGAAACGGAAAATGGCACTGAACCGGGTAGCCATGCTTCATGGCCGACCGCTGGCAGCCACACAGCAGCCAAAAATATTTTCCGGTCAGCGCAAGGCAGGACAATTTGGGTCTGACACGGCCGCGATCGTGGGTTAGTATGAGTGCCGCTGCGTGCCGGGCAGCGACATGCTGCGTGCAATGCCCGAGGGAATTTAACCGGTCAAGGTGGTTGAGGAGTAGCCTGAATGAGCCAGCTGATAGTTGTAGGAATTGACAGTAGCGCCTGCTGCCAGCGCAGCGTCGAATACGCCGCCGAGAGCGCCAGGGCCGCGGATGCCAGCCTGTTGCTGGTACATGTGATTGAATGGTCGCCGTTCTCCTTCAGCACCGCGATGGAAAATGAGGTACGTCACAAACGTCGCGAAGAAGAATTGTCACGCGCCCAGGCGGACCTGATTGATCCGGTACTCGCCAGGCTGAAAGACCAGGGATTGAATGTGGAAGGCCTGGTGACGCACGGGCACCCGGCGCAGACCATTGCTGAAATTGCTGAAGAAAAAAGTGCCAGCAATATCGTTGTTGGCCGGAAAGGCACGTCGAAGCTCAAGGCCCAGTTGTTTGGCAGCGTGCCCAGCACGCTGGTGCAAGTTTCCAGTGTCCCGGTGACAGTGGTGCCCTGATACTTGCACTCCCGAGCCTTTGAACCCCATACCCGACAGAAATCCCCCAAATCCCTGAAAACCGCCCCAGCCTGGAGCTCCATACACATGTCCAAGACCAGAATCATTGCCGGCCTGCTCAGTCTTTATCTGCTGCCACTGGTGGCCCAGGCCCAGGATGGCATAGACCAGAAAATTGACCAGGCCGTGAAACCCTATGCGGACGCGGTTGCCGGTTTCATTTTTTCCTCGTTTCCGGTCAACGGCGTGCAGATTCCTTTCGTGCTGGTCTGGCTGATTGCCGCAGCAACGATATTTACCTTTTACTTCCGGTTCATCAATCTCCGAGCGCTTCGCCACGGGTTTCAACTGGTGCGCGGCGATTACTCCGACCCCACTGCCAAGGGTGAAGTCAGCCACTTCCAGGCGCTGGCCACCGCGCTGTCCGGAACCGTGGGCCTGGGCAACATCGCCGGCGTGGCGGTGGCGGTATCGCTGGGCGGGCCAGGAGCGACCTTCTGGATGATTGTCGCCGGTTTCCTTGGCATGTCATCGAAATTTGTCGAGTGTACCCTCGGTGTCCGGTATCGCAACGAATACACCGACGGTTCGGTTTCCGGCGGCCCGATGTACTACCTGTCCAAGGGCCTGGCGGAGCGCAGTGACAAGCTGAAATACCTGGGCAAGGTGCTGGCAGTGATGTTCGCCATTTTCTGTATCGGCGGTTCGTTTGGCGGCGGCAACATGTTCCAGGCCAACCAGAGCTTCAAGCAGGTACTGGCGGTTACCGGCGGTGATGCCAGCTGGCTGGCTGACAAAGGCTGGCTGTTTGGCGTGGTGATCGCCACCTTTGTCGGCCTGGTGATCATTGGCGGTATCCAGGGCATTGCCCGGGTGACCTCAAAGGTTGTGCCGTTCATGGCCGTCCTGTACGTGACTGCCGGCCTGGTGATCATCGGCATGAACATTGACCAGCTGCCCGCAGCGTTTGGCGCCATCATCACCGGTGCCTTCAGTCCCGAAGGCATGGCAGGCGGTGTGGTCGGCGTACTGTTCCAGGGTTTCAAGCGCGCCGCATTTTCGAATGAAGCCGGCGTGGGTTCGGCCGCCATCGCCCACTCGGCGGTGCGAACCAACCGGCCCATCACCGAGGGTTTCGTGGCGCTATACGAGCCATTCGTTGACACGGTCGTGGTGTGCACCATTACCGCGCTGGTCATCATCATCACCGGTTCGTGGGACCCCAGTATTGACCCAAGCCAGGGCGTGGCGCTGACTTCTTCCGCATTTGAGTCGGCCATTTCCTGGTTTCCGTGGGTGCTCACCGTGGCGGTGATACTGTTTGCCTACTCCACCATGATTTCCTGGTCGTACTATGGACTCAAGGCGTGGACTTACCTGTTTGGCGAAAGCCTGATCACGGACATCACCTACAAAGTGCTGTTCCTGGCTTTCGTGGTAATTGGCGCTTCCATGCAGCTGGGTGCGGTGATCGATTTCTCCGACGCCATGATTTTCGCCATGGCTTTCCCCAACATCATCGGCATCTATTTCCTGTTGCCGGTGGTGCGCAAGGAATTGAACGAGTACTGGGCGGAGTACAAGGCCGGACAACTGCAGAAGTTCGGCAAGGCCGCGAATCGCCGCTGAGCGGCCCGCTGCCGGCACAGTACTGCTTGCTTCCTGCTTTCCGGACCGGTTGGCCTTGCTACAGTGCGGGCCAATCGGCCAAAATCAGCGTTTGCAAATTCGATATGTTCGCCTTGTGACCAAGCCTTCTGAACCCGCTTTCGGGGGCCGGAAAACGCAGGCCCCCATGAAATCAAGATACTGCCAGGAATTTAAATGCCCAGCCGACGTGACCTAGCCAACGCCATTCGCGCCCTGTCCATGGACGCGGTACAACAAGCCAATTCGGGTCATCCCGGCATGCCGATGGGCATGGCTGATATCGCCGAGGTGCTGTGGAATGATCACCTGAAGCACAACCCGGGCAACCCATCCTGGGTGGATCGCGACCGCTTCGTGCTCTCCAACGGGCATGGTTCCATGCTGCAGTACTCCCTTCTGCACCTGTCAGGCTACGAACTGCCGATCGAGGAACTGAAGAACTTTCGCCAGTGGCACTCGAAAACGGCCGGTCATCCCGAATACGCCGAAACTCCTGGGGTTGAAACCACCACTGGTCCGCTGGGCCAGGGAGTGAGCAATGCCGTGGGCATGGCGCTGGCGGAAAAACTGCTGGCGCGGCGCTTCAATCGTGAAGGGTTTCCGGTGGTTGACCATTTCACCTGGGTGTTCCTGGGCGACGGGTGCCTGATGGAAGGTATTTCACATGAAGCCTGTTCGCTGGCCGGTACGCTTGGGCTGGGCAAGCTGAACTGTTTCTGGGATGACAATGGCATTTCGATCGATGGCGAAGTGCGAGGCTGGTTCACGGACGACACGCCGGCACGGTTTGAAGCCTATGGCTGGCAGGTGATCCGGGATGTGAATGGCCATGATCCGGTGGAAATCCAGCAAGCCATTGAAACCGCCAAGGCCGAGACAGGGCGGCCCACGTTGATCTGTTGCCGCACCGTGATCGGTTTCGGCGCGCCCAATAAACAGGGCAAGGAATCCTCGCATGGCTCACCCCTGGGCGCCGACGAAGTGGCTGCGGCGCGTGAGGAACTGGGCTGGCACCATCCGGCATTTGAAATTCCCGCGGATATTGCTGAAGCATGGAATGCCCGCGAGTCCGGGGCCGGGCGCGAGCAGGCCTGGCAGGACATGTTCTCAGGTTACAGCCGGCAGTACCCTCAACTGGCCGCTGAATTCACCCGTCGCATGCGGGGCGAGTTGCCTGCTGAATGGCAGCAACGCAGCGCGGAACTGATTGCCGCCATGCAGGAAAAAGGCGGTGACGTTGCCACGCGCAAGTCCTCGCTGCTGGTGCTCGAGGCTTTCGGGCCACTGCTGCCGGAGTTGGCGGGTGGTTCAGCCGACCTCGCGGGCTCCAACCTGACCATCTGGTCGGGCAGCGAGGATGTGAACCAGGGCGGCGAAAACGGCAATTACATCTATTTCGGCGTGCGTGAATTCGGCATGACCGCCATCTGCAATGGCCTTGGCCTGCATGGCGGTTTCATCCCCTACAACGCCACCTTCCTGGTGTTTTCGGATTATGCCCGCAATGCAGTGCGCATGTCGGCACTGATTCCGGCGCACAACATCCACGTGTATACCCACGATTCGATTGGCCTGGGCGAAGACGGTCCCACCCACCAGCCGGTCGAACATGTGGCCAGCCTGCGGCTGATTCCCGGGCTGGAAGTCTGGCGCCCCTGCGATACGGTGGAGTCGGCTGTGGCCTGGAAGGCGGCCATCGAAAATCGCGGCAAACCCACGGCGCTGGTATTCACGCGCCAGAACCTGCCACACCAGGCACGCACGGCGCAGCAGCTGGCGGATATCTCGCGCGGTGGTTATGTGCTGCGCGAATCCCAGGGTGAACCGCGAGCGGTTATCATCGCCACGGGGTCGGAAATTGGCCTGGCCGTGGCCGCGGCGGAACAGCTGGCGGGTGAAGGCGTGGCGGCGCGCGTGGTTTCCATGCCCAATCCCGGCTTGTTCCTGCGGCAGGACGCCGCCTACCGCGAGGCCGTTTTGCCCTCGAGCCTCCAGGCACGGGTAGCCGTGGAAGCGGGAGTCAGCCTGTACTGGCATGTTTTTGTGGGTCCAACCGGAAGAATCATCGGCATCGATCGGTTTGGCGCTTCCGCGCCGGCCAATGTACTGTTTGAAAAATTCGGCTTTACTGTGGCCCATGTGTGCGCCGCTGTGCGGGAAGTCGCTGGTGCAAAATGACCGCATCCAACATCATGCAATCTATCGCCAGGCCACGCATCGGCCTGAAGCAAATTTCAAGTATGTCCAGGAGTAAACAATGGCAATCAAGGTAGCAATCAACGGTTATGGCCGTATTGGCCGCAACATCCTCAAGGCACTGTATGAGTCAGGCCGCACCGGCGAGATCCAGGTGGTGGCCATCAATGACCTGGGCGATGCCGAAACCAATGCCCACCTGACCCGCTACGACACGGCCCATGGCAAATTTCCGTTCAGCGTGGAAGTGGACAACGGCGACCTGGTGGTGAACGGCGACCGCATCAAGGTGTTCGCTGAACGCGACCCGGCCAAACTGCCGTGGAAAGACCTGGGAGTGGACGTGGTGCATGAATCCACCGGCTTCTTCACCAGCAAGGACAAGGCCGGCGCGCATCTCGCGGCGGGCGCCAAAAAGGTGATCATCTCCGCGCCGGGCAAGGATGTCGACAACACCGTGGTTTTTGGCGTCAACCACGGCAGCCTGAAATCCACCGACCAGGTGATTTCCAACGCTTCCTGCACCACCAATTGCCTCGCGCCGCTGGCCAAGGTGTTGCATGAAGGCATCGGGATCGAGCACGGCCTGATGACCACCATCCACGCCTATACCAACGACCAGGTGCTGACCGATGTGTACCACTCGGACCTGCGCCGGGCCCGTTCCGCCACCATGAGCCAGATTCCCACCAAGACCGGCGCAGCCGCCGCCGTGGGCCTGGTGTTGCCGGAACTGAACGGCCGGCTGGACGGCTTTTCCATGCGCGTACCCACCATCAATGTTTCCGTGGTTGACCTGAGCTTTGTGGCCAGCCGCAACACGACGGTGGAAGAGGTCAACCGCATCGTGAAGGAGGCAGCCGAGGGCTCCCTCAAAGGCGTGATGGGGTATAACACCCGGCCGTTGGTATCGGTTGACTTCAACCATGATCCACATTCTTCCGTGTTCGATGCCACGTTGACGCGCGTGATGGAAGGGACGCTGGTGAAAGTGTTGAGCTGGTACGACAACGAGTGGGGTTTCAGCAACCGCATGCTGGACACCACGGTTGCACTGATGAATGCCTGAAAGTTGTTGAACGGTCCAGGGCAAGACACCATGAAATACCTGCAAATGGAACACCTCAACCTGGCCGGCAAGCGCGTCATGATCCGTGAGGACCTGAACGTGCCCGTGGCGGATGGCAAGGTGACCTCGGACGCACGCATTCGCGCGGCCGTGCCGACCATCCGGCTGGCGCTGGAGCGGGGCGCGGCCGTGATCCTGCTGTCACACCTCGGCCGCCCGAGCGAGGGTGTGTTTTCGCAGGCGGATTCGCTGGCACCTGTGGCCATTCACCTGGAGTCCCTGCTGGGCAGGCCGGTTCGGCTCGAGCGGGACTGGCTGGACGGAATCGGGATCCAGCCTGGTGAAGTCGTGCTGTGCGAAAACGTCCGGTTCAACGTGGGCGAAAAAAGCAACGACGCAACCTTGGCCGGCAAGCTCGCGGACCTGTGCGATATTTTCGTGATGGATGCCTTTGGTACCTCCCACCGCGCCCAGGCTTCGACCGAGGGCGTGATCCGCAAGGCCAGGCTGGCCTGTGCTGGTCCTTTGCTGCATGCTGAGTTGCAGGCCTTGCAGAAGTCGCTGCTGGAACCGGAACGGCCGTTGCTGGCAATCGTGGGTGGTTCCAAGGTTTCGACCAAGCTGGAAGTGCTGGACAGCCTGCTGGACAAAGTGGATGAGCTCATCGTGGGCGGCGGCATCGCCAATGCCTTCATCGCGGCCAGCGGTCATGAAGTCGGCAAGTCGCTGTATGAACCCGACCTGCTGGATGAAGCGCAACGCATGATCCGCAAGGCCCATGAGCGCGGCGGATCCATTCCGATTCCGCTGGACGTGGTGGTGGCCAAGTCCTTCAGCGCCGATGCGGAGGCAACCGTACGCAAGGTCGATGAGGTCCGGGAGGATGAAATGATCCTCGACATCGGACCACTGACCGCGATCGAGTATTCCGAGATCATTGCGGGCGCCGGCAGCATTGTCTGGAACGGCCCCGTAGGCGTGTTTGAGTTTCCCGCATTCCGGGCCGGCACGCGTTCGGTGGCGGAGGCAATAGGCCGGTCAAGTGCTTTCAGCATCGCCGGTGGCGGCGATACGCTGGCTGCCATCGACCAGTTCGGCGTGGGCGAAGACATCAGCTACATCTCCACCGGCGGCGGTGCATTCCTTGAATTCGTGGAGGGCAAAACCCTGCCTGCCGTGGCGGCACTGATGGACCGGGCGGCCTGAACAACGGGCACGCATTGCATTGACGGCGCGCCCTGGCGGCAAGCTTTCCAGCTGAGTTGACAAAAGAGGGCAAGAATATTCGAAACCCGATTTTGCGGAAGCGGATTTGTTGACATAATGCAGCAGCAGGCGGCATGGCGCATTGAGACGTGTACCGGGCTGCTGCAGCCGTCGTGGCCAGTTGCGGGAGTGATCCATGAATCTCAGTAATCCTGTGCGTGTCAATGCCTGTGTTCCGGTCCTGGCCACGCTGGTGTTGGCCACCTTGTTGCTGGCGGCCTGTGCGCCCACGGTGAAGGTGCGCAGTGATGCGGATCCTTCGGTGAACTTCAGCCAGTACCGGACATTCAATTTTTTCAGCCAGCTGGGGATAGAGGGTGCAGGTTACGCCAACCTGATGGGCCAGCATTTCCGCGAAGCCATCAGCCAGGAAATGCAGGCCCGCGGATTCCAGCTGTCCGATACACCCCAGTTGCAGATCAACGTATCCGCTGCCACGGATGACCGGGTGCGGGTCAATACCTACCAGGATCCTTACCTGTACGGCGGCTATTATGGCCGTGGCTACATGGGCGGCTGGGGCATGCCGATGTACTACGGCGGGGGCACCACCACAACGGTGAGCCAGTACACCGTAGCCGATGTTTACATCGACGCGGTGGATGCAGCGCAGCACAAGATGGTATGGCAGGGCGTTGCCACCTTCACGCTGTCGGAGAAAATGCAGAAGGAATTGCGCCAGTCGATCTTCAATACGGTAAACCAGATTTACACCCAGTTCCCGGTGGCTGAACCGGCAGCGCAGTAAAGCCGGCCCGCAGCCCATTGACTACAATCAGGCCCGGCCGGCCTGGCCGGCAGAAGTGGCCTTTCCCGGCCAAAGGACTTCCGAATCATGTTCATGACCCAGAGTGTACGACGGTGGCCAAAGCGCTTTTCCGCTGCCTTGCTGTGGGGCGCATGCGCCCTGGTAGCTGCCTGTTCCAGCGGCATGCAGGTACGCAGCGACAGCAGTACAACAGCTGATTTCCAGGCTTTCAAAACCTACGGGTTTTTCCAGCCCATGGGCATAGAAGCCGGCTACAACTCCCCGGTTTTCGGCGAGCATTTCCGCGCCGCCATCAGCCGTGAAATGGAAGCCCGGGGTTACCAGTTGTCCAGCCATCCTGACCTGATCATCAATGTAACGGCGCGCTTTGACGAGAAAGTGAAGATGTCCAGCTATACCGCTCCTTACATGTCCGGCATGTATTACGGCAGCGTCATGGGTCCGTCCTACGGTTCAGGCCTGGGCGTTGGTGTGGAAGTGGGCCAGCGCCCGACCCGTACCGAAGAAGTCTCGGTGTTCATCGACCTGGTGGACAATTCAGCGGAGCGCATGGCCTGGCAGGGAGTGGCCGTGTTTGACGGCAACGACAAGCAGGCCCGGGAGCTGCAAAAAACCATCGACGATACCGTCAGCAGCATTTTTGCACAGTACACGTATTCAGCCGGCAACCAGCAGCCTGGCTCTAGGTATTGAATTGTTGGTCCAGGGAGGCGATCCGGTCAAAGAATTCCGGGGCAAACGGGTAATAATTCCTCCAGCGGCCCAGTGAGCGGCGATGGATGTCCTGCCTGGCCTGCCAGCTGCTGGCCGTCCGGATCGGCCGTTGTTCCTTCCCCGGCTGGCCTGGATGACCAGATCCAGGGCCCGGTTCCGGCAATCCCAGGAATTGCAGGACCGGACGCAGCGTTACCTCACTGTTGTTGACCAGTTCTTCATAAGACACCGTCAGCATTTGCCCGCGCGCCTGCCGGTCGAACCGTTGCATCAATCGCCGGTAATCACCGTAATATTGCACCAGGTCATCCAGGTCGTTGCTGAAGGCGCTGTCGGGGTGCTGGAACAGCTGCATGTAACAGGACAGGCAGGAGTCACGGCCATCACGACGCAGGTGCACAATCCGGGCTTCGGGCAACAAGGCAGCCACCAACGGCAGAAAGCGGAAATTCAGCGGATTCTTGTCGATGTAGCAAAGGTCCTCCGGCCCATCCTGGCGCAGGTGCATCCACAAGTGCTCCGCCAGTTCATTTTTGAACGCCGGGCTGGCCGGATTTTGCTGCCAGAGTTTCCAGGCATGGGCCAGGAAGTTGAGTTCGCCGCGGGCGCAAACCTGCGGGTGCCGGTCCAGCAGTTGTTCCAGCAGGGTAGTGCCGGAACGCAGCATGCCAACGATGAACACCGGACGCCAGGGTCGCGGAATTCCGCTTTGTAGCGGGATTTCCATCGCCATCACCTGTTTGCAGAATTCCTGCCAGGCGGTGCAGTTCCAGGGCTGGCGCAACCGGCGCAATGAATTGCCTTCCTGGTACTGATTCCAGGCGCGGGAATACTGTTGAAGGTCATCAAAACCCTTGGCGCGCGCAAAGGCCAGGCACATCGCCGATTCGTCATCGGCTGCGGGAGGTGCATGAGCGAGCAGTTGCCAATCCGGCTGGTCCTCGCTGGTGAATCGCTGCAGCGTGGCCAGGCCCAGCCAGGCGCCGCCGAGGCCCGGGTTGCGCTCCAGGGCATCGCGGTACGCCTGCAGCGCCGCTTCATGTTGCCCGGTGCCCTGCAACAGCCGGGCCAGACGGAAGTAATCCACGGCCTGCCCGCCATCCCGCCGGATCACGGACTGCATCACCGAGATGGCATCGTGAAAGCGGTTGCTGTCGCGCAACAGGCCGGCAATTTTCAGCAGGTCCGTGGTATTTGCTTCCGGCAGTGACGCAAACCCGGTCAATACCGCTCCCAGTTCCCGGTTGCGGCCCTGTTCGCGCAGCAGGAAAGCCAGCGCGATGGCGGTTTCGGCGTCCGAAGGGTGCTCTGCCAGCAGGCTTCGGAATGCGGACTCTGCCTGTTCATGGTGCCCGCAAAGCCGCAGCGCCTGGCCGAGCCAGTGCAGGCAATCCCGCGAGCCCGGTTGCAGCCGCAGCGCTTGCTGCAGGGAATGCAGGGCTGCAGCGCCCCGCTGCGCCCGCACCTCATCGATTCCCTGCTGCAAAAATTGCCGCCAGTCCGGTCGGGTTACCATTTTGTCGTCCGGAATGTATCCCGTTTCATGCGCCCAGCTTACTCGAATCGGGCCGATTGGAAAGGCTCAAGCGGTGCAGGCCCAGCGTGGATTCCTGCACGCAGCGGCCATCAAAGGCTTATGTGCAGTTCACTGCCGACGGCTATAATCCACCGCATGAAAATGGATGACAACAACGGTACAACCGAAATCCGCCGCACCAAGATCATCGCCACCCTTGGTCCTGCCACCGACAAACGCGAAACCCTGCACGCACTGATCCAGGCGGGCGCCGATGTGCTGCGCCTGAACATGTCTCACGGGCCGATCGAAACACACGAGCAGCGCATGCGCATGGCGCGCGAAGTGGCGGCGGAAACCGGCCGCGAAGTGGCCATCCTGTTTGACCTGCAGGGGCCGAAAATCCGCATTGAAACTTTTTCGGAAGGCAGTGTGTTGCTGGAGTCCGGCGACCGATTTGAGCTGGATGCTGGCAACCCCGCACGGTTGGGCGACAAGAGCGGCGTGGGCGTGAGCTATGCGCGGCTGGCCGATGACGTCAAGTCTGGCGATGTGTTGTTGCTGGACGATGGCCTGTTGTCGATGCGTGTACTTTCCGTTGCCGGTCGCGTGATCCGCTGCGAGGTTGAGAACGGCGGGATCCTGGGTAACCGCAAGGGCATCAACCTGCAGGGCGGTGGGCTGTCCATCGCCGGCATCGCCGAGCACGACCTGGCCCACATCAAGCTGGCGGCAAGGCTGGACGCGGATTATGTGGCGGTATCATTCGCCCGCAATGCGGACGACATGAACCGCGCCCGCGAACTGCTGCGCCAGTCAGGCAGTTCTGCCTCCCTGATGGCCAAGATCGAACGCATTGAAGCCATCGACAACCTGGAGGAAATCTGCGACGCATCGGATGCAATACTGGTGGCGCGTGGCGACCTCGGCGTGGAAATCGGCTTTGCCGAACTGCCGGGCCTGCAAAAACGCATCATTACAACCGCGCTGCAGCACAACCGCATTGTCGCCACCGCCACGCAAATGATGCAGTCCATGGTGGAGAACCCGATCCCCACCCGTGCCGAGGTGCTGGATGTGGCCAACGCCGTGCTGGACGGCTCTGATGCGGTCATGCTTTCAGCTGAAACTGCCGTTGGCCGGCATCCGGTGAAAGTGGTGCAAACCATGCATCGAATCTGCCTGGGCGCGGAGCGGCATTTTGCCCGCTCGGGTTTCAATGCCCAGAGCAATGTGCGTTTTGAGCGTATCGACCAGGCCATAGCGATGGCTGCGATGTACATGGCAAGGAATATTTCAGTGCAGGCCATCGTGGCGCTGACCGAGTCGGGCTCCACCGCGCAGTGGCTGTCGCGGGTGCAGTCGTCGGTGCCGATATTCGCCCTGTCGCCCAGCGTGGCCAGTCGCCGCCGCATGGCGCTGTTCCGTGATGTGTATCCGGTGGCGCATGAACCGCACCACGGCGATATCGAGCAAGCCATTCAGGAAGTGCTGCAGATCCTGTGGAAAAAAGGCCATGTCAAAGCCGGTGACCGGCTGATTGTCACGATGGGTGAAAAGCTGGGCAACCAGGGCGGCACCAACACGCTGCGGCTGATCCAGGTGGGCATGCAGGGGTTCCTGGAAAACCAGGCCGAGCTCGATTTATCCGGCAACTGATCCGGTTCTGGTGCTTGTGCCCCTGATCCGGGCAATGCGGGCAATGGCCATGCTCCGATTCAGCAAGTAGAATAAAGGCTGTAGTTTTGTCACTGGTTTGGACATTGAAGCGGTTTGCTTCATGGTATCCGGATGGTCACCGCGTGGCCGCCGGTTGATTCAGCCATTTTCATGACGGCGGCCCGGCTCGCGTCGGGCGGCAATAATTTCTATTTCGTAATCTCTATTTCGCGGGGAGTTTTCAATGAGCAGTTCGGATCTGGTATCGGTCGCACAGGCCATGGTTGCGGAAGGCAAGGGCATACTTGCCATCGACGAGAGCACGGGCACCATTGCCAAGCGCTTCAAGTCCATCAACGTCGAGAACACGGAGGAAAACCGCCGTGCGTATCGCGAGATGCTGTTGACGACTCCCAAGTTGGGCCAGCACATCAGTGGCGCCATCCTCTATGACGAAACCATTCGCCAGTCCACCCAGGATGGGCGTACCTTCGTCAGCGTCATGGAAGAAGCCGGAATCCTGCCTGGCATCAAGGTGGACACCGGCGCGCACCCGATGGCCGGCCACCCCGGTGAGAAAATTACTGAAGGCCTGGATGGCCTGCGCGCGCGGCTGGAAGAATACCGTTCACTGGGTGCCCGTTTTGCCAAATGGCGGGCAGTGATCACCATTGGCGATACCATCCCCACTTCATCTTGCGTCGATGCCAATGCGCACGCGCTCGCGCGTTACGCTGCGTTATGCCAGGAGGCCGGAATCGTGCCGATGGTGGAGCCGGAAGTACTGATGGATGGCGCCCACAGCCTGGATGAATCCTTTGAAGTCACCGAAGCCACGTTGCGCTCCCTGTTTCACCAGCTGTACGAGCAAAACGTGCTGCTCGAGGGCACCATCCTCAAGGCCAGCATGGTCATCTCAGGATCCGAAGCCAGCAATCGCGCCAGTGTGCAGGAGGTGGCGGAAGCCACCGTGCAGTGCCTGTTGAACGCGGTTCCGGCAGCAGTTTCCGGCGTGGTATTCCTGTCCGGCGGGCAGAGCGATGAAGAGGCCACTGCCCACCTGGATGCCATGAACAAGCTGGGCAGCTTCCCCTGGCCGCTCAGTTTCTCCTACGGGCGAGCCCTGCAGGCGGCCGCGCTCAGTGTTTGGGGTGAAAACATTTCCGCCAATGCCGCCGTGGCGCAAAAGCGCCTGGCACACCGGGCGCGCATGAACGGCCAGGCGGCGATGGGCGAATATGATGCGGGCATGGAAGCTGCCTGATACCGGCATATGGCCAGCCTTAATCCGGGCGCGATGTACTGAGTCATGGAGCCGAGGGCTGCCCCGCCCGGCAGCCTGTTCCATCCACACATTCTCAACGGCCCGGTAACAGGCCGTCCAGGTTGCATTGATGACGTCCAATCTGAAAGAAAACGCCCTGAGCTATCACCGGCATCCCACGCCGGGAAAAATCAAGATCACGCCCACCAAGGCGGTAACCACCCAGCAGGACCTCGCCCTCGCGTACTCGCCGGGCGTGGCGGCAGCCAGTGAACTCATTGTCGAAAACCCGAATGCCGTTGCCGAGGTAACCGCCCGCGGCAACCTGGTAGCCGTAATCAGCAATGGCACCGCCGTGCTTGGCCTGGGTGATATCGGCCCTCTGGCCGCCAAGCCGGTGATGGAAGGCAAGGCGGTATTGTTCAAGAAATTCGCCGATATCGATGTGTTCGATATTGAGATTGCCGAAAAAGACCCCGACAAACTGGTCGATATCATCGCCGCGCTGGAACCGACTTTTGGCGGCATCAACCTCGAGGACATAAAAGCCCCGGAATGCTTCCTGGTTGAAGCTGCGCTGCGTGATCGCATGTCCATCCCGGTATTTCATGATGACCAGCACGGTACCGCGATCATTACCGCGGCCGCTGTCCTGAACGCGTTGCAGATTGTCGGCAAGGATATTGCAACGGTGCGGTTGGTGGCCTCCGGCGCGGGCGCGGCCGGCATGGCCTGCCTGGACTTGCTGGTCAACCTCGGTTTGCCCAGGGAACGAATCACTGTCGTCGACCGCGCCGGCGTGATTTACCAGGGCCGGGTCGATGACATGGACGATCGCAAGCAGGGTTATGCGGTGGAAACGGAAATGCGCACCCTGGGCGAAGTTATTGCCGGAGCGGATATTTTTCTGGGGGTTTCGGCGGGTGGCGTGCTCAGCAAGGACATGGTCGCCAGCATGGCGGAACGTCCGATTATCCTGGCCCTGGCCAACCCCAACCCGGAAATCCTTCCGGAGGATGCGCTGGAAGCACGGCCCGATGCCATCATCGCCACCGGCCGTTCGGACTACCCCAACCAGGTCAACAATGTCCTGTGTTTCCCCTACATTTTCCGCGGCGCGCTGGATGTTGGCGCCAGCATCATCAATGATGAAATGAAGATGGCCTGCGTGCGCGCGATAGCGGAACTGGCGCACATGGAGTTCCAGCAGGCGGGTGCGGGCAAGTATTCCGGCGAGGCGCAGCAGTTCGGGCCGGATTACATCATTCCCCGGCCGTTTGATCCGCGCCTGCTGGTGCAGTTGGCACCCGCGGTGGCGCAGGCGGCCATGGACAGCGGTGTGGCCCGCCGCCCCATCGCCGACATGCCGGCCTACCGCGAAAAGCTGGAGCAGTTCGTCTACCGCACCGGCCTTTTGATGAAGCCCGTATTTGACGCGGCGCGCAACCAGCCGAAGCGTGTGGTGTACGCGGATGGCGAGGAACCGGTTATCCTGCGTGCCGTGCAGACGGTGGTCGACAACGGCATGGCTGAACCCATCCTGATCGGCCGCCCGGAGGTGGTTGATGCCCGCCTGCAGAAACTCGGTTTGCGGTTACGTCCGGGCGTGGATTTTGAACTGGTGAATCCGCAATCCGATCCGCGCTTTCGCGACTACTGGACCACTTACCATTCCATCATGGGCCGCAACGGCGTGTCGCCGGACACCGCCAAAACCATCGTTCGAACCAGGAATAGTGTAATCGGGGCCCTGATGGTTTACCGTGGCGAGGCTGATGCGCTGATTACCGGTGTAGTGGGGCGTTACCGCGTGAACCTGGAAAATGTCCTGGATGTGATTGGCCTGAAGCCGGGTGCATGCATCGCTGCTTCCCTTGCGGTGCTCAATACCGAGGACGGCGCGTATTTCGTGGCGGACACGCATGTGAATGAAAATCCAAGCGCGGAACAGGTGGCCGAGATCACCCGCATGGCAGCGGAAAAGCTGCGCCTTTTCAATATCCGGCCGCGGGTTGCCCTCCTGTCCCATTCGGCTTTTGGCAGCCACAAGGACAGCAGCGCTACCAAGATGAAAGCAGCCCTGCAGATTTTGCGCCAGACGGATCCGGATCTTGAAGTGGAAGGCGAAATGACCGCGGACATGGCGCTCGACGAAACCTTCCGCCGCCATATTTTTCCGGACAGCCGTTTGCGTGGCCCGGCCAACCTGCTGATCATGCCCAGCCTGGATGCGGCGCACATTGCTTTCAACATGGCCCGCGTGATCAGCAACGGCGTGAGTGTAGGGCCTATACTTTTGGGTGCAGGCAAGCCGGCCCACGTGCTGACACCATCGGCTTCGCCGCGACGAGTGGTTAACATGACAGCCCTGGCCGTAGCCGAAGCACAATTGCATGAACAGGCCGCGCATGAACAGATTGGCGGGTGAACAAGTCAGTATTTGAATTGGTCCGGGCAGGACCTGCGCAGACCAAGGTGTGAAATCCATGAGTAGCGAAGAAGACAAATTGCATCACGACAGCGATCCGCTGGAAACCCAGGAGTGGCAGGATTCACTCCGGGCAGTGATAGAGCGCGAGGGGCCGAACCGCGCTCATTTCCTGCTGGAAAAGCTGGTCGACCAGACCCGGCGCTCCGGCGGCTACCTGCCGTATGACGCGACCACCGCGTACATCAATACCATTCCGCCCCACCTGGAAACACGCAGCCCGGGTGATGCGGAGATGGAGCACCGTATCCGTTCCATCATCCGCTGGAATGCCATGGCGATGGTGTTGCGGGCGGGCAAGCGTGGTGGAGAACTGGGCGGACACATTGCCAGCTTTGCCTCAGCCGCAACGCTGTATGACGTGGGCTTCAATCATTTCTGGCGTGGCCCTGAACATCCCGGTGGCGGCGACCTGATCTATATCCAGGGGCATTCCTCCCCGGGAATCTATGCGCGTTCCTTCCTTGAGGGGCGGATCGATGAAAACGCCATGGATCATTTTCGCGAGGAGACCGGTGGCGACGGTCTGAGTTCCTATCCGCATCCCTGGCTGATGCCGGATTACTGGCAGTTTCCAACAGTATCCATGGGCCTCGGGCCCATAACCGCCATTTACCAGGCACGTTTCCTCAAGTACCTGCATGACCGCGGCATTGCCGACACTTCCCAGCGCAAGGTCTGGTGCTTCCTCGGCGACGGCGAAACGGATGAGCCTGAATCGCTGGGCGCCATTTCCCTGGCCGGGCGGGAGAAACTCAACAACCTGGTATTCGTGGTCAACTGCAACCTCCAGCGCCTGGACGGACCGGTACGCGGCAACGGCAAGATCATCCAGGAGCTCGAAGGGGTATTCCGCGGCGCCCGCTGGAGCGTGTTGAAAGTGATCTGGGGCAGCTACTGGGATCCGCTGTTCGCCAAGGACAAGAGCGGCCTGTTGCGGCAACGCATGGAAGAAGCGGTGGATGGCGAATACCAGAACTACAAGGCCAAGGGCGGTGCCTACACGCGCGAGCATTTCTTCGGCAAGTATCCCGAGCTGAAGGAAATGGTGGCCAGCATGTCCGACGAGGACATCTGGCGCCTCAACCGTGGTGGCCACGACCCG
>CAYYCX010000081.1:0-19896 GCA_964470455.1 uncultured Wenzhouxiangellaceae bacterium
TGGTCGAGAAAGGCGGGCCGGGCTTCCATGGAATTGGCCATGTCCACGCGGTCGCCACCCCAGGTAAGGATCTGGCCTTCCAGCATCGTCTTGCACCACACGTACTGGGCCTTGTCGAGCGCATGCCGTCCTTTGAGTTGCACTATGTCCAGCGTTTCAGCAATGGCTTCGCCAGGTTGGTAGCCCTGCAAGCTCGCGGCGATGTCGGGGTTCAACAGGCTGGGAATCAGCTCTGAACAGGCCAGCCAGGGCTGCAGGCAGGAAGGGGTGAAGCCCACCTTGAAGTGCAGGTGCGGGTCGTCCACCTGTTTGCGCGCCAGCATGGCGCCGCTGAACAGGGCATTGCTTTCGCTCAACAGGCTTTGCCAATGCTCACGCTCCCCGGCGCTGAGGCTGTCCAGGCCGTGCAGGAACATGTCACGGCGGAAGGCGGGGTAGCCACCGAACAACTCGTCGGAGCCTTCGCCCGTCATCACTACTTTGTAATCGCTGCGGTTCACGTGCCGGCTCATCAGGAACTTGGCCACGGCCAGCGTGTTGTAAATGCTGCGCTCGGTGTGCCAGATGGTTTCCTCGAAATGGCCATACAGCTCATTGCCCGACAGCATCATGATGTCCTGGTCGGCGCCGCAGCGCTTCGCCATCTCGGTGGCAATCTGGCTTTCGTCATAGTCCTTGTTGTCAAAGCCGATGGTGAAGGCTTTTACCGGCCCCTGGCGGCAGGCCGATGCCAGGCCAATGATGGCGCAGGAGTCGATGCCGCCGGAGAGATAGCTGCCCACGGGCACGTCAGCTTCCAGCCGCAGCTGCACCGCATTCAGCAGGCCTTCGCGGATGCTTTCGATGGCTTCACTTTCCGTTACCGGTTCACGTTCCGCCTCGGTGGGGAAATCCATGTCCCAGTACTTCTGCTCATTTACCTCAAGCGTACCGTTACGCCGACGGATGGAAACCACATGCCCGGGCTTGACCTGGTAAATGTTCCGGAATGCGGTAGTACCGGGAACCATGGTTTGCATCAGCTGGTGATAAAGACCCTCGGGCGTGAACTCACGCTGTACCTCCGGATGCGCAAACAGCACTTTCAACTCGGAGCCGAACACAATGCCGTTGGCGGTATGCGTCCAGTACAGCGGCTTGATGCCGAAGCGGTCGCGTACCAGGTAAAGCGTCTGGATTTCCTGGTCGTACAGGGAAAAGGCGAACTCACCGCGCAGCTGTTCCAGGGTTCTGTCCAGGCCCAGGCGCGGATACAGGTGCAGGATGATCTCTGAATCGCTCTTGGTATCAAAGCGCGCCTCATCGGCCGTCAGCCGGGCGCGAATCCGCTGGTAGTCATAGAACTCGCCGTTATGCGCCAGCATCAGCTTGTTGTCGGCGGACACAAACGGTTGCCGGGCGCGCGATTCATCGAGGTCGATGATGGACAGGCGCGCATGGCTGAAGCCAACGCCCTGGTCGTCCAGCACGTGATAGCCGTAGCCGTCGGGCCCCCGGTGCTGCTGGATGGCGGCCATGTTCACCAGCAGTTGCGGGTCGGGCTTGCTGCTCGGGTTGGCGTGAATGATTCCGGCTATTCCACACATGCGTGAAATCTTTCTCCTTGATGTAATTGGCCTGCTGGCAGGATTTGGGTGTTCTGTTGCACTTGCGTATCAACGCCGGTCAGATCACATCCATCACCCGTTCCGTACGCTGCACCACGCAGGTGAGCAACGCCATACGCAGGAATACGGCGCCGCGTGCCTGTGCGAAATACCAGTTGTGTTGTGTGCTGTCGAGCTCGGTGCTCAGCTCCTCTCCCCGGGCCAGGGGGTGCAGTACGATGGCCGATTCCTTCAGCGGGGTTTTGCTGTCCAGCTTCAAGGAACCGCCATAGGATTCATACGTGTCCTTGATCCATGCAATGGCATTGATATAAACAATATCCAGTGCTGGAACCACAGACTGCAGATCCTGGGTTTCCGTAACCCGGATGCCAGCTTCCTCCACCTGGTTGCGCAGGCGCTCACCGAAAATGTCCTTGGTGCTGCCGTCATGGATCAGGGTGATGTCGTTGAAAACCTGGGGAAACTTGACCATCATCTTCAGCAGGCTGCGCACCGTGCGCATCTTGCTCGGCACACCAATGATGCCGATCTTGAGCGGCTGCTGATTGCTTTGGTCCTGCTTCACCAGTGACGGGCGCCATTTGAAGATGGTGTAGATGTCGGCCAGCGCTTGTGTCGGGTGTTCGTCAATGCCGTTACCGGCATTGATGATCGGAATATGCAGTGACCCGGCCATCTCATACGGCGATTCCTTGCGCACATCCCGCAGCACCACGCAATCGCCGTAGTTGTTGAACATCTCTCCGATATCGGCCAGCGATTCGCCTTTGGCGATTCCCGTGGTGGCCCGGTCGGTGATGGAGATGATGCCGCCGCCCAGCCTTTGCCATGCGCTTTCAAAGGAAAGCCGTGTCCGCGTACTGGGCTCATAGAATGCACTGATCAAAACCTTTTCCTGGAGCGGCGTGTTGAACCGCCTGGGATTCGCCTCATACTTGGCGGCCAGCCTGAACAATTGCAGCAGCGTTTCCCTCTCGAACTGGTCAATCGAGAGAATATGCTGGTTGGACAGCGGCAGAAGGTAGTCCACGTTCTCATTGATCTGCCGCAACAGCTCTTTCGGGTGCGCATTGCCGTAGGTATCCGGCACTTCCCGCTCAAATGTTACATCCGGTACGCTCACCATAACTTGCGTTTCCTTTTGTCACGATACAGAAGCCCCAACAGGATGCATGGGGTCAGAGTGGCTGCAATCAAGGCAATCCATATCAGGAGTGTGAAGGTGCTGGGTGAAATCAACAGGATTGAATCGCTCATGATCGGCTGCCTGTGAGTGAAATCGCCTGTAGGTCGAATTCGGTTTTGTTGAAAAATGAAAACACCACAATGACGGCCAGGGAAACGGCGCTGGATACCAGAGCCGCCACATAAAAGCCGATGGTGAAATAGGCGATGAGCCCCAGTGAGCTGCCGGCAATCATGCTCAGGCTGGCCGCCAGGGCGGTGGTTTTGCGGTAGTAGAGTCCGAACACGATGGGCCAGATCGCACTGGCGACAAACGCACCGGTGAAGTACAGCAATGAAGCCAGCGTGCTGAAACGCGGATAGCACAGCAGCCAGGTGGCAACACCCAGGCCGATGATGATCCATTTGCCCGCCTTGTGGCATTGCTCGTCACTGGCCTTGGGGTTGATGTGGCCGCGGTAGATATCCTGGGTAACCAGGTCCGCGGTGGCGGCCAGCAACGAATCCAGGCTGGAAGCGAGAGCGGAGAACACTACGATAAATACCAGTATTCCTCCCAGCGTGCCCATGATCTCGCCGGCCACCAGCGGGCCAACCATGTCGGCTGCGGGCACCGTCAGGCCCAGGGCTGGCGCGGCCAGGGCCACGAAGCCGGCGACGATGGGTATGGGCAGCCACATCAGCGCGGCAATCACATAGGCCTTGCCTCCTACGCCTTCGCCAAATGCAAAGGCGCGGGACCACCACACGTTGGAATGGAAGATCTCGCCAACTCCGAAAAACAGGTTGTTGAACAGGAACATGATGGAGGCGGGGAACAGCAGGTTGAGCAGCATCGGGCGGCGCTCGGCCACCGTGGTGTGCAGGGTCTCGATGCCGATCCTGTCGATAACCAGCCAGGCAACTGCCACAACACCGATGACGATGATCAGGGTCTGGATGAAGTCGGTGGCGATGACCGCCCTGAGGCCGCCCATCAGCGTGTAGCCCACGCAGACAATCAGGATGACCGTCATGCCAACCCGGTAGTCGATGCCGCTGAGCGCATTCACCAGGATGCCACCCGCCATCCCCAGGCTGACCAGCCAGCCCAGCGCATACAGGAATGAGATGACCAGGAACACCCGCCAGGCAAAGGGGCCGTAGCGCAGGCGGATGAAATCACCGGAGGTATAGCCGTTGGGCAGCAGGGCCTTGATGCGCGTGGCCAGCGGCGCGAACAGCAGCAGGCCCACCGCGCCCAGCGAGTAGCCCACCATCCCGCCAATGCCGAGCTGGTAAGTGAGTTGCGGGGCCGTCATGGTGGTGTTGCTGGTCACCCAGGTGGCCATCGCGGTGGCCGTTGCCAGCGCCAGCCCCACGTTCCGGCCGGCCAACATGAAATCGGCCAGCGTCTTGTTCTTGCGGCCCAGCCAGTAGCCGAAGCCCACCCAGAAGGCTCCGAACACGAGCAGGATGACGGCAGCGGTGCTGGGTGAAAGTACCGGGTTCATGGGCAGCAATCAGCCTCGCGCGTTTTGGCGGCGGCCGTGCAGCAGGATGACGACCAGCAGGATGAACAGCACGGCGCCCAGTGAGAAGAAGAAAAACGCCCGTGACAAAGCGTGGTGCTGCACCTCAACTTCAACCACGTTGCTGGCGCCGTTCTCACTCACCAGGCGGTAGTAGTAACGGCCGTTGGTGAGACCGCTTTGCGTGAACTGGTCCGCCTGGTGGACCGGCCACTGCTCCACCTCACCGGAGAAATCAGTCTGGCTGGATTGTTGCAGCGTCAGGGCCGTATCCTGGTCATGGCCACTGGCGGGAATATCCCAGCTCAGGACGAAATAGCCTTCACGGGCAACCTCGACATTGGCCTCGAGCTGGGGAGCCGCGAAAGCTGACGGGCAGGGCAGCAGCGCAATGAGAATGAACACCACACAAAGCGGCCAGTAAAGCAGTATGGGAAGCGGCCAGTGAAACGGAATGGGAAGCGGCAAACGAACAGCCGGGTGTGGGGCCGAATCAGGGGAAAAGCGGAGGGGTTGATGCAGGGGTGAAGCTCTGCGCGGGTTGCACAGGTCCGTAACACTGCTGGTTTCCTGCCGAGTTGGCGACAGGTTAACCGCCCTTGCGGCCTGGCCGTAACGCAAAACGCATATCCAATTCGAGTTCGGACCGGATACTAACACATCAGGAAAGATGGGGTCGAAAAACGGGGTCGGACTTGCCCAAGGGACGAGAATTGGGGTCGGGCCTGCCTAAGGAGCTGTTTTCACTCTGGTATTTGTTCTGAATAGATCGTTATTCATCAATAGCACCTGAATTTCAGTCGGTTGCACAGGTCCGATCCCGTGCTCGCCGGAATTGCGCTTGCGTCAGCCAGCCACACTGCGAAAAAACGCCTCGGTTTTTGCATCGGTGGGATAGAACGTTTCGATACGCAGCTCGTCGGTGGTGATGTCCTGGGGAGTGCCAAAGGTTGAAATCACGGTGAAGAGACTCAGCTCAAGGTCGCCCACTTTCAGCTCGAGCGGAAGCACCGGCAGCAGGCTGGCATCCACGGGATGTTCGGTGTCGACCAGCGCCGCCAGCTCGATGAATTCAGCAAATCGCTGCTGAACTTTGGCATCGCCGGAAGCCAGCGCCTCGCATTTCAGGCGCCGGATAAAGGCCGGCGCAGCCTGCTGCCAATTGGAGATATAAGGGCGCAAGCCCTGCGGGTGCAGGGTCAGCAACGCCAGGTTGATTTCGTGGCCTGCCCCGATCCGCTTCAGCAGCGCTTCCGGATTGCCGTCGATGCCCAGTATCAGATCGGCCGCGCGGTTTTTCTTCCTGATGTTCCAGAAGCGGTCCACCACGACTGCGGGAAAGGGCTCGTGGTGATTCAGCACATGATTCAGCGCTTCCAGCACCGGCGCCATGGCAGGCTCGTCCAGCCGGGATTCGTTGTAAACCGCAGCGAATCCGGCGCTCTGAAGCAGCACGTTACGCTCGCGCAGGGGAATATCCAGCGCATCGGAAAGGCGGATCACCATCTCGCGGCTGGGCCGGCTGCGGCCGGTTTCCAGCCAGCTGACATGACGCTGCGAAATATCCGCCGCAAGCGCCAGGTCAAGCTGTGACAGTTTGCGGAACTGGCGCCACTGGCGGCACACGGATGGAAAGTTCTGCGAGGCTGCGGCAGAAAACGACATGGTTTGCTCCTCACAACAGATAGTATCGGCCAATAGTTTCGAGCCAGGCCGGGCCTGTTTTCAATAACCTTGAAGGTCATTGCATGGATTCATTCCAATCGGGAGGATAGCCTCAAACCCAACCCAAGGAGACTGTCATGCCCAACCTTCGCACCTTTGCCATCATGCTGCTCATCCCTTTTGCCGCACTTACGATTTACGCACTGCTGGAAGTCGGCTACATCGGCATCTTCGATTATCACCGCCACAGCCCGGCCGGCTGGCAAGTGTTCGCCGACCTGGTGGTGGCACTCTTGCTGGTTCTGTACTGGCTGGTTGGCGATGCCCGCAAAACCGGCCGCAACCCCTGGCCCTGGGTGGTGGTCACGTTGTTCCTGGGCTCCATCGGGCCGTTGCTGTACCTGATATCTGGCAGAAAGGCGGCCTGAATGGCCGGCAATACCGGGCTGGCAGCCTTGGGCGCCTGTCGCCAGGCCGAGGCTGCCTGACAGTCGTTATTCATGCTGAAATTCGGTATGGTCCGGGTTCCCCTTGCATGGATTCGCCTGCCTGCCATGAAAAAAAGCAAACACCTGGTTTGGCTGCTGAGAGCCGTGGCGGTTATCGTCACGGTTGGCAGCATCTTCATCTTTGCCCCCTGGCAGGCCGCCTGGGCTTACCTGCGCCCGTTGCCGGACACGGTTCAGGAGGAGGTTGACCACGCCATTGCTTATGATCTTGCAGGGATCATTGTTTATGTGGGCGGTCCTGGCCAGGCTGCGGAGTTTGCTACAGCGGGCTGGCATGATCGCGACAACCGAATCCCGGCTTATCCTCGAGCCCTGTTCAAGATTGCCAGTATCAGCAAACTTTACAACGCGGCGGCAGTGGCCAAACTGGTGGCCGCAGGCCGGTTGTCGCTGGACGGGACCGTTGCCGGCTATTTCCCCGACCTGGCCGGCAGAATTGAGAATTCAAACCAAATCACATTGCGAATGCTGGTGCAGCACCGCAGCGGCATTCCCGATTTCACCCGACTTACTCCCAACTACTGGCAGCACCCGCCCGACACGCGGCAGGAACAGATCGAACTGGTGCTGGACATGCCCGCAAGCTTCCCGCCCGGCGAGGATTACGAGTATTCCAACACCAACTATGCGCTGATCGTCGAACTGATGGACCGCACGCTGGGCTACAGCCATCACCAGTTCATTCGCGAAGAGATCCTGCAGCCGCTGGGGCTCACCCGCACGTTCCGCTCAATTCATGAAGTGGACATGGGTGGAGTGATGAGCGGCTATCACGTGGGCGTTGCGGACGATCTCAAGTCGGTGGACTATGGCCAGATGCTGGCCACAGCGGAAGACGTGGGCCTGTTCCTGCGGGCGCTGAACGACGGCTCGCTGTTTACCCGGCGCGAGCGTGAAATTTACGCATCCATCTACGTTTACGAACACACGGGACTGGTGCCCGGGTATGCGAGCTTTGCCCGGTACTACCCGGATATCGACAAGGTGGTAGTTCAGTTTGTCAACACCACCAATTTCCAAGGTAATACCTGGCTGGTTTCCGAGGTTGTCTTTGACCGCATCGGCCGCATCCTGCACGAGCACCCCGGCGGCGCCTGAACGTCTCCGGGCCCGGCCGGCAATCCTGGCATATTTCTTCCTTGTAATCCGCTTCCAGCACTGAGCCAGGCAAGCCTTCATACAGGCCACTGCCCACGTAGCCACCCAGTACACAGGCCGTTGCTCAGGTGTTGCCGCTACCGGCTCCGGCGGTGCACACGCAACGGAAAGGAGAAATCATGCAAAGTCCGCAACCTGCTGGCCAGCTGGGCGTGCACGTCAATCAGGCGAGATACAGCCTTGTTCGCGAGCCGGCCATGGATGATCTGATCAGCAGGACTGGCATGCCGAATAACAGGCTTCCGGTGTGTAGGTGCCCTTGCAGGATTCGTCGGGCTGCTTGTATTCCCAGAATTCGCAGCGATTGTTGTTCAGCGTGGTGCCCTTGGATTTGTACTTCTGACGCTTGGTGCCACCACTGTGGCGCTGGGCGAAGACAAAACCTGTGATTCACCCAGCCCAAGAACGACCTGAACATCCAGGTGGAGGCGCGCGACAAGGACCGCGACAACGTATGGCGGTTTGTCAGTGGACTGACCAAGCAGGAGAAACTGCTGGATTCCGAGGACTCCAACACCAGCAAAGAGGTGATTGAGCTGAAGGATTCGTACCGGAATGTGTATGTCGACCCGTTGATCAAATCCCCCCGCACCAGCAACAAGAATATCATCACACGGGTCAACTTCAACGCGCCCACCCTGCGCACCCGGTCCGGTGCGGAAATACCGCTGGGTCGAAGCTTTCGCGCCGAGTTGCTTCAGTGCCTGTCGTTACCGGAATAGATTCGAGGGAGTGTTCACCGGTCGCTTCGTTGAAAACAAATAGCTGGCTGGAATCCGGCGCTAGTGGATGGAATCGGGTCTTTCGCAGGCAGGCGGCGGGCCCTCGCAATCGAGCGTGGTGAAGACCTCGGATTGCAGCACCCACTTAGAACTTTCGGTGGTTTGCCATTTGGCGGCATAAACGCCGGAGTACTGTGCCGGCGTGCCTTCCACGGTTTGGGTACACAGCCAGCTGCCGGTTTCGCGTGCCAGGCCCCAGTCGGCATTGACCGTGAATTCATCAGGCGTTCGCTGGCAGTTGAAAGTGGGATCCTGTTCAAACGTTTCACGCCACATTTCCCTGTGAGCCTCGGCGCCCTGCACGCGATCTCCGCGGCCGGAGATCAGCTCGTAGCCCGGGGCGAACAGTCCATCCAGTTCCTCCAGGTTTTGTGTTTCTAGCGCATGGTTGAAGCGGGTGCGCGCGGCCCGAAGCGCGGTATCGGGAGATGCTGAATCCGCGCTATTTGCTGCCTGGTCTGTTGTCGCTGGTGTGGCGCGAACCGCAAGTTGTGCTTTGATGTCCTTCATGTACCGCAAGGTAAAGTCTTCATCAACGGCTGCCAGGCGTGCATTGATGTGGTCGATCAATTCCTTCGGCATATTGATGTCGGAGCTGTAATTGCTCCACCAGGCGCGGGCATAAGGGTTGGCCAGGTAAAAGCCTGAGTCGGAATTCACCCGCAGTTTCCACTCCCCGTCCTGCAACAGGCCCAGGTCGGAGAGCATGTGAGTGGCCCGCAGGTTCTCGGTGTAACTCCAGAGCATGGCTTCCATCACACGTTGCTCGGCCAGGCTGAGGTTTGCCGGTTCAGTCAGGGACTTCGCCCAGACCTCCGCGCCATTCTCGCCAATTACCAGGGTTTCAATATCAATGGAGCGCCGGCTTTCATCGTAAAGCAGCTGAGTCTTCAGCAGGTCGGAGTTCTGCTTCAGTTGCACACCTACCAGCACCAGGCCGGCGACGATGCCGAGGTTGGCAATGATCTGCAACCAACGATTGAATTTTCCCTGTTCCATTGCGCGGAAACCTCACAAGACCCAAGCGAAATTCACCCAAGATTATCATTCAACAGCTGTGCCCTGCGCCCTTTTTCATACGGCCGGAATTGGGGTTAGAATTCCCTTAAAGTGTCCTCAAAGGACATGGGAAAGGTTTCAAATGCTCTGAACGAAGCAGCTGATGGCCATGACTTCGAATCGCAACCGCTGGGCTATGCTGGTTTACGCGCTTCCAACGGTGGGGCTGTTGCTGCAGGGGCTACTCTACCTCACCACGCAAACCTTCATGCCCTATCATGCCGACGCGCTGGCTGTGACCTGGGAACAGCTGCCGCCCCATCACCAGGGTTTCGTGCTGGGTGTGATCCGTGGCATGGGTGCGGGCTCCGTGTCGGTGTCGCTCGCCCTGCTCATCATGTTGTTCATTCCCTTTCGACGGGGGAACCCATGGGCGCTGTGGGCTGTACCACTGGTGGGCGTCACATTCACCGCTTTGACGGCGTACGCAGCATACACCATCGATCTATTCACGCCGGCCCACACGCCCTGGCGGCAGACTCTGGGGCTTACGGCCGTCTACCTGGCGGGAGCCCTGGTCGTGTATTGGCCGCGCAGCCCAGCCGCCAAGCCAGTCAACTACCCCGATGAACTGAATTCAACGCAAACCTCTGGCACTGCAACGCGCAAGCCGGGACTCATTGACTCGAAGCCTGGTGCCGGGGAAACGAACTCTTCACATAAAGCCGGCGAGTCTCACGAGTTGAACATACGCCAGCTGAACGCCCAAGACCTCACCTTGCTGGATGGCCTGTTGCGCATCTTCGGTGAGGCTTTCGATGACATGGACACCTACACCGCCAATCGGCCCAGTGATGACTATTTGCGTAAATTGCTCAGCCGCGATGAATTCATCGCCCTGGTTGCCCTGAAATCCGGTGAGGTGGTTGGTGCCATTGCAGCCTACGAGTTGACCAAGTTTGAACAGCAGCGCAGCGAAATCTATATCTATGACCTGGCCGTCGCCGCGAGCCATCGGCGTGAAGGTGTGGCAACGGCGCTGATCCGGAAAGTGCAGGAGACCGCTGCCGCACGCGGCGCGCATGTGATTTTTGTGCAGGCCGATACAGGCGTTGAGGACCAGCCCGCAATTGCCCTGTATGAAAAGCTTGGAACCCGTGAGGAAGTGCTGCATTTTGATATCGCGGTTCGTGAATAGCGGCCCTGGCTCGCTGTGTCGCTGGCCAGGCCACAATGAGGATCGTAATGCCCTCATCCAGCTGGAATGAGCCGATAGTCCGCACCAGGAGAGGTCAGTTGCGGAATCATGATTGAACAACACGCCCAGTGGTTGATGGCTGTCGCATTCGCGGTGCCGGCTCTGGTGATGTCGCATCACCTTTGGCGCGTGTGGCGCAATCCGCTGGCGATTGAAGGCGGCGCCTGGGTAAACCGGGGCGTGGGCATTTTTGTCATGGAACTCATCCTGACACACGCGGGTGTGTTCCTCGCCTCAATGGCGGTGGAAGCCCAGTCTTCCGGGGTCCGGTGGGGGGCAATCCTGGGTCTGGGTGCTTTTTATGGCATCTTCGCGCTGGCCATCGCTGTAGGCTTCAAAAGCCGGTCCTTGTTCTGGTCTTTCGTATGGCTTATTGGTGGGCGCGCCCTGGCGCTGGCCATCGGGATTTCGGAGCAGACTTCCGACCTGCTGCACACCTATGCAGTCACTTCCGCGGTACTTTACTTCGCGATGGTCATCCTGAGTGTTTTCCTGCCCTGGCCGCGTTTCGGCATCACGGCGGAACTCGCGCGGGACATTCGTGTGCCCGGCAGCAGCGGCCTGTGGGTGGACCAGCCGCATCGGGCCATTGGCGCCGCCACAGCCTATTTCTTCCTGCTGGCGGTAGTGGAGCTGGGCTGGCTCTCGTGGGCCGTGGTTTGATGGGGCCACGTTCAGTGCCTGTGATATGTTGAAACGGCTGGCGTCAACCGGAAACTGACCTTGCCCTACCAGGCCCTCGCAGATGCAGTGCTGCTGTTCCATTTCGGAGTGGTGCTGTTTGTGCTCCTGGGGCTGCCTGTCATCCTCATCGGTAACCATCTGAACTGGGCCTGGGTCAACAGGCTGGGCTGGCGCCTTGTTCACCTGGCAGCCATTGCCGTAGTGGCCCTGCAGGCCTGGCTGGGGCGGTATTGCGGGCTTACCGTCCTGGAGTCGTCGCTGCGCGAAAGGGCCGGGCAAACCGGTTACGACGGCAGCTTTATCCAGCACTGGGTGCAGCGGCTGATCTACTACGAAGCGCCCATGTGGGTGTTCATCGTGGCCTACACAGTCTTCCTGGCTCTGGTGGCATGGGCGTGGTGGCGTTATCCTCCGCGGCGCAAAGCCCGCAACCGGCGCGGCTGACAGACTGAAACACCACACAGGCAGAACATTGACGTGTTACCCAACGAACTTGAAAAGTACCTCCACGACCATATCCCCTTGTCAAAAGCGATGCAATGTACCGCGATGGCCGTTTCAACGGATTCGGTGGCGCTGAGCGCGCCGATCCGTCCGAACATCAACCACCGCGACACCATTTTTGGTGGAAGCGCCTCCACCCTGGCCATCCTTGCCGCCTGGTCGCTGCTCAACCTGCGGCTGCAGCAGCAGCCCGTGCCCTTTCGGCTGGTTATCCAGCGCAACGTCATGGAATACCTGGCGCCGATGTCTGAAGGGTTCACGGCAACCTCCACCCTGCAGGCGCCACAGTCCTGGGAACGCCAATGCCGCATGCTGGAACGCAAGGGCGCAGCCCGGTTCACCGTGCTTGCGGAGCTTTGGTGCGCTGGCCAGCTCACCGGCAAATTCAGCGGAGAGTTCGTGGCCCTGGCAGCCGACAGTCACGACTGAAGCAACGGAGTCACGTTTGCACGCATGACTCACGGCGTTTCGGCTACCTCCGAAGAGTTGTAGAAAAAGGAGTTCAACAGCGCTTCGTTGCTGACATCGTCTGCGCATGAGCCGCCGGCAAAGCGGTCGAATTCCGGATGGTCGAGTACCCAGGGAGCCAGGACTTCGCCAGGATCAGCCAAAACAACCAGAGCGCTGTGCAGGTACTGGAAACGTGACTGGGCCGCCGTGCCGGTAATCACCTGCGCCCGGGTGAAACTGATGAAAGTATTTCGAATCAGGTTGCCGGCTACCGTATCGCCAGAAAAGGACAACTGAATTTCGCCCGTAAACCTGCGGTTGTCACATCCCCCGGGTGGAATATTGCGCACTGGTTCACCCGCATCAATCATGACACCGTGATTGTTGAGGCTGATACGGTTGTCGATGAAGTGTGCGTTCACCCGGCCTTCAACTGGAGAAGCGGGCGTGTTCAGGTCGGGCGTGGTGCCAATGGCCAGAATGCGCACACCGAAGCCAAGTGCGGCATTCAAATCGTTTCCAGAAAAGTCATTGTGAACGATAGCCGCATTGAGCTGGTTGCCAAACTCCGGCAGCGGGTAGCTGGTTCCCGCCAACAGTAGACCCCCTGATGTATTGGCAATTGAACGGTTGTCGGCGATTATGAGCTGAGTAGGAGCAGCATCGGTTCCAGCACCCACACAGATCCCGCAGGACCCCATTCCAGCCACGTAATTACCGGTGATCAACCCGCTGCTGCCCACTGCGTAGATTCCGAAAATCGAAGGGCCAGTGAAGATATTGTCGGCGATGACTATATCGCGCCCATGAAGAGCTTCGAGCACGGTGCAGCCGCCGGCTCCACCCTGCAACGTCAGGTTCTGAATCACGACATTGCTGACGGTATCGCCCGCAATACCGCCTATGGCGATTAGCGGTCCACTGCAGAATTCCGCGACCAGCCGGGTTTCGCTGTTTTTCCTGACGCTGCCCAGCGGCCAGCGGTCGCGATCCAGTTCGGGTTTGTTGGAACCCTGGATTTCAACCGGAAAATCGATCTTGAGTGTTTCGTTGATCGCGTATTCCCCGGCCTTGATTCTGATGATCACCTTCTTGTAACCAGCGGCCTGGTCACGTGCACTGTCGAGGGCTTCCGGCAGGTTGGTAAAGGTGTGCGGAGTCTTGCCTTTGCCAGGCTTTGCCTTGGCGTCGACCTGAAGTACCAAGTTGGGCTTCCCGGCAGCGGCAAGAGCAGCCTCGAGGGGCAGCAACAACAACAATATACAAGCTGCAATCCGCAGCGGAACCCACTTTGCATTGCGCTGCAACAAACCATTAATGCGCCAATCTGTAGTCGGTTTGAACATGTTTTTCGCCTCACTAAGGCGGTGGTGTTTGCACCGTCATTACGGGAAGTTGTGATGGATTGAATACGAGCCCGGGGTTTGCTCCGGACCCGTCCAGATCGCAGTATGTCCAGGTGGCTCCCGCATCCTGTGAGAACCGGAATACATAGGCATATTGGCCTGGGGCGATAGGCGCCTGCATGGCGATGGCGAACTCATCATTGTTGCCATCCTGCAGGTTGAAAGCAGCGTTGAAGAAGGTCCAGTCAAACGGTACCCGCGGGTCCGAGTCCAGCGGGCCAAAGCCCGCCTGGGCAGTCCAGCCCGGCGGTGCTCCAGCGGCTTCAGTAGCCCCTGACTCAAACAATCGGCCGTAGACGGTGGCAGTGGTGGCGCCGGTGAACACATCGATGCTCGCAGGGAACTGCAGAATGCAGAAGTCTGCTTCGGCGGGCAGGTCGGTTTCGTTGCGGACATCTGCTCCGAACACGTACATCTTTGGCAACTGGGCAGGCGAGAAATCGCTGCCAAGGTTGGAGCCGGCGCCATCCAGGTCACAATACGTCCAACTACCACCACCGTCCTGTGACATGCGGAAGGCATAGGTATAAACGCCGCTGGCCGATGGCGCAACCAGGCTGGAGGCGTACTCGTCGTCATTGCCGACCTGCAGATTCCAGTTGGCGGCTTTGAATTGCCAGTCAGCCAGCTGCCTGGGGTCGCTACCCGCAGGGCCATATCCCACGCCAACCAGCCAGCCTCCGGGTGGGCCGGCGAAGGCAGTTACCCCAGTTTCAAACACGCGGCCATAAAGCGCGACAGTGGTCGCACCGGCTGCCACGGACAAAAAGGGAGGAAATGTTGTTTCACAGTAATCGAGTTCGCCAGGCAGGTTCGTTTCGTTCAAAACTTTCTCAACCCGCACGCCCGCTGTCACGGTATTGCCCAGTTTGGCGATTAGCACCACCGGTATTGCGCCGGCCTGGTAGGCATTCACCATAACCACGGCCGATGACTGTCCTGACGTTATTGTCACTCCGCCGCCTGCTACCTCAAGGCGCGCGGGCTCGGAAGAGGTGATGGGCACAAAAGTATTGTTTGGCACGGGCGCGGAAACATGCAGCACAAGGGGCTGTGGCTCGGTAGTGGCGTTCAGGCTACCCTCAAGAATGACATTGAACAAAGGTTCGAGGCTCGTGGCCCCGGATTCGAAACCTGACTGGTAAACCGGGTCGATCTTAACGGACTGGGCCAGGGCCGGTTGCATGGCCGCCAGTAGCGCCAGCGCAGCAACGCGCCGGGAATTCAAACATAAATACGGGGCTGGGCGAGGGAGGTCCGTTAAGGAGATGCTTCGCCAATCGGGAAGGCTGTTAAAACACACACACTGAAACATGGTTCAACGCCTGTGCACTGCCGAATGAATGTGCAGCGAACAGAGCATAGCACGGGGCCAAAAGCGGCGAAAGCAGCCGGCGAAACCCGGCATGGATGGCCGGCAATGATACTATCATGCGCACGGTGCTGTGCCTGAAGGGCTGGCCATAAGCAGGGTCACCCGAGGTATTGAAGAACCGGGTAGCGGAAGAATATAAACCCCATGAAGAAATGGATCGTTTTGGGTGTGATAGTGGCCGCGGCCATAGCCCTGTATCTCAATTCCCAACGACCGGATCCGGTCACGGTCAGCGCGGCGCCGGTGACGCGCGGTGATGTGATCGCATCGGTCACCAATACGCGCGCGGGCACGGTGGATGCCTGCCGCCGGGCGGGGATCGCGCCTGCCACCGGCGGTACCATCGAGGGCTTGTATGTGTCCGATGGTGACGTGGTCAAGAAAGGCCAGTTGCTGCTGGAGTTGTGGAACGCGGACCTGAAAGCGCAGGTGGAGCTGGCGGAGCGCGATGCGGCGGCTTCCAAAGCCATGAGCCGCCAGTCCTGCGTGCACGCTTCGGTAACCCGGCGAACAGCCGACCGGCTGGTGCGTTTGCGCGAGGGCAAGGTTGCCTCGGAGGACGAAGTGGAACGGGCAGTGGGCGAGGCCGAGTCCTCGGCAGCGGCCTGCGACGCATCGCAGGTGGCGGTGAAGGTGAAGGACGCGGCGGTTGAACTGGCGCGCGCCACGCTGGAGCGAACACAGCTGCATGCGCCGTTCGACGGCGTGGTGGCCGAGATCAACGGCGAACTCGGTGAATTCGTCACGCCTTCTCCGGTGGGCATTCCCACCCTGCCCACCGTGGACCTGATCGACAACAGCTGCCTGTTCATCCGGGCGCCCATCGACGAGGTCGATGCACCTCATGTGAAGGCCGGCCAGAAGGCCTGGATCACGCTGGATGCCTTCAAGGAGCGCAGGTTCTCCGGCACCGTGCGGCGCGTTGCGCCGTATGTGCTGGATATCGAAAAGCAGTCCCGCACCGTGGATGTGGAAGCGGTGATCGACGATGCCGCGGCGCAGTCGCTGTTGCCGGGCTACAGCGCCGATGTCCAGGTCATTCTGGAAGAACGGCTGGGTGTGCTCACCATTCCCACCAGTGCGTTGCTGGAAGATGGCTCGGTTTATGTGGTGCCGGAAGGCGGAGGCTCGCTGGAGATGCGCGCCATCAAGACCGGGCTGTCGAATTGGGAGGTCACCGAAGTATTGTCTGGCCTGAAAGAGGGTGACTTCGTGGTGAAGTCGGTGGACCGTGAAGGCGTTGCCGATGGCGTGGTCGCGCGGGTTGAATGAGCCCCGGGGGCGACCTGTCGATGTCATCGATTATTCGGCTCGAGAACATCTGCCGCGATTTCCAGGTCGGCGACGAGACGGTGCATGCGCTGCGCAACGTCAACCAGGAGATTGCCGCCGGGGAGTACGTTTCCATCATGGGTCCTTCCGGTTCCGGTAAGTCCACCCTGTTGAACGTTCTGGGCCTGCTGGATACACCCACCTCGGGCAAGTACTGGCTGGATGGCCGCGACGTATCGGGGCTGGATGATGACGACCTTGCGGCCACCCGCCAACGAGTGATCGGCTTCGTGTTCCAGTCCTTCCACCTGGTGCCGCGCATGACGGCGCTGGAAAACGTGGAACTGCCGATGGTGCTGGCCGGCATGCCGCCGAAAATCCGGCGGGAGCGGGCCGCGGACATGCTGGCGCGCACCGGCCTCACTGATCGCATGGGCCACAGGCCCGACCAGCTTTCCGGCGGGCAGCGGCAGCGTGTCGCCATCGCGCGTTCGATGGTGATGCAACCCAAGGTGTTGCTGGCCGATGAACCCACCGGCAACCTCGACACGCAATCCGGCCGGGAAGTGCTGGACCTGCTTGAAGCCCTGAACCGCGAAGGCCTGACCCTGATCGTGGTGACCCATGATCCCGAGATCGGCCGGCGTACACACCTGCACCTGCGGATGGTCGACGGGGAGATCAGCTCACAGCGCAGCCCAGGCAATGAGGATGGTCATGCGGCTGTTTGACCAGGCGGCCATGGCCTTCAACTCCATTGTGCGCTACCCACTGCGCAGCAGCATGCTGCTGGTGGCGATTGCCATTGGTGTCTCCGCCGTGCTGTTGCTGACCTCGCTCGGCGAAGGGGCGCGGCTGTACGTCACCGGCCAGTTCAGCTCCATGGGCGCCCACCTGTTGTTCGTAGTGCCCGGCAAGACGGAAATTGGTGGCATGGGGGGCATTGCGGGCTCCATCAGCGGAGCGGTGAGGCCATTGACGATGGGTGACCTCATGGCCCTGCAACGCAGCCCCCGCATCAGCACGGTCACGGCTTTCGTGCCAGGCACCGGCATCGTGAATTACCGCGGCGTGGAGCGGAATGTCGATGTGCTCGGCACCACCTGGAAAATGCAGGCCCTGTTCGATTACGAAGTTGCGAGTGGGCGATTCCTGCCACAGCTCGAACTGGACGACACCATGCCGGTCGGGGTCATCGGCCATACCGTGGCCGGGGAACTGTTCCGGCAAACAGATCCGGTGGGCCAATGGGCGCGCATCGGCGACCGCCGGTTCAGGGTGATCGGAGTGATGGCGAAGGCCGGCCAGGCCGGCGGCATCAATGTGGATGAAGCCGTATTCGTGCCGGCCGGCTTCGCCATGCAGATGTTCAACCGGGATTCCGTTCCACGGGCCGTGGTTGAGGCCGTGAGCATGGACGATTATGAACCTGCCAAACGCGATATCCGGCAAATCATCATGGCGCGGCACTCGGGAAACGATGACATCACCATCATCGACCCCGGCGCCATCCTGTTGACGTTCAACCGGATTTTCCTGGTGCTGACCTCGGTGCTGGCCGGAATCGCCGCGATCAGCCTGACGGTGGCCGGCACGCTGATCATGAATGTGATGCTGGTGGCAGTCAGCCAGCGCACGCAGGAAATCGGCCTGCTCAAGGCACTCGGGGCAAAGCGCCGGCAGATCACGGCCCTGTTCCTGACGGAGGCAGCCCTGTTGAGCGCACTGGGTGCAGTGGCCGGCTATTTTGTCGGCCAGGGCGCGATTGAAGTGCTGCGTGGGCTTTACCCCATCGTGGAGTTTCGAGCGCCAGGCTGGGCGGTGATTGCCGCACTGCTGATGGCCGTGGGTAGCGGGCTGCTGTTCGGCATCATGCCGGCGCGGCGTGCCGCCCGGCTGGATCCGGTGCGCGCACTGGCCGGGCATTGAGCCCTCACGCGGCGGCATGGCATGAGAACCACCGACATCATCCAGTTCACCCAGCGTTCACTGCGGTTCCACCGCATGCGCTCCACGTTGACGGCCCTCGGCATCGCGATCGGTGTGGCGGCGGTAGTGCTGCTGACCTCCATGGGCGAGGGCCTGAACCGTTACATGGTGGCCGAGTTCAGCCAGTTCGGCACCAACAACCTGCGGATTGCGCCCGGCCGTCCTGAAACCATGGGGCTCAATCCAGGCATCCTGAATTCAACCCGGCCGTTGACTATCGAGGACGCCGAAGCGGTGGGCCGCCTGCCCTATGTGGTAGCCGTCAATCCGGGGCGCGTCGGGGCGGCGGAAGTCGAGGCCAACGACCGGGTTCGCGTGACCACCCTGCTCGGTACCAGCCCCGGCGCCCAGGCGTTCATTTCGATGGAAATGGCCGAAGGGCGGTTCCTGCCGGAAGATGACCCGGTCGCGCCCCGCGCGCTGGCGGTGATCGGCGCCACCATCGCGAAGGAAATGTACGGCGGCAAGAGCGCCCAAAAAAGTGCATTGGGAGATCGCATCCGCCTGGGCGGCAGCCGCTTCCAGGTGATCGGCGTGCTGGAACCGAAAGGCGAGGTTGCCGGCCTCAATGTGGATGAGTCTGTGCTGATCCCGGTAGCCCGCGCCATGGAGTTGTTCAATTCTCCCGGCCTGATGGAGATCGGCGTGCGGTTTGAGGAAGGTGCGCCCATCGATGAACTGGTCGCCAGCATAAAGCGCCTGTTGATTGCGCGGCACGGCTTTGAAGATTTCAGCGTCACCACGCAACAGCAGATGATGGAAGTGCTCGGCTCGGTGTTGAGTGTGCTCACCCTGGGTGTGGCGGCATTGGGCAGCATCTCGCTGCTGGTGGGCGGTGTGGGCATCTTCACCATCATGACCATCGCGGTGCGCGAGCGCACCCAGGAGATCGGCCTGTTGCGCTCGATCGGCTCCACCCGCAGGCAGGTGCAGCGGCTGTTCCTGTCGGAGTCGGTGGTGCTCGCCGCCATGGGGGGAGTGTTGGGACTGCTGGCCGGCGGAGGGGTGGTCGTCCTGCTGGATTTCGCGCTGCCGGCGCTGCCGGTACGCTTTTCCCTGCCCTATATCCTTGCGGCGGAAGCGGTTGCCGTGGGTATCGGGCTGGTTGCCGGAGTGGCGCCGGCCAACCGCGCGGCACGGCTCGACCCCCTCGAGGCCCTGCGGACGGAGTGAACGGCTCATCCTGCCGGGCCGGACGAACGTGAATGGTTGGCAGCCAAGTCATTGATAGATATACACTGTCGTGCGGGTTTCGTGCGTATTTCGTGCGCATGTCGTTTGCAGTCCGAGCCAGTCCGGTAACACTGGGCTCACCCCAAACAGCAAGAGCAGAACCATGATTGTCAGGAAATTACGATTGAAGCGCGGTTGGTCGCAAAGCCAGTTGGCTGAAATGGCAGGCGTGACCACCCGGACGATTCAGCGTGTCGAACAAGGCCAGCGGCCGAGTCTCGAAACCTGCAAGGCCCTGGCTGCGGTGTTTGAGGTGGACCTGTCTCAACTACAACCGGAGGAAACAATTGTGGAAAACGATACTGA
>CAYYCX010000082.1:0-19311 GCA_964470455.1 uncultured Wenzhouxiangellaceae bacterium
GCCTGTCCTTTTATGTCGGGTCAGTTCAATTTATTCGAATGCTTGTTCCGCCTGGCGTGCTGCACGCCGCTTGCGCTCAACGCGGGAGAATGGATTGATGAAATGCCGGTCGGTGGCCACATGGCGGGCTTCCGGATGCCGCTCATTCATCATGGCTTTGACTTTCTCGCCCTGGCCTTTGCGGGCGTAGATGAGGATGAGGTACTTGCCGGCTTCAATTTCATCATGGAAGCGGCGCAGTTTGCGGTTTTCGCTGTCGATACCCACCAGCCCACCCAGCCAGGCACCGAACAGCGTTGCGACAATGACCAGGAATATCGCGGCCACGGTAGGGACATTCGGGCCGAATGGCTGGAAGTGAATCAACAGGAACGCCAGTATGGCGCCACCGATGAACCCGAAATTGGCGCCGATGAATCCGTCTCGAATCAGGTCCGTGGTTTCCAGCCAGTTGCTGGAATGAAGCTTGTCGCGCTTCAGACCCTCCTCATCCTTTGAGATGATGTGTAAAAACCAATCGTCGACCCCCACGCTGTGCAGGTCGTCTGAAATCTGGTGGGTGCTGACCAGATTGGGTGCAAGATAATACATGCATTTCATGTGTGTACCCCGGATTGAGTTTTTGAAGTCTGTGATTCGATCTTATTCTGGTTGGTACGGCCCTTTCTGATGTTGTTCGGATTAATCAGTTCGAAATAAACGGTCTTGCAAACGGGACTATCGATATGCGCCCGAGTGTCTCACATTTGACCGCGCTATTAAAGTACGCCTGAAATGCTGTTCGAGCAACCGCCATTTTCAGCTCATGGTTGCAACGATGGCAGGCGACCGGGCGTCCATGGCGCTCCCAGCTTCCCGGCCTCCACTCCGAGCGCTTCCACATCCGCCGCTATTTGCCGAAGCTCCTGCTGCAGTCCGGCAAACTCGCTGTGGGCAACCGCCAGTGAGTCACGATATCCCTGCGGCACCGCGGCCTGACTGTCCCAGCCGCCGCCAAGGATGAAACCTATCCTGCCGGTCAGGGACAAGGGCACGTTCACATAGCGACTGGACAGCGTGCTGTCACCATTGAGCGAAACCTGCAGGTCCTGCAACCGCGTGCGCAACGCGCGAGCCTGTTGCGCCAGGGCCTCATCGGCCGCGGGAGTAAGCGGCAGCGCCGCCAGCAGATGATCCAGTTGCGAGGTGACTTCCACCGCGGCCCGGTCGGCCCCCATGACCGCCCGGTACAACCCGGCGGCTTCCAGTTCAAACGCCAGGCGCGCCTGCTGGTCGTCGCTGACCAGCCCGCCGGTATGCAATGACTTGAGCCTGAATGGTTGCGGGCCGGCGAGATCCTGCCACTCACTTTCCAGCCGCCTGGACAGTGTCACCCGGTACTCTCCGGCGATGGCCAAGGGGCCGGCAGGTTGTCCTTCCCACGGTGCGAACTCCGGCGTCTCGCCGATGCTGACCGGATCAGGTGCCGGATAACGCAAATCCCAGGCCACCCGATGAAAGCCCTTGCCGGCCTCGCCCTCGATCCGTCGTACCACCTTGCCGTTTGCGTCCGTGACGGTCAGCCACACGGCCGGCGCTTCCTCGCGGTCTTCCTTGCGCAGGCTCTCCCAGTCCGGATAGGGCGTGTCCTCGCCCCGGCTGGCCAACTCCTTCTCGGCTTCCTGCCGTTGCGCTTTCAGCGACCGGATTTCCTCCGGAAGATAGTAGGAGAACACCGCGCCGTAGGGGGGATTGTCCGCCACGTAGCGGTCAACGCCATAATCACCCTTGCCACCCCAGCCACGGCGATTGTCGGGAATGTAAATCCAGCTGTCGCGAGGCTCGAACAGCGTGGCTGCCTGCATCAGGTCAGCAGCATTGCTGCGCAGCGGGGAAACATCATCCAGGATGTAGATGCCCAGGCCGAAGGTGGCGATGACGAGATCGTCCTCGCGCTGCTGGAATTCCAGGTCGCGCACCGCGATGGTGGGCAGGCTGGCGAACTCGTGCCAGGATTCACCGCCGTCCTGGGTGAAAAACAGGCCGAACTCGGTGCCCACGTACAACAGGTCCGGGTCCACCGGATCCTCGACGATGGTGTGCGCGCTGCCCCGTTCCGGCAAGCCGCCGCCGATCTGTTTCCAGCTGGCGCCCTGGTTGGTGCTTTTCAGCACATAGGGCTTGTGATCGCCGCGCTTGTGGTTGTCCACCGTGGCGTAAGCCACGTTCACATCGTGCTTCGAAGCAATGATGTCCTCCACCAGCGACATTTCAGGCACCCCACCGAAGGACTCCACCCGGCTCCAGCTTTCGCCGCCATTGGCGGAGACTCGAATCAGGCCGTCATCCGTTCCCACATACAGCAGGCCTTCCTGCAGCGGGCTTTCATCCAGCGCGATCATGGCGCCGTAAATCGAGGTGGAGGCATTCTTGGCGATGGCATCCACGCTCCACACCCGGCCCATCACTTCCAGCCGGTTGCGGTCGATCTGGCGGCTGAGGTCGGGACTTACGGCCACCCAGCTTTCACCGCGGTCATCGGAGCGGAACAGTTTCTCGGAACCAAAATACAGGCGCTTGTGGTCGTGCGGCGAAATGATCAGCGGCGAATTCCAGTTCCAGTTGTAATTGGTTTCGCCGGAATCCGGTTGCGGTGTAATCGAGAGGCGCTCACCGCTGCGCTTGTCCATGCGCACCAGGCCGCCGTGCTGGTACTGGGCATACACGACATTGGCATCGGTGGGGTCGATGCGGGCCTTGAAACCGTCACCAAACTGGGCAATCCACCAGTCTGCGTTGCTGATGCCGTCCGCAAACGCGTTGCGGCTGGGCCCGCAGAGGGTATGGTTGTCCTGCGTGCCGCCGCAGACATTGTAGAACGGCGAGTCATTGTCCGGCGTGGCGCGGTAGAACTGCACGATGGGCAGGTTGCTCACCTGCCGCCACAACTGGCCGCGGTCGTAGCTCTCGAATATTCCGCCGTCGCCGCCGATCACCAGGTGATCGGTGTTGGCCGGGTCGATCCACAGCGCATGGTCATCCACGTGGCGGTTGGTGAAGGACAGCCGTGTCCAGGTCTTTCCACCGTCCTCGGAAACCTGGGTGAAAGTATCTACCGAATACACCCGGTCGGCGTCGAGCGGATCGACAATCAGTTCGTTGTAGTACTGCGGGCTGCTGGTGGTGCGGTCCGACTGTTTCACCCAGTGCTCGCCGAAATCCGTGCTGCGGTATACGCCGCGTTCTTCCGGGCTCGCCTCGACAATGGCGTAAACCACCGAAGGTTCAGACGGCGCGGCCGCCAGGCCGATACGACCCATGTCGCTCTTGGGCAACCCGCTGGTGATTTCACGCCAGGTTTTGCCGCCATCGGTGGACTTGTGTATTCCGCTGCCCGGCCCGCCGTTGATCAGGGTCCAGACATGACGGCGACGTTGGTAGGTGCTGGCAAGCAGCGTATCGGGTTGCTGCGGGTGAATGACGAACTCATTGACGCCGGTGTTTTCATCCACCGCCAGGACCGTGTTCCAGTTGGCTCCGGCATCAGTGCTCTTGTACAGCCCGCGGTCGCCGCCGGGGCTCCATAACGGCCCCTGTGCAGCAACATAAACGGTATCGTCATCGCGCGGGTCGAACCGGATCATGGAAATGTGGCCGGAGTCTTTCAGCCCCAGGTTCTGCCAGCTGCGCCCGCCGTCCAGCGAGCGGTACACGCCGTCGCCAAAACCCACGCTGCGCTGCGCGTTGTTTTCGCCACTGCCCACCCAAACCACCTCGGGATTGGACGGCTGCAGCGCCACCACGCCGGAGGCATACGAACCTTCGTTGCTGAACACATGCTCCCAGCTGATGCCGTCATTGGTGGTTTTCCACACACCCCCACTGGCCACGGCCACGTAATAGGTAGCCGGGTTGTCCGGATGGAATGCAAAGTCGGCTATCCGGCCCGAAGTGAGCGCCGGACCGATGGAGCGAAGTGGCATGTTGGCCAGCGGGTGTGCCTCCTCGGCCCCGGCCTGCAGTTCACAGGCGGTCAACAGCACGAAAGTCAGCCCGAAAGTCGACACGATGGAGGCGCGTTGCGAAAAATTCATGGGATTATCCTGGTCAGTTTTACCGGCGCGAAGGTGGCGCCAAGTGTACGTAAATTGGCGAGGCATGCCACCCTGCCGAAAGTAACCGCCCCTCAGCGGATCTTTACCCACAACTTCTTGGCCACAAAGTCCGTGGTGGAGGAAAAACGGATGGAATTGGCGCTGCTGCGCAGCAGTTCGCCGCTGGCCTCGTCATGCCAGAATTCAAAACTGTACTCGGGCCGGTCGTGGTCGCTTCCGCGCAGGCGGTATTCAAACCGCATGCCCAGGCTGTGTTCATCCGCATCCCGCATGCGGGTGGTTGGCTGGCCCAGGTAGTCGATGATTTCCTGCGGCCCGGGCTGACCGGACAGGTCGGCATCACTGAGGTCGATCTCGCCGCTGCGGGCAAACACCAGCCAGCTCGAATTGCAGACATTTTCGGCGTGGCGGTCCATAAGGTCCGGCGAGACGATGTAGGAAAAGCGCTGGTCCATCAGTACCTCGTGCAGGACGTACTTGCCGTCCTCGGCCAGGAAATCCATGTCGAGAAACAGCCGGTCAAAGGCGGGATCCGCCACTGACCGGGCCGGCAGCACCTTGTCGACGATCCACTGCATGTGCGCGGAATCTTCATCCTGCTCGCGGCGCGTGGGCTCCGTGCCGGCCAGCCAGATCACGTCGCTGTCCAGCAGGATGGGGTTGAGCAGGTCGACGCGGAATTCGTCCTGTGTGGTAAACGCAAAATTCTGGCGGTATTCGCAGAACTGCTGCTTGAACGCGTACAGGCGGGTCAGCAAGCACCCGCTGAGGAACACACACGATGCCAGGGCGGTAAGCGCCGCCCTGGCATTGAACCGGTGACTACTCGCTCGGATTGCGTTCCTTGTAGGAGCGGATGGCATCGTTGAAACGGGCTGCCACGCGTTCTTCCATGTCAACGGAGTAGTTGTAGGACTGCACCAGGGCCTGCTTGTTGCCCGGCGTCAGGCTGTCGCCGGCTTCATTCTCGGCCGCCTGCATGCATTCGCGGTATACGCCCAACGCAGCCTGGAAGTCACCCACCTGTTTCTTGGCTTCCACCAGCTGGTCGTAAGTCGCTTCGGGTGGAATGGAATCCGGAGCTGCCGGCAGGACACAGGCCTGTGCGGAGTCAGGCAGGACCACGGTGTAGTCTTCTTCAGTGGCATCCTGTGCCACCGCAATATTGACAGCCAGGCCGGCCATCAGGGCTAAAACAGCTTTTTTCACTTTCAATAACTCCCGGACACTTGAGTGGAAAACTGCAGCGATTATAGCCGAATCAGGGCTGAGTAAAAGTCTGCAGACAAAGCGCCGACAAAGCGGTTGACTTTGATACGGCCAGAACCGAACCTATCGCGTCCAGAAACCCAGCCGGAGTGTCGCATGAATTTTTCCAGGTCCAATCGCCGAATTTCCCGCATCGTGCTGCTGGCCACGCTGTTGTTTCCTGGCCTGTTGCTGGCGGCACCGGATGCCGACCTGCTGCACGGAATGAAAGCCCGCAGCATCGGCCCCGCCGCCGTCAGCGGCCGCATTACCGCCATCGATGCGGTGCAGTCGAATCCCCAACACATCGTGATTGGCGCAGCCACCGGCGGTGTGTGGATCTCCCACAACGGAGGGCTGACCTGGACGCCGGTGTTTGATGACCAGCCGGTGGCCTCCATCGGCGCTGTCGCCATCAACCAGCAGAATCCGGACATCATCTGGGTGGGCACCGGCGAGGGCAATGTCCGCAATTCCACTTCGATTGGCGCCGGCGTGTTCAAATCCATCGACGGCGGCCGCACCTGGCAGCAGGTGGGCCTGGCCGCCAGCGAGCGCATCAACCGCATCGCCCTGCATCCCGACAATCCCGACGTGGCCTATGTGGCCGCCATGGGCACTTTGTGGGGCGAAAATACCGAGCGCGGCGTTTACAAGACCATCGATGGCGGCACCAGCTGGGAACGCATCCTGTACGGCGATGAAAAAACCGGCGCCACCGATGTGAAGCTGGATCCGTTCAACCCTGAAAAAGTCTACGCCAGCCTGTGGCAGTTTCGCCGCTGGCCTTACTACTTCAAGTCCGGTGGCCCGGGTTCGGGCATGTACATCTCCTGGAATGGCGGCCGGGACTGGGAACGCAAGACAGAAGACGACGGCCTTCCGTCGGGTGAACTGGGCCGCATTACCTTCGCGCCCTCAGCCGCCGAGGCCGGAAGGGTTTACGCCCTGGTGGAAGCGGAAAAGAGCGCCCTGGTGCGTTCCGATGATGGCGGTGAAAGCTGGCGGAAAGTCAATGAGAACTACGACATCATGAGCCGGCCGTTCTATTACGCCGAAATCGCTGCCGATCCGGAAAACCCGGATCGGGTGTACAACATCTTTGAAAACCTGGCGGTTTCCATCGACGGCGGCAAAACCTTTGAAAACAACCCGTTGGTGACCTGCTGCGCGCCGGGTAATTTCATCCACATCGACAACCATGCGCTGTGGATCAACCCGCAAGACCCCAAACACCTGGTACTGGGCAATGACGGCGGCATCGCCATCACGCAGGACCGCGGCGCCACCTGGCGCTTCGTGCGCAACCTGCCGCTGAGCCAGTTCTACCACATCGCCGTGGACAACGACCTGCCCTACAATATCTATGGCGGCCTGCAGGACAACGGCTCCTGGCGCGGTCCCTCCAACGTGTGGGAAACCGGCGGCATCCGCAACCTGCACTGGTATGACATCGGCTTTGGCGACGGCTTTGACGCCCTGCCCGACCCGGAAAACTCCCGCCGTGGCTATTCCATGTCGCAGGGCGGCAACCTGGTGCGCTGGGACCTGGACCTGGGCGAGCAGCGCCTGGTGCGCCCCGACCCGCAGCCCATCGGAACCGACCTGCGTTTCAACTGGAACTCCGGGCTGGCGCAGGATCCTTTCGATCCTGCCACCATTTATTACGGCAGCCAGTTCCTGCACAAATCCTCTGACCGCGGTGAATCCTGGACCGTGATCAGCCCGGACCTCACGTCCAACAACCCGGAATTCCAGACTTTCCGCAACAGTGGCGGCCTGACGCCTGATGTCACCGCCGCGGAGAATTACACCACCATCGTGGCAGTGGCGCCCAGCCCGCTGCAACAGGGTCTGTTGTGGGTGGGCACCGATGATGGCCGCGTGCACATCACGCGCGACGGTGGCGAAAACTGGAACCGCATCGATGGCAAGGCCAAAGGTTTTAACACCGGCGCCTGGGTGCCCATGATTGCCGCATCACCGCATGATGCCGGCACCGCATTCGTGGTGGTGGATGACCATCGCCGTTCCGACATGCGGCCGCATGTATACCGCGTGGATGACTTCGGCAACCGCTGGACCAGCCTGGTGACTGACGAAATCAAGGGCTACGCGCTATCCGTGCTGCAGGACCATGAAGACCCGAACCTGCTGTTCCTGGGCACCGAGTTCGGCCTGTTCGTGTCCACCGATGCCGGAGCCAGCTGGACCAAGTTCACTGCCGGTGTGCCAACGGTATCCGTGATGGACATGGCCATCCAGCAGCGTGAGAACGACCTGGTGCTGGGCACCCACGGCCGCTCCATTTTCGTGATCGACGACTACAGCGCGCTGCGCGGGCTGAACCGTGAAACGCTGAACCAGCGGCTGCAGGTGCTGGCTGCCACGCCGGGCCAGCAGTATGTGTCCCGCGCCACACCCTCCACCCGCTTTACCGGTTCCGGCGAGTTCCGTGCACCCAACGAGCCGTATGGCGTGATGGTGACCTACGTGGCCAGCGGCAATGACCTGCCCCACCCCGACGAGGACAAGGAAAAAGCCCGCAAGCAGGCGCAACGCGCTGCCGCAGGCAAGGACGACGCGCCCGCGAAGCCGCCCAAAGTGAAGGTCACCGTAACCGATTCCGGCGGCGCGGTTGTGCGTGAATTCAAAAGCCCGGTGCAGCAGGGCATCAACCGCCTGAGCTGGAACCTGCGCAACAACGGCGTGCGTCCCATGCCGGGCTCGACTCCACCGGATCCCGACGCCGACCTGCCGGCCGGAGCGGAGGTACCTCCCGGCAATTACCGTATCAGCCTCAGCCTGGGGGATGGCGACAATGCCCGCAGCAGCGCGGTTGACGTGACCGTGCTGGCCGACCCCCGTTCCGAAGCGAGCCAGGCGGACCGGGAAAGCAATTACCGCAGTCTCCTGGCCCTGCAGGGCTTGCAGGAAACCGCGGTGAGTGCCGTGGAGCGGATCGTGGCCGTACGCAAGGACGTCGATACCCTGAATGGCCTGATCGCCAAACAGGAAAACAGCGGTGCGCTGAAAGACCAGGTGAAAAGCATCAAGCAGCAGCTGGACCAACTGGAATTGCGCTTTCGCGTGCTGCCTGAAACACGCGGGTTCGTTTATGACGACGACAAGGCCAGCACCCGCATCAGCACTGCCCAGTACTACATCGGCAGCTCGCTGGATGCTCCCACACCGGCTTCCGCTGCATTCGTGGAGCTGGCGCAAACCACGCTGGATTCGGCGCTGGCCGACCTGAATGCCTTCCTGGGCGGCCCGCTGCAGGATTTCCGCAGCGCTGTGGATGAGGCCGGAGTGGGCCTGCTGTCGAACACCACGGCCATCAGCCGCTAGACGGTGAAAATCAGGTCGTGAAGCCATGGGCGTAATCGACGGTGTTGCAAAAGTCATACTCGAAGGGTTTGACCTGCACTACAGCCGGTTCCGGCAGCGCAGCGCGGATGCCAAACTGCATTTTGAGCGCGCCGACTGGGCCGCCGGCAGGCTGGACCAGGCGGAACGCATCAAGGGCTACGACCGGCGGGTGAATGAAACGGTAGAGCGACTCAACACGCTCTACCCGGCTGCTCGCAGCAATGACAGCCTGTGGCCGATGATCAAGCTGAGCTACATTTCCCTGCTGCTGGAACACCGGCAGCCCGAATGCGCCGAGACCTTTTACAATTCGGTGGCCTGCCGCGTGCTGCACCGGCGCTACTACCGAAACGATTACATTTTCTGGCGGCCCACCCTCAACACCGAGCACCTCGAAGGCGCCATCCAGACCTATCGTTCCTATTATCCGCAGGCAGATGGATTGAGGCGCTGCCTGCTGGAAATGCTCACCAGCCATGGCCTCAGGAATGGCTTCGTCGACCTGCGGCGCGATGTGCGGAGGCTGGAAGCGACCCTGCTGCAATCGCGCGGCAAGGACTGGAAAGCCCAGCCCAACCACCAGTTGCAGATGCTTTCCTCGCTGTTCTACCGCAACAAGGCCGCTTACATCGTGGCGCGCAAAATCAACGGCCATGATGTGCAACCGCTCATCATTCCGCTGTTGCAGGATGACAGCGGCAAGCTGTTCGTGGATTGCCTGTTGAGCAAGGCCGAAGACGTGTACGTGCTGTTCAGTTTCGCCCGCGCTTATTTCATGGTCGACATGGAGGTGCCTTCAGCCTACGTGGCCTTCCTGCTGTCCATCATGCCGCTGAAATCGCGGGTGGACCTGTACGCCATGCTGGGCCTGCAGAAACAGGCCAAGACCATGTTCTACCGTGACCTGCACCACCACCTGGGCCATTCTCGCGACAATTTCGTGATCGCACCCGGCATTCGCGGCACGGTGATGCTGGTTTTCACCCTGCCCTCGTTCCCGTTCGTGTTCAAGATTATCCGCGACCGCTTTGATCCGCCGAAAAAGGTAACGCGCAGCCAGGTGCGGGAAAAGTACCTGCTGGTGAAATTCCATGACCGCGTGGGCCGCATGGCCGATACACTGGAATACTCCAACGTGGCATTGCCGATCAGCCGCTTCGAACCGGAGCTCCTGGAAGAGCTGCGCCGGCTGGCCAGGTCATCGATCGAGGAAGATGGCGAAAGCCTGGTGATCAAGCACGTCTATATCGAACGGCGCATGACCCCGTTGAATGATTACCTGGCGCAGGCCGGCGAAAAGCAACGCAAAGCCGCCATACGTGATTTCGGCCAGGCCATCCGCGACCTGGCCGGCGCCAATATTTTCCCCGGCGACATGATGCAGAAGAATTTCGGCGTCACCCGCCACCGCCGTGTGGTGTTTTACGATTACGATGAAATCGACTACATGACCGACTGCAATTTCCGGAAAATTCCTCCGGCGGCGGATTTCCAGGACGAGATCAACGACGAACCCTGGTACTCCATACACGAACACGACGTGTTCCCGGAAACTTTCGGCTCATTCTTTTTCCCCAACCCCGAAGCCCGCAAAACCTTCATGCGCTGGCATGCCGACCTGGTAACCGCCGAGTACTGGCACAACACCCAGCAGACCATCATCCAGGGCGGCCAGGCCGATGTATTCCCGTACCCCGAGAAACGCAGGTTTGTTAACCGGTTTTGAGGGATGTTCCCTGAAAGGAACAGGCTGAAAGTCGTTTACGGATGTCCAGCTCCCTGTGCAGTGATTCGGGGATTTCTGTGGCCATGGGTCAACCTCCTGGGAAGCTGCAATCTGGTGGCTGCTCAAATGGTGCTAGATCAGCGCCTGTGAAGCCGAAGCCCGGCAGCCACCAGGCGGCTCACATAAATGCTTTGTTGGGCGGACCTTTAATCATTATAGTTTGAGATAAGTGGTTCTCTCGGCTTCAGTCCACGAGATGCCATCTTTGGATGTGTGAACTACGAAAAGAAATCCAGTGGTGGTGAATGGCCCGATTGTTATGCGACTGATCACGGGCGAGTTGTTTTCAATCTGGCGAGTCTCAAATATGAATGTACCGGCTGACCATCTGCCGTTTTCAAAGGTCTCGTAGCGGCCCTGGCTGCCGATGCCGCTGTAAACGTAACCGGAGGCCGGAACAAAGCTCAAGATGCTCATGCTGTGGCCAGTGGACCCATCATCACGTTTGCTCTTGGCATTGCAAACAACGTGAAATTTCCCGGGGTACCAGGAGCACACCTCATGAAAATGCTTCTCCCGCCCGAGAGTTGTCCAGCTCCCTATGAATCCTTCAAGGGGCTGGTACTCTGGCGGGCGCTGAAGTTCTTCAAGTGAAGTAGCCGTCGCCACGCTTGAGAATAAGGCAAGCAGTGCTGTGAATACTCGGTGCTTCATACAGAACCCTCATGGTCCGCCCAACGATTAAATTAAGCCGCGGACTCGCCGGAGGCGTGGCCGTCGGCTTGAATGCCTAGTTGTGCGATTTGCGGCTTTAACTCACTGATATCTGGCAGGAGCTTTGGTGCGTCGCTCGCCATGCTGTAGACCTCGATACCGCTAAGTAAACCGCCGCTTTCAAAGATAAATATTCCCGCAGTATCTTCGCCAATAACGTAGTCACCAAGGATGTGAACTCCAGGTGGTGCTTTGGGTCTGCCACGAATTTGAAAGTTGATGCTTCCACAGCCACACGGACAGCGCCATGGCGTGACCTCTGCTTCTTCTAGTTGGCCAAGAAAAGACGAACCCTCCGGTGTTCCGTTTGCAAGCATGAATCGGGCTAGTGCTCGTTCTGCATCAGTAAGAGGACGATTTGTCATAACGCTTTCTAGTCGCACAACTGGATTTTTACAGAAAACGTAGTGTTAATAGAAAAGTGCCTCGATTTTTCTGTCTCATGGTTTGATGCCCCCTATTATTCAAAATTTTTCCCGACACGACACATTTCGTTAATGCCACTGCAGCTAAGTTCAACCGAGTATATTGCGTATTCCTACTGATCGAAAGGATTAACTTCCATTTTCCCGCCAGGTCTCAAAGTACAATCCACAGGCCAACCGAAACTCCCAGAGCCGGGCCTTGCAAACAAGGAATTATCACCCCTAATTCAATGTTTTATATGCACTTTGGGTGGATTTTTATCCATTATTACTATATATTTGTATAGTATTTAATTGACCGTCTGAAATGAGGATTTTCACCATGTCCAATCCACCTGTTCACATCGTTTCCCAATACAAATCCGGCTCGGCCCAAGCCGAAATCTCCGCCCAGCTCGCCAACCGCCAACTGCACAAGGAAGCACTGGCCGACCAGATCACCGAACTGGCAGCACATATCCATGCCGCTACCTATCGCCTACTGGAACTGATCCGCGAGTTTGATGCCTGCAAGGGCTGGTCGGATGATGGCGTGGCTTCCTGCGCGCACTGGCTGAACTGGAAATGCGGCATGGCTTTGAGTGCGGCGCGGGAACGGGTGCGCGTGGCGCATGCGCTGAAAGACTTGCCGAAGATCAGCCAGACCTTCCGCAAGGGCAAGCTGAGTTATTCCAAGGTACGCGCCATGACGCGGGTGGCCACGCGCAAGAACGAAGGCTACCTGCTGAAGATTGCCCACTACGGCACGGCCTACCACGTGGAGCACCTGGTGCGGAAATACCGCTCGGTGAAGCGCAATGAGGCGCTGGCCAAGGCACGGGACCAGCACACGCACCGCGAGCTGAGCTGGCATGTGGATGATGATGGTTACTGGGTGATACGCGGCCGCCTGCCTCCGGAAACGGACGCGCTGGTCACTCAGGTGCTGGAACAGGCGATGGAGGAGCAGTACCGGGAGCTGCGGGACGTTTCCGCGGAAGCGCCGGACGATATGATTGATGAAACCCGCCCTCGGCCAGAGCCCATCGCCTGGCGCCGGGCTGATGCGTTGGTGCGGCTGGCGCAGGGGTATCGCAGCAATAAGGCTTCAGGAAAAGCTTCCGGCAACTCCGAGAAATTCCTGGTGCATATCCACACCGACCTGGAAACACTGAAGGCTGATGGCGCTGGCGCGGAATCCGAACTGGAACCGGGCGGCACGATTTCCGCGGAAACCACGCGGCGTATTTGCTGTGATGCTTCAACGGTGGAATGGCTGGAAGCCGATAGACCTTCCTGCGATGCAGAAGCACATGCCCTGCCCCAATCCGAACACTCCGTTCAAGCGCAACGCCCGCATCACTTCCAGCCACTCAGCGTGGGCCGCAAAACCCGGACCATTCCGCCGGCCATTCGAAGGGCACTGCAGCGCCGTGATGGTGGTTGTCGCTTCCCGGGCTGCACGGCCACTCGCTTTGTGGACGCGCACCACATTCACCATTGGGCCGATGGCGGGGAAACCAGCATGAACAACCTCATTTTGCTGTGCAGCCGGCATCATCACTCGGTGCATGAGGGCGGGTTTACGCTGGAAAAGGTGGAAGGTGAGTTGCGGTTCATCAACACGCTTGGCCACGTGGTGCCGAATTCAGCCCATGGACGTTTCCGCGGAAACGCCGATGCGCTTCTGGGGCTGAATCATGAATGTGGGATCCGGATTACGCCGAAATCGGCGCAAAGCCACTGGATGGGCGAAAAGATGGATGACCAACTGGCGGTGGAGGGTTTGTTGTTCAGGGAATAGCGGGAAGAGGTTTCCGGCCTGCGCTGGATGACGGGGATAGGTGTCCGGGCCGGGGTGACGTTCCTGCGACGGCATGACGGTGCCAAGAACGTTGGTGGAATTGTGTAATCGGCCTGGTCGCTACTCAACCAGGCCCAGGCTTCATCCACTCCACCACCGCCCGTGCCCAGTTTTCGCCGTCTTCCTCCTGGATGAAGTGCCGCCCCTTCAAGGTGATATGCGGCTGGCCCTGGGTGCCGGGCACGAGTTTCAGGAAGGCTTTGTCAGCGCCCTGTGTGATGGGGTCGCTGTCGGAGAAGCACAGCAGGAAGGGCTTGTGCCATTGCATCAGCGATTGCCAGGCGCGGCGGTTGTCCTCGGCGGCTACGTTATCGGGCTCGGCGGGCACCAGCAGGGGAAACTGCCGCGCTCCGGTTTTGAAAGAATCGTCGGGAAACGGCGCCCGGTAAGCATTTATTTCACCTTCCGTCAGGTTACCGCGGCCAAACAGGTTGACGATAAAGCCGATGTCAAACTCCGTATCGTTCTGACTGAATTCGCGCCAGCGCAGGAAGGCCTCGCCAAAGCTTTGGTCGCCGGTGGGCAGGCCGGTGTTGGAAATCGACACACGAGCAAACAGTTCGGGGTTCTCAGCCACCAGCCGCAAACCGATCAGCCCGCCCCAGTCCTGGCCCAACAAGGTGACATCGCGCGCGCCTACAGCATGCAGCCAGTCTTTCAACCACCGCACGTGCCGGGCATAGGTATAGTCCTCGCGCTGCGGCAGTTTGTCCGAACGCCCAAAGCCCACCAGGTCGGGCGCCAGCACCCGGAACCCTGCCTCCACGAACACCGGGATCATTTTGCGGTAGAGGTAACACCAGGTGGGCTCGCCATGCAGGCAAAGAATGATGGGCCCGTCACTCGGGCCTTCATCGAGGTAATGAATGCGCAACGGGCCAAAATCGGCATCGTCGATTTCTCGGTAATGCGGCTTGAAATCAAACCCCGGCAGGTTTTCAAATTGCTTATCGGGTGTTCGCAATACGGTCATGCGCGGTACTCCGTGTGCTGGGTGTTGCGTGGAACGGTGGCCTGGCGCTCGCGCTTCCTGCGCCTGCGCCAACTTACCACAAGCCGGAAACCCAGCAGAACCGCGAGTATGCCTGCGTAAACCAGCGGCTCGCGGATATCCAGCTTCACCTGCCACCAGAAATGCCACACACCCAGTATCGCAATCAGATACACCAGGCGGTGCAGATTCTGCCAGCGCCGACCCAGCCGGCGCATCCAGCCTTTCGTCGAAGTCACGGCCAGCGGGATCAGCAGCACCAGGGCGGTCATGCCCAGGGTGATGTAGGGCCGCTCGGCGATATCCTTCAGTATCAACTGCCAGGCAAAGCGCTGGTCGATAAAGGCGTAGGCCAGGAAATGCATGCAGATGTAGAAAAACGCGAACAGGCCAAACATGCGCCGCCAGTGCAGCAGCCACACTCTGCCGGTGAGGATGCGCAACGGCGTGATACTGAGCGTGACCAGCAGGAAGCGCAGCCCCCACAGGCCGGTCTGGTGGATCATCTCCTCCACCGGGTTGGCGCCCAACCGGTAGCCCAGCAGGCTGAAGGCGCCAAGCACGATGCTCACCAATGGATACAGGCAGGCCAGGAAGGTGAGGATCTTCAGCCAGCCTCGGGTGGAATCTTTCAAGCAGGTTTAGTCAGTAATTCCGGCGCAGGTCCAGGCCATCGTACAGGCTGGCCACCTGTTCGGCATAGCCATTGAACATCAGGGTTTCCTGCTTGGCGGCAAACAGCCCGGCGCCGATACGCCGCTCCTGCGCCTGGCTCCAGCGCGGGTGATCGACGTTGGGATTCACGTTGGCGTAAAAGCCATACTCGCTGGGCACGGAGATTTGCCAGCTGTTGCGCGGCTGCCGTTTGGTGAATTCGATTTCGACGATGGACTTGATGCCCTTGAATCCGTACTTCCACGGAATCACCAGCCGCAACGGGGCGCCGTTCTGGTTGGGCAGCGTCTTGCCGTAAATGCCCACCGTCATCAAGGTCAGCGGGTGCATGGCCTCGGCGATGGTCAGCCCTTCCACATAGGGCCAGTCCAGCGTGCGCCATTTCTGCCCGGGCATCTGTTTGGGGTCGTAAAGCGTCTTGAACTTCACAAATTTCGCGTTGGAGTTGGGTTCGAAGCGCTTCAACAGGTCACCGAGCGGAAAGCCCACCCAGGGCACCACCATGGACCAGGCCTCGACGCAGCGATGCCGGTATACGCGGTCTTCCAGGGGGTGGGGTTTGATGATGTCTTCGTAACTGTAATCACCGGGTTTGTCGCATTCACCGGAAACACGCACCGTCCAGGGGCGCGTGACAAAATCCTGCGCGTTGCGGTAGGGGTCATCCTTGCCGGTGCCGAACTCGTAGAAATTGTTGTAGGTGGTGATGTCTTCCCAGCTGTTGGGCGCCTCGTCGGTGCTGTACGGCCCGGGCACGGTTTCCAGGTCTTTGACAACCGCGCTGGAGGTGCGGGGCCATCCCGCCAGCGCCGCCAGGGCAAAGCCTGAAGCCGCCAGCAGTTCGCGGCGTTTGAGATAATTGGTTTCGCTGGTGATCTCGGATGGCTTGATGGTGTGTTGTGGCATTTTCATCTACCGGCTGTTTCCATGTACGGGTTGACCATGAGACCCGGTAAAAGTGCGAAGTCTTTCGCAGGCCGCGAAAACCGGTGTGGGGTGCCCTTTGGCATATTCCACCCTACGAAGATTACGGTAAGCTTGCCCGCATTTATCGACACCCTGCGGGAGAACTGCGATGCATCTGCGCTTGCTGGCGGCCATGGCCTCCGTGATACTAATCTCCGGCTGCGGCCAGGAACCGCCACCACCCTCGCCGCCGGCAGCCACTGATACTGAGGCGGCGGAACCAGTCCCGGCAGCAGCGGAAACAACCGGGCACAAACCCTTCACCGTCGATTACAGTTACCACACGCTTGATAACGGCCTGAAAGTCATCCTGTCGGAAGACCACACGGCTCCGGTGGTCACCGTGGCGGTGTATTACAACATCGGCTTTCGCATCGAGCCCAGGAACCGAACCGGCTTTGCCCATCTGTTCGAGCACATGATGTTCCAGGGCTCGGCCAACCTGGGCAAGATGGAGTTCATCGAACTGGTCAATGCCAACGGTGGAATTTTGAACGGCTCCACCCGCTTTGATTACACCAATTACTTCGAAATCGTGCCGGCGCACAAGCTGGAAACCATGTTGTGGGCCGAGGCCGACCGCATGCGCGGGCTCAACATCACCGACGAGAACCTCAAGAACCAGCAGGGCGTGGTGAAGAACGAAGTGAAGGTAAACGTGCTGAACCAGCCCTACGGCGGGTTCCCCTGGCTGTGGCTGCCGCAGTACGCCAATGAAAACTGGTACAACTCGCACAACTTCTACGGCGACCTCGAAGATCTCGATGCCGCCAGCCTGGCGGACGTGGCGGATTTCTTCTCGAAGTATTACGCGCCGAACAATGCCGCTGTCGCCATCGTCGGTGATTTCGATTCCACCGAGGCCCTGGGCATGGTGGAAAAATATTTTGCCGACATTCCCGCCTCGCCCGAACCCATCGTGTTGCCAGATATTTCCGAGCCGCGACAGGAAGCCGAGAAAACCGAATCCATGACCGACAACCTGGCCACGCGGCCGGGCTTTGCTTTCGCCTACCACGCGCCGGAACGGCTGACACCGGAGTGGTATGCCATGGGCCTGATCGACCAGATCCTGCTGCAGGGTGATGACAGCCTGTTGCACCAGGCGCTGGTGAAGCAGGCCGGCATCACCGACGGCGTGGGTGGCGGCATCAATGCCCTGCTCGGCACCATGCTGAACTACAAAGGCCCCATGTTGTGGTCGGCCTCGTTCATTCACGACGCCGACACCAGCCAGGAACAAATCCTGGCGGTGATTGACGGTGTCATTGAGAAGCTGCGCAGCGAACCGGTGGATCCCGCCACCCTGGACCGCGCCATGGTGAAATGGCGCTCCGACTATTACGAACAGGTCAGCAGCACGTTTGGCTTTGGCCTGGCCGACCTGCTGGCTTCGCTGGCCCTGTTCGATGACAACCCTGGCCTGGTGAATGAATTCGAGAAAGGCATGCAGGCGGTGACGCCGGAACTCATCCGGCAAACCGCGCAGGAATACCTGCGCAGCAGCAACCGCACGACCCTGGCGCTGGTGGCCGGCGCTGCCGCGACAACCTCAACCGGAGAGCAGGACAATGGCTAAGTTTTCAACAGGTTTCTCCCTGGCCACGCTTGCACTGGCCTTGCTTTCCGGCGCCCCGCTGGCCGCGCAGGAAACGGTGAAGCAAACCCCACCCCCGGGCGGCGCACCCAAGGATTTCCAGCTGCCCGCGAAGCAACATTACCAGTTGCCCAACGGCCTCAAGGTCACACTGGTGCCCTACGGCAGCATTCCCAAAGTAACCATCTCCGCCATTGTCATGGCCGGCAACCTGAATGAAGGACAGGACACCTGGCTGGCCGATCTCACCGCCAGCCTGATGGAAGAAGGCACCTCCACCCGCTCCGCCGAAGCCGTGGCGCGCGAGGCAGCGGAAATGGGCGGCAGCCTGAATATCGGTGTCGGCCTGGACCAGACCTTCGTCACCGGCGAATCGCTGGCTGAATTCGCGCCCGGCATGGTCAACCTGCTGGCCGATGTGTTGCTGCACCCGGCGTTGCCCGAGGAGGAACTGGAACGGCTGCGCCGCGATTACCTGCGTAACCTCGAAGTGGCCCTGAACGACCCCGACACCATGGCGCTGGTGGCCTTCCGCGAAGCACTGTACGGCGACCATCCGTATGGAAGGTTGTTTCCCGACGTCGAGCAATTGCAGGGCTATACCGTGGAACAGATCCGCCAGTTCTGGAATGACAACTTCGGCGCCCAGCGCACCCATGTGTTCGTGGCCGGCATGTTCGACGAGACTGCCGTGAAGGCAGCCATCGAACAGGCGTTCGGCAGCTGGAAAACCGGCCCCGGAATATTGCAGATGCCCCCGGAACCCAAAACCGACCGGCAGTACGTGGAACTGATCGACCGCAAGAACGCCAGCCAGTCCAACATGTACCTTGGGCTGGTGACAGCCGATCCCAGCCAGGGCGATTACGTGGCCCTGCAGGCGGCCAATTCCATGCTGGGTGGCGCGTTTTCATCGCGCATCATACGCAACATCCGCGAGGACAAGGGGTATTCCTATTCACCTTTCAGCAGCCTGTCGGCGCGCAAGGATGATGCCTACTGGGTACAGAACGCCGCCATCACCACCGACGACACCGCAGCGGCGCTGAAAGAGGTGTACATGGAGATCAACCGGCTGCGCGACGAACCGCCTTCCGAACAGGAACTGCTGGCCACACAAAATTACATGGCTGGTGTGTTCACGCTGCAGAACTCCACCCGCCAGGGCATCATCAACGTGCTGAATTTCGTCGACCTGCACGGCCTGGGCGAGGACTACCTCACCGACTACGTGAGCCAGGTGTATGCGCTGACGCCCGCCGAGATATCCCGCGTTACCACGGAATACCTCAGGCCAGATGACATGACTCTGGTGGTGGTGGGCGATGCCGCCCGCATCGGCGAGGAACTGGTGCCCTACCTCGAACCTGTCGACTGAGATTCAAAAACGACCTGGCCGTTGAACACCGTCATCTGAACCTGGGCAGTTGCAATTTCATCCGCCCGCCCGCTTTCCGCCAGTTCGACGATATTCCGGTCCAGCACCACGAGGTCGGCCAGCTTGCCGGCCTCGATGCTGCCCAGGCTGTCCGCGTGCCCGAACAATCTCGCGCCATTGATCGTCAGCGCGGCAATGGCTTCATGCACATCGATGGCTTCC
>CAYYCX010000083.1:0-18997 GCA_964470455.1 uncultured Wenzhouxiangellaceae bacterium
GGCAGAGATCGGGCGAACCGAGGTGCATGTGGTGATCCGCCCGCCACGCCGACGTATCGGCGGCAGGCGCTTCGGCGGCACCAACGTCGGGAAGAAGCAGGAACGCCGTAACCAGCGTGGGTAACAGGGTCGGGGTCAATCGCAAATCAGGGTTGTCTCATCACGCCGGTCTCAGCCAAGATCCTAACATGCGTCATTCACGGGAACCGCTTTCGAGTGCCGGCCTGAGCAAAAACAATAGCGCCGCTGCCAGGACGGACCCGAGAGCCATGTAAATTGCCACCATGGGCAAGCCGCTGCCGGCGGCAAACAGGATGCCGGCGATGATGGGGCCGGCAGCGGAACCACCGCGGCCAAAGCCGATGGCAAAGCCGGTGCCGCCAGCGCGTACCTCGGTGGGAAAGCCTTGCGCGAACAGGGCATACAGGCCAACCACGCCGGAGTTGGTGAAAAAGCCTGCTGCCGCGGCAACGATGGACAATTGCACCAGCCCGGCCTGCTCCTGGCCAAACCAGGTCACCATGCCGGCGCCGCAAACCATGGCGCCGATCACCAGCCACTTGACCCCGTAGCGCAATGACAACAGTCCCAGGGTCAGTGCGCCGGCCAGGCCGCCCACATTCGCCCATACCAGCACGCCGCCGGCCAGTGACGGTGAAAAGCCCATGTCCACCACAATTTTCGGTATCCACTTGAGCGTGAAGTAGAAAGTCATGATGTGCAGGAAATAGGCCATGGTCAGCAGGATGGTGGTGCGGGCAAGGCCGGAAGAGAACAGCGCCCTGAATCCGGGCGACTGGGCTTGCGCCCGGATGGCGGGCAGCTCTTCCACTGTGCTGTGGCCCATGCGTTTCAACGTGTGGTTGATCTGTTCCAGGGCGCCGTCGGGACGACGTTCGACCAGGTACTCGATCGATTCAGGCAGCAGGAACCAGACCAGCGGAATGAAAGCCGCGGTGACCAGCGCGCCGAAAATGAACACTGCGCTCCAGTTGAAACTGATCAGGAGCAATGAGGCGATGGATCCGCCCACGATGGCGCCGGCCGGAAATCCAGACGCCATCATGACCACAGCCAGGTTGCGCCAGTTCTTATTGGAAAATTCCGCCGCCATCGCAGCGCTGCAAGCCAGAACGCCACCTATGCCCAGGCCGGTTCCGAACCGGTACACCGACATGCTGATAACCCCGGTGGCGATGACGGTCAAGCCCATTCCCACGGTCATGACGGCGAGGCAAACCAGGATTACCGGACGGCGACCCAGCCGGTCGCCCGCAAAACCGGCCAGGATTGAACCCACCGACATGCCAATCAATTCCATGGAAAGAACAACGCCTAGGGCGGCACGGTCTATGCCCCACTCACTGGCAATGCCGGGCGCCGCGAAACTGATGGCCAGGACATCAAAGCCATCCAGGGCCGCCAGCAGGAAGCACATGGTGACTGCAACGATCTGCAGTCGGCTCATCTTGCTTTTTGCCAGTCGGTGTAGAGGGTCAGTCATGTCACGCACGCGTGTTACGTAGCGTTCAATTCTGCCACGAACTGCCCAAAGGGTCCCGGGCCCAGGCAGCAGCGGGGCTGCCAGCTGGGTCCGGCCAACAAATCAGGGGTTTGGACACCACGGCGGCCGCTGGCCGGTGTCTTCAAAACCATCCCTGAACAGGCTGGGGTCGTTCATTACTGCCGTGGCGCTGTTGTTGTCACCCTCCGGGTCCAGCGTGTGACTGGGCACGCTGGCGCTGGCGGTATTACTGACTTCGCCGCCGCTGGGGAATTCAGCGCAAACCTGGAATTCCAGGCCACCTCCCACCGGCAGCGCGGCGGTGACTTCGATATCGCCATTACCGTTGTTTTGCGGGCAACTGGCGCCGCCAAAGGCCTCGCAGTGCCAGCCGGCTGGACCGAGCTCATTCGGCAGGATGTCTTCTATCATCACTTCGGTGGCGCCGTCCGGGCCGTTGTTGATCACATTGATCTCGTAGCGCACGTACAGGTTGTTGATGCGGAATTCATCGACGCTCTTGGTCACCGCGATATCGGCGTTGGGCTTGGGGCCGGCCAGGTCGGCGGTCATGGCGATGATGAACGCATCGTAACTGCCGCCGCTGGCGCGCGCGGGCTGCGCGCCGGTGGCGCTGTTGGGCAGGTCGTTCCGCTGTGTGCGGCCAGCGAGGTACAGGTTGCTGTTGCCGAAATCGGCGCCGAAAACCTGCAAGGTGCTGCCACCACAGGCCACGAAGGTGGACTGGTTGATGGTGGTCAGCGCCAGGTTGAAGGCCGCGGCGAACCCGCAGGTGCCGCCCGGGTTGGTCGGCTCGGCTGACCCTTCGGTTGCCGGCAGAGTAGTAGCGGTAGTGGTTCCGGTCAGGAATACATTGCTGCCATTGACCAGCACTTCCGCGGTACTTACACCCACGTTCCCCCGGTAAAAACTGGCACCATCGATGGCGGTCAAGTCCGCGGCCAACTGGGCCACAAAGGCACTGCCGCTTGCCCAGGTTGGAATTGCCCCGCCAACCGGCACCGGAAAGCTGGAACTCCCGGTATTCCCCGCGGCATACAGGTCGCCATTGGCAAACGCCAGGCTGTCGATGCGATCATGCCCGCTGCTGCCTAGGTAGGTGGAGCGGTTAATGGTTGAGAGATCTGAATTGAGGTGCACGATGAATCCATCGCGGTTGGAGCCGGTGCTGGTGCGGTTGGGTAGCACAGCGCCGGTGGTTTCAAACAGTGTGCTGCTGCCATCGCCCGCGACATAGACCGAACCACTCGCGCCCAGGGTCATCGCGCGCGGCTCCATGCTCCAGCCGCCGCCAGTGATCCATGAAGCTGAAATGGCGGTGGACAGGTCCAGTGACAGTTTGGCCACGAAGACAGAGCCCGCCGGTGTGGGCGCTGTGCTGACGGCGCCGTTGTCCAAACCGGCCAGCGTGCTGGAATTGGTGCTGCCGGCCACGAAAACGCCGGTGTCCGAGACCACCATGGGCCACAGGGTATCGTCCCCGCTGCCGCCATAGTAGGTAGCGGCCAGGAGTTGCGTCAGGTCGCGGGAAAGACGGGCTACGAACCCGTCACTGGAGTTGGCCATTGAACCGCCACCGGGCACGGTTTGCAGCGCACCGTTTGTGGTGGGTATGTGCGTGCCGCGCCCCGGCGTCCGCCCGTTGATGTACACGCTGTCGGCCGTGGCCACCAGGGTGCGGACAGTGGCTGAACCGGCCTGGCCACCGCTGTCGGGGATTGAATCATGTTTGCTGAAATAGGTCGCCTGCAGCAATGTGGTCAGGTCCAGGCTGTAGCGGGCGATGTAGATGTTCCGGTTGGATCCGACTTTGGATGCCTGGTAACCGCCGGTGGTGCCCGGGAAATTCGCCGCGCTGGTACTGCCGGTCACATAGACGCTGTCGGATGCCACTTCGACGTGGTCCAGGTCCTCGTCTCCACCGCCACCGGAAAACGTGGAGCGGATGATCGGGTCAATGGTCAGGGCATGGCTGGGGTTGTATGCACCCAGCGAAAAACCATACTGGTTATGGTCTTTCAGCGCATAGGCGACATCGACGGCATGCCGTTGGCCATTGATATCCTGCCAGGCGACCGGCGCACTGAGTTCCACTTCGCCCAGGCCGGTGCCCAGCAACAAACGTCCATCCGGCGAGACTCGCAGGTTATCAACGCCATCCAGCGACAGTGTGATGGAACTGGCATCCGCGCCCGGCTCCAGGTGAAAGCGCTTTTCAAACTGGCCATCATGAAATTGCAGCTCAGCCCGAATGCCCGGCCACGCCATGCCCAGCCCGACCTGTGTTGCGCTGTTCGCTGACCGGGCTTCGCCATCTCCCAGCCAGGTGATACCGGTGCTCGTCAGGGCCGTTGCCAGCGGTTGCAACGTCGATGCATTTTCCAGGCGTTCCACCAGCACCCAATCGTGTTCACCCGGCCCACGCAAGCGATGCACCAGCTCTCCGCGTGTGGTCACGAACAGGTCGATGCCGTCACTTTCCGCCCAGAACGCCACACGCTCATCGAACTGTCCGAGGTTCGGCTGGAAACCGGCATCAGTGCCGGATGACGGCATGGCGGCATGCGCGGACGCAGCCAAAAGCAAACTCAGGAGCAGAGCCCCGCAGCGGTTGAGGTAAGACATGATTCCCCCTTTCTGGAAAGCTGGATTCTTGTTGGTCAGGCATCAAAACACGTCCCGCGGAATACTGCGCGGGACCAGGACTTCAAGCGAGTGGTCTGGCCATGAAAGTCGATTGATTCTATTGCATGGCAAGCCACATAGGAAGACCAAACATGCCCGCCTCGCCGTCAGATCGTGCACGGCAGCAGGATGGTCACCAGCGCACCGCCATCCGCATGGTTGTGCAGGGTGATGCGGCCATCGTGTTCGCTGATGATCTTGCGGCAGATGGCCAGCCCGAGTCCGCTGCCTCCCAGCTTGTGGGTGACGTAGGGCTCAAAGGGACGTTGCAGCACGGCGTCCGGGAAACCCGCTCCCTGGTCATGGATTTCACATTGCAGCCAGGTACTGTTTTCAAAGTCGAGCAGGCGGGTTGAGATGCGGATGCGGGCGCCGGCATCATTCACATTTTTCTGGGTTGCGGCTTCCTGGGCGTTGCGCAACAGGTTGTGCAGCAACTGGCGCAGCCGGCCGGCATCGGCCTTCAGTTCGCCCGGATCGGCCTCCAGCTGCAATTCAAACACCGTGCGGCTGTCGCCCTGCTGGTAGAGCGTCACCACCTCCCTGATCAGTTCGTTCAGGTCGACGGTCTCGCGGTTCAGCACCGGCTCACGGGCATAATCGCCAAACGCGTCCACCAGGGTGCGCAGTGCTTCCACCTGCGCGACGATGGTGCTGGAGGCCTTGTCCAGCAGCGCGCTGTCCGCCGCATCCAGCTTGCTGGCAAGCTTCATGTGCAGGCGCTCGGCGGCGAGGCGGATGGGCGTCAGCGGATTCTTCACTTCATGCGCCAGCCGCCGCGCCGCCTCGGCCCAGGCCGCTTCGCGCTGCGCCTGGTTCAGCACCGTGACGTCGTCAAACACCACCACCTGGCCATGGTCCGCCAGCCCGGAGCCGCGGGCCAGCAGGACCAGGGGGTTCTTTGCGTTCTGCAAGCGGATTTCCTGCTGCCAGCTGCTGCGGCCACTTCGGCTTTGCTGCTCTATCGTGTCGGCCAGGGGGCGCAGGTAAGGCAGGTGTTCCACCCACTGCTGCAGGGTTGCCGGGCTGGAATCGCGATCGCCACTTATGCCGAGAATGTTCCGGCAGGCCCGGTTGGCGCGCACGATCAGGCCATCATGATCGAGCGTGAGGACGCCTGACGACAGGTTGCCCAGTACGGCTTCGAGATAGTCGCCCTGCTCCTGCAGGCGGGCGCGCGCTTCCTCGGCCGACTGGCTGGCTTCCTGCAGGGCATTGGTCATGTCATTGAAGGAACCGACCAGGAAGCCGATCTCGTCCTTGTCGCCGGCTGCCACGCGCTGGGCGAAATCGCCGGCCGCCACTTCGTGCGTGGCGCGCGACAGGCGCGACAGCGGCGCCACCATGCGCCGCGCGGCATTGAGCGCGGCCAGGATGGCCAGCAGTATTGTCAGCAGCAGGACCAGCGAGAGAATCAGCAGGAAGCTCTGCTTCAGGGAATTACGCAGGTAGCTGACATTCTGGTAGCGGTAGTACTCCTGTTCAATGGAGCTGGCCAGCTCGGTGATGTCGGGCGGCAGCGGGTAGATGGCTTGCAGGATGCGCGCCTGGTCGCCGGGGACTTCGGGCGGCAACCAGCTGAGCACGCGGATCTGCAGGCCGCCCTCGGCGGTGGGTTCGGCGGCGGCGTATTCACCGCGTTCCTGTGCCTGCAGCAAGGCAAAATCGCCGGGGCGCTCCGGCAGGCCGGTCAGGGCGTTGATGTTGGCCGTGGCGACCAGCGTGCCGTCGGCGCCCATCACCGTCAGTTCCAGCGGGCCGCTGGCCCGCACCCGTTCGAGCAGCTCCCGCCGCAACAGGTCGCCACCCTCGCGCAGTTCGCGCAGGCCGTCGGCGGTTTCCCGCAGCTGGTTGCGCACTTCCAGTGTGCGCGTATCGAGGAATTGCTGGCCCAGCGCCAGTGAGTCGGCCAGTGCCTGTTCCACCTGCACATCAAACCAGCTGTCGATGGTGCTGGAGAGAAACCAGGCGGAGAAGAAATACACGATCAGCGCGGGTGGAATCGACAGCCCCAGGAAGTTCCTTACCCAGCGGGCCGCCAGCCGGGCGCCCGGCTCTTCCGCCTTGACCCTTCGCACCAGTACCAACAAGCGACTGGCGATGGCCCAGAGCAGGATCAGCACGGCGCCGAGGGTAACGACCAGTACCCACAGGTAGCCTTCTTCCAGCAAAGAATTGAGGCTCCATGCCGGGTTTTGGGCGGGACTTTGGACCGCATCCTGCTGCACGCCGCTCACCAGCAGCAGGGCTATGAGCAAAGCAAAAATCAGCGCCGTCACCGGCAGGATGCGCAGCAACCGCGTGCCCCAGGAACGGTTACTTCGAAAAGCCCTGGGTTCCGCCCGCCGCTTCATCGGCTGGCCAGCCTGCCAGGAGCTTCGCCGTCCTTGGATTGCCCGCCAGCGGGTTTCGATGGCGCAATCGAAACCGCCCAGGTATGCCAGCCGGAATCATGCTGCCAGTTGGGTGAGAACCAGGCCGGCAGGCGCATCGGCGCCGGTAACCGGCGCTTTTCCAGCCAGCTGCGCGCACTCAGCGGGTACTCGCCTTCCGCCACATCCAGCAGCGGCAGTTCCATCTCGATTTCAGCGAGTTCAGCCAGGGCATGGCGCAGGCGCGGAAACGTGCGAACGTACGCCGGCTGGTCGGAACTCAACTGGTAATGGTCGCTGAGTGGCATGTAGCGGATTTCAAAGCGCCGGCTGGCGGTAATGGTTTCGTTCGCGGTTTCAAGTTCCGCACGCACCTCCAGATGCAGCGGCACGCCGTTCTGGAGTGCCGCGCGTGCCTCCTGGCTCAGCCTGATTTCCTGCTCCAGTTCCACTTGCAGGCGCAGGCCGGAAACCCGGCTTTGCAGTCCGGTGATTTCAAACCCGAAATCCCCCTTGCGGTCGCTGCAAGCCGAAAGCAACAGGGTGGCCAGCAGCGACAGCCACAGCCTGTTCCTAAACATGCTTGCGCAGGCGGGCATAGTAAAAACCGTCCATGTCCGCTTCACCCGGAAGTATTTGCCGTCCAGGGTGAGTGGCGTGTCCCCAACCAGTGTCGATGGCCTGCTCGGCGGCATCATCGTGCCTCGCCAGAAATTCTTTGATCTGGTTGGAGTTTTCATCCTGGAACACGGAACATGTGGCATACAACAGCATACCGCCGGGGGCCAAAAGCGGCCAGAGCCGCTCCAGCAGGTGCTGCTGCAACCGGACCGCTTCCAGCACCTGTCCGGCCTGGCGCAGGTGACGGATTTCCGGGTGGCGGCGGATCACGCCGGTGGCGGTGCAGGGCGCATCCAGCAGGATGCGGTCAAAGGGCTGGCCGTTCCACCAGGTGGAAGGTTCGCCGGCATCGGCAACCAGCAGTTCGCAATCCACTTGCAGGCGAAGTAGATTCTCGCGCACGCGCTGCAGGCGGTTCGGGTGAATGTCCAGGGCGGTGAGGTGAATGCCGGGATGCATCTCCAGCAGGTGGCAGGTTTTTCCGCCAGGTGCGGCGCAGGCATCCAGCACGCGCATGCCAGACTGGACCTCGGGCCGGACCTCCAGCAGTCCGGCGGCCAGTTGTGCCGCCGCATCCTGTACCGAGAACCAGCCTTCGGCGAACCCCGGCAATTCGCTGACGCCGGCAGCCGGTGAAACCAGCAACGCCTCTGACGCAAAGGCATGCGGCTGCGCGCTGAACCCGGCGTCGCCAAGGCGCTCGGCAACCTCCGCGGTTGATGTGATCCTCCGGTTGACCCGTATCCACAGCGGCGGCGGCTGGTTGTTGGCCGCAATGATGGCTGTCCAGTGCCGCGGCCAGTCGCGCCGCAGGGCGGCCAACAGCCAGGCAGGATGCGCCAGGTGCTCGGGAACAGTCGCCAGTTCGGCCAACAGGATTTCCTGCTCGCGTTGAAAGCGGCGCAGCACCGCATTCACCAGGTTCACGGCCCAGCTCTTGCCCAACGCGCGGGCGCATTCCGTGGTCTCGTTGATGGCGGCATGGTCGGGCGTGCGATCCTGCCACAGCTGGAAGAGGCCCAGCCACATGAGGCGGCTGATATCCCGGTCTTTCTGCTTCAGTGGTTTGTCCAGCAGCCGCCTCTCCAGCCAGGCCAGGGGCACCTGCCAGCGCAGTACGCCGTAAGCCAGGTGTCGCGCCTGCGAGGGGCTGCAGCGCCCGCCGTCATCGTCGATCGAATGACCCAGCGCCACGCTCTCCGGTAAGGACTTGCCCTCATCCAGCACCTCGGCCAGGGCCGAGAGCGCTACCAGGCGCGGGTTTTCCGAAGCAGTTTTTCCGGCTGTGCCAGCACCGGCGCGCGCCTTCGGTTTCCGTGCCGACCGCCGGGGAGCAGCCTTGTTGCCGCGAGGTTCAGCCACGGCAGCTCATCAACTACCGGAGCCCAGCCGCGCGGGCAGGCTGCGGCCATGGAGGAATTCCTGCGCTGTTTGCGGGCGGCCGCCGGGCCGCTGCAACTGAGTGATGCGCAACCGGCCTTCGCCGCAGGCAACCACAATACCGTTGGCATCCGCCTGCAGGATGCTGCCGGCCGGTTCGGTGGAAGCCCCGGCTTCGGCGTTCGCGGCCCAAATGCGGCAGCGCTCGCCCGCGATATCACACCAGCACACAGGCCAGGGATTGAATGCCCTTATGCGCCTTTCCAGCTGCACCGCGGGCTCCTGCCAGTGGATCCCGGCCTCGGCCTTGTCGAGTTTGCGCGCGTAGCTGATGCCCGCCGCTTCCTGCGGTATGGCCGCGGGCAAGCTGCCCGCGTTCAGCTGTTCGACGCACTGCAGCAGGGTTTCAGCACCGAGTTGCGCCAGCCGGTCGTGCAATGAGCCGCCGGTTTCGTCAGGAGCGATCTCGATCCGGGAGCGGGCCAGTACCGCGCCGGTGTCCAGGCCGGCATCCATTCGCATGATGCAGACGCCGCTTTCGGTGTCACCGGCTTCGATGGCGCGCTGGATCGGGGCTGCGCCGCGCCAGCGGGGCAGCAATGAGGCATGGATGTTCCAGCAACCGAAGCGGGGCGAGTCAAGCACCGCCTGGGGCAGGATCAGGCCGTAGGCCACCACGATCATCAGGTCGGCATGCTGGCTTTCCAGCCAGTCCAGGAATTCGGCTGTCTTCAGGCTTTCCGGCTGGAACACCGGTATTTCCAGTTCCAGCGCCGCCTGCTTCACCGGGCTGGCCAGCAGTTTTTGCCCGCGCCCGGCGCGGCGATCGGGTTGGGTCAGCACGGATTGCGGTGTGAAGCCGGCCATTGCCAGCGCTTTCAGCGGCGGCACGGCGAAGTCGGGGGTGCCGGCAAAGATGATGCGCAGGCTGCCGGGTGGAGTGGCAGCCGGGTTGTCCTTTTGGTTCAAAGCGGCGGCTCGGGAAGGGGTTGCAAAGTGCCGGTCACATCACGGCAACAGGCTCTTTCCTGGCCTGCTTTTTCGCTTTTTCCAGCTTTTTCCTCACCATTTGGCGCTTCAGGGGCGAAAGGTAATCGACGAACAGCTTGCCCTGCAGGTGATCCATTTCATGCTGCAGGCAGATGGCATGCAGGCCGCTCAGGTCTTCCTCAAACGCCTGGCCCTGCACGTCAAACGCCCGTACCCGAACATTTTCAGCGCGCTTGACTTCGGCATAGACGCCCGGAACCGACAAACAGCCCTCCTCGCAGTTCTGCTCGCCACTGCTTTCCAGAATCTGCGGGTTGACGTAGATTTTCAGCTGGTCCCGGCTGTCGCTGACGTCCAGTACCAGCAACTGCCGGTGAACATTCACCTGGGTGGCCGCAAGGCCGATGCCGTTCTCGGCATACATGGTTTCGGTCATGTCCCGCGCCAGCTTGCGTAACTCATCATCAAAGACGGTTACCGGTTTGGCGGCGGTCCGAAGGCGCGGATCGGGAAATTCCAGAATTTCTAGTGTGGCCATATATTTACGCGTGCATGAAACAATTTAGATGAACTTTACGACAGGTTTCTTTATGATAACCAGTGGCTGACCCTGTCCGCCAGTTTATTACTGACCGCATCTTACTAGATGGCTGGATGCCTACAAGAGAGGAAGGAACGTGATCAGGAAAATCATGCTTAGCATGTTTGCGGCTTTTTTGACGGGAGTAATCGGCGTCGGTGTGGCACAGGATGTGTCTGTACGATCCGACCACCCCGACCGTTACGTGGTCGTCAAGGGCGACACGCTGTGGGACATTTCGGGACGTTTCCTGGACAAGCCCTGGCAGTGGCCGGCGATCTGGCACGCAAACCCGCAGATCGAAAACCCCCATCTCATTTATCCGGGCGATGAACTGTCGCTGGTTTATGTTGATGGCGTACCGCAACTGCGCCTGAATCGCGCCGGCACCGAAAAGCTTTCACCGGCGATTCGCGTGGTGGACCGCGATGCTCCCATCAATGCCATTCCGCTGGAAAGAATCGAACCGTTCCTGCGTGATGTGCGGGTGCTCTCGGCCGATGAATTCGCCAACCTGCCTTACATTGTCGCGAACAATGAAGACCGGTTGACCGCCACGTACTCCGACCAGACTTACGCCCGTGGCCTGAACGCCAGCGTGGGCGACGAGTTCGTGGTGGCGCGCCTGCACAGTATTTACGACCAGACCAAGGAAGATGGCGTGCGTCGCGTGCTGCCCAAGGAGCACTGGAAGCAGGTACCCAATACCAAGAACCGCAATGAAACCCTGTGGAACGAAACCGCACCCTGGAACAAGCGGCCGAAGAACCCGGTGGGCTACGAAATGATCGAAGTCAGCCGCGTGCGCGTGGCGAAGACCGGGGATATTTCCGTCCTGGATGTACTGAAAGATCGTACAGAGATCAAGGAAGGAGACTATATACTGCCCCTGGACAGCGTCGGTTACGATTCGGTGTTCCAGCCGCATGCCATGAACTCCGTGCCGGAAGGGCTGCGGGTGCTGGCAACCAAGGACGCCATTTATGGTGTGGGCCATTACCAGATTGTGGCGCTGAGCGGCGGCTCACGGCAGGGGCTGGAGTCAGGGCATGTGTTCTCGGTATTCCGCCCGGGCAAGGAAGTCGACGACCGTGTGGGTTATCGCTGGGGCAGTTTTGACGAGCAGTCGGAAATACGGCTGCCCGAGCAGTACCATGCCATGGTGATGGTGTTCCGCACTTTCGACGACATCAGTTACGCCATGGTGCTGGATGGTGACAACCTGGTGCGGTCTTACGACGTGCTGCGTCATCCCAACGAGCGTTCCTGAAAGGGCAACAGGGCATTTTTGAAAACTGACGGGTCAAGGGGGTTGCTGCCACGAAGCAGCGAAACTGGTTAATTGCCATTCGTGCACCCCGGTTGGGGGGGCAGACTCTGGCCGGCCTGGTCCGGTCCTTTGGTTCGATTGATCGCCTGATAGACGCCAGCCCCGCTGAACAGCGGCGCGCTGGCCTGTCTGAAGCCATGGTCAGCGCCCTGCAAAAGCCGGATGCGGACCAGTTGGAGCGCGACCTGGAATGGCTGTCGCAGGACGGCCATGAACTCATTCCGTTTGACGACGAGCGTTACCCCGCCCTGCTGGCCGAAATCCCGGTGGCGCCGGCGGTGTTGTTTGCCGATGGCAATATCGACGCCCTGTGGCAGCCACAGCTGGCGGTGGTAGGCAGCCGCAACCCGACGGCAGGGGGTGTTGCCAATGCCCGCGATTTCGCCAGCACCATGGCGCGCCAGGGGTTTACCATCACGTCCGGGCTCGCCGCCGGCATCGATGCCACCGCCCACCAGGCAGCGCTGGATGCGGGCGCGATGACGGTTGCGGTGCTGGGCAGCGGGGTGGATACCATTTACCCGGCGCGTAACCGGGCATTGGCTGCAGCGATCCGCCAGCACGGCGTGCTGGTATCCGAGTTTCCGCCCGGCACCGGGGCGAAGCGGGAGCATTTCCCCTCGCGCAACCGCATCATTTCCGGCCTCAGCCTGGGTGTGCTGGTGGTGGAAGCGGCTCTCAACAGCGGCTCGTTGATCACGGCCCGGCTGGCGGCCGAGCAGGGCCGCGAAGTGTTTGCATTGCCCGGCTCGATCCATAACCCGCTCAGCAAAGGCTGCCACCGGCTGATTCGCGAAGGGGCGCGGCTGGTGGAAACCGACGCCGAGATCCTGCAGGAACTGGCGCCGCTGGCAGGCCGCCTGGCCGCAGCCGTGGGAGCGAGCCTTGCTCGCGACCAGCGGGAATCTTCAGAAGCGAGCCACCCCCGCGACATGAAGCCCAAGGTCGGCAGCATGGCTGCCTCCCACAGGAATGATCCGGCCGCTGCTGTAGGAGCGAGCCATGCTCGCGACAAATCTGCAGCCTCGCTCAAGACAGGTTCGAGTCTGGAAACCCACGAAAAGCTTGTTAATCCGGCAGCTGAGCCCAATCTGGGGGATGATCCCGAGTACGCGCGGTTGTGGTCTTGCCTGGGGCATGACCCGGTTCCGGTGGACACACTGATTTCATCCAGCGGATTGACGGCGAAGGCTGTGTCGGCCATGCTGCTGATGCTGGAGCTGAGAGGACGAGTTGAAGCGCACCCCGGTGGAGCATTCAGCCGAAAAACTAGAGGTCTGTGAATGAAAGAGAACGTACTCGATGTATTGATGTACCTGTTCGAGAATTACTTCTACGACGAGCCTGACGACGAGCCGGACCGGGAGAGCATGGAAGAAAGCCTGCACCTGGCAGGGTTTTCCAACGGTGAGATCAACAAGGCCTTTGAATGGCTGGACGGCCTGGCGGAACAACGGTACCAGCCCGAGTTCCTGGTTCGCACCGAGCAGCCGGTCCGGGTTTTCATCGAGTCCGAGATGGACAAGCTGGATGTCGAATGCCGTGATTTTGTGTACTACCTGTCCAATGTGGGCATATTGGACGCGCAGCGGCGTGAGCTGGTCATCGACCGCCTGATGGCGCTTGAAAGCGATGAAATCACGCTGGAAGACGTCAAGTGGGTGGTGCTGATGGTGTTGTTCAATCAACCCGGCCAGGAAGCGAATTTTGCCTGGATGGAAGATCTGATGTTTGACACGCAGCAAGAGTACCGCCATTAATAGATAGGCGTGCCCGGGTTTCATCCAGCCCGGTCTCAGGTTTTCACCGTTTTGAAGCTTGGCAGCGCACTCATGGCAGGCGCGGCGAGGTGTTGGCCAGCTTCAGGCTGGCAACGGGAATGGCAACAACAAGAATCCGTGTTGAAGAAGGGAGAGTGTCATAAAGCTGTTGATTGTAGAATCGCCTGCCAAGGCGGCCACCATCAAACGCTATCTCGGAGACGACTTCGAGGTATTGGCCAGCTATGGCCATGTTCGGGACCTGCCGTCGAAGGACGGCGCGGTCGATCCCGACAACGACTTCGCCATGACCTACGAGCTGAATGAGGGCAGCGAAAAACACGTCAACCAGATCATCCGTGAAGCCAAGAAGGCCGACACGGTATACCTCGCAACTGACCTTGATCGCGAAGGTGAGGCCATTTCCTGGCATCTTCACGAAATTCTCAAGGACCAGGGCCTGACCTCGAAAATACCCTTCAAGCGGGTGGAATTCTCCGAAATCACCCAGAAAGCCATCCGCGAAGCGGTGGATAACCCGCGCGAGCTGTCCATGCCGCTGATCAATGCCCAGCAGGCGCGGCGGGCGTTGGACCACCTGGTGGGATTCAACCTGTCGCCGCTGTTGTGGAAAAAGATCCAGCCGGGGCTGTCGGCCGGCCGCGTGCAGAGCCCCGCCTTGCGTATGATCGTCGAGCGCGAGCGCGAGATCGAAGCCTTCGTCAAACAGGAATACTGGTCGGTGGAAGCCGACATGAACCACGACAGCCGCGATTTCGTGTCGCGCCTGGTGCGGCTCAACGATGAGAAACTCAACCAGTTCGACATCAACAACACCGACCAGGCGCATGAAGTACGGCAACGTTTGCTGGATGCCGCCGGCGGCAAGCTGACCGCCAACCGGGTGGTCCGCAAGCAGCGCCAGCGCCGGCCCGCGCCGCCGTTCATCACCTCAACGCTGCAGCAGGACGCCGCACGCAAGCTGCGCTTTTCCGCCCAACGCACCATGCGCACCGCGCAATCGCTGTATGAAGGCGTGAACATCAAGGGCGTGAGCCAGGGCCTGATCTCCTACATGCGTACCGATTCGGTGCATCTGTCGAATGATGCATTGGAGGATTTGCGCGGCCAAATCATGGACATCTACGGCAAGGATTACCTGCCGGAAAAGCCCCTGACGTACAAAACCAAGTCCAAGAATGCCCAGGAAGCGCATGAGGCCATTCGGCCGACCTCGGCGGCGTTGCGGCCCGATGATGTGAAGTCCCTGCTGTCGGATGACCAGTTCAGGCTGTACGAACTCATCTGGAAGCGCACCATGGCCTGCCAGATGAACAACGCGCTGATCGACACCGTGCAGGTGGAATTCGATTGCGGCGAGGATGCGACCTTCCGCGCCAACGGCTCGGTGGTCGCCTTCCCCGGCTTCCTGGCCGTGTATGAAGAGTCCACTTCCGACGAAGAACAGGCGCCGGAATCCAGCCTGCCGGATATCAATGAGGGCGATGTCATATCCGTCAAGGATATCCGCGCCGAGCAGCATTTTACCGAGCCGCCGCCGCGCTACTCGGAAGCCAGCCTGGTGAAAGCGCTGGAGGAATTCGGCATCGGCCGTCCTTCCACCTATGCCAGCATCATCCAGACCCTGGTGCGGCGCAAATACGTGGAGCTGGAAAACCGCCGCTTCACGCCCACCGATACCGGCAGGGTGGTGGCGCGTTTCCTCGAGCAGCATTTCGAACCCTACGTCGATTACGAATTCACCGCGCGCATGGAAGACCGCCTCGATGCCATCTCTCGCGGCGAAGAGGACTGGATTCCGCCGCTGCACGAATTCTGGAAGCCGTTCATCAACCGGGTCAGGGACAAGGAAGAAAGCGTCAGCCGCCTGGATGCCAAGCTCAACCGGGTACTCGGCATCGACCCGAAATCCGGGCGCGAGGTTTCGGTGCGCCTCGGGCGTTTCGGCCCGCATGCCCAGATCGGCACGGTGGACGAAGAGGAAAAGCCGGAGTTTGCCGGCCTGCGCCCCGGGCAAAGGCTGGAAACCATCACCCTGGAAGAAGCCCTGGAGCTGTTCAAGCTGCCGCGCGATCTCGGTGAAACCGCCGAGGGTGAGAAAGTTTCCGCCAGCATTGGCCGCTTCGGGCCCTACATCCGTTATGGCAGCAAGTTTGTGTCGCTGAAGGACATCGATCCGCACGAAGTGACGCTGGAGCAGGCGCTGGAACTGATCGCCGCCAAGAAACAGGCCGACCTCGACCGCATCCTGCGCACCTGGGAAGGCTCGGACATACAGGTACTCAAAGGCCGCTGGGGGCCGTTCATAACCGATGGCAGGAAAAACGCACGCATTCCCAAGGATCGTGAAGTGGAAAGCCTGAGCCTGGCCGAGTGCGAAGAATGGCTGGCGGCTGCGCCGGACAAGAAGTCGAAGCGTGGCGGCAAGAAGGCCGCGGCCAAGGCTGAGCCGGAGAAGAAGGTCGCGAAGAAAAAGGCTGCCAAAAAGAAGGCCAGGAAGAAGGCCAAAAAAAAGACCGGGAAAAAGGTAACAAAGAAAGCCGGCAAGAAAGCGGCAGCCAAAGCCGCCGGCAGTGATACGGCGGCCACCGAATCACCTGCCGAGTAGGCCAGCGACCCATTCGAAGCCGAATCCGGCGCCCGATGAAACAAGCAGGCAGGAATCGCACACGCCATGTCTTCCGTAATCACTCTGGATACCCATGAAGCGGCGCAGCGGATGCGCGCCGGCGAGGTCATCGCCTACCCCACCGAAGCCGTATATGGCCTCGGCTGTGACCCGCGCAACGAACGGGCGGTGCGCCACCTGCTGGCGCTGAAGCATCGCTCGCCCGATGCCGGGCTGATCCTGATTGCCGACCGCTTCGAATATTTCACTCCGTTTATCGGCGAGGTCCAACCGGACCAGCTGCAACGGGCCATGGCTACCTGGCCCGGCCCGGTAACCTGGCTGTTCCCACGCGCCCCATCCGTTCCGGACTGGCTGGCAGGCAAGCACCCGGCGATTGCATTGAGGCTTACCGCGCATGAGGTCTGCCGGCAGTTATGCGTCCATTTCGGTGGCGCCATCGTCTCGACCAGCGCCAACCCCACCACGCAACCGGCGCCGAAAACGGCCGCCGAAGTGGCGCGCTATTTCCCTGAAGGCCTGGCAGGCATAGTGGAGGGAAGCGTTGGAGGCCGCGAATTGCCCAGTGAGATTCGTGACCTGCAAACCGGGCAGCTGATCAGGGCAGGTTGAATTGAACCACCAGGAAAACGTCGATATCTCCGCTGTCAGCGCTTACCTGCTGCGGGTGCAGGACGCGATCTGCCAGGCGCTGGAAGCCGAGGACGGGCAGGCGAAGTTCCTGCATGACCGCTGGGACCGGGGTGCATCGCCGCAGGGCGAAATGGCCCTGATGGGCGGTGGTGAAAGCCGCGTGTTGCGCGACGGCGCGGTGTTTGAACAGGCCGGAGTCAATTATTCGCATGTGCGCGGCGAACGCCTGCCACCTTCGGCAACGGCGCACCGGCCGGAACTAGCCGGGCGGCACTTCGAGGCGTTGGGAGTTTCGCTTGTGATCCATCCGCGCAATCCGCATGTACCCACCAGCCATGCCAATTTCCGCTTTTTCCTGGCGGAGAAAGAGGGCGAACAGCCGGTGTGGTGGTTTGGTGGCGGCTATGACCTGACCCCTTTCTATCCTGTGCTGGACGATGTGCTGCACTGGCACCGCACCGCGCGACAGGCCTGCGCGCCGTTCGGGGACGATGTCTACCCGCGCTTCAAGGACTGGTGCGACCGCTATTTCTACCTCAGGCACCGCGATGAAACCCGCGGCGTGGGCGGGCTGTTTTTTGATGATCTCAACGACTGGGGGTTTGAGCGGACCTTCAGCTTCCTCCGTTCGGTGGGTGATTCCTTCGTCCAGGCCTATGTGCCGATTGTGCAGGCGCGCAAGGCGACACCGGCCAGTGATGCGCAACGGCAGTTCCAGCTTTACCGCCGGGGGCGTTACGTTGAGTTCAACCTGGTGTATGACCGCGGCACCCTGTTTGGCCTGCAATCGGGTGGCCGCACCGAATCCATCCTGATGTCCATGCCGCCGCTGGTGCGCTGGGAATACGGCTGGCAGCCGCAGCCCGGCAGCCCGGAAGCTGATTTGTACCAGAACTACCTGCGGCCGCGCGACTGGCTCGGCCTGAACGAACCCATTCCGAAATGATTTTATTGACATTGGCCCGTGGGGCCACCCAACTGCCCAACAGAATAACCAGGTGGGCAGCCAACAGAATTTGCCATTGCCTGCCAGGCCTGCTGCTGGCGTCCTGCCTTGCCACCGGCCCGGTATGGGCGGAAACCGCGACGGATTCGGGTGACGGTGATACTGTGCTACAGCCCATCAAAGTCACGGCCCTGCGCATCGCCAACCGGGAACCTGCCGGCAGCTATGCGGCGGTGGCCACGGCCCTGCGCTATGACCCGCAGGTTGACCTGCAGTCGCGCGGCCTGGCGGAAGGCCAGTCGGATGTCACGGTGCGCGGCGGTGTGTTCGAGAACACCGGATTCCGCATCGGCGCGGTGAGCATCTTCGACCCGCAGACCGGGCATTACTCGGTGGACCTGCCCGTTGCACCCGAGCTGCTGTCGCAGGCCGAAGTGCTGACCGACGTGGACAACAGCCTGGCGTCATTCAACGCGGCTGTGGCGACGGTGAACTACCAGCTGGCTGCGCTGCAGCCGGGTGGTCGGGTGCAGGCGGGCTTCGGCAACGACAGCCTGCTGCACGGCAGCGTGGTCAGTGCCTTCAGGCTGAACCAGGCGGATCCAGGCGCCACTTCAACCCTCGGTTTTGCAGCTGCAGCATCCAGTGGCGACGGCACGGTGCCGTTCGGGGACCACGAATTCAGGCGGTTCTCGGGGCAGTACGAACACCTGCGGGACGGCCAGGCTACTCGCGTCCTGCTCGGTTACCAGGACAAGTTCTTTGGCTGGCCCGGCGCCTACACCGGGTTCGCCTCCCTTCCCGAAACCGATCACACGAAATTGGGCCTGCTGCTGGCAGATCATCGCCGTGAGCTGCAAAACGGCTGGTGGCAGGCCACCGCCGCCTACCGCTGGCTCGATGACGATTACGATTTCGACCGGCTTACGCTCGACCTGGGCGGCCCGGGGTCGTTTGAACACAAAACCCGGAACGTGGCGGTGGGCTTTGCGGGTGAGCTGCGCGGGGCATCCCTGGACTGGCGTTTCAGCGCCCAGGTTTCAGCCGATCACCTGGTGGATTCCACCGATCTCACCGGCGGCGATTTCACCACGCGCAATTACCTCAACCTGGCCGTGGTGCCGCAAAAGCGCTGGCAAACGGGCAATGCCAGTGCCGTGATCCTGCGTGGCGGACTGCGCGCCGATTTTTCCAACCGTGATGAAAACGCCTGGTCGCCGGTCGCCGGCGTCCGCTGGGAGCAGGATACCGCCAGCCACTCGCGCTGGCTGGCTCTGGAGTACACCGAGCAGACCCAGGTGCCTGGCTATACGGCGCTGAAATCACCACCGCGCGGCCTGTTCGGCGGCAACCCGGATCTCGGGCGCGAGTACGCTGATACCCTTACGCTGAGCACGGGGTTTGAAGCGTCACAGGCCTGGGTGAAGGCGGCTGTTTTCCAGCGCCAGGATGACGGACTGGTGGACTGGACCTACAGCCAAAGCGCGCCTTCATTGCGCCAGGCCAATCCGGTGGACCTCGAAGT
>CAYYCX010000084.1:0-18675 GCA_964470455.1 uncultured Wenzhouxiangellaceae bacterium
ACTCGAAGTGGATGTGGCAGGTCATGTGCGAGTCGATGGGGTTGAAACTGGCCTGGTCCCAGATGTAGGTGAAGTTGAAGGTGAAGCCATCCACCTCACGCGGCTCTTCGAGCTCCCGCGGCGCATCGTAGCCACCGTAGGCGTCGAGAAAGAAAATACCATCTTCGGCCAGGCCCTCGTACACCACGCGAAAATATTGCAGCAAAGCTGCCCGTTCGCGGAACAGCCAGTAACTGAAGTTCATCGCCAGCACGATATCGGCCTGGCCGGCATCGACATCCAGCACACTGGCTTCGATCAGTTCCAGGCGTTGCTGCTGTTCCAGGCTCAGGGTTGCCGCATTGTGTTGCCTGCCCCATTCCAGCACCTCGTTGTCGATGTCGATGGCTACGGCGTAATGGTAGGTGTCACGGCGCACCCACTCACAGGCAGCCAACGCCGTGCCGCAGAAATCCTCGCGTAGCACTTCCGCCGGACGGTTCCGCAATTCGTTCCAGGTATCCAGGATAAAGCTGATTTCGGTTTCCGCATCCTGCACCGAGAGTTGGTACAGTTCGTGGCGGTCGGCCGATTCGGCCATGGTTTTTCTGCTGCGCAATAAGCCCATTAAGGTGGAGTCCGGCTGGTTGGGGTCAGGATTCGGGAATGAATCGCGGGTAATGCTGGTGCACGTACTGCTCGATGATTTGCAGGAAATCCTGGCTGAGGTTCTCGCCTCGCAAGGTGACGCTTTTTTCGCCGTCGACGAACACCGGTGCCACCGGCGCCTCGCCGGTACCTGGCAGGCTGATGCCGATATTGGCATGGCGGCTTTCGCCCGGGCCGTTGACGACGCAACCCATCACCGCCAGGGTGAGGTTTTCCACCCCCTGGTACTGAGTGCGCCATTCCGGCATGCGTTGCCGCACAAAACCCTGCACATCCCGCGCCAGGGCCTGGAAAAACGTGCTGGTGGTACGACCGCAACCCGGGCAGGCGGTGACCATGGGCGCGAAAGCGCGCAAGCCCATGCTTTGCAGCAATTCCTGCGCCACGATCACTTCGTCGGTGCGCGACTGCTCCGGTTCCGGCGTCAGGGAGATGCGGATGGTGTCGCCGATACCCTCCTGCAGCAACACCGCCAGCGCCGCCGTCGACGACACGATGCCCTTGCTGCCCATGCCGGCCTCGGTGAGCCCGAGGTGCAGCGCGTAATCACAGCGCTGGCCCAGCGACCGGTACACCGCGATAAGGTCCTGCACATTGCTGACTTTGCAGGAAAGAATGATGTGGTCGCGCGGCAGCCCCAGTTGCTCCGCCTGTTCCGCGCTGTCCAGGGCCGAACGGATCAGTGCCTCGCGCATCACGGCCTGCGCATCCTGCGGCGCGGCGCTGGCCGCATTCTCGTCCATCAGGCGCGCCAGCAGGGACTGGTCCAGGCTGCCCCAGTTGACGCCGATTCGAACCGGCTTGTCATGCCGGACGGCCAGTTCGATGATGGTGGCGAACTGGTCATCCCGTTTGCGGCCAAAGCCTACATTGCCCGGGTTGATTCGGTACTTCGCGAGGATTTCAGCGCATTCGGGAACAGCGGTGAGCAGCTGGTGGCCGTTGTAGTGAAAGTCCCCAACGATCGGCACATCGCAGGACATCATGTCCAGGCGCCGGGCAATTTCAGGAACCGCCTTTGCAGCTTCAAGTGTATTGACGGTAATCCGCACCACCTCGGAACCGGCACGGGCCAATTCGGCAATCTGGTTGGCGGTGGACCTGGCATCGGCCGTGTCGGTGTTGGTCATGGACTGCACCACCACCGGGTGATCTCCGCCCACCAGCACTTTGCCGATTCGAACAGTTGGAGTGCTTCTGCGCACGGCCGGCATATTCATGAACGTGGCATCAGTCCCGCGGTGGTTGGGTCATTGATTCGGCAGCGGCGTTGAAACCGGATTCCGTCATCGGCTGGTGGTGCTTTTCGTTGCTCATCGCCGGCCATGCGGAAGTCAGGTAGGTCCACATGGACCACAAGGTCAGCGCGGCGGAGATGTACAGCAGCAGTTCACCGATCCGGGCGATCGGCAGGAACCAGATATTGTCGTGGTACAGCAGGAAACCGATGGCTGTCATCTGGAATCCGGTTTTCAGTTTTCCGGGCCAGCCCACTTTGACCAGGTTGCGCTCGCCGATTTCGGACATCCATTCCCGCAGGGCCGATATGGTGATTTCGCGCCCGACGATGATGGCGGAGGCAATTGCGAACACGGCTTCGTAATGTTCCTGGCGCTGTACCAGCAGGATCAGCGCGGTGGCCACCATGATCTTGTCGGCCACGGGGTCGAGAAACTGGCCGAAGCGCGACATCTGCCCCTGGCTGCGGGCGATATAGCCATCGGCCCAGTCCGTGAAGGCGGCCGCGACAAAGACCACCACGCACGCCAGGTTTGACCAGTGATAAGGCACGTAGAACAGGATGACCAGCACCGGGACCAGCGCAATGCGCACCAGGGTCAGCATGGTTGGCAGGGTCAGGGTCATACGGCTTCCACCAGGAGGAACGAACTGCGGGTATTATCGCAGAGTGCCGGGGCTAAATCACAGTGGCTTTGTGTCCCATGCACCCTTGGTTCAAAACGACTCAGTGCAGCGCGCGGTAAATCTGTTCCGCCAGTTGCTGGTTGATGCCGGGTACGCTGGACAACTCCTCGATTCCGGCACGCCTGACGCCCTGCAACCCGCCGAAATGGCTAAGCAGGCCCTTGCGCCGTTTGGGCCCGACGCCCGGAATGTTTTCCAGTCCGGATCTGGAAACAGCCTTGCTGCGGCGCCCGCGATGCCCGGTGATGGCAAAGCGATGCGCCTCGTCACGGATCTGCTGAACCAGGTGCGAGGCCGCCGAGCCCGGGCCCGGAAACAATGACGGCAGCGGTGGCGGGCGCACCCATTCCTCGTGGCCGGCGCGGCGTGTGGGGCCCTTGGCAATGCCGATCATCGGCAGGTTGCTGACGCCCAGGCCGGCCAGCACTTCGATGGCCTGTTTCAGCTGGCCCTTGCCGCCGTCGATCAGCAGCAGGTCAGGCAATTCACCCTCGCCCTGCTGTACCGGTTCATAGCGCCGTTGCAGCACCTGGCGCATGGCGGCGTAATCATCACCGGGTGTTATGTCTTTCAGGATGTAGCGTCGGTATCTCGATTTGTCGGCGCCGGCAGATCCAAAAGCCACGCAGGAACCGACCGTCTGGTTGCCGGAAGTATGCGATATGTCAAAACACTCGATGCGTGCCGGCGGCTCATCGAGGCCCAGCACCTGTTGCAGGTCCTCGAGTTGCCGCTGGTAACTGGCCTCGCTGGCCAGCCGCAGGCCCAGGGACTGGCGGGCATTCTGTTGTGCCATCAGCAGTATCTGCCGGCGGTCTCCACGTGGACTCGGCTGGATTTTGACCTTGCGCCCGGCCATGTCGCTGAACACTTCCTGCAGCAAGGCCTGGTTTTCGACGCTCTCCGACAACACCAGCAAAGGGGGTGGTAATCGTTCCTGGTAGTACTGTCCAAGGAATGCATCCAGCACTTCGGCTGCGTCGCGTTCCTCGGCATGGCTGGGAAAATGGCTGCGCTGTCCAAGGTTGCGCCCGGACCTGAATGACACCACCTGCACGCAACTCTTGCCGCGCTCCTGAGCCACGGCGATGAAGTCGATGTCTCCCTCCGCACCCGAAACATACTGCTGTGCCTGGATTTCCTTGAGGGTACGGATCTGGTCACGCACGCCGGCGGCCAGTTCGTAGTCCTGCCTGGCTGCAGCCTGCTCCATGCGCTTGATGAGTTTGTCGATGATGTCCTGGTTCTTGCCGCGCAGGAACAGCATGGCATCGCTGACTTGCAGGGCATAATCTTCCTGACTCACCAGGCCTACACACGGAGCTGTGCAGCGGTGGATCTGGTACTGCAGGCAGGGCCGGCTGCGGTGCGCAAAGTAGCTGTCTTCGCAGTTACGGATGCGAAAAATTTTCTGGATCATGCTGATGCTTTCACGCGTGGAGCTGGCCGAAGGATAAGGGCCGAAATATTGCGTGGCGGGATCACGGGCTCCACGGTAAAAGGCGATGCGCGGGTATTCATGGCCGGTGGTGATGGCAATCCAGGGATAGGATTTGTCGTCTCGAAGCAGGATGTTGTAGCGCGGCTTGTGCGCCTTGATCCATTCGTTCTCCAGCAACAGCGCTTCGCTTTCGCTGCGCGTCAGCGAAACTTCCATGGACTGGATGCGCGCCACCATGCGCATGATGCGTTCAATCTTGGGGCGGCTGTCGAAATAGCTGCTGACGCGCTTGCGCAAGTCCGCTGCTTTGCCCACATACAGCACCTGCCCGGCTTCGTCACGCATCAGGTATACGCCCGGCCGCGTTGGCAAACGTCGCGCATAGCTCTTGCCGTTGAATTCCATTGGGCCGGACTTCCTGGTCATGATCACGCAACTACCCTGAAATGAATTCCCTACTGAAGCCCGTTCTTCAAGATACGCTCCACCCGCTCGAGGTCTTCAGCTGTATCCACTCCGGCAGGAATGAATTCGCAGGCCTCGGCCATTCGAATACGGCCACCGTTCTCCAGCAGACGCAACTGTTCCAGCTTTTCACACTGCTCCAGTGGCGTGGAAGCGAGGGTTGTGAAGCGTTGCAGCGCTTCGGCCCGGTAAGCGTACAGGCCCACATGCCGCAGCCAGCGCATTCCTTGCTGCAGGGCATCTTCCACGCTGCCAAAGTCGCGCGGAAAAGGCACCAGTGAACGGCTGAAATACAGCGCGTTGCCGTTTTGGGCCACGACTACCTTCACCACATTCGGATCCTGCGCTTCGTGCGCGTTCTCAATGGGCCAGAACAGGCTGGCCATGCCCGCTCCCGGGTCGGACTGCAACAGCGCGGCTACCTGGTCCAGGCAACGGGCCGGCATCAACGGTTCATCACCCTGCAGGTTGACGATGATGGTGTCCGCCGGCCAATGGCGGTGGGCCGCTACTTCAGCAATGCGGTCGCTGCCGCTCGGGTGGGTGGGTGAAGTCATCTGCACTGATGCGCCGAATTCCCGCGCATGGCTGGCAATTTGTTCGTCATCGGTGGCAATCACGATTTCCCGGGCGGCGCTTTCTCGAGCGCGCTCGTAAACGTGCTGTACCAGCGTTCGCCCGGCCAACCGGGCCAGGGGCTTGCCTGGCAAGCGTTGCGAGGCCATGCGCGCCGGGATGACGATGCAGTATTCGGGATACGTGGCCGGTGTAGTTCCGGGAAGTGTCATGGGCTTCGTCCGCTTTGACTGACGGCTTGCATCATGCCTTCAACCACGGCCAATTCAAAATTTCCCGGCAGGTGCGCATCCACCGCCAGGTACCAGGCATTCCGCAAATCAAGGCCGCGGCATTTCACGGCGTCCTTCTCGGTCATGATGATGGGGTAATCGGGGTTGAGCGCGGCGAAATCAACGGGCCGGTAGGCGTGGTGGTCCGGCCGAGCATGCCGGTCGAGTAACAGCCCGGCCTGTTCCAGCGTGTGGAAAAACCGTTCCGGGTTGGCAATGCCGGCCATGGCGCTGGCCCGGCAACCGCTGAACTGGGACAACCGCCAGGAGAGTTTCTGGTCGAGCGCGTGCAGCATGCCGGGCACCAGGCTCATTCGCACGACATTCGGCGCATTGACATCCATTGCCGATTCGCCATTGAGCACCACGTAATCTACCTGCTGCAGCCGTTGCTGCGGTTCGCGTAATGGACCGGCCGGCAGTTGCAGGCCATTGCCGAAACCACGGCTGGTGTCGATCACGCAGATTTCCATGCTGCGCGGCAGCCGGTGATGTTGCAGGCCGTCATCGGCAATCACCACGTCAACGCCCTGGCCGAACAAAGTCCGTGCGGCTGCGCAACGGTCATTGGCAACGATGACCGGAACGCCGGTGCGCTGCGCCACCAGCAGGGGTTCGTCGCCCACGATGGCGGGATCAGAATCCGCACTCACCCGTTGCAAGCCACGGCTGATGCGGCGATAGCCGCGGCTGGCCACGCCAACTTTCAGCCCGGCATCCCGCAGGATGCGGCACAGGCGAATTACCAGCGGCGTCTTGCCGCTGCCGCCCACGCTGAGATTGCCAATCACCAGGATGGGGCGACCGGCCAGGTCGCTGGCATTTCTTTGCTTGAGGGCGCGGTCCAGCAGGAATCCGCCACGGTACAGCGGCACCAGCGCGCGGAGCCACAGAGGAGCAGGTTGGCCGCCGTACCAGATCCGGTTCAGCCAGCGCTCGAGGTCCGCGCGCAGGGTCGAGGGTTTCTTGAGCACGGCTCAGGATTCCGTATGCACGGCTTTGGATTCCGCATGCACGGCTTTGGGTTCCCGGCGCATGGTTCAGGCACTCCCGTTCCTGCCCGGGCTGAACTGGGTGTTGTACAGCCCGGCGTAAACCTTACCGTGGGCCAGCAGCTGTTCGTGGGTGCCTGATTCCACCACCCTGCCCTGGTCCAGCACGACTACCTGGTCAGCGTTTTCGATGGTGGACAGGCGATGGGCAATTACCAGCGTCGTGCGGTGTTTCATCACTTCGGCCAGCGCTTCCTGGATGGCGCGTTCGGATTCATTGTCCAGCGCTGAAGTGGCCTCATCCAGTATCAGCACCGGCGCATCTTTCAGCAGCGCCCTGGCAATCGCCAGGCGCTGGCGCTGGCCACCTGAAAGCAGAGTGCCGTTCTCACCCACCTGGGTGTCCAGTTGCTGCGGCAGGCGCTCGATGAATTCCATGGCATGCGCATCCTGCGCGGCTTTCTCGATGGCAGCCTGCGAGGCTCCGGCGAGTGCGCCATAGGCGATATTGCCGGCCACGCTGTCGTTGAACAGCACGACGTCCTGGCTGACGAGGGCGATCTGCGACCGCAGGCTGTCCAGCGTGTAATCCTTCAGCTCCACCCCGTCCAGCAGGATATGGCCTTTGCTGTAGGGGTAGAAACGGGGCAGCAGGCCCGCCAGGGTGGTCTTGCCGCTGCCGGAGTGCCCGACCAGCGCCGTCACGCTGCCGGCCGGAACCTTGAAACTGATGTTCTGCAAAACCGGACGCTCATCACCCGGGTAGCTGAAGCTGACGTCGACGAATTCGATATCGCCGCGTACCCGATCAACTGCCACCGTCCCCGAGTCCTGCTCCGCCTCGGTGTCCAGAACGCGAAAAATACTGTCGGCCGCGGCTATGCCTTTCTGCATCTGCGACTGTACGGTAGTGAGGCGCTTGAGTGGCGGGATGGTGCCCACCATGGCCCAGAACAGCGTGGTAAAGGTACCGGCGGAGATGCTTTCCAGCATGCTCGGCCGCGTGGCGATCACCATCAGCAGTACGATGGCCGTTACCGCCGCCACCTGTACCAGTGACGAGCCGGTCAGGTGCGTGGCCTCCATGCGCATGTGCAGCCGGCGGGTTTTGTCGTTCACCAGGGCGAAGCGGGCGATTTCAGCCAGCTGGCCGCGAAACACCTTGACCACCCGGTGGCCGCTGACCACTTCCTCGGTGACATGCGAAACATCCGCCATGGAATCCTGGATGCGGTGGCTGATCCGGCGGAACTTGCGGCTGATGACTGTGACCAGCAGGCCGATCATCGGCACCAGCAGGAGCATCACCAACGTGAGTTTGAGGCTGCTGGTGACCATCACGCCCACCAGGAAAATCACCAGCATGATGTCACGGAAGGCGGTGACGATGGACTTGGTGGCGGCGTTGGCCACCTGCTCGCTGTTGTAAGCCAGCTTGGAGATCAGTTGCCCGGCGCTGTAGCGGTCAAAGAAAGCAGCGGGAAGGGACACATAGCGGGTGAACAATTCCAGCCGGAGGTCCGCCACGACTTTCCGGCCCACCCACTCCATGCCGTAGACACCGACAAAGTTGCCGACGATGCGGCCAATGCCGATCAGCACGATCACGCCCGCCAGCCACAAACCGAACTCGGAATCCTTGGCCACGAACACCCGGTCAATGAGGGGTTCCATGAACTTCACGAAGGCGGCCTGCATGGCAGCATCCATACTGACGCCGGCGATTCCCAGCAGGAACATCCAGCCGTAGCGTCGAGTGTAGGACCAAAGACGCAGGTACAACTGGGTTGAGGTGCCGGAGTCCCCGCTCATTGGCTGGAATTGCCTGGGGTTTCCGTTCGATCGGTGGCGATGGACAGGTTGTGGAAGCCCAGTTCGGCAGCCACGTCCATGGCCATCACCACGTAATGATGGGGTGTCATGCGGTCGGCGCGCAGCACCAGGGGAATGTCGCGCCGGTTTCCGGCTGCCTGCCCGAATGCAGCCACCAGGGTGGCCCGTTGGTCATCCACCAGTTGCTGGTCATTGAGGTACATCCGGCCCATGGGGTCTATCACCAGTTCCAGTTTTTCCGGAACTTCCGTGGGCGCATCCACCGCGCTGGCTTCCGGCAGGTCCACCTTGAGTACTGCCTGGCGCTCAAAATTCGTACTCACCATGAAAAAGATCAGCAACAGGAACACCACATCGATCAGTGATGTGAGGTCAACCGTCGGTTCCTCGCGTTCACGCGCGCGAAGCTTCACTTCAGCCTCCCGGTACCCGGTTGCCGAGCCGTGCCACGTGACCCCGTTCGATGGCTTCGATCAGGCTGATGGCCTGTTCTTCCATGGTGATCACGTACATGTCCACCTTGCCCTTGAAATAGCGGTAGAAGAAATAACTGGGAATCGCCACGCACAGGCCGGCTGCAGTGGTGATCAGGGCTTCGGATATGCCGCCCGCCAGGGCATTGGCGTTGCCCACGCCGTGCGCCATGATGGCTGAGAACACTTTGATCATGCCGATAACCGTGCCCAGCAGCCCGAGCAGCGGACTGATCCCGGCGATGGTGCCCAGGGTATTGAGAAAGCGTTCCAGTTCGTGCAGCACATGGCGCCCGGTATCCTCCACCGATTCCTTGATCAGGTCGCGCGGCCGGTGACGGTTGGCCAGGGCGGCCGCCAGAACCCGCCCCAGGGCTGAGGAATTACGCAACTGGTCGATATGGCGCTTGTCGAGTTCGTGTCGCGCGGCCCATTCTTCCACCTGTTCGCCAACACCGGCAGGAATCACATTGCGTCGTCGCAGCGCCCAGAAGCGCTCGGCAATGATGGCCACAGCCAGTATCGAGCAGAAAATGATGGGAACCATCAGCCAGCCGCCGGCATAGATGATCTCTAGCACGTGCTTCACTCCTTTGATCAATCGGGCTAGGCGCATGATACATGGCACATCCGCAACTGGCCATGGAAGAAACGGCTGGATCCGGTAACAGCCACCGAACCGTCAGGAAGTGCCCCGTGTCAGGGGCATTCGTCCCCCGCCGGCCAGCGCCATGGTGCGGCGCGAACCCGGCGTGCGCTGCTGAGTTCCAGCGGCCCATCGCCTTCCGCTTCCAGACGTATGGCTCCACAACGATCGGTGGAAAGAAAGCGGATACCCGCATCCACATAGCGTTGCCGCACTTCCTGGCGTGGAAAATCAAAGCGGTTACCGATGCCGGCGGTGGCGATGGCCAATTCGGGCACCGTGGCGTGCAGCAGCTCCTGGCTTGAAGATGACCGGCTGCCATGATGCGGAACCAGCAGTATCCGGTTGACGCCAAGGCCTTGCGCCACGAGCCGCTTCTCCACGCTGGTGGAGATATCACCTGCCAGCAGGGTTTTGAAACGGCCTGCATCCACCTCCAGCACGCAGGACGAATCGTTGCCGAGATATGGCAGGAACGCCGATGGATGCAGCACCTCGACCCGGCTCCGCGACCATTGCCATTCCAGTGTGTCATGGCAGGGCTGTATGCCGGGCAGCGGATTCCGCAGGTTGGCATACACCGGAACCCGGGGGTATTGCTTGCGCAGGCTGGCCAGCCCGCCGGCATGGTCGAGATCACCGTGGCTGATTACGATGCGGTGCGGTGCTGCATGCCCGTTCGCCAGCACGGCGGGATGGATCACGGAGCCCACGAGGTCGTAGCCTGACGCATCTTCCAGGTTGCTGCCGGGCCCGCTGTCATACAACAGCAGGTGCGACCCGGTTTGCATCAGCAATGCCGTGCCCTGCCCTGCGTCCAGCACTTCCATCACAAAGCGCTGGGCAGGGGCCGGGCTGGCCGGCAACAGCAGCGGCAGCATGAGCAGCAGCGCCGGAGCCTGCAGCCGCAACCCGCGCGGCATGAGCAGCATCACAGCGCCCACGATCGCCGGCAGCAGGCTCCAGAACGAGGGTTGCAGAACCGTGCTGAATTCCTGCACGGATGCAGACAGCGGACCCAGCAGCCACATGAGCGCATCAGCGGCCTGCGCCGCCAGCCGCACCAGGCCAACAAAGACAAATTCGCTGACCGGCCAGGCCACAATGGCCAGCAGCACCAGCGGGACCACCACGAAGCTTACCCAGGGTATGGCCACCAGGTTGGCCACAAACCCGGCCGGGCTGGAGAGCTGGAACCACCAGGCGGTGAAAGGCAAACTGACCAGCATCACCGCTCCCTGCGCCTGTAATGACCGGGATAGCCAGCCGCGCCGGCGGGTATGCCTGGGCACGAACCACAGCATCAGCGCACCGACCGCGACAAAGGACATCCAGGCGCCGGCCTGCAGCGGAGCCAATGGTTCCGTCAGCAACACAATGGCCAGCGCCAGCAACAGCGAATGCACCGGCCTGATCCTGCGCCGCACAAGTACCAGCACCAGGATCACGCTCAGCATCACCAGGGCGCGAACGGTTGCGGTGGAAAACCCGGCCAGCCCGGCATAGAAGCCGGCAATTGCCCAGCCGAACAACAGGCTGCAGAGCTGGATGTTGGGCAGCCAACGGCCAAAAGGCATCAACAGGATGCGCGCCAGGCCGTACGCCAGGAAATAGGCAAGGCCCACGTGCAGGCCTGAAATGGCCAGCAGGTGTGCCGTTCCGGTAACCGACAGGATCCGGGTCTGTTGTTTGCTGAGTCCGCTGCGATCGGCCACGGCAAGCGCGCGGACCATACCGACTCCGTCCGGGCCGAATCCTTTCGGGTCCAGTTCTTCCGGGCGGGCTGTATCCTGGTTGGCGGTTCGCGCGATTGCGGCGCTGAGCCGTGCGCGAACCCGGTCCAGCTGGCCGTGCCATCCGGCGGTGCCCAGCAGTTCACCCTGGCGCACCGTGGCCTGCGCACCGATGCCTTCGGCAAACAACCAGCGTTCCCGGTCATTGCCCTGGAAATTGACCAGCCCCCAGGGTGGCTTGAGCTGCACCTGCAAGCGCCAGTATTGGCCGGGCAGCAGCTCGGGTGGATTGCGATACCAGTTCACCAGTATTCGACGGGGCAGCTTCTGCGGCGCAGCGGAACGATCCGAAGGTGACGACGATATTTCAGGGCCTGTCGACAACGGTTCCAGCCGGAAACGGGTATGGCCCTCCTGGACATCGGGTAAACCGATGATGCGGCCCTCGATCTCTGTCAATTCGCCGCGTTCAAATCCGCTGAAGCGGTCATTCAGCTGGTGATGCAGCGCCAATGCCACCCACAGCAACCCGCCACCAGCGGCCATGGCGATGGCAAACCGGCCGGTGAGCATCAGCAGGACAACGGGGGCGAAAAACGGGATGAGTAGCCACGGAGGCCATTGCAGGAAGAACCAGGCATAAGCCAGGGCGGCCCCGCCGATGAATGCGGCAGGACAGCCCGGCCCCGCCCGGCTCATGGTCAGCCCAGCGGGTGCAGGCTGCCCAGGCGAAGTTCGAGCTTCTGGTCCATCCGGGATGCCAGCGCCGTGTCATGGGTCACCAGCAGTAGGCTGGTTGCCAGTTCCCGGTTCAGTTCCAGCAACAGGCCATACACCTGTTGCGCCGTGCGTTCATCCAGGTTGCCGGTGGGTTCATCTCCCAACAACACCCGGGGGCGTCCCACCAGGGCCCGCGCCGCAGCGGCGCGCTGCCGCTCGCCACCCGACAGTTCACCGGGTTTGTGGTTCAGCCGCTCGCCCAGTCCAACGCGCTGCAGCAATTCGCCGGCCGCATGGCGGGCTTCGCTCACCGGCGTGCCGCGAATCAGCAGTGGCATGGCGACATTTTCCAGCGCTGTGAATTCAGGCAGCAGGTGATGGAACTGGTAGACAAACCCCATGGTGCGGTTGCGGATTTCGCCGCGCTTCACTTCCGGTTGCTGCCACAGCGACATTCCTTCAACCAGCACTTCGCCTTCGTCCGGTTTGTCCAGGCCGCCCAGGATATGCAACAGCGTGCTCTTGCCCGCGCCGGACGCACCGACAATCGCCAGCGACTGCCCTGCTTCCAGCTTCAGGTCGATCCTGGCCAGTACTTCGATGCGCTTGCTGCCCTGGTGAAACGTTTTGGAGATATTGCGGGCCTCGAGAACCGGCGACGTCGCCGTTCCGTCGCGCCCTGCCCGGGAATTGACTGACGGATTGCTACTCATAGCGCAGGGCCTCGGCAGGGTGCGTTTTGGCGGCGCGCCAGGACGGGTACAACGTGGACAACAGTGACATGCCGAGCGTCATCGCCGCGAACTTGATGACATCGGCCGAACGCAACTCCGATGGCAGCTCGCTGATGTAGTAAATGTCCGAGGGGAACAGGCTGAAGCCGAACAGTTGCTCCAGGAAAGGCACCACGGAGTGGATGTTGAGCGCGAGCAGAATGCCGCCCACCACGCCCAGGGCCGTGCCGATCACGCCGATCAGGCTGCCCTGGATCACGAAGATGCGCAGGATGGTGCCAGGGCGGGCGCCCATGGTTTTCAGGATGGCGATGTCGGACTGCTTGTCTGTGACCACCATCACCAGCATGGAGATGATGTTGAATGCAGCGACAGCGATGATCAGGGACAGGATCACCCACATCACGGTTTTCTCGGTCCGCACGGCCTGGAACAGGTTGCCGCGCTCCTGGGTCCAGTCGCGCACAAAGTACTGGCCTGGCAATTCAGCGGAGATTTCCCGCGCCACCCGCCAGGACTGGTCCATGTCATCCAGTTTCAGGCGGATGCCGCCCACGGTACCTTCAGGCAGCCGCAACAGCCGGGCGGCGTCAGCGATATGCACCAGCGCAAGTGCCGAGTCGTTCTCGTATTCGCCAAATTCAAAAGCGCCAACCACGGTAAAGCGGCGCATTAGCGGGCTGGCCCCGACGGGCGTTGCTTTCAGCCGCGGAGCGATCATGGTAACCCGGTCGCCCGGGCCCACCCGCAACCGCGAGGCCAGGCTGATGCCCAGGACGATGCCGTATTCACCGGGCCGCAAGTCCCGCAGTTGCCCGGCGATCATTTTGTCCTGCACTTCTGAAACACGCGCTTCAAATTCCGGGTCGATGCCGCGCAGGATGGCGCCGGACGATTCATTTCCCTGCAGCCACACGCCTTCCTCGATATAGGGCGCCGCGCCCAGCACTGCCGGGTTGGTTTCTGCCTGCCCGATGAGGGAATGCCAGTCCTCGATGAATCCGCCAACCGGCTGGATGGTGGCATGGGCGATGGCGCCCAGGATGCGGCTGCGCAATTCCTTCTCAAAACCGTTCATCACGGAGATGACTGTTATCAGCGTGGTCACGCCCAGCGCGATCCCCAGCATGGAAATCAGCGAGATGAAGGAGATGAAGTGATTGCTTCGCTTGGCGCGCAGGTATCGCATGCCAATGAAGGCGGACAGTGGTCGGTACATGCGCGAATTAGATCACAGCCACTGGGGCATCACCAGCGGACAATCCGCATCCGGTTGTAGGAATTTTCCTCGGCAAGGCGTGTTTTCTCCAGTATCAGTCGGCGCGGGTTTCCAGTGCCACCAGCACAGACCGCAACGCATCCGGCAGGTTCGAATGCACGATCACCGGTTCTCCCGCCAGGTCGGTGAATTCCACCTGGTGGGCATGCAGGAACATGCGCTTCAGCCCCAGCGACTTCCACCATTTGAGGTCGGCCTTGCTGGAATATTTCGGGTCTCCGGCCAACGGCAGGCCGAGGTATTTCGCATGCTGGCGTATCTGGTGCGTGCGGCCGGTGAAAATTTCGGCCTCAACGTAGCTGCATTCGGGGTTGTGTTCGGGCAGGTCCTGCAGGCGGCGGAACACCGTCAGGGCGGATTTGCCGCCTTGCCCGGCCGGGTGGCCGTCATCATCCTGCTCCTCGTGGCTGAACTGCGAATCCTTGCCGGCCGGCACATCCACGGTGACGCGGTCCTCGGGCAGGCGCCCGTCCATCAGGCACAGGTAGCGCTTTTTCACCTTGCCTTCGCGGAATTGCATGGACAGATGCCGCAGGGCCTGGCCGTTCAACGCCATCACCAGGCAGCCGCTGGTTTCCCGATCGATGCGATGAGCCAGTTCGATATACTGGCCGGGCCAGGCCTGGCGCAGCGCTTCAATCACTCCCCAGGGCAACCCGGAGCCGGAATGCACGGCCATGCCCACCGGCTTGTCCAACACCAGGAAATCTGCATCCCGATACAGTATCGCGCCCTGCAATTGTTCGATCACTTCGGCTGATACCCTGAAATTGCCTGGCTCGTTTACCCGAGCGGGAGGCACGCGCACGGTATCACCGGCCTGCAGTTTGCGATCCGGCTTGGCGCGACCACCGTTCACCCGCACCTGCCCGGTCCGGATCAACCGGTACACCGCTGCCTTGGGCAGGCCTTTCAACTGGTTGCCGAGAAAATTGTCCAGCCGTTGTCCGGCACGATCAGCGGTGACTTCCAACTGTTGTACACCGACGGTTTTTTGCGCCCTGGAATTCATGAGACTGATTATTTATCCCTTTTTTAAGTCATTGATAGCGCGAAAAAAGGCTGTTATATTACAGCGCTTCGGAAAACCGCGCAGGCTGCTGCTTTGGCACAGTCTGAATTTGTGGCTGTGGCTCCGGTCTTCAGCGCCGATTTCTTCGGCACGATTTCTTCTCCCAGTGCTCCGAATTGGGCGTTGCAATCCAACCAGCGTGGTCACAGAGTCCTGTCAGTTACAGGGCACTGCCCTCACCTGCGACAGTATCCGAAATTCGCCTTGCGGACGAGTGCATTTGCCCCGTCAGCGCATCGGATCCTTTCGGCGCACGCAGGCAACCCTCGTAATGACGAATAAAAATTATTGCGAGTGGCAGGCAATAAACAGATTTCCGCAGCCGCTCGAAGGCGCCTGCGTGGTTCCGGCTCCCGCAATGTTTTGGCGGCCGGCATACAACCCAATATGTAAAGGCAATCCTGGTTACGGACAGGTCGTTCGGCCAGGTACGTGAATCGTGCAGGCGCCACCGCGTTGGCTGCAACCGTGCGTTCAGGCCAGGATGCCTGAGGAAAAACAAAATGTTAAGAATGCTGATCAACGCGACTCAGGCAGAAGAGTTGCGTGTGGCCGTAGCTGACGGTCAGAAACTGATTGATCTCGATATTGAAACCCCCACACTGGAACAGAAAAAGGCCAACGTCTACAAAGGCAAGGTCACCCGCGTTGAACCCTCGCTCGAAGCCTGCTTCGTTGATTTCGGATCCACCCGCCACGGCTTCCTGCCGCTGAAAGAAATCTGCCCGCAGTTCTACCATCCTTCGGTAAAGAACCGCGACGGCAAAGTCACCATCCAGGAGGCGGTGAAGGAAGGCCAGGAAATCATCATCCAGGTTGAGAAGGAAGAGCGTGGCAACAAAGGCGCCGCCCTCACCACCTACATTTCCCTGGCAGGCCGTTACCTGGTGCTCATGCCCACCAACCCCAAGGCCGGTGGAGTGTCGCGGCGCATCAGCAATGAGGATCGCCAGGAGTTGCGGGAGCAATTGCAGAACGTCATCGCTCCGGACAACGTAGGCATCATCATCCGTACCGCCGGTGTAGGCCGGGAAGCCGAAGAACTTCAGTGGGATCTCGACTACCTGCTGCAGCTTTGGAGTTCGATCGAAAAAGCTGCTGCGGAGCGCCCCGCTCCCTTCCTGGTTTACCAGGAAAGCAATTTGTTCATCCGCGCCTTGCGCGACCACATGCGCAACGACATCGGCGAAATCCTGGTGGACGACCCGAAAGTCTACGAAGATGCCAAGCAGTTCATCGAAGATGTGATGCCGCACAATGTGCGCAAGCTCAAGCTGTACCAGGATGACGTGCCGCTGTTCAGTCGCTACCAGATTGAAAGCCAGATTGAATCGGCGTTTTCCCGCACCGTGCACCTGCCCTCGGGTGGCTCGCTGGTGATCGACCATACCGAAGCGATGGTGTGCCTCGACGTGAACTCCGCACGCGCCACCAAGGGCTCGGACATCGAAGAAACCGCTTACCACACCAACCTCGAAGCGGCTGACGAAGTGGCGCGGCAGTTGCGCCTGCGCGACCTTGGTGGGCTGGTGGTGATCGACTTCATCGACATGATGGACCGCAAGCACCAGCGCGATGTGGAAGAACGCCTGCGCCATGCACTGCAGATCGACAAGGCCAGGGTCCAGACCGGCCGCATTTCGCGTTTTGGCCTGCTGGAAATGTCACGCCAGCGGCTGCGCCCTTCGCTGGGTGAATCCAGCCAGGAAACCTGCCCGCGCTGCGAAGGCCACGGAACCATCCGCAGCATCGAATCCCTGGCGCTGTCCATCATGCGCCTGGCGGAAGAGGAAGCCATGAAGGATTACACCGGCCAGGTGATGATCCAGGTACCCACCCGCGTGGCCAACTTCCTGCTGAATGAAAAGCGCAAGGCCTTGCGTGATATCGAGGTTCGTCACGAAGTTCCCGTGATCGTCCTGGCCAATGAACACATGCAGCGGCCCAAGTTTGAAATTACCCGTGTTCGCAAATCGGACGTTAGCGATGAGGCCAGCTACACGCTCGTGAAGAAGCCTGAAGAATCGGAACTCGGTTCGTCAGCCACGCGACCACCGGCTCCCAAGGCCGTTCCTGCAGTCACGGCCGCCAGCCAGGCGCGGCCGACGCCGCCTCGCGCAGTCACCGAGCCTGAAGCACCCAAAAAGCAGCCGGGGTTCTTTGGCAAACTGTTCGGTGGGCTGTTCGGAAGCGCGGACACCACCAGCCCGCCTGCGCAGTCGGACGCCAAGCCTGCAGCCAGGCCTGCTGCCCAGGCGAACGGCAAAGCCACAGCACCCGCAGCGCGCACCCCGGCCACCGAGGCAAAAGCCAGGCAGGATGGCGAGAAACAGCAGGAAAGCCGGCGTGGCGGTGGGCAATCCCGCCGGGAAGCCCAGGCCGGTAGCGACGACGATTCAGCATCAGGCAAGAAGGCAACGCGCAAGCGCCCGCCACGGAAGAAAGCGGCCAAGAAAAAGCGTGGCGGTAACAAGGCCAGTAACCCAAGGGCCGAGGCATCGCCAAAACAGGACGCCAGCGAGCAGCCAGGCAAATCGCAGGGTGAGCAACCTGAAGCCGGGGATGCCAACACCGAAAGAAGTGGCGATCCGTCACAGGATGGACAGCCAAAGCGTCGCAGTCGCCGCCGCCGTTCACGTTACAAGACCGGCAGTGAAAAGAACCGCGACAACAACCCCTCGGGCGCAGCGGATGAGCAGGATGGCAAGCGAGAATCGCATCAGGCAAAGCCGGCCGACGCTGCCGCCAGGCCAGAGCAGGCCCACGCACCCACCCAGTCCAGCGAGCGGAAGCCGGAACCCACCGTCAGCACTTCGGCCGGCGGCGCAACAACGACCAGTACTCCGGCCGCCAAGCCAGTCGGTTCAGCGCCTGCAGGTGGCCCTGCCACCGGCACGGTAGTGGAGCGCGACAACAAAGGTATTTACACGCTCAAGCCCGCGGATTCGGCTACCGCCAGGCAGCCCGGCGCCAGTGGTTCTGCCAGCGCGGAATAAGCGGGCAGCTGGATAACTCCTGCGCTCCACGGCACTGCAAACCGGTTTGGACACGATAAACAGGCGCTACCGGAACCTCCGGTAGCGTTCTCTTACTTCTGACCAGGCGCACGGCGAAATCATGCAGGCACACCAATCCCGTAACGCATGGCCAGCCGCGTGACCTCCACATCATTGCGGGTTTCCAGTTTTTCAAAGATGCGGTATTTGTAGGTGGCCACGGTTTTCGGGCTGAGATGCATGGCATCGGCAATCTCGGATAGCCGATGGCCTTCCGACAGCAGCATCAGCACCTCCATCTCCCGCGCGGAGAGGCTGTCAAACGGCGTACTGTTTTGGCCATCCATACTGTCGAGGATCATTTTCTGGGCTATGGTCGAACCGATATGCCGCCCTCCCCTGGCCACAGTCCGGACGGCCTGAACGAGTTCGCTAACCGAACAGCCCTTGGTGAGATAGCCGCTGGCCCCTGCTTCCATCATGCGTTCCGGATACGGCGATGCCTCGTGCACGGACAATGCAAGCACCCCGACGGGCGGTTTGCACATGCGCAACCGCCGGGTCAGTTCAAACCCGGACAATCCGGGCAAGCTCACATCAAGAACCACGACATCCGGACGCACCTCGCGGCACAGGCGGATAGCGGTTTCCCCCTCACCGGCCTCAGCGGCTACCTCGATATCATGGAATTCAGAAAAAATCTGCCGCAAACCCAACCGCAGCAATTCGTGGTCGTCCACGATCAGCAAACGAATCATTCCCCCTCCCCTCATTTTTCTGCCGCCGGCAACCGGACTTCATGCGCGCCGGAATCGCCCCTGTTGGAACTATAATTCCGTGGCAGATTTTCGCAAGAGCCCAGGAAGTCA
>CAYYCX010000085.1:0-18393 GCA_964470455.1 uncultured Wenzhouxiangellaceae bacterium
CCGGCGTTGCCAAGGGCGCCATGCTGACGCATCGCAACATGGTGGCCAACATGCTGCAGTCCAAAGCCTGGCTGACCTCCAGCGACATCGGCGACGACGGTGAAATCATCATCACCGCGCTGCCGCTGTACCACATCTTTGCATTGACGGCGAACTGCCTGGTTTTCATGGCGCTGGGAGGCTGCAACGTACTGGTCACCAACCCGCGCGACATGCCCGGCTTCGTCAAGGAACTGTCGGAAAACCGCTTCACCATGATTACCGGCGTGAATACGCTGTTCAACGGCCTGCTCAACACACCGGGCTTCAGTGAACTGGATTTCAGCGGGCTGAAAGGTGCCCTGGGTGGCGGCATGGCGGTGCAAAGGGCCGTGGCGGAACGCTGGAAGCAGGTAACTGGCCAGCCGTTGATCGAGGCCTATGGCCTGACGGAAACCTCACCGGCTGCGTGCATGAACCCGCTGGACCTCGAGGAATTCACCGGTTCCATCGGCATGCCCATCTCTTCCACCGAATGCGCCATCATGGATGACGCCGGCGATTTGCTGCCGGTGGGACAAACCGGCGAACTGGTGGTGCGCGGGCCGCAGGTGATGAAAGGTTACTGGCAACGGCCGGAAGAGACCGCCAAGGTCATCACCGCTGACGGCTGGCTGCGGACGGGCGACATCGCGGAAATGGACGACAGGGGCTTTTTCCGCATCGTCGACCGGAAGAAGGACATGATCCTGGTATCGGGCTTCAACGTGTTTCCGAATGAGATCGAGGATGTGCTGGCCATGCACCCGAAAGTGCAGGAAGTGGCCGCGATCGGCCTGCCGGACGAAAAATCCGGCGAGTCGGTCAAAGTATTCATCGTGCCCAAGGATCACAGCCTCACGGTCAATGAAGTGCAGGAATTTGCTGCGGAACAGCTCACCGGGTACAAGCGCCCGCGTCACGTGGAATTCTGCGAGGAACTACCCAAGTCCAACGTCGGCAAGATCCTGCGGCGTGAATTGCGCGCCACCGCGATGAAAGCGCTGGGGGACTCGGGCAAGGGCTGAAGCAGCAGCGGTTTCGACAACACATCATTCCGGGTCGCGGCGGCGGCGCAAAGTCATGCCGTGGACGATCCTGGCATCGCCGTACCGCTGGTTGATGCGGTCCAGTACCCGGTCCAGCTTTTGCTGAGCCGGTTGGTCGGCCTGGTCGCCGGCGTCCATGGCGACCTCCACTGCGAAACGATGCTCCAACCCGGAAACTCCCATGCCCAGCAACCGTACCGGCGTCCTGGGCTGCTGTTGTTGCCAGCCGACAAACAGGCTCCGCGCCAGCCGGTACAGCGTCATGGTGCAGTTGCTGGCTGCCGGCATGCTGCGGCTGCGCGTGACCGTGCGGAAACTGCTGTCACGGATTTTCACTGTCACCGTGGAAGCGAGCAATTGACGGCCACGCAGCCGCTGGGCCACCGCTTCCACCAGGTGTTGCAACTCGGCCAGCATTTCCACCGGGTCGGTGAGGTCCTGGTCAAAGGTCATTTCGTGGCTGATGGATTTGTCCGGGCTTTCGGCAACCACCTCTCGGTCATCTTCGCCGGCCGCCAGGCGCAGGAAATGCTCGGTGCGGTTTCCCAGCACCGGTTGCAGCATGGATGCACCCGCCCGGCGCAACTGGCCAAAGGTCAGGATACCCAGCGCCTGCAGCCGCGGCTGTGTTTTCGGCCCCACGCCCCAGAGCCGCTTGATGGGCATGGGGTCAAGGAACGCCTGCACGCGATCCGCCGGCACCACCACCAGGCCATCCGGTTTTTGCAGGTCGGAGGCCAGTTTGGCCAGGAACTTGTTATGGGCCACCCCAACTGAGGCCGTGAGGCCGATTTCCCGGTAAATGCGGTCTTTCAGCGTTGCCGCAATCGTTTCGGCGCTGCCAAACAGGCGCACGCTGGCCGTGACATCGAGGAACGCTTCATCCAGCGAAAGGCCTTCGACCAACGGGGTGTAGGTTCGGAAAATCGCGAACACCTGCGCGGAAATTTCGCGGTAGCGGGACATGCGCGGACGCAGGTACTGGCCTTCCGGACACAGGCGCCGGGCCTTGCTCATCGGCATGGCGGAATGCACACCGAACTTCCGCGCCGCATAGTTGGCGGTGGACACCACACCCCTCGGCCCCAGCCCGCCCACGATCACCGGCTCGCCGGCCAGCGCGGGATTGTCAAGCAGCTCCACCGATGCAAAAAATGCATCCATGTCAACGTGGAGTATGGACTGCTGCTGCGCTGGGTTCATCTGGATGATTGCCGGGCGGAAGGCTTCGAAGGCATTATAACGCCATGCAATCCCACTCGAACCAGGGACGAATCGAATCCCTCCTGGCAAGCCAGTTTGCGGTTGATGGCGACCGTTGTTACCTGAACCACGCTGCCATTTCGCCCTGGCCGCTGCGCGCATCAGAAGCCGTCAAGGCATTCGCAGCGGAAAACTTCCGGCGCGGACCGGAGGACTACCGCGACTGGGTGCAACGCGAAAACCAGTTGCGCCGTGACCTCGCCAGGTTGCTCAATGCGCCTTCGACGGCCGATATCGCCCTGCTGAAGAACACCACGGAAGGGATCTGCACCGTGGCTTTCGGGCTCGAGTGGCAAGCCGGCGACAATATCGTGCTGCCCCTGGATGAGTTTCCTTCCAACCGCCTGCCCTGGCAAGCGCAGGCCGGGCGCGGAGTGGAATTGCGTCAGGTCGATATTCGGGCCGCGGAAAATGCCGAAGCCGCCCTGCTGGATGCCATGGATGAACACACGCGGCTGCTGGCCGTGAGCGCGGTGCAATGGACGGACGGTTTTCGCCTGGACCTCGCCCGGCTGGGACAGGCCTGCCTGGAGCGGGATGTGTGGTTCTTTGTTGACGCGATCCAGCAACTGGGTGCCCTGCAGCTGGATGTCAGCGCGGCCGCCATCGATTTCCTGGCTGCTGATGCGCACAAATGGTTGCTGGGCCCGGAAGGCGCCGCGGTGTTTTTCACCACGTCCGAGGCAAGAAGTCAACTGCAGCCCATGCAGCTGGGCTGGCATGCCCTGGCGAACCCGTGGACTTTTGGCAACGAAACCACGCTTACCCCCAGCGCCAGGAGGTTTGAAGCCGGCAGCCCCAACAGCCTCGGCCAGGTAGCGATGCACGCCAGCCTGCAGCTGCTGCTGGAGATTGGACCGGAAGAGGTGGAGCGTCGCATCCTGGCCAACACCAACAGCCTGATGAACGGGCTGGCGGATATCAGGGGCGTGGAAATCACCAGTCGCGGGGAAGCCGGCCGCCGTTCAGGCATCGTCAGTTTCAGGCACGCCGGCAAGCCGTTGATCGAACTGCATGATGAACTGCAACAGCGGGGCCTGCGCTGCTCGCTGCGCAACCACGCAATCAGGCTGTCGCCCCATTGCTACCAGGATGCGAGCGTGATGCAGCAGGTGCTGGAATTGATCGAGGGCATCACCTGACTGTAACCGGCGATAACCGGCCGGTAATCGAACGCCGTTGCAGGCTCAACCATGCCTGCGGGGCTTAACGCCAGGCCCATGGCCGAACCTTATGCCAGACCCTGAGCCCGACAATATGCCGGACCTTGCCCCGGGCCTACATGGTGTGTGTGCTGAGATTGCTCTTGATCATGGTCGCCAGGTGCGACTCGATGACGGTACGTGCATGAGCGCCATCGGGCGTATCTGCAAACTGCACGCCGATTCCGGCCTTGCGGTTCCCGGCAGCACCCTGCGGCGTAATCCAGACCACCTTGCCCGGTATGGGCAGGCGCTCCTCGAATTCCATCACGGTCAGCAACAGGAAGACTTCATCCCCCAGTTCAAATCGTTTGGTGCTGGGCACAAACAAACCGCCGCCCTGTACAAAAGGCATGTAAGAGCGGTACAGAGCCTGCCGGTCCTTGATTGCGAGAGAGAGAATTCCTTGTTGTGCCATGCCTCGTCGAGTCCTTGAAAAATTCCGGTAGCGGAATTACGAGCTGGTCGGTGAAGCCCATTGTATCAGCCAATCCCGCAGAAGTAAGTCCTTGCGGACCGGGGTGACGAGCAGGCGACGATTGTGGTTGGCGAGTTGGTAAAGCCCGGCATAGTGGCGCTGCCGCGCTTTGGCTTCGCTGCCATTCCCGGGTTGCGTTTCCGGCGGACCAACTGCTGACTTGTCCGTCACCAAGTCCGCCACCTTGTCCGCCACCTTGTCCGCCAACATGGCGGAGCGCAATTTTTCAGCGCTGGCAATCGACAGCCAATGCCATAGCTCGTTGGGGTCCAGGCTGAACAGCTCTGTGTACGCGGCCGATACCTGTTCACTGTCACGGCTGAGTCGCTGCAGATGCTGCAGCAACCTGCGGTACTCCTGGACACGCCCCTGCTGCAACAAACGGATGGCTTGCATCGGGCTGTTGCCGGCGGCCTGCAATGCCAGGGTGGCCTCTTCCGCGCTGACGCCGGCAGTCTGCTGCAGCCACAGGCTGGCCTCATTCGGCGCCGGCGGCCGCACGTTCAGCACCTGGCAACGGCTGCGAATGGTTGCCGGCAAGCGTGCGGCGTCGTGGGTGAGCAGCAGCAACACCCCGTTGCCCAACGGCTCTTCCAGGGTTTTCAGCAGCGCATTGGCTGCGCTGCGGTTCATCCCTTCCGCCGGGTGTATCAAGGCAACTTTGCGCGGGCTGAGCCCATTGGTGAGTTGCATGGATGCAATCAGTTCGCGCACCTGTTCTACTCCAATGACGGTTTTGAGCTCTTCCGATTTCTCCTTCGGAAGGAAAGTCACACGCCGGAAATCAGGATGCGCGCCACTGCTGAACAACTGGCAGGACCTGCATTGCCCGCAGGCCAGGCTGGTTCGCCCCGCCTCCAATTCACTCACCGGCTGCAGGCATAACAACGCAGCCGTCATTTCTTCGGCCAGCTGCAACTTGCCCAAACCCGCCGGACCACTAAGCAGCAGCGCGTGAGCCTGCCGCCCGGCCAGCAACTGCTGGCTGAACTGCTGGACGACCTGCTGCAGCCAGGGCAAATTCATGCCAAGCTCCGGTTCAGTTCGTCACGGATCGCGGCCCACACCTGCTCCACGTCCCGGCTGGCGTCAATGGTGACGATACGTTGCGGATACTGCCGGGCCCGCTGCAGGTACATGGCCCTGACTCTTTCAAAAAAGGCAAGGGATTCCTGTTCGATCCGGTCCACTTCCCCACGGGCCTGCATGCGCCTCAACCCAACCGGTACCGGCAGATCGAGCAGCAAGGTCAAGTCAGGTTGCAGGTCGCCATGCACGCCCTGCTCCAGTGCGGCAATGAACTGCAGCGGTTGCCCCCGGCCACCACCCTGGTAGGCCCAACTGGCATCCGTGAAGCGGTCACACAGCACCACTTTTCCCTGCTCCAGCGCCGGTCGGATTTTTTCGGCCAGGTGCTGGGCGCGCGCAGCAAAAACCAGCAACAGCTCGGTTGCCGGAGCCAAGGGCTCATGTTCCGGGCCGAGCACCAGTTCGCGAATCTGCTCGGCCAGAGGGGTGCCGCCGGGTTCACGGGTCAGCAGCACCTCACGGCCGTGCTGGCGGAAGTATTCCGCCGCCCGCGCAATCATCGTGCTCTTGCCGGCGCCTTCACCGCCCTCAAAAGTGATGAACATGCCCTTCATGGTTTCCTGCCCAGCAGAACATTGACCGCTTTCTGGTGCTCCTCAAAGGTATCGGAAAACGTGTGGCCGCCCAGGCCGTTGGCAACAAAATACAGGCTGGTGCCTGGCTGCGGTTGTGCCGCTGCCTGCAGTGACGCGATGCCCGGCAACGCGATGGGCGTGGGCGGCAATCCGAAGCGTTTGTAGGTATTGTAGGGCGTGTCGGTTTGCAGGTCTTTCTTGCGGATATCGCCATCAAATGCAGCACCCAGCCCATAGATGACGGTGGGATCGGTCTGCAGCCGCATGCCTTTCTGCAACCGGCGCACGAACACGCCGGAAATCTCGCCACGCTCCGACTCCACGGCCGTCTCACGCTCGATGATGGAAGCCAGCGTCAGCAGCTCATAGGGCGTCTTTGCCGGATGACCGTCCACACGTTGCTCCCAGGCAGCCTCGAGGGCGGACTGCATATCCAGGTGAGCGCGTTGCAGCAGGTCAGCTGCCGAGTATCCACGGACAAACTGGTACGTTTCCGGCAGGAACCATCCTTCCGGATTTTCGGCGCCGGTCAACTGTTTCGCCATATCAGCCAGGTCCTCCACACTGGAAACGTCCGGGCCCAATAACGCATCAGCCTGCACAGCCGCCAGCATCTGCGCCACCGTCCAACCTTCGACGATGGTGAAGCGATAATGGATCACGTCACCTGACTGCAGCTTTTGCAACAGTTGGGCTGGAGTCAGCCCTGCCTCAAAACGATACTCCCCCGCCTGAACCGGCGCGGGTTGCTGGCGCATCAACCAGCGCCACTGCCAGTTGAACTCAGTGATGCCGCCAGCCTGCAATTGCTGTATCACGGCCCGGCCACTCATTCCGGCATCGACCACGAAAACCTGCCCGTCGGGCGGGATTTCCAGGGCTCGCTGCAGGAACTGCTGGTACTGCGATCGCAGCACAGCAAAAATCACGGCGCCGGCCAGTACGGCCAGCAGCAAGCTGAAGCCGAACCACTTGAGCATTCTTGTGTTCGAACCGCTCAACGGAATGCCAGTTTGAATGCTTTGAAGGTACCCGGCATCACTGCTGTGCCAACCACTGCTGGACTTCGCGGGTGCGCGGACCGATCTCATATTCCCAGTGATCGATATGGGTTATCGGCACAACGCCCCGCACCGCGTTGCAGAGGAAAACCTCCTGCGCATCCGGCAGCATGTCCAGCTGGATGCGACGCTGTTCACACAATGGCCTGAATGCCTGCAGGATGGCTGCGCGCATCACGCCGCGGACGCCACAGCGGTCCATCCTGGGCGTGAGCAAACGGCCATTGAGCACCAGGAAAATATTCGCCGAAGTGGCGCTGACCACGTGGTCATCCGGATCCAGCAGGATCCCTTCCCCGACATTTTTCTGGTCCACCTCACCACGCGCGAGCACCTGCTCCAACCGGTTCAGATGCTTGATGCCGGCCAGCTGCGGCTGCACGGCCAGGCGCAGGCTGCAGATACTGGCCCGCAGCCCCAGCTGTACCTGCCTGTCGATATTTTCAGGCATGGCGTGAGCGGAAATGATCCGGTCCGCAGGGGCCGGCTGGCCCGGAGAATAGCCACGCCCGGAAACTGCACGGGTCAGGACGATTTTTACCACGCACTGGCCGCGGCCCGCCGCAACCGTCTGCACTTCCCGCAGCAGCAACTGCTGCGGGAACTGGGGAATGCCGAGGTGCTCGCAGGCGATCGCCAGGCGGTCCATATGCAGTTGCCAGAATCGCGGAGTGCCATTCTGCATGGCGATGGTTTCAAATACGCCATCGCCATACTGCAAACCGCGGTTGCTGGCAGCAACCACTCCGGAAATTTCTCCGTTCACAAGGCAATCAAGCATCTTCCACCATCGCGGGTTCCGGGTGCAGCGCCAACAACAACCCGCGCGCCTTGTCCGCGGTTTCCTGCAGTTCGCGGGACGGCACGGAATCGGCCACGATGCCGGCTCCGGTGCGAAACCGGATTTCCCGGTCTCTCAGCAGCATGCTGCGAATCAGTATGTTCATGTCCAGCGAACCACTTCTGTCCAGGTACCCCATCGAACCGGTGTAAAAGCCCCTGCCCTGTTGCTCGAATTCAGCAATGATTTCCATGCAGCGGACCTTGGGGCAGCCGGTAATGGTGCCTCCGGGAAATACCGCGTGCATGGCCTGCACCGGGCCTGCATCCTGCCGCAGGCGCCCCCGCACATTGGAAACGATATGATGCACGTGGGCATAGCTTTCGATCACCATGAACTCATTGACTTCGACGCTGCCCGGCTCACAAACGCGGCCCAGGTCATTGCGCTCCAGGTCGATCAGCATAACGTGTTCGGCCTGTTCCTTGGGATTATCCATCAGTTCCCGCGCCAGTAAAGCATCCTGCTGTGGATCCTGCCCGCGCGGGCGCGTTCCGGCGATCGGGCGGGTTTGCACCTCGCGGCCACGCACTTGCACCAGGCGTTCCGGCGAAGAACTCAGCAGCGACACATCCTGCCAGCGCAGCATGCCGGCAAAGGGCGCCGGATTGCGCCGCCGCAGGCTGTTGTACAGCACGGCGGAATCGGGCCGGTCCACGAAACTGGCGCGCCAGGGACGGGAAATGTTGACCTGGAATACGTCCCCCGCCGCGAGGTAATCCAGCACCGCCGAGACACCCGCCTCAAACCGGGCGGGCGGGTCTTCGTGCAATTCCTGCAACGTGGGGATGGCGCCTTGCACCGCTGGAGGATTGTCTGCTGCCAGGCTGAGAATCCGTGCCAGGACATCGGCTGTTTCAGCGATTGCCAAGGCACGCAACCTGGGTTCAGGCGCCGCCTCGCTGCGCGTATCAAATACCAGGATTGCACCCGGACAACGCTGGGCAATGGCGTCGGGTAGCCCGCTTTCGTTGGCCGGCAAACGCAGCGTGGGTTCGATGGTTGCGGCCATTTCATAACCGAGGTAAACAAACCAGCCGCCACTGAAGGGAATTTCCGGTGCTTCCGGTACCAGGGGAGTGGCCCGCGGATCCTTTTCCGCCTGGTACCACCAGTCCAGCCGCTCAAAAAAATTTCCGCTGGAATTCCCACCTTCAAACGGCCCCGTAATGCGGCCATCGCTGTGCTGCACCAGCAATTCCTGGCCCGCATAAAACAGCAGGCTGCAACCGGGACCGGCCGCATTGTCGAGCAGGTAAGGAAATTCGCGCGGGTTTGCCGCGCTGAGGCCGACCAGGTCCGGGACCCGGTCCAGCCATTGGTAATGACTGGCCGGCACGGTGCTGGTTCAGCCGGTGAAGCGGGAGAAAATCAGGGTGCCGTTGGTACCGCCAAAGCCGAAGGAATTGGACAGGGCCGTGTTGATTCCGGCATCACGCGCGTGGTTGGCGACGTAATCCAGATCACAGCCTTCACCGGGATTTTCCAGATTGATGGTGGGCGGAACAACTCCATCGCGGATGGCCAGGATGGTGAATATGGCTTCAACCCCCCCCGCGGCACCCAGCAGGTGCCCGGTCATGGACTTGGTGGAGCTGACCATCATGCGCCGGGCATGTTCGCCAAACGTGCTTATTACCGCATCCGATTCGGCCCGGTCACCCAGCGGCGTGGAAGTGCCATGGGCATTGATGTAATCCACCTGTTCCGGGCTGATGCCGGCATCCCGCATTGCAATCGCCATGCAGCGCGCCGCGCCTTCACCGTCTTCCGGTGGGGCGGTCATGTGATAGGCATCGCCACTCATGCCGAAACCGATCAGTTCGGCGTAAATGTTCGCACCGCGCCGTTTGGCATGTTCGAGTTCTTCCACCACCAGAATACCGGCGCCGTTGGACAACACAAAGCCGTCGCGGTCCCGGTCCCACGGCCGGCTGGCGGCCTGCGGATCGTCATTGCGCGTGGACATCGCCTTGGCGGCGACAAATCCAGCCATGGCGGTAGGGGTAGTGCCGTACTCGGCTCCGCCGGCAACCATGACATCGGCATCGCCGTAACTGATCATCCGCGCGGCCATGCCGATATTGTGGGTCGAGGTGGTACAGGCGGTAACGATGGCGATATTGGGCCCTTTGAACCCGAACCGGATCGATAATGAACCACCAATCATGTTGACGATGGAACCGGGTATGTAAAAAGGTGAAACCCGCCGCGGACCCTTGTCGCGGTATGTCAGCATGGTGCTTTCAATCGTTGCGATGCCGCCGATACCGGCGCCCAGCGCAAAACCCACCCGCTCCGGATTGACGCCCGCATCGTCCGCAAGCAACCCGGCATCGTTAATGGCCTGAACGCCTGCCGCGACACCGTACTGCAGGAATTTGTCCGAGCGCCGCGCTTCTTTCTCGTCCATGAATTGACCGGGTTCAAAGTCGCGGATTTCCCCGGCAATGCGGGTACTGAGCGGGGATACATCAAATTCGGTAACCGGGCCGATACCGCTCTTGCCTTCGCGGATGGCAGACCAGGCAGCCTCCACGGTATTGCCCACTGGGCTCAGCAAACCCATGCCTGTGATGACGATTCGGCGTTTGGACACGCTTGGGGACCTCATTTCATCCGCCCGGCAGCAGGAACCTGCCGGGTATTTGGGGGTAAGGCAGTAACCGGCGATTACCGGTTACTGCTGCCAGGCGACAAAAAAATGCTCAGGCGAATTGGCGGGCCAACAATGCTCAGGCCCGGATCAGGCCAATTCTCAGGAATTGGCCTTCACGTAATCAACGGCCTGCTGAACCGTGGTGATTTTTTCTGCTTCTTCGTCGGGAATTTCGCACTCAAACTCTTCTTCCAGTGCCATCACGAGTTCAACCGTATCCAGCGAGTCGGCGCCAAGATCATCGACGAACGATGCGGTAGGTGTAACTTCCTCTTCCTTTACGCCAAGTTGCTCGATGACGATTTTTTTGACGCGATCTTCAATGCTGCTCATTTTCAGAATTATCCTCGTTAGGGTGGTACCGGGCCGCAATTCTAGAGAATAAGCGGCTTCGATACCAGTTCATTGACATTCGCAGCAGTATGGCTATTGCTGCGAAATTCACAAAATATCAATTAAATTTCAACTATATAAAATTGATATTGAAACTAAAATCACATATACATCCCGCCGTTCACATGAATCACCTGACCGGTAATGTACGAACCCAGCGGCGAAGCCAGGAATGCAACCGCCGCCGCAATGTCTTCGGGCTGGCCCAAACGCTGCAGCGGAATGTCCGCAACGAGCTTTTCACGCTGGGTTTCGTCCAGCTCGCGCGTCATGTCGGTGTCGATGAAACCCGGCGCCACGGTATTCACGGTAATGCCGCGTGAGCCCACTTCCCGTGCCAGTGAGCGGCTGAATCCTTCCATGCCCGCTTTGGCGGCGGCGTAATTGGCCTGTCCGGCATTGCCCATGCAGCCGATCACCGAAGAAATGGAGATGATACGCCCGTTGCGTGCCTTCATCATGCCTCGCAGGCAGGCCTTGCTGAGTGTGTAAACGGATTTCAGGTTGGTATTGAGCACCGCGTCCCAGTCTTCATCCTTCATGCGCATCAACAGCTGGTCGCGGGTGATGCCGGCATTGTTGACCAGGATGGTGGGCGCGCCGAGTTCGGCACTGATGTGCTGCACCAGTTCCTCCGGCGCACCGGCCTCGTTGACATCCAGACGGACACCGCGACATTGGGCATCCAGCGCCTTGAGGCGTTCACTGACCGCAGCAGCCCCATCGGTGCTCGTTGCGGTACCCACCACGATTGCTCCCAAACCGGCCAGCCGGTCGGCGATGGCAGCACCGATTCCACGGCTAGCCCCTGTGACCAGGGCTACCTGCCCTTCCAGGGTCCATTCCATTTCAAACCCACTCCTGCATGATTTTCTTCATGGCATCTGTGTCCGTGATCGCCGCTGTCTGGGCATCCCGGGCATTGCGGCGATTCAGACCGGCCAGCACACCACCCGGGCCGCACTCGATAAACCGGTTCACACCCCGCGACTGCAATTCCGCGATGGTTTCCGACCAGCGTACCGGCCTCCACAGTTGCTCGACCAGCGCAGCGCGTACCGCATCCGCATCCTCGTGGCTGGAGACGTCGGCATTGTGCAGAACCACAATACGGCTGCCGGCAACCGCAGTGCTTCGCAATGCCGGCAGCAATTGCTCCGCTGCCCCGCGCATCAGGGCGCAGTGCGAGGGAACGCTCACGGGCAAGGTCACAGCCCTTTTGGCCCCTGCTTCCCGGGCCGCGACACAAGCCCGTTCGACGGCTTCGCGATGACCGGCAATCACAGTCTGGCCAGGCGAGTTGTAGTTGGCACAGGAAACCACCTGCCCTTCCGCCACCGCGTCACACACCTGTTGCAACACTTCATCTTCCAGGCCAAGTATGGCGGCCATGGCTCCGGTACCTGCTGGCGTGGCCTGCTGCATCAGGCGCGCCCGCTGCTCAACCAGGGCCACGGCATCGGCGTAATCGAGCCTTCCGGCCGCCACCAGCGCGGCATATTCGCCCAGGCTGTGCCCAGCCATGAAGGGCGGCGTGAAACCACCCTGCTCCTGCCACACGCGCCAGCAGGCGATGTCAGCCGCCAGCATGGCGGGCTGGGTGATTTCCGTCTGGTCCAGCTGTTCCTTCGGGCCTTCCCGCACCAACTGCCAGAGATCGAATCCAAGCACTTGCGAGGCTTCATCAAACGTTCGCTGCACCAACGCCGATTGTCGGGCCAGTGTTTCAAGCATGCCAACGGACTGTGAGCCCTGGCCAGGGAATAGAAATGCGCTGTGTTCCATGATCAATTCCGAACGATAAATCAATACCGGATCAGGGCAGAACCCCAGGTAAAACCGCCGCCAAATGCTTCCAGCAACATCAACTGCCCGCGCTGCAGGCGGCCATCACGCACCGCCTCATCCAACGCCAGCGGCACCGAAGCCGCGGACGTGTTGCCGTGGCGATCCACCGTGACCACTACCTGGTCCATGCTCATGTCGAGCATTTTCGCGGTGGCGCTGATGATGCGATAGTTGGCCTGGTGTGGAATCAACCAATCGAGCTCCGATTTGTCCACATTGTTGGCGCCCAGGGTTTCGTCAACCATGCGATGCAGGGTGCGCACCGCCACCTTGAAAACTTCGTTGCCACGCATGCTGATTTCCGGCTTGCCGGCATTCCGCTCGATTCCCGCAAAGCCGCGGGAAACACCCACGTCGGTATTCAGCAAATCTGCATAGCGGCCATCGGCATGGACATGAGTGGACAGGATTCCCGGTTCTTCCGATGCTTCCAGTACGACAGCCCCGGCGCCATCGCCAAACAGAACCGCGGTATCCCGCTTGTTCCAGTTCAGCAGCTGGGTAAGGGTCTCGGCGCCTGCAACCAGCACTTTTCGGGCATCGCCACAACGGATGAACTTGTCGGCGATACTGAGGGCGTAAAGAAAACCGGAGCAGGCCGCATTGACGTCCATGGCACCGCAGTCGCCCAGGCCGAGTTCTTTCTGGATCAGACAGGCAGTGCTGGGAAAAATCAGGTCGGGAGTGGTGGTGCCCAGCACGAACAGGTCAATTTCGGCCGGGTCGACCTGTGCCGCCTCGATCGCTTTGCGGCAGGCCTCAAGCGCCAGGGTGCCGGTGGTCTCACCCTCGCCGATGACGCGCCTTTCATGAATACCGGTGCGGTCACGGATCCACTCATCGCTGGTTTCCATGAATTGCTCAAGGTCTTTATTGGTCATTACCCTGGCAGGCAACTGGCTACCGGTCCCGGTAATTCTTGAATAAATCAAGTTTCCTTCTCCAATTCAAACATCCGCATGGAAGTACCAATTCTTTGCGGAATTCCGCGGCGGGCTTCCCGGCCGGCCTCCAGGATAGCCCTGGTGGTGGCTTTCACGCTGGAACTTCCGTGACTTTTGACAACAACCCCATTGAGGCCCAGCAAAGGGGCACCATTATGCGCGGCAGGGTCGATCTGTGCCAGCATCGATCGCAGCGCAGCAGACGCCAGCCAGGCTCCCAGGCGGCTGGCCAGGCTGGAAGCAAGCGCCTTGCGCAACTCGCCCGACAGCATGCGTGCCAGTCCCTCGCCCGACTTGAGCATGAGGTTGCCGGTGAAGCCGTCACAGACTGCCACATCCACCTTGCCCGAAAATACATCATGGCCTTCGATGAAACCGATGTAATTGACCGGCAGGTGCCGTAGAATTTCGCTGGCCTCACGAACGCCTTCGTGGCCCTTGTTGTCTTCATGGCCTACGTTGAGCAATCCCACGCGCGGGTTCCTGATGCCATCCGCGACCTCCGCTGCCACCGAGCCCATAACCGCGAATTGCGCCAGCTGTCGGGGGCTCACCTGCAGGTTTGCACCCAGATCAAGCATGCCGGTGAAGCCGGATCCATGCGGCACATGCGCCATGATGGCCGGCCGTTCAATGCCGGGCAGCAATCCCAGGTTCTTTACCCCCAACGCCATCAGCGCCGCGGTGCTGCCGGAACTCACGCTGGCGTCTGCTTCACCTGCGGCCTGAAGTTGCAGGGCCTTGCCCATGCTGCAGGCTGCGCCAGCCCGAAGAGCTGCGGATGGCTTTGCATCCATCGCCAGGCAGATCTCCGCATCGGCAACTTGCAGGCGATGGTTGCCCCAGTCCTTCAATGAATCCTTCAATGAGCCCCTCAACGAACCGCCGAATGAGCCACTCAAAGCAGACTCAATGGCCTGGCGTTGTCCGCACAAAATCAGGCGAATGCCGTCATCTTCAAGCAGTGCCCGCAGGGCGGCAGGAGCAGAAACTGACAGTCCGTGGTCACCACCATGCGCGTCCAGGGCAATGGTCACGGTGTTACCGTCGTTCAAGGCCATGCCCGGATTATGCCGAAGGGATTCAGGCCCCGGTGCGAGTGCCCGGGGCCAGGTTGGTTACTCTTCGTCGAATTCGACAACCTTGCTGTCGATTACCTTGCGGCCACGGTAGTACCCTTCGGGGCTTACATGATGACGCAGGTGGGTTTCGCCGGTGGTGGGTTCGACCGAAAGGGCACGCGGCGACAGGGCGTCATGTGAGCGACGCATATCCCGTCTGGATGAGGTTTTGCGATTTTGTTGAACAGCCATTTCATTGCTCCATTAAATTGATTGGATTGATTGGTTCGATCATTTCTTGCCGGCTGCGCCGGAATCATTCCTGCCGCCGGCCAATGCCTTCAGCTGGTCAGCCAGGCCAGCAAAGGGCTGCTGGCGTGGCAGTCGTTCTTGCTCCGCGGCCAAGCTCTCGCTGGCTACGGTGTATTCGTTCGTCTTCTCGTCCAGTTCCGGTAAATCCGGATTACGCGGCACCTGCGGCAACGCCAGGATCAACTCGTCCTCGACCATGGCCAGGAAAGACACCTTGCCATGCTCCGCCAGAATGGCCTCATAGCCTTCCGGCAACAACCCTTCCTTGCTGATATCATCAATCACGCCCAACAGGGTGCTGCGCTTGATGACCTCCTGGTAGGGTTCCAGGCTTCGCTGGCACACCAGCCACAACGCGGCTTCAACTTCCAGCTTTATCCTCACGCCCACCAGGGAATCCCGGTCGAACTGGACGCTGAAGCTGGCCAATCCGTCGTCCCTGGCGAGGAACGGTTTCAGGCGTTCCATGCGGCTGAATGGCATGGTTCCGGAGAAACTCCGGTGTCCTTCAGCAGCTTTCTGCGGATCAATAAAATCCGGGTATTCTAGGGACATGGTTATACTCCCTGCGTTGCAGCTGGATTTTATTTTGTCTTTGGGTACCGCGCACAAACCGGCGATTTTACTACAGAAATGAATTCAAAGTCACCCAGTTATGATTTTATTCTTGCATCCACCAGTCCGTACCGGAAAACGCTCCTGCAGCGGCTGGGGCTGGAGTTCACCTGCCTGGCACCACACATGGACGAAACTCCCCTGCCCGGCGAAACGGCCGCAGACCTGACCCAACGCCTGGCCCGGGGCAAAGCGGACAGTATTGCCAGTCTTCAACCTGAAGCGCTGGTCATCGGCTGCGACCAGGTGGCTGAATTTGACGGCCGCATTGTGGGGAAGCCCGCCGACAGGCAGGCAGCCCTGGCGCAACTGATGGCGTTTTCAGGCCAAACCGTCGAATTTCTGTCGGCCCTCTGCGTCATGCGGCAGGAACCCGGGTTTTGTGAGCAAACCATGGTCTCCACCCGGGTGCATTTCCGAGATTACACCGTAGCTGAGGCTGAACGTTATATCGAGCTTGACCAGCCGCTTGATTGCGCCGGCTCCATCAAGTCCGAGGCCGCTGGCTCGGTATTACTGCGCGCACTGGAATCCCCGGATCCGACCGCCCTGATTGGGCTGCCGCTCATTGCTCTTTGCCACATCCTGCGCAATGCCGGTTTATCGCTCCCCTGAAGCACGCCCGGTCGGTGAATTGCCGTCACACCGAAGGCAACACCGGCTGTCTTGGTTGCTGGTTACAGCATCTGTCATAATGCAGCAAAATGCCTGCAACAGGCATTTTTTGTTTCACTACATACCTTGCCGTACGGAGACAGCCCATGATTCCAGCAGCCTGCAAGCACTGGCGACTTGAAAGCGACCTGGACGGCATAGCGTGGCTCACGCTGGACCGCGCTGATGAAAAAACCAACAGCCTCTCACGCGAGGTGCTGACCGAGCTGGAGTTGATTGTCGATGCGCTTTCCAAGGCCCAGCCTCGCGGGCTGGTCATCCAGTCGGGCAAGAAAGGCTCGTTCGTCGTCGGCGCTGACGTGCGGGAATTTGAAGGCGTGACAGATCCTGATTCAGCCGCTGAATCCATTCGCGAAGTCCACCAGCTGTTTGATCGTATCGAGGCATTCCGCTTTCCGGTAGTGGTTGCTATAGAAGGCTTCTGCCTCGGTGGCGGCCTGGAGCTGGCATTGGCCTGCCATTACCGCATTGCGCTGGACGTACCGCATACCCGCCTCGGATTTCCGGAAATCAAACTCGGCATCTATCCGGGTTTCGGCGGCAGCGCGCGCACCACGAAGCTGCTGGGTGGCCCCAAGGCCATGGAACTGATGCTGAGTTCGCGCATGTTGCGGGCACGGCAAGCCAAATCACTGGGGCTGGTGGATCAAGTGGCAGGCCCACACACTTCATTGCGTTGGGCCGCCCGCAATGCCGTATTGAAAAACCGGCGCACCAGGAAGCCGGGGCTGCTCAGAAAGCTGAGCAACAGCGGTCCTGCCCGCAAACTGCTCGCCCCGATGATAGAAAAGCAGACCGCCAGTCGCGCCAATCCTGCCCATTACCCCGCGCCGTTTTCGCTGATCGAAGCCTGGAAGGAACACGGCAACAGCAAAAAGGCCATGCTGGAACAAGAGGCGGTACGTGTAGGAGAGCTCATTACCAGTGAGGTTTCACGCAATCTGCGTCGCGTCTTCTGGTTGATGGAAGGCCTCAAAGCAGCCGGCAAGAACAGTGATTTCCGCGCCCGGCGGGTGCATGTCATCGGCGCCGGCGTCATGGGTGGAGACATTGCTGCCTGGTGCGTGCTACAGGGCCTGGAAGTCACCCTGCAGGATCGTGAGATGAAATACATTGATCCTGCCATCAAAAGGGCCGACAGCCTGTTCCGCAAGAAGCTGCGGTCGCCAGACCTGGTTGCCGGCGCCCGCAGCCGCCTGCTGCCGGACGTCGATGGCAAGGGTGTTTCATCGGCGGACGTGGTGATCGAAGCCATCTTTGAAAATGCCGACGCCAAACGAGCCCTGTACAGCCAGGTTGAGCCGAAACTGAAGCCCGAAGCCATTCTGGCTACCAATACGTCCGCTATCCCGTTGGCGGAACTATCCCGCGATCTGGAACAGCCATCGCGCCTGATCGGGCTGCATTTCTTCAACCCGGTAGCGAAAATGCCGTTGGTGGAAGTGGTTTACGACGACATCACCCGCTCCGGGGAAATTGAACGTGGCGCCGCCTTCTGCAACCAGATCAACCGCTTCCCGCTGGCGGTGACCAGCACACCCGGATTCCTGGTCAATCGCGTACTGGCCCCTTACATGCAGCGGGCATTGCGTATCCATCGAGACCGCGGCATTCCAAAAGAGGCGCTGGACCAGGCTGCACTGGATTTCGGCATGCCTATGGGTCCGGTGGAACTGGCCGACACCGTGGGCCTGGACGTTGGCCTCAGCGTCATCCGGCTGCTGGGTGGCGAGTCTGCCGGCGAGGAAGTGGCAGCACTGCAGTCCATGGTTGACCAGGGCAAGCTGGGTAAAAAATCCGGTGAAGGCTTTTACCGCTGGAACAAAGGCAAACCGGTGAAGGACAAAGAGGCCATCCAGGGCATCAACCTGAAGTCGCTGGCTGCCGAACTCATGCAACCCTATTTTGACGAATGCCGCTCCTGCCTGGATGACAGAGTGGTGGAAAGCGCTGATTTCCTGGATGCGGGCATGATATTCGGAACCGGCTTCGCACCGTTTCGTGGAGGACCGCTGCACTATCTCGCCAGCCAACCAGCCATTCAGCAAACGGGCGAACCAGCCACCCGAAACGACCCGGATGAATCTCGAGGAGAGCTACTGTGAAAGGTGAGCTGCGTCGAATAGCCATTATTGGCGGTAACCGCATTCCATTTTGCCGCTCGAATACCATGTATTCGGAAAAGTCCAATATGGACATGCTGGCCGCCGCGCTGGAAGGCGTGGTGCAGCGCTTCGGATTGCAGAACCGGCAATTGGACGAGGTGGTCGCAGGCGCAGTCACCACGCATCCGCGTGATTTCAACCTGGC
>CAYYCX010000086.1:0-18091 GCA_964470455.1 uncultured Wenzhouxiangellaceae bacterium
CGCCGGAACGACCGAGGACCGAGGGCAGCCCGAAGGGCCAAGTCCAGGACCGGAATCCCTTACCGCCTTCGGGCTCTATTAACCAGACTGCAGGGGCCCGGAATGCCTTACCGCCATCGGGCTTGTTGAAATGGTTGCAGGCTCATGGCGGAATCGCTCGCATTGGACTCTTGAATAATGATCGAAGCAACTTACCCGGAAAAAACCTCAACTGGTCCCATCCCGCCTTGGGTCCGGGTCATGCCTGCCTATAATCCCGCGTGAGCGAGTGCGTCCAAACCCAATCGTGGAGATAGCCATGGTAGCGTTCCAGGTTAACGGCAGTGCCGCTGAATTTGCCGGCGATGAACAGACGCCCCTGTTGTGGGTGTTGCGTGACCACCTCAAACTCAAAGGCTCCAAGTTCGCCTGCGGCATCGGCCAGTGTGGTGCCTGCTCCGTGCACATCGATGGCGCCGTCCAGCGTTCCTGCGTAACCCCCATCTCCGCCGTTGAGGGCAAATCCGTAATCACCATCGAAGGCCTCGCGCCCAGCGCCACGCAACTGCATGTGGTGCAACAGGCCTGGCTGGATGAGGATGTGCCGCAATGCGGCTATTGCCAGGCCGGGCAGATCATGGCCGCCGCAGACCTGCTGGCGCGCAACCCGCAACCGAGCGACGACGAAATCGATGCCAGCATGACCAACGTCTGCCGCTGCGGCACCTATGTGCGCATTCGAAAAGCCGTGCATCGCGCCGTCGAATTGCAGTCGGGAGGTGCCGCATGAGCGCTGTGATCCGGCAGGCGCCTGCAAGCCCGGTGAACCACTCACGCCGCCGCTTGTTGATCGGCGGGCTTACTGCCGCTGGTGGCCTGGTGATCGGCCTGCCGTTTGATTCGCTTCTGGCAGCCACCCAGCCGCCGCCCGGCGAACGGCAAATCGGCTGGTTTGTGGAAATCCAGGCCAATGGCGATGTCATCATCGGCGTGGCGCAACCCGAAATCGGCCAGGGCGTGCGCACGGCCCTGCCCATGCTGGTGGCTGAAGAACTGGATGTGGAATGGGACCGTGTGCAGTTCCGGCAGATGCCGCTGGGAATTGTCAAGACGCCGGAAGGGTTCACCTGGCAATACGGCGGACAGGGCGCGGGCGGCAGCACCAGCATCATCGAGGCTTGGCCATTCCTGCGCGATGTGGGCGCATCGGCACGCCGCCAGCTGATGCAGGCGGCCGCCAATCGTTGGGGTGTATCGCTTTCAGATTGCCGCACCGAACCCGGTGTGGTGATCTGCGATGCCAACGGCAAGCAACTGAGCTATGCCGAACTGGTTGCCGAAGCGGCCACACTGCCGGTGCCGGCAGATCCAGCGCCGCTGAAAGCTGCCAGCGACTTCCGCATCATCGGCCAGCCCAAGGGGGTGATCGATGCGCGTGACATCGTGACCGGCAAAGCGCGTTATGGCCTGGATACCGATGTGCCGGGTATGAAGTATGCATCCATCGAACGTTGCCCCTGGCTGGACGGCACGGTGGCCTCGCTGGATGACAGCGCCGCCCGCAAGGTGCCTGGCGTAGTCGATGTGTTCGTGGTTGAAGGCCCCAAGCCCGGCGAACCCTACTTTATTCTGGCCAGCGGTGTAGCTGTGGTGGCTGAATCCACCTGGGCAGCATTCCAGGGGCGCAAGGCCCTGAAGATCGAGTGGAACCGCGGCCCTTACACGGCTGAAAGCACTGAGTCTTTTTGGCAGCAATGTGAATCCCTGTTGGCCGGCGATGGGCAGGTGGTGCGGAATGACGGCGATTTCGATGGCGCCATGGCCAGCGCCGCGCAGACCGTGCAGGCGCGTTACCAGCAACCTTACGTGAACCATGCGCCGCTGGAGCCGCAGAACTGCTTTGCCCATGTGCAGGAAACCAGCGCACGCGTCATTGCTCCCACGCAGATGCCCTCGGGCGCGAGCCGCGCGGTGAATGAAGTGACGGGCATTGATCGCGAATTCATCAGCGTGGAAATGACCCGCGTGGGCGGCGGCTTTGGCCGGCGTCTCACCAATGACTACGTGGCCGAAGCAGCGCTGGTTTCAAAACAGGCGGGTGGCATTCCGGTGCAGCTGGTGTGGACCCGCGAAGACGATATCAAGCATGATTTCTTCCGGCCATCGGGCTTGCATGAGCTGAAAGCGGCCGTGGATGCAAATGGAAATGTCACAGCCTGGACCCATCGCCTGGCCAGCGCCAGCAAGTATTACCGGCGGCCCGACGTAACGGCCGAAGGAATGTTCGAGGCAGAACTTTATGTCGATGATTTCCCCGCAGGCATGGTTGACAACCTGCGAATCGAATACCACTCGGTGCAATCAGGGGTGCCACGCGGTTCCTGGCGCGCTCCGGCGCATACGGCCAATGCGTTCGTAGTCCAGTCGTTTGTTGACGAAGTGGCTCATGCCACCGGACAGGATCCACTGGCCCTGCGGTTGGCCATGTATGGTGACAACCGCGAGCTCCCGTACGCCCAGCATGGCGGTCCGACCTTCAATCCCTGGCGGTTGTCACGCCTGTTGCAGCATGTGGCGCAAGAAATCGGCTATGAACGCCAGCGGCCCAAGGGCACCGCTGTCGGCATTGCCTCGCATTTCACCTTTGGTGGGTACGCGGCGCATGCGGTGGAAGTGACGGTGGGCACCAAAGGCGAGCTCAGCATCGACCGGGTTGTGGCGGCGGTGGATTGCGGCGTGGTGGTGAACCCGCGTGGCGTGGAAGCGCAGCTGCAGGGCGGTACGGTGGATGGCCTGAGCACGGCGCTGAACCTGCAGATCACGGTAAGGGACGGACAGATTGAGCAGAGTAATTTCCACGATTACCCGCTGCTGCGCCTGGCGGGCGTACCGCGCCGGATCGAGTGCCATATCCTGCCTCACGGCGATACGCCTACGGGCATGGGCGAGATGGGCATACCGACGCTGGCGCCGGCACTGTGCAATGCCATCTTCAACGCTTCGGGCGTACGTATCCGCAAGCTGCCGCTGCTCGACCAGTTGCAGCGGGCGATGGCTTGAGGAGTTTTGCGTCAAAAGGCTGCCTGACTTGCAGATTTGTTTTTGATCCCAGTCCTTGGCCCTGCTGCGCAGGGCTTCCCTCGGTCCTCGGTCGCACCGGCGACGCGGCCCGACTCACGTCCCTGTTCGGTCGGGCCTAACGCGACATCCATGTCGCGTTGTCTTGGTGCTCGGTCGTCGCTCGGCTGCGTCCGATGGGATCAAAAACAAATCTGCAAGTCAGGCAGTGTGGCGACTTACAACGTTTGACCGCTCAAGGCTGAATCAGATTCAGTACAATTAACTAATATTGACCATACTGACACCGGCCCACTGATACCATGCACCTCGGCACCGCAGCCCTGCTGAAATTTTTCCATGAACACCGCGAGGATGAATCGCTGGTGCTCGTCACCATCATCGGTACCGAAGGCTCCACCTACCGCAAGCCCGGCGCCATGATGCTCATCTCGCGCGATCACCAGTACGTCGGCATGATCTCCGGCGGCTGCCTCGAGGGCGACCTGCTGCACCATGCCGACGAAGTGTTCGCCAGCGGCAAGGCCCGCAAAGTCACCTACGACATGCACGCCGGTGACGACCTGGTGTGGAGCCTCGGCATTGGTTGCGACGGCATCATTCACCTGCTGGTGCAAAAGCTTCAACGGCAAATCGACTTCGCGATGTTCGAGTCGCTTGCGGATTCGATGCGAAGCCGGCAATCCGTGGTCATGGCTTTGAGTGTGGCGGAAGGGCCCGATACCCCGCTGGGCAGCATGGCCATGCTGAACCAGACAGGCCAGTCCATCGGTAACACCCTGCTGGTAGAGCAGGCAGCAGCGGCAACATGCCCTGCGTGGCCCGAGTGGCGCTACCTTCAGACTGATGCGGACAGCCTGTTGGTGCAGATCCTTCCCCAACCCTGCGTGCTGATCTGCGGCGCCGGGCCCGATGCCGTACCGGTGGCGGCGCAGTTCGCCGATCTTGGCTGGGAGTGCATCATCGCAGACCATCGCGCGGGTTATGCTGATCCGCGGCGATTCGCGGCGGGCTGCCGAACCCTGGTCGGGCGCCCGGAGCAACTGCATTTGCTGGTGGAACTGGAACAGTTGAACGCCGCCATCATCATGGCGCATCACCTGGAAAATGACGCGGCCTACCTGCGCCAGCTGGCGCCCTGGCTTGCTGGCGGCGAAAGAGCCGGAAACCTGCAGTACCTGGGCGTGCTGGGGCCCGCGGCCCGACGCGACAAGCTGCGTGAAATGGCTGGCTGCCCGGATGCCGATGTGCGCGGCCCGGTAGGCCTCGATATCGGCGCCGAGTTGCCCGAGGGCATCGCGCTGTCCATTGCGGCGGAAGTCCATGCCGCGCTCAACCGCCGCAACGGTTTGTCGCTGACGCTCAAGACCGTGTCATGAGCAGCCCATGAATAGCCCATGAACAGTTTGGGCGCCATCCTGCTCGCCGCCGGCAGTTCCAGCCGCCTTGGCCAGTCCAAGCAGTTGCTGGAAATCGATGGCCAGCCACTGGTGCGCCGCCAGGCGGAACTGCTGCTGGCGCTGGAACCGGCCTGCGTGGTGGTGGTGAGCGGAGCCGAACAGTTGGCGGTGGAGAAGGCCTTGCATGGCCTGCCGGTGCAGCGGGTGCACAACCCGAACTGGCAGCAGGGCATGGGCACGTCCCTGGCCTGCGGCATTCGCGCCATGCCCGAGCGGGTTCGAGGCGCGCTGCTGTTGCTGTGCGACCAGTGGCGCATCACGTCAGACGACCTGCACAAGCTCGTTACTGCCTGGAAGCCCGGGCCGGTGCGGGCGGTCTGTGCTGAATGGACCAACGACCGAGGGCACACAGTCGCCGGCGCGCCAGCAATTTTTCCGCGCGCCTTGTTCGCAAAACTGGTAAAACTGCAGGGTGAACGCGGCGCGCAAGCACTTCTGAAGCACTACCCGGACGGTACCAGTCACGTTCCTGTTCCCAACGCCGCCTTTGATATTGACCAGCCAGCCGACCTGCCCAGCCTGAACTGAGGCGGTTTAGGGGTAACTGTATGTTTCGTGCATTGCCTGGTTTGTTGTGTGCGGTTTTTGCCTTGCCCGGGCCTCTCTGGGCAAGCTGCAGCTTCAGCGTTGCTTTTGTGAACGACGTTCCGACACAGGCGTTGACCGGTCCCCAGAAAACGCTCATTACCCTGCATGTGCTTGAAGCCGGGCGGCTCTGGACCGAACCATTGCTGGTTGCCAGCCCGTGCAGTATTGAAGTGGAAGTCCAGCTGGACCCCAACATCGCAACCGCCAATGCCGCCAGCAAGGCTTCTGCGCTTGTAGGCGTCGTCGGTCCGCGCTCGATGTATGAGCAGGGTGTTGCGCATGAATTCCGCACCGGCATCGATACGAACGGCGCTACGGCCGACATGTCGCTGGTTTTTGGCAGCACCTACTTCCAGGACGAACTCTGGTTCGACCCTGACCCCACTGTGCGCACGGCACCCATCCCGGCCGGAAAGATTGACGCCTTCAGCCTGATATTGCATGAGCTCGGACATGCCATCGCCTACAGCGGCTGGGCCGATGGCCAGGGCAATCCGCCGGCGGACTTCTTTTCCGTGTGGGACCGCTGGATGCTGCCGGGATCGCCGGCGCTGTTTGATGGCCCACGCAGCAAGCTGGCCTGGGGCAGCCCGCCGGAACTGACCACCAACAACATCAATCACTGGGGTAACGACGGTGGCGGCTCACCAGCAGCCGAGCTGCCGGCCGGAGAAATCCTCTGGCAGGGTGAAGCCCCGGTTCCGCGGATGGTTTGCGCCGGGGTACGCGGTATTGAGCCACCTGTGTCGACGGATTCGCCGGCAGCCCCGCCACCTCCCAACCTGCTGGACCAGCTGATGAATGGCGTGGCCTTCTACTACCAGTACCGGTACAACATTTCCGACCTGGACATCGGCGTCTTGTGGGATACCGGCTTGCCGGTGAATGACATCGTGTTTGCAAACGGGTTTGAGAACGTCGCCGATTAGCTGAGTTCTTGCTTCAAGGGGTCAATGGCGGCCGGCTCCACTCGAAACTCCCTTCAACTCCGCTGCCCGGAACCTCGCAGCAAGGTGCTGATGGCTGCACAATCAGCCTCTACGGTGGTAGGGTGTGGCATTGAAATGGACCATCTGGTCAGACCAGCCATGAACAGGGACGGCGTAAGGTGAAGTTTCAGGGACAGGAAGTCATGAAAACGTTGTGGGTGCGCGTGTTGCCGGTCCTGGCCTGCGCCTACCTGCAATCACTATTTGCGGCGCCCGCCGCCCCCATCGAATTCGAGCTCACCCAGCCCGATGGCACCACGTTCACCGCTGTTGCGCGTGGCGACGAGTACGCCAACTGGACTGAAACCCTGGATGGCCACAGCATCGTCAAGGTGGGTGATACCTGGTATTACGCCGAGCGCGGCAGCGCCGGCCAGTTGCGCGCCGGCACGGTTGCCGTGGGTGAGCTCAATGCGATCCAAAGGCGGCAGTTGCCCAGGCACCTGGCGCCGGAGGTGGACCCGGCCGAGCGGGAAACCCGCACCATTCGCCCGCTGAAGCGCTTGAACACGAGCGCCGCCGACGGGCTGGAATTGCCGCAGACTATTTCACATACGCAATACGTGCTGACCATCCTGGTGAACTACAACAATATTTCCTTCACGTATTCCGACGCCAGCTTCCAGGATCTGATGTACGGCGCAAGCGACAGTGTCCGGGATTACTACCTGGAGAACAGCTATGGCGGGTTCACGATTACGCCGCCGGTGGAAACCTATGGCACAGCCAATGACGGCATCATCCATGTCAACCGGCCGGTAAACCATCCCAACCAGGGTAATACCGGCTCGGTGTCGCGAGCCGAAGCGCGCGCCATCGTCCAGTTGACCAACTCCTATGTCGACTATTCCGACTATGACGCCAACAGCGATGGTGTAGTCTCGGCCGATGAGCTTTCCATAGTCATCATCCTGGCTGGATATGAAACTTCATTTGGGGGCGCGGCACTGGCGCTGACACCCAACGTCTGGGGCCACCAGGCTTATTTTTCGATTCCATTGTCCCTCGATGGCGTATCGCTGCAGCCCTACACCATGTTCGGTGAGCGGCATGGCACCGCATCGGGCACCCACCAGGCCACCATCGGCATCATGGCCCACGAACTGGGCCACCTGATGCTGGGTCTTCCTGATCTATATGATTACGACGGCAGCTCAGCGGGGATTGGCGATTGGGGATTGATGGCCAGCGGCAACTGGAACCGCACCATTTCCCAGCAAAGTGGTGAAACACCCGCGCACCTCAGCGCCTGGAGCAAGGTGGTCACCAACTTCACGCTACCCCAGGACATCAATTCCAACCAGAACGGCCTCGCTATAGACCAGGCGGCAACCAACGAAGAAGCCAAACGCATCTGGATCGACAAATACAAGATCAACGAATACTTCCTGCTGGAGAACCGCCAGCAAACCGGTTTTGATGCTGCCCTGCCCGGTAATGGCCTGCTGATCTGGCACATCGATGAAGGTGCCGGCAGCAATGATGACGAAACCCATAAATGGGTTGACCTGGAAGAAGCGGACGGCCTGGCGCACCTGGATACCAATACCAATGACGGCAACGATGGCGACCCCTTCAAGAGCAATACGGGCAGGACCACATTCAACAATGGCAGCAATCCCGACTCCAGGAATTACGCCGGGGTTGATACCGGCATCGCGGTGACGGGTGTTTCCACATCCGGTGCCACCATGATGGCTGACATCACCGTGTCGCCGTTCGTGTTGGGCGACCATGTGCGTTATGACGCGCTTGTGACTGGCGGAGCGATTGGTTACAACAACCCCACAGCCTGGCTGGGGCTCAATACACTGAACGACACGGGGTTCTCCCAGCTGGACGGTGTGGATGTGTTCGTCACCGACAGCGTCGGCGCCACCATCGAGTTCCGCTATTACACCAGCCTGGCCGGCGGAGTTCCAACCGGACTGATTCACACCCAGGCTGGTATTGCCGCCGGGCCGGGCTGGAACCGCATCCTGCTCAATTCACCGCAGTCGTTTCCATTGGGCGCCGAACGCGGCATCGTGCTGAAAATAGTCAACAACAGCGATGGATATCCGGTATCCGTGGATACCAGCGTCACGGCATCGGGTAGAAGCTATGTGGACAGTAACGGCACCGGGACTTTCTCCAGCCTTTGCCCAAGTTTCTGCGGCGACCTCAACCTGATCGCGCTGTTCAGCGGCGGTAATACCGAACCCGGCTTCACACCCGGCTCGGCAGTCGCCAGGCAACAGGGCAGCCCCGCCGGAGCTGCGGTGGCCGTGGGAACCGTCAGCGATACGGAAACGCCGGCTGGTGCATTGACCGTCACGCAGGTGGCCGGCGGTACGGCCACCGGCATCACCGTGACCGGCATCAGCAACACTGACGGCACGATCACCGCCGCGCTGGCCGCGTCCTGCAGCGCCACTTCCGGCACCGTGCGCTTCCAGGTTTCGGACGGCTCGCTCACCGGTACCGGAGACCTGCAGGTGAACGTCTCGGCCAACAGCCAGCCCACACTGAGCTATGGGGCAAAGAGCATCAACTTCGGCGATTCCAGCACCCACGCCGCGCTGACCGGCCCGTCGGACAACGGCACGGTGAATTCCGTCAGCGTGCAGGGCGCGGGCACCTACACCGGCACGATTTCCGTCAATCCCGCGGGGCTGGTCAGCCTGTCCAATGCCCAACCGGCTGGCACGCATTCCATCACCATTCGCGCCACGGACAATTGTGGCGCAATGCGTGATGCGAATTTCCAGTTGCAGGTGGATGCCGTGCTGCCCGGTGCACCGGTCATAGGCACGGCCGCGACCGGAAACACCGAAGCCACCGTCAGCTTTACGCCGCCGGTTTCCGATGGCGGCGCTGCAATCACTTCATATACCGCCACCTCCAGCCCGGGCAATTTCACCGGAACCGCGGCAGGTTCGCCCATCACGGTTACCGGGTTGAGCAATGGCCAGGCTTATACGTTTACCGTGACCGCCACGAATTCGGTGGGTGAGGGCCCGGCCTCGGCTGTATCGAATGCCGTCACTCCAGCCGCGCCGCAAACCATCAGTTTTGACAATCCGGGCCCGCAGGATATTGGCACCGCGCCAACCCTGTCCGCGACAGCCACCTCGGGCTTGCCGGTCAGCTTCACTTCAACCACCCAGTCGGTTTGCACGATCACCAGTGGCGGCGCGCTGACATTCGTGGCGACCGGCAATTGCTCGATCGATGCCAACCAGTCGGGCAATGCCGCCTGGCTGGCCGCGCCCACGGTCACGCAGGTGTTTGCGGTGCAACCCGTGCTGCCGGACGCGCCTGCGATCGGCGTGGCAACCGCGGGCGACATGCAGGCCACCATCAGCTTCACTGCACCGGGATTTGATGGTGGTGCGGATATCACCTCATACACCGTCACTTCCAGCCCGGAAGGGCTTACCGCCTCGGGCGCAGCATCGCCCATCACCGTCAGCGGCCTCACCAACGGGCAGGCTTACACTTTTACCGTGGTGGCCACCAACTCTGTTGGTGACGGCCCGGCCTCGGCGCCTTCGAATGAAGTGGTGCCCCTGGTTGAGGAAGTGTTCAAGGACGGGTTTGAATAGTGGTTCATCGAGGAGAAAGTACATGGCCGGAGTGGAACAGAAGGTCGCCCTGGTAACCGGCGCCGGGCGCGGTATCGGCCTGGCCGCCGCCCGATTGCTCGCGGCGCGCGGCGCGCGGGTGATGTGCGTCGCGCGCTCCGCGGCCGAATTGTCCGCCACCGGGCTGGATCATGTGTCTGCTGACCTGGGCACGCTGCAAGGATGTGAACAGGCCGTTGATGTCACTGAACAAAAGCTGGGACCGGTTGACATCCTGGTATGCAACCATGGATTGGGCTCGGCGCACGAGCGCCTGCTGTGGGAGCAGACCCCGGAAATCTGGCGCCAGACCATGAGCATCAACCTGGACGGGCCGTTTTACCTGACCCGCCGCGTGATGGGCTCCATGGTGCAGCGTGGTTTTGGCCGGCTGGTGTACACCAGTTCCACCGCGGGCCTGGCAGCTGAACACAAAGGCAGTGCCTACAGTGCATCGAAGGCCGGCTTGCTGGGCTTGATGCAATCCGCTGCCCAGGATGGCGGCGCCCACGGCATTACCGCAAATGCGGTTCTGCCCGGCTGGGTCAAGACGGAGATGGCCGACCGGTCAGCGCAAGCCGAAGCGGACCAGCGGGGCGTGAGCCCTTCTCAGGTTTGGCAGGAGCGCGCAGCGCTGTATCGTGCGGGCCGCGTAGTCACTCCCGAAGAAGTGGCTGAAATGATTGCCTTCCTCGCTTCCGAGGAGGCCAGCGGCGTAAGTGGTGAATCGATTCGCGTTGCCTTGGGCAGCGTGGTGTAAGGAGAGCAGAGCGGAGCTTGAGTGAAACCGCATTATGCGGTGATCTTTCCTGGCTTGATGATCAAGGGCTGCTTTACAGGGTCAGTACCAGCTTGCCCACGTGTTCAGATGATTCCATCAATGCATGTGCCGCGCCGGCTTGTTCCAGTGCAAAGGTTTTGAAAATCACCGGTTTGATCTGGCCATTCTCAATCAAGGGCCAGACATGCTCGCGCAAATTCGCTGCCACTGCCGCTTTGAATTCCAGGGTGCGCGGGCGCAAGGTGGAACCGCTGATGGTGAGCCGCTTGCGCATCACTTCCATGATGTCGAGCTCGGTTTTGGCGCCACGCAGGGTGGCGATGAACACCAGCCTGCCCAGTTCGCCCAGGCAACGCAGGTTTTTCGGTACGTAGTCTCCGCCTACCATGTCGAGGATCACATCAACGCCTTTTCCTTGCGTGGCGGCTTTGATTTCCTCCTCAAAATCCTGGTTGCGGTAGTTGATGGCCAGATCAGCACCGAGTTTGATGCAAGCGGCGCATTTCGCGTCACTGCCCGCCGTGGTGAAGACCTTGCTGCCCATGGCTTTGGCAATCTGTATGGCGGTAACACCGATACCCGAACTGCCGCCGTGAACCAGCAGCGTTTCACCGGGCTGCAAGCGGCCATTGTCAAATACATTGGCCCACACGGTAAAAAAGGTTTCGGGCAGGGATGCCGCCTCCACCAGGCCCAGGCCTTTCGGCACGGGCAGCGCCTGGCCTTCGGGCAGGATGCAGTATTCGGCATAGCCGCCACCGGAAGTCAGTCCGCACACGCTATCGCCTACGTTCCAGCGCCCGGCGCCGGAGCCCACCGCAACCACCACACCGGCAATTTCCAGGCCGGGCAGGTCAGAGGCGCCCTTGGGAAGCGGATACAGGCCCTTGCGCTGCAGCACATCGGGACGGTTCACGCCGGCTGCCGCAACGCGGACCAGTATTTCGCCAGGACCGGGCTGAGGTACCGGTCGTTCCGCCGGTTGCAGGACTTCCGGCCCGCCCGGTTCGACGATTTCAATGACGCGCATGGTCTTGGGAAGGCTCATCGGTGCTCGTCTCCTTGCCGGGCTCACAGAATGTAGCGGCTGAGGTCTTCGTTGCCGGCCAGGGCTTCCAGGTGCTGGTCCACATAGGCGGCATCGATGCGGTAGGTCTCGCCGGAATGGTCGGGCGCCTCAAAGGAGATCACGTCCAGCAGGCGTTCCAGCACGGTGTGCAAACGGCGGGCGCCGATGTTCTCGGTGCTCTCGTTCACCTGCCATGCGATTTCGGCAATGCGCCTCACGCCGTCCTCGGTGTACTCCAGCTTCACACCTTCGGTTTCCATCAGTGCCGCGTACTGCTCGGTAAGCGAGGCATGTGGCTCGGTGAGAATGCGCACAAAATCGCCCACTTCCAGCGCGCGCAGTTCCACGCGGATGGGCAAGCGACCCTGCAACTCGGGTATCAGGTCTGAGGGCTTGGCGAGATGGAATGCGCCCGAGGCAATGAACAGCATGTGGTCGGTTTTCACCATGCCGTAGCGGGTGGAGACTGTGCAGCCTTCCACCAGTGGCAGGAGGTCGCGCTGCACGCCTTCGCGTGAAACATCGGCGCCTGAATACTCTGCACGCTTGGTGACCTTGTCCAGTTCGTCGATGAAGACGATGCCGTTCTGCTCGGCATTGAACAGCGCCTGCTGCTTGATTTCATCGTCGTTGATCATGCGCGCTGCTTCGTCATCCTCCAGGATGGGCAGGGCGTCCTTGACTTTCATCCTGCGCTTCTGGGTTTTCTGGCCGCCCAGGTTCTGGAACATGCCCTGCAACTGGCTGGCCATTTCCTCCATGCCCGGCGGAGTCATGATTTCCACGCCCATCTGCACGGCCACATCAAAGTCAATTTCGGTGTCATCCAGTTCGCCACGCACCAGATTCTGGCGCATCTTGGCGCGGGTACGCTGCATCGATTCGTCTTCTTCGGCCGGTTCATTGGCAAAACCCACCTGGCTGCTCCTTTTGGGCAGCAACGAATCCAGTGCACGGTCGTAAGCGGCATCGCGGGCGCGCGAACGCACCTTGCCCATGGCGGTTTCGCGGGTCATTTTCACCGCGGAATCCACCAGGTCGCGAATGATGGACTCCACGTCCTTGCCGACATAGCCCACCTCGGTGAACTTGGTGGCTTCCACCTTGATGAAGGGCGCGTTGGCCAGGGCCGCCAGGCGGCGGGCGATCTCGGTTTTGCCCACGCCGGTGGGGCCTATCATGAGTATGTTCTTGGGCGTGATCTCGCCGCGCAGGTCTTCCGCCACCTGCATGCGCCGCCAGCGGTTGCGCAGCGCGATGGCCACGGCGCGCTTGGCGTCGGACTGGCCGATGATGTGGCGGTCCAGTTCCTGGACGATTTCACGGGGGGTCATTTGTGACATTTCAATTCATGTTCCGTTGGCTGGCTTGCGATGCTGTAGGAGCGGCTTCAGCCGCGACCAAAGACCAGTCGGGGGTGAACCCCCTCCTACACGCTCGTATCCAATGTTTCAATGGTGATATTGCTGTTGGTATAGATGCAGATGCCGGCGGCGGTCTCCAGCGCGCTGCGGGCAATGGTTTCGGCATCGAGCTCCGTATGCTTCAGCAGCGCCAGCGCAGCCGCCTGGGCGAACGGGCCGCCGGAACCGATCGCGATCAGGCCCTGCTCCGGCTCGATCACGTCACCATTGCCGGAAATCAGCAGCGAGTCCTTGGCATCAGCGATGGCCAGCAGTGCTTCCAGGCGCCGCAGCATGCGGTCGGTGCGCCAGTCCTTGGCCATTTCCACGGCCGCGCGCACCAGGTGGCCGGAGTGCTTCTCCAGCTTCCCTTCAAAACGCTCAAACAGGGTGAAGGCATCGGCCGTGCCACCGGCAAAACCGGCGATCACCTGGTTCTTGTAAAGGCGCCGCACCTTTCGCGCGTTGCCCTTCATCACCGTATTACCCATCGTGACCTGCCCGTCGCCGGCCATGACCACCAGGTTCCCCCGGCGTACTGAGCAAATGGTGGTTCCGCGGTACTGTTCCATAATCGTCTGCCTTGCTTCCGTTACCTTGAGATTGCCCCTGCCGGGCCTTTTTGCCTCACGGCACGGATAGGGTTCTGCGCCATTGCGATTGGCTTGAAAATTGGGGACGCGGCAACACGATTGCAAGCATTCCCTCCTTGCAGCCGTTTCAGCATGCCATTCGGTGGTCGTGACCTCCGGTACAGGCCACACCATCGGCTAAAGTGCTAGGCTTGCCCAAATTTACGAGAGTGTGGGTGCAGGGTATGCCGAACAGCGCCATCAACCTGCTGGAAAAATTCCGGCTTTTCAATGATTTCTGGCAGCCGCGCGTGGTGGCGGAGCTGAATGACTACCAGGTCAAGCTGGCCCGCATCGAGGGCGAGTTCATCTGGCATGACCATGCTGACACCGATGAACTCTTCATTTGCCTCGAAGGCCGGCTGACCCTGGAAATGCATGAGGGCAATGTGGACCTGGGCCCCGGAGACCTTTATGTGGTGCCCAGGGGCGTGGCGCACCGGCCGGTAGCGCATGGCGAATGCAAGATCCTGCTGCTGGAGCCGCGCGGGGTGGTCAACACGGGTTCCGAAGAGAGCGACCGTAAAGCCGAAAACGACCGCTGGATCTGAGCCGCGATGTTCCATTTCATCTGGATACTGCTCAAAGCCGGCACGCCCATCGCCGTCACCAGTTTTGCGCTGGTTTGGTGGGCTCTGCGCAAGGATTACCTGGGCGGCGCTTCGACACTGAGCGAATATGAGCAGTGGAAGAAAGCTGATGACCAGGCGCGCAAGGCCGAAAAGAAACAGCGGAAGGCGCAGCGCAAGGCCGAGCGCAGGAGCCTGCGGGCGCAGGCCAACCCCGGATCCGGTTCGGCAACCCGTGCGATACCCGGCACGGAAGATCCTTCGACCACCAATCCCGGTCCTTTGAGTGCGCCAACTGAAGCCGCGACGCTCAGCCAGGAACTGGATCCCCGCAAGCGCAAGCCCGACTTCCTGCACAGCAAGTGGATGGAATTTGGCGGCGGTTTCTATGGCGTGGTGGCGTTCTACACCTATGTGCTGATCGAACTGGACGAGGTGAAGGATTTCCTGGTTGGCCTGGGCAACCTGTTCAACCAGGGATTAGTCAGCCTCGTAGTCAATTTCTTCGTCCAGTCCATCATGAATTTCATCACCGCCATCACCTGGCCGGTGTACTGGCTCAGCCGCATTCATACAGAGCAGTGGTTGTGGGTCATCGGCGCCTACGGCGGTTACTGGCTGGGAGCGCGGGCGGCATTCCGGTTCAACCAACGAAGTTCCGGCCAGTAGATTTTCTTTCCTTTCACATTCCGGCTGATCCCGGGCGCTGAGTACTTACCAAAAGTTTCAATCTGGACTATTCTGGATGCCGGCCGGGTTTGCATGACCGGCCGACAACAACGGACCCGGATGCCCGTTCCTGTTCCCGATTGACCTGGAGGAGCGCACATGAGCTTGATGAAGAAATCCGCAGCCGAATTTATCGGCACTTTCTGGCTGGTGTTGGGCGGTTGTGGTTCGGCCGTTCTGGCAGCCGGCTTTCCTGAGCTGGGCATTGGCTTTGCCGGCGTGGCCCTGGCCTTCGGCCTGACCGTGCTGACCATGGCCTATGCCATCGGCCACATTTCCGGATGTCACCTCAATCCCGCGGTTTCGGTAGGCCTGGCGGTTGCCGGGCGTTTCAGTTTCGGCGAGTTGCCTGCATACGTGATTGCGCAAGTCCTGGGCGCTATGGCCGCGGCTGCGGTGCTGGTGCTGATCGCGAGCGGTGCTCCGGGTTTTGACGTGGCCAATGGCCTGGCATCCAACGGCTTTGGTGAACATTCTCCCGGCGGCTATTCCTTGCAGTCCGGTTTCATCACTGAAGTCGTGCTCACCCTGATGTTCCTGGTCGTGATCCTAGGAGCCACCGACAAGCGCGCGCCGGCCGGCTTTGCACCGATTGCCATCGGCCTGTGCCTGACCCTGATCCACCTGATCAGCATTCCGGTCACCAATACTTCGGTTAATCCGGCACGAAGCACCGGCCCGGCACTGATGGTTGGCGGTTGGGCCATCGCCCAGCTGTGGATGTTCTGGGTGGCGCCCATCATCGGCGCAGCCATTGCCGGCGTGATCTACAAATGGTTTGAAAAGGATTGATTATCAAGCTCTTCAGTCAGGCCTCCTGAGATGACAGCCTGATGGGCTAGAATGGCCCATCAGGTTTCTCGGGAGCTTCTCCATGTCCATGCCCTATAAAAGCGTCATCATCCTGGGTGGCGGTTCCGCCGGTTTCATTGCGGCGTTGACGTTCAAGGCAGTTCTGCCCCATATGAAAGTCACCGTGCTGCATTCTTCCGGTATTCCGGTGATTGGCGTGGGTGAATCCACCACCCGGGCACTGCCGAATTTCCTGCACAACAACCTCGGGCTGGATCGCAAGGCCTTCTACCGTGAAGTCCGGCCGATCTGGAAAGTCGGCCAGCGGCTGGACTGGGGCGCGAAAGACCGGCCGCATTTCAATTACCCCTTTGACGGTTTCCTGACCAACAAGCGCCCCGAACTGCGCATGGCCAACATGCACTACTGCCTGCACGACATAACCGATGCGGGCCTGTGTTACAGCCTGATGGACCAGATGCGTTCGCCGGTATTCGTCGATGCGGCTGGCCGCGTAACCATGCGTGAGCGGTTCGGCTATCACATCGAAAACAAGCGCTTCCTGGACTTCCTGGAAAAAACCGCGGCGGAACGGGATATCGGAATCGTTGATGGCCAGGTGCAGGAAGTGGTGCGCGCGGAGAACGGCGACATCGCCTCGTTCACGCTGAAAGACGGTTCCAGCATGGCAGCCGACCTGTACGTGGATTGCTCGGGATTCCGTTCGCTGCTGCTCGGCGAAACTCTCGGCGTGAAGCGCGTGAGCTACAGCGATTCGCTGTTCGTTGATTCGGCTGCGGTGGGTTCATGGAAGCGCGATACGCCCATCATTCCCTACACCAAGGCCAACACCATGGAACACGGCTGGTGCTGGAACATCGAGTTTACCGAGCACATCACTCGCGGCTACGTGTTCAGCTCAAAATTCTGTTCGGATGAGGAAGCGATACGCGAGCTGAAGGAAAAGAATCCCAAGCTGGGTGACGATATTCGCGTCCTTCGTTTTCCTTCCGGGCGCTACGAGGACTTCTGGGTACGTAACGTGATTGCCATCGGCAATTCCTCGGGTTTCGTCGAACCGCTGGAAGCCACCGCGCTGCAACTGATCGTGGAGCAACTGCGTTTTGCCACCAAGGCGCTGGTGGACAGCGAGGGCGATCCGCCGCAGGCCATGATCGACTTCGAGAACTACCGCTACCGCGAACGCTGGGATGATGTGCGTGATTTCCTGGCGCTGCATTACCGCTACAACCACCAGAGCGATTCACCCTTCTGGCAGCATTGCCGCAATGAAACGTACCTTGGCAAGGCGCAGGAATTCGTGGATTACTACATCAAGGCCGGGCCATCGATACTCTCGCTTGGGATGTTCGGCGAACGCAGCATATTCGGTTACGACGGCTACATGAACATGCTGCTGGGCATGAAGGTGCCCACCGAGCGGCCGCCGAAGCTGAGTGATGCAGATATCGCCGGCTGGAAAAAACACCAGGCGGAAATCCACCAGTGGGCCGGCAGCGCACTCTCTCCCGAGAAGGCCCTGGAGCTGGTGCACAGCCCGGGCTTCAACTGGAATGCGGTGCAGATGTAACTGGCCCGCGAATGCCATGCCAATACAACGCGCTGCCGGAAATCCTGTCGCATGAATGAGCCATTGATCATCTCCCCCGAAGCGCGGCAGTTGCTCACCGCCAGGGCGCTGCGGGCATTTGTCGATGGCTATGTCGCCATCCTGTTGCCAGCCTATTTGCTGGCGCTGGGTTTTGGCACGTTTCAGGTCGGGTTGATCAGTTCGGCCACCCTGCTGGGCTCGGCGCTCGGCACGCTGGCCATTGGTACCTGGGGCCATCGCTTCCACTACCAGCCCATGCTGTTCGGTGCGGCTTTCCTGATGATATTTACCGGTCTGGCCTTTGCCGGGTTCTCATCGTTCTGGCCGCTGTTGCTGGTGGCCTTCATCGGCACGGTGAACCCGAGTTCAGGCGATGTCAGTGTGTTCCTGCCGCTGGAGCACGCCCGCCTGGCTGAAGCCGCCAGTGGCACCGCGCGAACGGCGCTGTTTGCCCGCTACAGCATCACCGGCGCTTTCTGCGGGGCGCTGGGCGCGCTGGCTTCCGGCATGCCGGATGGCCTGTCGGAATGGGGTATCGATCGCATTTATGCGCTGAAATTCATGTTCGTCATCTATGCTGCAGCCGGCTTTGCCGTGTGGCGGGTATACCAGCGTTTGCCCAGGCCGGTTGCCGAGCATGGCGTGCCGCGTACCCAGGCGCTTGGGGTATCGGCGCCCAAGGTGCGGCGCCTGGCCGGCCTGTTCGCCATTGATGCCTTTGCCGGCGGCCTGATGGTTCAATCCTTGCTGGCCCTGTGGTTGTTCGAGAAATTCGGCCTGTCGCTGGCCGCGGCCGGTACATTCT
>CAYYCX010000087.1:0-18072 GCA_964470455.1 uncultured Wenzhouxiangellaceae bacterium
TCTCGACCAGCAACTGGTTGAGTGTCTGCTCGCGCTCGTCGTGCCCGCCGCCCAGGCCGGCGCCACGGTGGCGGCCGACGGCGTCGATTTCGTCGATGAAGATGATGCAGGGGGCGTGTTTCTTGGCCTGTTCAAACATGTCGCGCACACGCGATGCACCGACACCCACGAACATTTCCACGAAATCGGAGCCCGAGATGGAAAAGAACGGCACTTTGGCTTCGCCGGCAATGGCCTTGGCCAGCAGGGTTTTACCCGTACCAGGCGAGCCCACCATCAGTACACCACGTGGAATGTGGCCACCCAGTTTCTGGAATTTGCCGGGGTTGCGCAGGAACTCGACCAGTTCCACCACTTCTTCCTTGGCTTCCTCAACGCCGGCCACATCGGCGAAAGTGACCTTGACCTGGTCTTCACCCTGCAGCTTGGCGCGGCTCTTGCCGAATGACATGGCGCCGCGGCCGGCTCCACCGCCCTGCATCTGCCGCATGAAGTACACCCAGACGCCAATGAGCAACAGTATCGGCGCGACACCCAGGATCAGGTCCACCAGGATGGACCGTTCGGCCGGGGGCTCGGCGGTGATTTCGACCTTGTTTTCAACCAGGTCGTCAACCAGCTTGGGATCGGGTGGGCCAAACGTGCGAAATTCACTTCCATCCGCGCCTTTACCGGTAACCAGGTTGCCGCTGAGACTGCTTTCAATGTGCACCTGGCTGATCAGCCCATTGCGGACATTGCTCAGGAATTCGGAATAGGACAGGTTCTGGGGTTGCTGCCCCACGCTGGCATAGTGATTGAAAATCGACACCAGAACGACTGCGATGATCGCCCAGGTGAGTAAATTTTTTGCCAAGTCGTTCAATGCACTTACCTCATATGCCTGCCATCGCGGCAGCGCTTCGTTTCCCTGCAGTTGGCAGGGTTTCCCAAATAGCTGATCAACTACAATTTACTTGACCTTACCGCCAGGGACCAGCCCGGTTTTCAATCCGGTCGCAACCAGGTACACCTCACGGCTGCGGGGCCGGGAGGCATCGGGTTTGCGTACCAGCACCTTGTCAAACCAGTTGCGGGTCTCGCGCACAAAATCATCGAAGCCTTCGCCCTGGAATATCTTGACCACAAAAGTACCTTTCGGTTTCAAATGCTCCCTGGCAAATTCGAACGCCAATTCAACCAGATACATCGACCTGGCCTGGTCGGTTGCGGCCATACCGCTCATATTGGGGGCCATATCCGACAATACAAGATCGACACCAGCGCCCGCCAGTTCGGATTCCAGCTGCGCCAGAGGTTCGTCTTCGGTGAAATCCCCCTGGATGAAAGTCACCCCGGGCAATGGATCCATGGGCAGGATGTCCAGCCCGATCACCCGGCCTTGCGGGCCCACCAGGCCAGCAGCCAGCTGGCTCCATCCTCCCGGCGCACAGCCCAGGTCCACCACGCTCATGCCCGGCCTGAGCAGCTGGTATTTGTCCTGCAGTTCCTGCAGCTTGAAGGCCGAGCGGGAACGCCAGCCTTCTTTCTGCGCCCGCTTGACGTAGACATCATCGAAGTGTTCCGCCAACCAGCGTTTGCTGCTTTTGCTTCGCGCCATTAATGTTTTTCCCTTACATGCTAGAATTCTGCGCTGCTGGAAACCACAACAGCATCAAAGCCGGGTGCGTCATTGGGCGGCCGGCAGTTAAGGAAACCAACCAGGCCGGCGCCCGTGGCAAAGTCTTCGGCTTGAGCACATACACAGGCACAGTTTGCCATAGCAGGGAAAAAGATGGCTCTCAGCTCTCAACAAAGACGCTATTTGCGTGGCCTGACCCACCCGTTGCAGCCGGTGGTTACCGTCGCCGACAAGGGTTTGAGCGACACCGTGCTGGCAGAAGTTGAAGGCGCGCTGAAACACCATGAGCTGATCAAGGTGAAAATGCGCGCGGAACGAGAAGTGCGCAGGCACTGGATTGAAGAGATCACGCGGCTCTGCAAGGCAGAACCGGTCCATGTCATCGGCCAGACCGCCTGCTTCTACCGCCGCAACCCGAAAAAGCCCGTCATCGCACTGCCAGGCGGATTGACCAGCAACGCTTCCTGATGGACCTGAGTTTCCAGGCTCCCGGTGAGCATAACTACATTCGGGCCCTCACTGCCGAGGGCATCACCATTGGCGACCATACCTACAGCCGGTCGCTGTTGCTTGCCGCGGACCAGCTGATCCCCGACTGGCCGCCCCAACGCATGGCCGACCTTGGAAAATCGCACCTGGACGCCCTGTTTCAGCTGCAACCCGAGCTGGTGTTGCTGGGAACCGGCAGCAGGCAGGAGTTTCCCGCCGGCGAATTCATGATGGAGTTTCACCGCCGGGGGGTAGGCATCGAAATCATGAACACGGCGGCGGCCTGCCGCACCTTCAATGTGCTGGTGGCGGAGTCACGGCAGGTGCTGGCGGCGCTGCTACCGCTGGACTGAGGCCGGATTTACTCCAGCAGCGGGATTTCGGCAAAACCTTCGCGAACGGACACCTGCCGCAGCCGGGCCAGCGCGGCCATTTGTATCTGCCGAACCCTTTCGCGCGTAACGCCCATCAGTTTACCCACTTCCTCGAGCGTCCTGCGACCATGGCCATGAAGCCCGAAACGGTGTTCCACCACTTCGCGCTGCTGGGGTGAGAGCTGCTCCAGCCAGTGGTCCAGCAAACGTTCCGCGACCATCCCTGAATACTGGGTTTCCGGGTTGCCATTGCGGTCATCGACCAGTGAATCCAGCATCAACCGGTCTGAGCCCGGGGTGATCGGCTCATCGGCGGACGTGATCGGCTCATTCAGCTCGCTGAACGCCAATACCGTTTCAGTGTCGATTTCCAGCTCCGCCGCCAGCTCTTCCGGAGTGGGCTTGCGGTTGAGTTTCTGCTCGAGTTCGCGAGACGCACGCAAGTGCGTGGTCAGTTCACGGATGATGTGTATGGGCAAGCGCACGGTGCGGCCCTGGTTCATGATGGCGCGTTCCACGGATTGCCTGATCCACCAGGTTGCATAAGTGGAAAACCGGCAGCCGCGCTCGGGGTCGAACTTTTCCACGGCACGGATGAGGCCAAGATTCCCCTCCTCGATCAGGTCCAGCAGGGGCAGGCCACGGTTGTTGTAAGCCCGGGCCACTTTCACGACCAGCCGGAGGTTGGCTTCGATCATGCGCTGGCGGCTGGCCATGCAGCCTTTTTGGGACGCGCGCGCGAGACTGATTTCCTCTTCGGCCGTCAACAGCCGCGAACGGCCGATCTCGTTGAGGTACAGATAGGTGACATCAGCATGGTGTTGCTCTGCCTTGCTGCGCTTAGCCCTTGCGACCCTGCGAACACCGTCTTCCTGTGGACTTTCACCTGTACCGAAAGACACAAGATCATCGCCGGCTTCGCGCCGTGAAGCTTCTGCTGCGTCCCTGTTCCCCGAATGGGGTTCGTGCATATCCCCTCCCAGCACTCAAAGTGCGAAAGCGGTTTGGCAGAGCAGCGTCCCATTGCGGCTGCCCGAGCCACGCAAATCGGTTGCCATCAAGTGGAACAGAGCACTTGTGGCAACACGGAATGGGCCTGGAAAGTTAGCACAGAACGCCCGGACTGTCAGTAACGGGAAGTTCGGCGCCTACCCGGCCAGGCAACGAACGGCCTGGCAACGACCTGCCTGGCACCTGGCCAGAAACCCGGGCGTTGAACCCTGGGAAACCCTGATCCATTCAGGGTTTCCGCGGCACATCCCCAATACTATCTTTGCGGCAAAAAGTTGAGGGGATCGGTGGGAACACCATTGACGCGGATTTCAAAATGCAGGATGGCCTGGTTGCGATCGTTGGTACCCATCTCGGCGATGGTGCTGCCCGCCGCAACCAGCTGCCCCTCGTTGACCAGCCGCTTGCGGTTGTGGGCGTAGGCGCTGAGCATCCGGTCACTGTGCTTGATGATGATCAATTCACCGTAACCGATCAGTCCGCTGCCGCTGTACACCACCTGCCCCGGCGCCGAAGCGATGACCTTCTGCCCCGCCGTGCCGCCGATGTCCAGCCCCTTGCGCGTTGGATCATTGGCCTGGAAGCGGCTGATGATCCTGCCTTCGGTAGGCCACAGCCAACGGTCCGGATCGCCCGCCGGCACCGAATAAATGGAGCCGGCGGGTTGCTGGCTGCCCTGGTTGGCGGGAGCGGTTTCCGCCGGCTCTGGCGCGGCCGTTTCCGGGTCAGGCGGGTTTGCTGCCACTGTGCTGGTTGAGGCCGTATCCGCGGCGGTAACGGCCTCGCCATCAGGCGTGTATTCACGCGTGGTGGCGGTCCGTGGCGTTTCCAGCGTGCGGGTTTCGGAACCCGGCGCCGGAGCGGGCGCTATTTCCACACCACTGCCGGTGATATCCCTGCTGGCCTCCGGGCCGGCGGTTGCGGTTGAACCCACCCGCAAAAGCTGGTCCGGGTAAATGACATAGGGCGCCGGAATATCATTCCATTGCGCGATCTGGCGCCAATCCAGGCCAAAACGAAAGGCAATGCCATACAGGCTGTCGCCTTTCCTGACGCGGTAGTAACCGTCCGGCGTGCCCTGGTAACTGCGTGCTGAACTGCGGTCTTCAACCGGCGCAGGGGGTGGTCCGGCGCAGGCGCTCAACAGCAGTGCCAACAGGCCTATGGCCCAGGCTGAACAGGCTAACCCAGGCTTTGGGGGAGCTAAATTCATCGATTCTTCAATTTTTCAGCGGCAGTTCGCGTGATGCCCTGCCTCACGTCCATTTCCAGACAATAAACCCGATCATTGCCAATGCCAAGACAGTCCAGCCTGCCAGGTCGACCCAGGCGCGCAATCTGCCGGCAGCCTCGAAACCCAGCAGGCGTATGATGCCAGCTACCAGGAAGAACCGGCCCGCACGACCCAGCAATGAACCCGCCAGGAAGGGCAAAAACGGCATGCTCACGACACCGGCGCTGATGGTAAACACCTTGTAGGGTATGGGTGTAAAGCCCGCCAGCAGGATGTATGCGAACCCCCAGGTTTCAAACGATTCCACTGCAGCTTGAAACACGCCGGCATAATGCGACTGCAGCAGCCACCCTTCAATAGCCACAAAGGCCCATCGCCCCAGCACATAGCCAAACAAGCCACCCGCTACCGATGTCAGTGTGGTCAGCGTGGCAAACCACCAGGCCCTGGCCGGCTTCGCCAGGCACATCGGAGCCAGCATCACGTCCGGAGGAACCGGAAAGAAACTGGACTCGGCGAAACTCAGCACGCCCAGAATGGCCGGCGCGCGCGGATGGCCGGACCACGCGAGAACCCGGTCATAAAGGCTGCGCCAGGGATGAAAGGCCTTCAAGCCAGCCCGCTCAACAAGGGAACAAATACCACGGCACCGAGATCCTGCTCTTCAAAACCCTCTTCCAGCCTGCGTATCGACAACAGGCGCTGCACGCCGTTCCGCTCCACCGGAATCACCAGCAGCCCGCCCACTTTCAGCTGTTCCAGCAGGCTTTCGGGAACAGCACCGGCACCCGCTGTGACAATGATCCCGTCAAACGGCGCCTGGCTGGGCCAGCCTTCGTTGCCGTCCTGGTGTCGCGTGTAGATATTGTGCAGCCGCAAATGATGGAAACGGCGTTTGGCTGCTTTCATCAGCTCCTCGATGCGTTCCACCGTGAAAACCTGGGCCACCAGGCAGGCCAGGACCGCCGCCTGGTAACCCGAGCCCGTGCCCACTTCCAGGATTTTTTCCGGGTTGCCGCCGTCCAGCAGGACTTCGGTCATGCGGGCGACGATATAGGGCTGCGAAATCGTCTGGCTCTGGCCGATGGGTAACGCGGTGTCTTCATAGGCGCGGCTGGAAAGGGCTTCATCCACGAACTCGTGTCGCGGTATCACCGCCAACGCCTGGAGCACGCGCTCATCCCTGATGCCACTGTCACGCAAACGGCGGACCAGGCGGTCACGTGTGGCCTGGGAAGTCATGCCCGATCCGGAAAGTGCCGATTTGATTTTCGCCAACCGGCTCAACGCGCCGAGCCCATCGAGGTGGTCCAGTCGATTTCCGCCACCCAACCTGCTACCTGCTCCAATGCCTGGTAGCGCGTGAGGTCAACATGGATGGGAGTAATGGATACGTATCCACGGCGGACTGCATCGAAATCCGTACCCGGACCCGCATCCTGTTCGGCACCGGCCGGGCCGATCCAGTACATGGGAATTCCCCGCGGGTCGGTCAGTTTCACGGTGGGTTCAGCGCGGTGACGATGGCCCAGGCGGGTGACTTCAAAGCCCTTGATCTCGCTCCAGGGGCGGTCCGGCACATTGATGTTCAGGATGGTGTCCGCGGGCAAAGGGTCGCTTACCAGCCGCTGCACCACCAGGCTGACCGCCTGGGCGGCCGTGTCGTAAAACCGCGGTTTGTCTTCAAATACCAGTGACACCGCTATGGCGGGCAAGCCAAGGAAGCGCCCTTCCATGGCAGCTGCAACAGTACCCGAATAAATGACATCATCGCCAAGATTGGCGCCGGAATTGATACCGGACACAACGATGTCGGGGTCTTCATCCAGCAAGCCCGTCAGGGCGATGTGCACGCAATCGCTGGGCGTGCCGGTGACGCGAAATGTCCGTTCCTCGATTTCCCTGATACGGACAGGGGAGTCCAGCGTCAGCGAATTGCTGGCCCCGCTGCGGTTGATGTGGGGGGCGACCACGGTAACTTCTCCAAGGCGCTTCATCCAGTTGGCGAGCACTTGAATTCCTCGGGCATCAATCCCATCGTCATTACTGATCAAAAAATGCATATCATGGTTCACTACTGATTGCTGGGCTGGCTGCTGGGCACCGGATACCAGGCGCCTGCGAGGCTCCGGGTAACCATGCTTTCTCGACCGATTCCGGGGCTGCCTCCTTGCCGGGTTCAGGTCATGGATGACAAACGATGCTCAAGTGGTGCCTGCCGGTTCTTCGCCGGAGGCGTATTGTACTACGGCACCGGGCCGGTGATGGGCCCAGAAGGAAATGTTGTGAGCAAGACCAACAAGCTAGATGCCGATCATTTCCGAGCCGCCATGAAGGATGTGCGCGCCATCAAGCACGACGAACGCCATCATGAACCGCGGCCCGCGCCTTTTCCGTTCCGTCTTCGACGCGCCGACTCAACGGATATTGCACCTGCAGCACCTGGCAGCCATCTCGCCACCATGGTGGCCAATGCCTGCGAAGAGAATCGCCCGCTGGCGAGGAAAGACGTGTCACGTAAAGCCCTGCGGGCCCTGGGCCAGCGACGGAACCCGGTGGCGGATTCCTTTGACCTGCACGGGATGAATGAAAAGCAGGCCAGGGCCGCCCTGGAACGGTTTCTTGCGGAGAGCCTGCGCGACGGGCTCAGCTGCGTTCGAGTTGTACATGGCAAAGGCTTGCGATCGCCGGGCCCTGCGGTGTTGCGCCTGATGAGCTGGCAGCTGCTGTGGCGGCACCCGGAGGTGTTGGCGCTGAAGCCTTGCGCACCGCGGGATGGAGGCAGCGGAGCCGTGCTCGTCATGCTCGCCCGAACATTGGAAGACCCTGCATGACCGGTCTGTTACTGCTCGTACTGGGCGGCGTGATTGGAATGTCCTGGTGGCAGTTGTTGCAGGGCCGCGAGCGCGCCCGGGCGGTGGCGGCAGCCGCCTGCCACGAACACGGGCTGGTTTTGATGGACGACACGGTGGTATTTGACACCGCCAGCTTCCGGCCGGCCGGCAAACGCACCTGGTTTGCCCTGGTGTACCGGTTTGAATTCGCCTACCGGGGAATTTTGCACAAGGGCGGAAAAGTGCTGGTCTCACCGGGAATGGCCGCCACCGTGCTGATACACACTCCAAACGGCGACCTGATTGAAGAGTATTGAAACACGGTGTAGCCGCGCAGTGCGTGGCTAACGACCAACCGGAAAATTCGAAGCTACTTGACCAGCTTCAGGTGCGAGCGCTTCGGCCCGCCGGAATCGCCATCGGGTGAGGAATCGGGAGGATGGTCGTTTTCTTCCTGGGAAAACATCATGCCCTGGCCGTTTTCCTTGGCGTAGATGGCCAGTACCGCTTCCACCGGAACACGTACTTCATGCCGTCGGCCAGAAAAACGCGCGCTGAAAGTCAGCCAGTCATTGGCCATCGAGAGGTCGCGCACGGCAGCGTGATCGATATTCAGGATTACCTTGCCTTTCTGTACCGCCTGTTCCGGCACTTCCACGCCACCGGCGGAAGCATCCACCAGGATATGCGGGGTCATCTTGTTATCGCTGATCCATTCGAACAGGGCACGCAACAGGTAAGGCCGGTTGGATGACATGTCTTCATTCATGGCGCGATCAAACGTCGGCTGGGCCCTGCTCAGGCCAGGTTCAGCAAAAGGTCGCGTTCCGCCTGCGTCAGGCTGGCTTTGAAGGACAAACGGGAAAATATCCGCTGCGCATAGGCCTCGACCGCAGCGCCGGGCTTGCCCAGCTTGATGCCGTAATACGGTAACCGCCACAACAACGGCGCCATCGTGCAGTCAACCAGCGAGAGTTCGGGGCTGAGAATGTAATCCGCCATTTTGAACAAGTCATTGCCGGCAATGATGCTCTCGCGCAATTGCTTGCGGGGCTTTTCACCTTTTTTCCCGCTGCTCGCCTCCACTTCGTGTGCAAGCGTGTACCAATCCCGCAGGATGCGGAAATGCACCAGGCGCAGCTGGGCGCGCGAAACGGGATCAACCGGCATCAACGGCGGATGCGGGTAACGTTCATCCAGGTAATCATTGATCACCGATGCGTCGTACAGCACCAGGTCACGATCCACCAGAGTTGGCGCCTGGTTATAGGGATTGAGCTCCGCCAGGTCCTCGGCAGCCGACGCATCTTCGGAAATATTGACGATTTCCACATTGATGCCCTTCTCCGCCAGTACAAACCTGACCCGGTGACAATCGAGGCCCGCTTCAGAAGAGTAAAGCGCCATGGTGGAACGCCCTCGCGCTGATACTGCCACGGTATTCTCCCTGTTAGTCCGGTTGATGGTTAAGGGCGGCCATCAATGATGGCACGGAATCAATGTACATCGCGCCAGTATTCCACCTTGAGCAAATAGGCGATGAAGGCGAATATGGTCAGGAACAGCATGACCCAGATACCGATGGACTTGCGTTTCAGCTCGGCCGGCTCGCTGAGGTAATCGAGAAAAGTGACCAGTTCCCTGACCGTGGTTTCATACTCTTCCGGGGACTGCAAACCTTCGCTGGCCAGCACCAGGTGGTCAACCACCTCGGTATCGCCTTCGCTGGCGTAAACCGGTTTCTGGATACCCTGAAGCTGCCACATGACATGTGGCATGGATGCATTGGGTAGCACCAGGTTGTTCCAGCCACCGTTCTCATCCTGGTAGAAACTCTTGAGATAAGTGAACAACCAGTCATTGCCGCGTGAACGGGCAACGAGTGTGAGATCAGGCGGCGCCTTGCGAAGCCATTGGGTTGCATCCACGGGACGCATGGCGATAGTCATGGTGTCGCCGATCTTGGCATTGGAAAATACCAGGTTTTCCATGACCTGCTCTTCAGTAAGGTTGAGGTCCTCGGACAGCCGGTTGTAACGCATGTACTGGGCGCTGTGACAGGACATGCAGTAGTTCACAAACCACTTGGCGCCACTTTGTACTGCGGCCATGTCACGCACATTGACTTGAGAATGCTCGAGATGGGCCCCGCCACCAGCAGCCACCAACCCGGTGGACATACCTGCCGCAAGCAGCCCGCCAAACAGAATGAGTGCAAACTTTTTCATCAGTGGGTCACCCGCTCAGGTACCGGCTTGGTTCTCTCTTTCGGACTGAGGAAGAACAGCAGGATGAAGAAGGCAAAATAAACAAACGTCCAGATGCGCATTTCGATGGTCTGCGCGTGAGTGCCTTCCGCCATGCCCAGCATTCCCAGGCGGATGAAAGCAATCACGAACAGCGTGAGCATGATCTTGTACTGCCAGCCGCGATAACGGATGGACTTGACCGGGGCCCGGTCGAGCCATGGCAGGAAGAACAGGATGACTACTGAAGCACCCATCAGCATGACGCCCATCAGCTTGTCGGGAACCGCTTTGAGAATGGCGTAGAACGGCGTGAAGTACCAGACTGGCTTGATGTGCACCGGAGTGACCAGCGGATCGGCCGGAACGAAGTTGTCGTGCTCCAGGAACAGTCCGCCGGCCTCGGGCCAGAAGAAAAGGATAAAGGCAAATACCAGCAGGAACATGGCCACGCCAAAAATATCCTTCACCGTGTAGTAGGGATGGAAGGGAATGCCATCCAGCGGAATGCCGTTCTCATCCTTGTTCTGCTTGATTTCGATGCCATCGGGATTGTTGGAGCCGTTTTCACGCAATGCCACCAGGTGCAATACCACCAGCACCAGCAGGGCCATGGGGATGGCCACCACGTGCAGTGCAAAGAAGCGGTTCAGCGTGGCATCCGAAAGGAAGTAGTCACCCCGGATCCACTCGGTGAGAGGCTCACCGATGCCGGGTATGGCGCCAAACAGGTTGATGATCACCTGCGCACCCCAGTAAGACATCTGGCCCCAGGGCAATACATAACCCATGAAGGCTTCAGCCATCAGGGCCAGGTAGATGATCATGCCGAAAATCCACAGCAGTTCACGCGGTTTCCGGTAGGAACCGTACAACAGCGCGCGGAACATGTGCAGGTATATGACGATGAAGAAGAACGATGCGCCGGTTGAATGCATATAGCGGATCAGCCAGCCCCATTCCACATCCCGCATGATGTACTCCACCGAGGCGAATGCTTCCGCCGCCGATGGCTTGTAGTTCATGGTGAGGAAGATGCCGGTAACGATCTGCATCACCAGGACCAGCAGGGCCAGGGACCCCATGTAATACCAGAAGTTGAAATTCTTCGGGGCGTAGTAGCCCGTCATGGTGTTCTGGTAAAACTTGGTTACCGGCAGGCGTTCGTCCAGCCAGGCCATGAAGGCGCCGGCTTTCTTGGAAAATGTGCTCGCAGGCTTGGCCATCAGGCAACTCCCTCAGGACTGACACCGATCAGCAGGGTCTTGTCATCGATATAGCTGTAAGGCGGTATGCGCAAATTGGTGGGTGCCGGCACGCCTTTGTAGACCCGCCCCGCCATATCAAACTTGGACTTGTGGCAGGGGCAGAAAAAGCCACCCTTCCAGTCATCGTCAAACGGTTCGGGGCCCACCGTAGGAATCACCTGCGGTACGCACCCAAGGTGGGTACAGTGCATGTTGACCACCAGGTATTCCTCATTGAGCGCCCGCCCTTCATTCTGGGCAAAAGAAGGCTGCTCGGACTCCAGTGATGACGGATCGCGCAGGCGATCATCCAGGCCGGGCAACAGCTCGAGCACTTGCTGGCTGCGGCGCAGAATGCCGATGGTCTGGCCACGCCACTGCACTTTCATGATCTGGCCGGGTTCCAGGCCTTCAATGTTTACCTGCACCGGTGCGCCAATGGCTTGCGCCTTGGCACTGGGTTTCCATGATTCCAGGAAGGGTATTGCAGCAATTCCCACTCCTGTGGCGCCTACGACCGAGGTCGTGGCGATCAGGAACCGGCGCCGCCCGTTGTTCACGCCATCAGTTGGCATCTGTTTTTATCTCCAGCTGGAGGGTTTCCCTGCGGGGTTTGCGTCGAATATGACAGGCAATACAGCGGATCATGGCGTATTTGTTACAACCAAGCTGAATTTCCGGCCATCCAAAAGCGGTATTTTATCCGAAAGCCGTCATGCGAAACAACGCATTTGCAGATAGAATCAGCAATCAACTTCCCGGCTGGCCATTTATGTGGCCACCAATCGGCCCAAATCCGGCCGCCCACGATTACGCTCATGAATAAATTCACACAAATTGCCGGTTTCCTGTTCAGAGCCCTGGTGGCCGGCCTGGCAGCTGCTTTCGTGGTGCTGTATTTCTGGCCACAGGTAAACAAACCGGTAACACCATCCGCAACGGATCAGCCCACAAACTCCCCGACACAGGCCGGATACCAGAATGGCCCGTTTTCCTACGCGGACGCCGTGGACCTGGCCGCCCCCGCCGTGGTAAGCATTTATACCACTTCGCTGGACCCGCAGCCGGTTGACGCCGAAACCCGGCAGATGCTGGGGCAGCGCATGCTTTACCGGATGCGGCGTGACATGGGCTCAGGCGTGATTGTCAGCACCGACGGCTACATCCTGACCAACCATCATGTGGTCAGTTCCGCCCAGAACATCAAAATCGGGCTGTGGGACCAACGTATCGCACAGGCCCAGGTGGTGGGTTCTGACCCGCAAACCGACCTGGCGGTGCTGAAAATCAACCTGACCGACCTGCCCACCATTCCTTTCAGGGACACCGAGCCGGTTCGCGTGGGTGATGTCGTGCTGGCCATCGGCAATGCTCTCGGCTTGAGCCATACCGTCACCATGGGCATCGTCAGCGCCACCGGCCGCAACACGCTGGACACCTTCGCCTTTGAAGGCTTTATCCAGACTGATGCAGCGATCAACGCCGGCAACAGCGGCGGAGCGTTGATCAACGCCCGTGGTGAACTGATCGGCATCAACACGCGCCATCTGGGGGGAGCCACCGGAGCCCAGAACATCGGTTTTGCCATTCCGATCACCACCGCCCGGGAAGTGATGAAACAGATCATCGATTACGGCTCAGTCCGGCGCGGCTGGCTGGGTGCCTGGCTCAGTGACCTGGGGCCCGGTGCCGGCATCAATGATGACGACAATCCATCCGGGCTGGTCGTGCAAAAAGTGTTTCGCGACGGCCCTGCCTGGCAGGCCGGAATCCGCCAGGGTGATGTCATAATCAGCCTGAACGGTGAACCCGCCCGTGAAAACCTGGAGTTCGAGTTGAAAATATCCTCGTTTCTGCCGGGAACGAAAGTGGAGCTCGAAGTCAGCCGCGGTGGGCAGACATTCCAGACTTACGCCACGCTGATCCAGCAACCACCCATGGAATGAACCCTCGCCCCTGCCCAGTTCAGGCAACGTGTTCGCGCAACTTGCTCAGGCGCGTGGCAGCGTAACGCCCCTCTGGCCCTGGTACTTTCCGGCCCGGTCGGCATACGACATTTCGCAGGGTTCATCGGATTCGAAAAACAGGAACTGCGCCACACCCTCATTGGCGTAAATCTTCGCCGGCAAGGGTGTGGTGTTGGAAAACTCCAGCGTGACGTGCCCTTCCCACTCCGGCTCCAGCGGCGTGACGTTGACAATGATGCCGCAGCGCGCATAAGTCGATTTGCCCAGGCATATGGTCAGCACGTTGCGTGGAATGCGGAAGTACTCCACCGTGTGCGCCAGCGCAAAGGAATTGGGCGGGATGATGCAGAAATCGGCGGTGAAATCGACAAAACTGCTGGAATCAAAATTCTTTGGGTCCACCACCGCGGAATTGATGTTGGTGAAAATCTTGAATTCACGCGCACAGCGAACATCGTAACCATAGCTTGACGTGCCATAGGAAATCAGGCTGTGCCCTTCTGGGCTGCGGCGCACCTGGCCTGGCTCAAAAGGTTCGATCATATGGTGTTGTTCCGCCATGCGGCGGATCCAGCGGTCTGATTTGATGCTCAAGCAGGTCTCCGTTGCGATTCGAGGCTGCGGGGATTTCCCCGGTTCAGCGGTTTTCCACATTGATGGTGGGCAGGTTCAGGTCCAGCGAACGCGGCTTCTGCGAAAGTTCGATGGCCACACGCCGGGCGCAATCGAGGTAACTGGCGGTTATTTCAGAGTCTGGAGCGGCTACCACGGTTGGTTTGCCTTCATCCAGATCAGCGCGGATGCGCAGGGCCAGAGGCAGCTGGCCCAGCAGCGGCAGATTGAAATCGGCCGACATGCTGGCGCCGCCACCACTGCCAAAGATGGCTTCTTCATGGCCGCACTGGCTACAGATATGCGTGCTCATGTTTTCCACCACGCCAAGCACGGTCATGTTGACCTTGCGGAACATCTGCACCGCCTTGCGCGCGTCCAGCAGGGCGATATCCTGCGGTGTGGTTACGACCACGCAGCCGCTGACAGGCACCTTCTGCGCCAGCGTCAGCTGGATATCGCCGGTGCCAGGCGGAAGGTCGATGATCAGGTAGTCCAGGCCCTGCCAGTTGGTTTCGCCCAGCAATTGTTGCAAAGCCGAGGTCACCATCGGGCCACGCCAGATCATCGGTGTGTCCTCTTCCACCAAGAACCCTATGGACATGACCTGCAGGCCGTGTGCGCGTTGCGGAATGATGCGTTTGCCATCCGTTTCGGGGCGGCCGGAAACGCCCAGCATGCGCGGAATGCTGGGGCCATAGATATCGGCGTCGAGGATGCCAACCCGGGCACCGTCAGCCTGCAAGGCCAGCGCCAGGTTGACGGCCGTGGCTGATTTGCCCACGCCCCCCTTGCCCGAGCCCACCGCGATGATGTTCCTGATTTCCGGCATGGGTTTGAGCTCGCCCTGTACTTTGTGCGTCAACACCCGCCAATCCAGGTTGACAGCGGCTGTCGTGATGCAGGAGTCCGCCTCAAGTGCCGCGCGAACCTGCTTCTGCAGCCCGTCCTGGCGGGCGCCCAGCGGATACGGGGCACGCAGGTCGACAGCCACGCGGTCATCGGCGATGGCTACGCCGCGCACCCAACCCAGGCTGACGATATCCTGCCCGGCCAGGGGGTCCTGCACTCCGGCCAGGATGGACCTGACCCGCTCTTCACTCAAACTCGACATCGGTATTCCGGACTTGCATGGTTAGGGGAAGCGCATTGTAGCCGCTAAGCCGGGGCATGACAGCAGCGCGGCACAACTTTCCCGGCGCCAGGGGGCAATTATCTGGCTGTGGAAACGCGGCGCATGCTTGGGCCCTGCCATGGCGCCATGACATAATTCGCCATTACCCTTCGAAAGTATCACTACATGAGCCAAGAACGACGTCAAATCCTGCTGACCAGCGCCCTGCCCTATGCCAACGGAGCCATCCACCTGGGGCACATGCTGGAATATGTTCAAACCGACATCTGGGCCCGTTTCCAGCGCGCACAGGGCCACGAATGCTATTTCGCCTGGGCGGACGATGCTCACGGCACGCCGGTCATGCTGTGGGCGCGCGCCGAGGGTAAATCCCCCGAGGAACTGATCGACCGGATGAACGCGGAACACAAGCAGGATTTCCGCGACTTCGGCATCAGCTTCGACAACTATTCATCAACCCACAGCGACCACAACCGTGAACTGGTGGAGATGATTTATACCCGCCTGGATGCAGCAGGCCATATTGCCCGGCGCGAAATCAAGCAGCTGTACGACGAGCAGGAGAAGATGTTCCTGCCCGACCGTTTCATCCGCGGCACCTGCCCCAAGTGCGGCACCGCAGACCAGTACGGTGATTCCTGCGAAGCGTGCGGCAGCACCTATTCGCCCACCGACCTGCTCAATCCGAAATCGGCGGTTTCCGGCACCACGCCGGTGCTGCGTGATTCGGAACACTATTTTTTCAGGCTGGCTGATTTCGAATCCGCCCTGCAAACCTGGATGAATTCGGGTGCACTGCAGAGCGAGATCGCCAACAAGCTGCAGGAATGGTTCAGCGAAGGATTGCGCGATTGGGACATTTCACGCGATGCGCCCTATTTCGGCTTTCGCATTCCCGGCACCACGGACAAGTATTTTTACGTCTGGGTGGATGCCCCGGTGGGCTACCTGGCCAGCTTTCGCGAGTTGTGCGAACGCCAGGGAATGGATTTCGACCACTGGTGGAAGCCGGACTCAACCACCGAAGTGCATCATTTCATCGGCAAGGACATCGTCTATTTCCACACCCTGTTCTGGCCGGCCATGCTGATGGGCGCCGGATTGCGCACTCCCACCGCCGTTTACGCCCACGGGTTCCTGACCGTGGATGGCGCCAAGATGTCCAAGTCCCGCGGCACGTTCATACGCGCCCGTACCTACCTGGAGCACCTCGAACCCGATTACCTGCGCTATTACTTCGCCGCCAAGCTCGGGCCGGGCACCGGCGACATCGACCTCAACCTGGAGGATTTCGTACAGCGGGTGAATGCCGACGTGGTGGGCAAGGTGATCAATATCGCCAGCCGCTGTGCCGGGTTCATCCAGCGCAAATTTGACAACCAACTGGCCACTGAGCTTCCGGAGCCTGAGCTGTACCAGCAGTTTGTGGCTGAGCGAACCGCGATTGCCGCTGATTTCGAAGGACGCAATTACCAGTCGGCTGTGCGCCGCATCATGGCGCTGGCCGACCTGGCCAATCGTTATATCGATGAGCACAAGCCCTGGGTGCTGTCCAAACAGGAAGGGCGCGAAGCGGAAGTACAGGCCGTATGCACCCAGGGTATCAACCTGTTCCGCGTGCTGATGACCTATCTGGCGCCGGTGCTGCCGTTCACGGCCGGGCGCGCCAGCGCGTTCCTGAATGTTCCACTGGATGACTGGCAGGACATTGACCAGCCCTTGACCGGAGTTGAGGTGAACACCTTCCAGCCACTGCTGCAGCGGATAGATCCGGTAAAAATCCAGGCCATCATCGAAGCTTCGAAGTCCAGCCTGGGTGCCGGCCAGAAGGAGGAACAGCCTGTGGCGCAGGGCGACTTCGAACCCATCGCTGAAACCATTGACATCAAGGCCTTCCAGCAGGTCGACCTGCGCATCGCGCGAATTCTCAAGGCCGAAGCGGTGGCGGAAAGCAACAAACTGCTGCGGCTGGAGCTGGATGTGGGCAATGGCCAACGGACCATTTTTTCCGGCATACAGTCGGCCTACAAGCCGGAAGACATTGAAGGCAGGCTGACGGTGATCGTGGCCAACCTGCAACCACGGAAGATGCGGTTTGGTGTGTCTGAAGGCATGGTGCTGTGCGCCGGCTCGGATGAAGAGGGGTTGTTCCTGCTGGCGCCGGATGACGGCGCCAAACCCGGCATGCGGATCACCTGAGACGGGCGCGCTGATGAATCCAGCAGCAAAACCATGACGGAATACCTGCTGATCCTGGTCAGTACGGTGCTGGCGAACAACTTCGTGCTGGTGCGCTTTCTTGGGCTCTGCCCGTTCATGGGAGTTTCCAACAAGCTGGAAGGCGCCATCGGCATGTCGGTGGCCACGCTGTTCGTGCTCACCTTGTCCTCGGTTTCCAGCTACCTGCTGGATCGCTACCTGCTGCATCCACTGCAACTGGAGTACCTGCAAACCCTGGGTTTCATCCTGGTGATCGCGGTTACTGTTCAGCTGACAGAGATGGTGATGCGCAAATCCAGCCCTCTGCTGTACAGGATACTCGGCATATTCCTGCCCCTGATCACCACCAACTGCGCGGTTCTGGGCGTTGCTCTGCTCAACGTACAGGAGCAGCACAACCTGCTGCAATCGGCACTGTATGGATTCGGAGCCGCGCTGGGATTTGGCCTGGTGCTGGTGTGTTTCTCGGCCATGCGCGAGCGGTTGGCTCATGCCGACATACCACTGCATTTTCGCGGCGCGCCGATCGGGCTGATAACCGCAGGGTTGATGGCACTGGCCTTCATGGGTTTCACCGGGCTGGCCCGGTTGTGAGGCAAACCCCATGAGCGCGGACCTGATCTGGACCATCAGCAGCATCAGCCTGCTGGCGCTGCTGCTGGGCCTGGGCCTGGGCTGGGCAGCCATACGGTTCCGCATCGAAGGCCACCCTGTAGCGGAGCAGATCAATCGAATCCTGCCGCAAACGCAATGTGGGCAGTGCGGCTACCCGGGCTGTCGCCCCTATGCCGAAGCGATTGCCAGCGGCGAGGCCGAAATCAACCAGTGTCCGCCGGGCGGACAGGCCGGCATCGAAGCCCTGGCAGACCTGCTGGGCCGCGAGCCATTGCCATTGAACCCTGAAAACGGCGAGGAGACGCCGAAGACCGTGGCGGTGATTGACGAGGCGGTTTGCATCGGCTGCACCCTGTGCATACAGGCCTGCCCGGTGGACGCCATTCTCGGCGCCGCCAGGCAGATGCATACCGTCATTGAATCGGAATGCACCGGTTGCGACCTGTGCCTGCCGCCCTGCCCGGTTG
>CAYYCX010000088.1:0-17744 GCA_964470455.1 uncultured Wenzhouxiangellaceae bacterium
CATTAGAATAAAATTAACTGAACCGACATAAAAGGACAGGCGTATGGCCATCGCACTCGGAATCCTGTTTCTGGTAGTCATTACCGTCCTGTTCCACATCTTCAGTCCCTGGTGGTGGACTCCGATCGCCGCTGACTGGGCCTTCCTTGACCTCACCGTCGACATCACGTTCTGGATCACCGGGTTTGTTTTCATCGTCCTGAACGGATTCCTGGTCTGGGTGATCATCAAATACCGTCACCGTGAAGGCCTCAAGGCCCATTACGAACCGGAGTCGCACAAGCTCGAAGTCTGGCTGACCATCGTCACCACCATCGGCGTGGTGGCGCTGCTGGCGCCCGGCTTATGGGTATGGGGCAAGTTTGTGGAAGTGCCTGAAGATGCGCGGGTGGTTGAAGTGGTTGGCCAGCAGTGGCACTGGACGTTCCGCTTCCCTGGCCAGGATGGCGTGCTGGGCCAGGTTGATGTGGCGCAAATGTCGGTGGACAACCCGTTCGGCATGAAAGCCGAGGATCCAGCCGGCCAGGACGACATCCTGGTGGAAAGCGGCGAATTGCACCTGCCTTTGGGCGAATCCTACAAGTTCGTGCTGCGCTCCAAGGATGTGCTGCACAACTTCACCGTACCTCAGTTCCGCGTGAAGATGGACCTGGTTCCAGGTTCAACTCCCTATGCCTGGCTGAAGACGACGCGCACCGGACGCTTTGACATCCTGTGCGAGGAACTCTGCGGCATTGGCCATTTCGCGATGCGCGGCGCTGTGGTGGTTGAACAGCCCGAGGAGTTTGATCAGTGGCTGCAGTCCTGGCCGACGTGGGCCATGGTGATGCAGCAGGCCGAGCCGCAACCGGCGATGGGCCAGGCCCAGTACGCGGTCTGTGCCGCCTGCCATGGCGCGCAGGGCGAGGGGAATGAAATGCTCAATGCGCCACGCCTGGCGGGCCTGAATGCGTGGTATCTCGAGCGGCAGTTGCAGCATTTCAGGCACGGCCTGCGTGGCGCCAATCCGGAGGATGCGTTCGGCATGCAGATGGCGCCCATGGCGGCCACGCTCGCGGACGATGCCGCCATCCGGAACATCTCGGCCTACATCGCGGCACTGCCGGACCCAACCGCTGGCGTGCAAAAAGTGCAGGGTGATCACGAACGGGGCGCCAAGTTGTACGGCACCTGCAAGTCCTGCCACGGTGCCGGGGCGCAAGGCATCTGGGCCTTGAACGCGCCGCGTTTGCAGGGCCAGAACGACTGGTACCTGAAACGCCAGTTGCAGAATTACAAGAGCGGCGTTCGCGGCTCGCACCCTTCGGACCTCTATGGCAAACAGATGAACCTGCTTTCCGGCATGTTGCGCAGCGAGCAGGACATCAATGATGTGGTGGCCTACATCAACCAGTTGAAATGAATGTACCCGGCTGACCGGGGCAGGAGTATGTACTGATGGCTTATGTTGCAATTGCAGACCGTGACCACGAGCAGCACCTGCATGATCCCCAGACATTTGTCACCAAGTACATCTGGAGCCAGGACCACAAAGTCATTGCCGTACAGTACAGCCTGACTGCCATCGCGGTGGGCCTGGTTGCTCTGGTGCTGAGCCTGGCGATGCGCCTGCAACTCGGCTTCCCCGACACCTTTTCGTTCATTACGCCTGACGAGTATTACCAGGCCATCACCATGCACGGCATGATCATGGTGGTTTACCTGCTCACTGCCCTGTTGCTCGGCGGTTTTGGCAATTACCTGATCCCGCTGATGTGCGGCGCCCGGGAACATGGTGTTCCCGTTCATGAACATGCTGAGTTACTGGGTGTACCTGCTGTCGGTTCTGGTGCTCTGCGCCAGCTTCTTCATTCCAGGTGGGCCTACCGGAGCCGGCTGGACACTCTATCCACCGCAGGCCGTATTGCCCGGAACGCCCGGCATCGGTGGCGGCATCATCCTGATGCTGGTGTCGCTGGCGCTGTTCATCGTGGCCTTCACCATGGGTGGACTGAACTATGTCACCACCGTGCTGCAGGCCCGCTGCCGCGGCATGACCCTGATGCGCATGCCGCTGTCGGTGTGGGGCATTTTCACCGCCACCATCCTGGGCCTGCTGGCTTTTCCTGCCCTGCTGGTCAGCGCCATCATGCTGCTGCTGGATGGCATCATCGGCACCAGCTTCTTCATGCCAACCCTGCTGTCCATGGGTGAGGATTCCGGCCACAACGGCGGCAGCCCCATCCTCTTCCAGCACCTGTTCTGGTTCTTCGGCCACCCTGAGGTTTACATCGTGGCCTTGCCGGCGTTTGGCATGGTGTCAGATGTGATTTCCGTGCATGCGCGCAAGAACATTTTCGGTTACCGCATGATGGTATGGGCCATCCTGGCGATCGGTGTCATTTCCTTTGTCGTATGGGCGCACCACATGTACGTCAGCGGCATGAATCCGTACTTCGGCTTCTTCTTCGCCACCACCACGCTGATCATCGCCATTCCCACGGCGCTGAAAGTCTACAACTGGGTGCTGACCCTGTGGAAAGGGGACATCCGCCTGACCGTGCCCATGCTGTTCGTGATCGGTTTCATTTTCACCTTCATCAACGGCGGCATCACCGGCCTGTTCCTGGGCAATGTGGCGGTGGATGTGCCGCTGTCCGATACCTATTTCGTCATTGGCCATTTCCACATGGTGATGGGCGTATCACCGATCCTGGTGATCTACGCGGCCATTTACCACTGGTACCCGAAAATCACCGGGCGCATGCTCAACGACACCCTGGGCCGGGTGCACTTCTGGCTGACGCTGTTCGGCACCTACGCGATTTACCTGCCGATGCATTACCTCGGCATCCTGGGCCTGCCACGGCGCTATTTCGCCATGGGCGATACCGCTTTTATTCCGGATTCGGCGCACACCATGAATGAGGCCATTTCGATTGCCGCACTGTTTGTGGCGATTGCGCAGTTCATTTTCATCTTCAACATGTTCTGGAGCCTCAGGAACGGCAGGAAAGCCGGCGGCAACCCGTGGAAAGCCACCACGCTGGAATGGCAAACGCCGGATACCCCGGCCAAGCACGGCAACTGGGGCCATGACCTGCCGGTGGTCTACCGTTGGGCCTATGACTTCAGCGTTCCCGGCGCGGCGCAAGACTATATTCCCCAGAACATGGCACCGGAGGATGTGCCAACCACCGATTCCACCTACCACGGCGAGGAAGCCAAACACGCATGAACTGGTTCAGCAAAATCGCTGAAAAGCCCTGGGAGCACTCCGGCGAAATCAGCGGACTGCATGAAGACCTGTCGGTGCGGCCCGCAAGCCGCACCGGCCTTTACCTGTTCCTGGCGGTGATCACCAGCATGTTCCTGCTGTTCAGCGTATCGCACCAGATGCGCATGACCTACGGCGATTGGGTCAAAGCCAGCGAACCGGCAATCCTCTGGTTCAACACGGCCTTGCTGGTGCTGGCTTCGGTCAGCCTGCATTTGGCCACCCATGCCGGCAGGGCGCAGGAACCGGCGAGGATGAAGTGGTGGCTTTTGGCGGCACTGTTGCTCACCACGGGTTTCATCGCGGGCCAGGTGGAAGCCTGGCGTGAAATGCTGGCGGCGGGACTGTACGCGCAGGCCAATGCGTCCTATGCGTTCTTCTACATGTTTACCGCAATCCACGCCCTGCACCTGGTGGGTGGCATGTGGTTCCTGGGCCGGGCCGGCTTGATTGCATTTCGCCAGGCCGATGATCCGGCCCTGCCCAACCGCCTGGGAATGTGCGCGGTTTACTGGCACTTCCTGTTGCTGGTGTGGTTTCTGCTTTTTTACCTGTTGCTCAGCAGTTGATGTGGATTTACGTGAGGAACGAGCCATGAGGGATACGACATGACCGGGGAAGCACTCGCCGCCAGTTCGAACATACTCGACGGCAACCGTGGCGTCATCCAGGATGTCGCCGGGGACAAGCAGGTATTCCAGGTGCCCTGGGGCAAGGCCATGATGTGGATATTCCTGCTCAGCGACACCTTCATTTTCACCTGCTTCCTCATCAGCTACATGAGCGTCCGCATTTCCACCACGGTGCCGTGGCCGTATCCGAGCGAAGTGTTCGCGCTCAGTTTCGGCGGAGACCCCATTCCGCTGATTCTCATTGCCATCATGACCTTCGTGCTGATCACCTCCAGTGGCACCATGGCGCTGGCGGTGAATTACGGTTACCGCAAGAACAGGAAAATGACCGTGATTCTGATGGCCGCCACAGCCTTGCTCGGCGCCACGTTCGTGGGCATGCAGGCCTTTGAATGGACCAAGCTGATCGTCGACGAAGGCGTTCGGCCCTGGGGCAACCCGATGGGCGCGGCGCAATTCGGCGCCAGCTTTTTCATGATCACCGGGTTTCACGGCATGCACGTTTCAGCCGGCGTGATTTACCTCAGCATCGTCGCCTGGCGCGTGGGCAGCGGGTATTACGACCGGCACAAGAACGGCAATTATGAAACGGTGGAAATCGCCGGCCTGTACTGGCATTTCGTGGACCTGGTCTGGGTGTTCATTTTCGCGTTTTTCTATCTGTGGTGAGGGCCGGTGAACCACCGGTGACGGAGAAGGCTTGAGATGACGGCAACAGCAACAACTTCGGAAGGGCATCAACAACATCCGCTGGGCGTGTATTTCTGGGTGTGGGGATTGCTGTTCGTGCTCAGCGCGTTTTCCTACGCGGTGGATTACTACGAGTTGCAGGGTTACCTGCGCTGGACCTTGATCCTGTTGTTCATGTTCCTGAAAGCAGGCTTCATCGTGGCCGTGTTCATGCACATGGCCTGGGAGCGCCTGGCATTGATTTATGCCATCCTGGTACCACCGCTTTGCCTGCTGGTGTTCATCGGCCTGATGGTGATAGAAGGCGAGTACATCGAGTTCAGCCGCCTGATTGCCTTTGGGCCAGCCGCGGAAATTTTCTCAACCCATCATTGAACATGAATGGCCTCCTGCGGCAACCCGGGCCTTGCCGGGCTGCCGCAGGAGGATTTGAAGCCTCGAGAACTTGGCTTCAGGCGGCCTTGCGCTGCTTCAGCTGCTGCAGCATGGTGCCTGCGTCGCTGACTTCAAACGGGTCGGTGGGGCAGTCGTCGCACTTGCCTTCCTCGGAAAACAGCGCGGTGATCACGCCGTCCTCGACCAGCATGGAGTAACGCCAAGAGCGCGCGCCGAAGCCCAGGTTGTCCTTGCGTACCAGCATACCCATCTGCTCGGTGAAGAAACCGCTGCCGTCGGGCAGCAGCTTGACGTTCTTCACGCCCTGGTGCTTGCCCCACTGGAACATGGTGAAGGCGTCGTTCACGCTCAGGCAATAGATGTCGTCCACGCCCAGGTCCCTGAACTCCTGGTACTTCTCCTCATAACCCGGCAGGTGCGTGCTGGAGCAGGTGGGCGTGAAAGCACCCGGCAGCGCGAAGACCACTACCTTGCGGCCCTTGAAAATGTCATCGCTGCTCACATCCTGCCAGCGGTAGGGGTTGGGCCCCTCCACGGATTCGTCCCGCACGCGGGTCTTGAAAACAACGTTCGGCACTTTCTTGCCGACAAGTGATTCATTACTGCAATTCGCCTGGTTCATTTCATTCCTCCCAATGGATTGATAAATAAAGTGGAATTCATGGCCGGCATTGTAGGTAAACACCCATGCATTTGTAAAATTGATTATGGAAATAAAAATAATAGCTAATAGCTATGAATTGCCTTTTTCTTCGCTGCGATGGAACCCGGCCGTTCTCTGTTACATTTAGCGCACATGCCCAGGCGGGAGAGCCTATGAACGATTTGACGGAACGGAATGCGCTTTCCCGCGACGCCCTGCTGCGTATCCTGGATGTCAGCCAGAAACTTGCGGCCTCCTATGACCTGATGCAATTGCTCAATGAAGTCGTGGAGGCGGGCCGTGACGTGTTGCTGGCCGACCGCGGCAGCCTGTGGCTGTACGATCCTTCACAGCATGAGCTGGTCCTGAAAATTCCGGCCGGCACTCCGGAAATGCGAATCCCCGCGAACAAGGGCCTGGTGGGCGAGTGCCTCACCAGCAAGAACATCATCAACGTGCCTGATGCCTATGCGGACAGGCGTTTCAGCCAAGGCATGGATCACCAGACCGGCTACCGAACCCATTCCATCCTGAGCATCCCGTTGCTGGGCCGCCAGGGTGAACCGGTTGGAGTGATGCAGCTGCTGAACAAACAGGGCGGCGTGTTTGAACACAATGATGAATTGATGGCGGCTGCGTTGGGAGCTCAATGCGCGGTAGCCCTGCAACGTACCCAGCTGACCGAGGCGCTGCTGCTCAAGGAACGCCTGGACGAAGAGGTTTCGCTGGCGCGCGAAATCCAGATGGGAACGCTGCCGGATACCATGCCCGAAGTACCGGGTTATGACCTGCATGGCCGGTTCCTGCCAACCGAACAGACCGGCGGCGACACCTTTGATCTCGTCATGCTGGACTCCGGGCTTTTCATCCTGATGGGAGACGCCACCGGCCACGGCTTTGGTCCGGCGCTGTCGGCCACGCAGATGCAGGCCATGCTGCGGGTGGCATTCCGCTGTGGCGCCAGCCTGGCGGAAGCCTACACGCATGTGAACAACCAGTTGTCGGAGGATTTGCCGGACGACCGCTTCATCACGGCCTTCATGGGCATGCTGGATCCGCGCACGCACCGGCTGGAGTATTACTCCGGCGGCCAGGGGCCATTGTTGTTCTACCATGCCTCCAGCGGGGAATTTGAATTCCGCGGCCCTTCAACGTTTCCGCTGGGTGTAATGGAAATTGGCAGCCCGGGCCCGGTGCAGGCGTTTGAATTTGAGCCCGGCGACGTGCTGGCCCTGCTGTCCGATGGCATTTATGAGTATGCCAGCGACCAGGGGGCCGAGTTCGGGCAGCAAAGGGTGGAACGCTGGATGGCGGATTATCACCACCTGCCGGCGGCTGAATCAGGCAGGCAGCTGATGCAGATGGTCGGCGAATTCGGAGCGGGCGCCACCCAGCTCGACGACATCACGGTGGTCATCATCAAGCGGCTGGCCTGACTCATCAGGACGCCCGAGCTGGAGTACACTGTGCTGCCGCGTGGAAGGACGTATTGGGAATTCAACTTCAGTCCATGGGTTTTCAGAGGAAGGCCGAATCATGCGCAAGCGATACGAACGCAGCTTTGAGGAAATCAGCCACATCGTTGGCGATACCGAGGAATTTTTTGCCAGCCAGGGGGTGGATCCGTCATTGCGAACACCGGTGGATCTCTGCATCGAGGAACTGTTTGTGAACATGGTGAATTACAACACCGAAACCGAGGCGCAGATATTGCTGGAAATGCAGCCGGTGCAGGGGGGAGTACAGGTCAGCCTCACGGATTTCGATGTGGAGCGGTTCGATCCGACCCAGGCCGCGGATGTGGATGTCGACGCTCCGGTGTCGGAGAGGGTTCCGGGAGGGCTCGGGCTGTACCTGGTGCTGAAAATGGTTGACTCGATTCACTACGAATACGCGAACAGGCAGAGTAAAATCACCTTCATAATCAAAGTGGTCGAGGAACATGTTTGAAATATCTTTCAATGACAGCGGCGAAGTGACGCTGAAAGGGCGCCTGGATGCCGCCCAGGCAGTCAATGCGCAGGAATTCCTCGATCAGTTGGCCGGCCCTTGCGTGCTGGACATGACTACCCTGGAATACATCTCCAGCGCCGGCCTGGGTGTGCTGCTGAAGACCCACAAGCGCATGCTGGCCGGTTCCTCCGGTATGGTCCTGGTCAATGTGAACCCGCACATCATCGATATTTTCCGATATTCGGGCTTTGATAAATTGTTTGAAATCAGAGTTTTAGGATCATGATTTCAGGTGATTGCCCATTCGTTGGCCAGTCCTCAAGAATATTTTCAATCACCCACCAACTTTCACCAGCGTGAATGGTAGTTATGGATAACCACCGGGACCATGAACTGATCGGTCGATGCAGGCAGGGTGACCGGGTGGCCCTGGGCCAGCTGGTGCAGGAGTACGAACGCCCGATCTTCAACGCCGCTTATCGTGTGCTGGGCAACCCGGACGACGCAGCCGACGTAACCCAGGTGGTGTTTCTCAAGGTATTTGAGCGGCTCGACCAGTACAACCCGAAGTTCAAGTTTTTCAGTTGGATTTACCGGATTGCGATCAACGAGGCAATCAACCACCGGAACCGGACACGCAATGAACAGGAACTTGAAGAAGAGCAGTTCGTCAGTGCCGAAAACCCGGAGCACAGCCTGAACACCCGGCAGATGTCGGAGGTGGTGCAGGACAGCCTCATGGAGTTGCAGGAGGATTATCGGGTGGTGGTGGTTTTGAGGCATTTCTCGGACTTGAGTTACCGGGACATCAGCGAGGTACTGCATATTCCCGAGAAGACCGTGAAATCACGTTTATATTCCGCGCGCCAGATCATGAAGAATCATCTGGCAGAGAGGGGGATGGTGTGAACATAGTGGACGAGCGAATTGCTGATTTGATCCAGGCCGAGGTTGATGGCGTGCTTGCCGAAAGCGAACGGGAAGTGCTCAAGGCGGAGCTGGCCCGGTCCGCCGCGGCCCGCGCCTATCGCGACGAGATGATGCACCTCGCCAATATCCTCAGTGAAGTACCCGATCTCGAACCCCCGCCCGGCCTGAACCGCCGCATTCTCGACAGTATTGAGCTTCCCGCCCCGCGACAGTTGCCCGCATGGCTGCGCAACTGGTTCCGGCCAGCCTCCTATGGCCTGGCGGTGGCGGCCGGCATGTTGCTGGCCGTGGGCATGATCCGGATCCTGCCGGTTTCAGACAGTGACATGGTGGGCGAGATGTCCAGCCTGGTAGGGTCCATGGTGAAGCAGGACAAGGTATTGCCGGATGCCTCCCGCAGCCAGTTGGCTGTTGACCTGGAGGCGGTTGAAGGCTCGATCCTGCTCAAGGAAATGAACGGCACCCTGGCCCTGCAGTTTGACCTGGATTCGGCGGGTCCGGTGGAAATCAACATTCCGCTGGCGGCTTCCGGCATGGAATTCGGGGGATTCGTGCATGATGCAAAAGGCATGGAGGTTTTGGAGGTTTCCGGGGGGAATGTGCGTGTGGTGAACCAGGGCTCGCACCAGTTCGTGGTGTTCCTGCGCAGGCCTGGTGTTCCGTCGGAAGAAATGGTGAATGGTTTGGCTTCGGATCTGGCCGTGACCATCAGCCAGGACAACAGAAGTATTTTTAAAGGTGCTATCGCGTTAGGTGGGTGAGGCAGGGTAGTTCAGTGTCATGACGGCGCCGAATGTACCTCAAACCTGATCACAATCCAGTTGTTCAGGAGAATTTGAAATGCGTAAACGAAGTTCAGGTATGTCCAAAGCGGCTTTCCTGTTGGTTGCCATTGCTCTTGTGTTGGCCGTGGTTGTGATATCAAGCAGCTTGTGGCCCCCGGGTGACCAGGATCTGTCCGGCACCATCGTTCCGGCCGAGCGTTACCAGTCTGACCAGATTGCCGAGGAAGATGTGGTTCTGGGCGATGAGTCGGTGGCGAAAATCATGCAGACCGATGAGTTCCAGCTTCTGCAAAGCGGCACCGAAGCGGCTGCCAGCGCCAATGCGTCCGCCGACGAGGCGCGTATCCGGGCCGCGGATGATGCACGAATCATGGCTGCCGATGACGCCGTGGCCGTGGCCACCGCCGATGCTGCGCGTTTGAACGCGGCGGCACAGGCCGCCAGCAGGGCTTCCGATGCGGCCCGCATGAAATCGGCTGATGCCGCGCGCATCGCGAATGCCGCCCGCATCAATAATGCCTCGGATGCCGCCGCCAGGGCCGCTGACGCCGCCAGGGCCGCTACCCTGGCCAGTGACGCTGCGGCCGACGCGGCCAGGGCTGCTGATGCTGCCAGGTTGGCCTTTGCCCGAGTGCAGGCTGCGGAAGCTGCCCGTATCCAGGCCGCAGATGCTGCCCGCATCCAGGCTGCCGATGCCGCCCGCATCCAGGCTGCTGATGCAGCGCGTATCCAGGCTGCCGACGCTGCCCGTGCAGCGGAGAACCTCAGAAAGAACTGAGCTTTCCAAACTGAACGGTTCGAAGCTTGCCGCCGGTCCATGACCGGCGGTTTTTTTTTGCCCGCCCGGGTATGATGAGCGCACAAAATCCGCGTGGGTGGGGAATGCGTCGATCTGCTTTGGGTGTGGTCTTTCTGGCCCTGCTGACGAATGGTTTCGTCACATTGCCATTGGTTGCCGCGCCGTTCGAGATGGATCAGCTTGAAACGGACGACCTGCGCCTGCTGTACTTTGATCCACTGACCACCCACCTGGTCCCGCATGTCACTCGCAGCTTTCATAATTCACTGCAGTTCCAGGAGAAAATGTTCGGCTGGAGGCCTTACGACAAGCCCAGCCTGATGCTGCAGGATTTCAGTGATTACGGTAACGCCGCGGCGCTGTCGGCACCCAAGAACCTGTTATGGATCGATGTGGCGCCGATCAACCACACCTTTGAAACCTTCCCGGCACTGGAACGGATTTACATGCTGATGAACCATGAACTGGTGCATCTGGCAACCGGTGATGCAGCCAACGAGCGCGACCGGCGCTGGCGCAGGTTTTTTGGCGGCAAGCCCTCGGCCACCGGCAAGCATCCCGAGTCGATCCTCTACGCGTATCTCTCCACTCCAAGGAACGCAGCCCCGCGCTGGTATTTCGAGGGCAGCGCGGTGTTCATGGAAACCTGGATGTCAGGCGGCATTGGCCGAGCCCAGGGCGCCTACGATGAAATGGTGTTCCGCGCCATGGTGCGTGACGATGCGCATTTTTACAGCGACCTCGGCATCGTCGCTGAGGGCTCGGCCATCGACTTCCAGACGATGACCAATGCCTACCTTTATGGCACGCGTTTCATCAGCTACATGGCTTATGCCTGGTCGCCCGAGCAGGTCATTGAGTGGTTGAGCCGTGGAGCCGACAGTGAAGCCTATTACGCCCGCCAGTTCGAGAAGGTGTTCGGCAAGCCCCTGGGTGAGGCCTGGCGTGACTGGGTTCGGTTCGAGCGTGAATTCCAGACCGCCAACCTGGCGAAAGTGCGGCAAGCGCCCATTACGTCCATCCAGCGCCTGAAGGCCACCGGACTGGGGTCGGTATCGCGTTCCTTTGTGGACGAACAGGGCGGGCAATTGATCGGCGGCTTTTATTTTCCGGGCGTGGTGGCGCACCTCGGCGCCATGTCCTTGCAGGATGGATCGGTGCGGCAGTTGGCCGAGATCAAGGGGCCGATGAAGTACAAGGTGACCACGCCGGCGTTGGATGCCGCCAACGGCAAGTTGTATTACACCGCCGACAACCTCACTTTCCGTGACCTGATGGAGCTGGATATTCCAACCGGCAAGACCCGCATGTTGATCGAGGACGCACGTATCGGCGACCTGGCGTTCAACTCCCGCGACGGGAGCCTGTGGGGTTTGCGCCACCTGAACAGTTACGTGACCCTGGTGCGGCTGAATCCGCCGTTCACCGAGTGGAACCAGGTCTTCACTTTTCCTTACGGCCAGATACTGTCGGACCTCGACATCTCGCCGGATGGACAGTTGCTGTCGGCCACGGTGGAAGACGTGCAGGGGCGCCAGTACCTGCGCCTGTACCGCGTCGAGGACCTGCTGCAGGGCAATGCCGAGCACGTCAGCGAGTTCAGCTTCGGACGTGCCATTCCGGAAGGGTTCGTGTTTTCACCCGACGGCCGCTATCTCTACGGCAGTTCGTTCTACACCGGCGTATCCAACATTTTCCGTTACGAGGTGGCGAATGGCGACATGCAGGCAGTGAGCAATGCGGAGACCGGCTTTTTTCGCCCGATTCCCCTGAGCGACGGATCACTGGTGGTGTTTGAATACACCGGCGAGGGTTTCGTGCCGGCCCGCATGCAACCCGAACCGCTGGAAGACCTCAGTGCCATTACGTTCCTCGGCAATGAAATCGTGCGCAAGCATCCGGTGGTCAAGAGCTGGGCGGTGGGCGCCCCGACCAAAATCGATTACGACGCACTGCCGAAGCAGGAAGGAAAATACCGGCCGGAAAAGGAACTGGAGTATCTGTCGGGCTATCCGATGGTGGAAGGCTACCGCGACAGCTTCGCGCCGGGTTTCAGTTTCACTTTCCAGGACCCGATGCTGTTCCATTCCCTGCGCGCGGACATTTCCTGGAGCCTGGACGATTCGCTGGAGGGCAGCGAACGCCTGCATGCCGACATCGAGTACAAGTCACTGAACTGGCGTTTGCGTTACTGGCACAACGACGCCGATTTCTACGACCTGTTCGGCCCCACCGAACGCGCGCGCAAGGGCGATGCCCTGATCGGCGGCTACCACAAGCTGCTGGTTTTTGATGAGCCGCGCACGCTGGCCTTTGACGCCGAACTGGCTTACTACACCGGCCTCGACACCCTGCCGGGCAACCAGAACGTGGCCATCGGTTTTGAGGAATTGCTTTCGGCCAAGGCGGAGCTGAACTACAGCAATACCCGCAAGTCGCTGGGCGCAGTGGACCATGAAAAAGGCTGGCGCTGGGACGTTGCCGGTTACCTCGACCATGCCGAGGGCGAAACCGTGCCGCTGGTGCGGGCCGGCGTGGATTTCGGTTTCGCACTGCCACTGAAGCATTCCTCCGTGTGGCTTTACAATTCCGCCGGCTGGGCCCATGGCGACCGCGACAACTCACTGGCCAGCTGGTATTTCGGCGCCTTTGGCAACAATTACGTCGACGACCGCGAAGTCAAGCGCTACCGTGAGTTCTACAGTTTTCCCGGTTTTGACATCGACCAGATCGCCGGCCAGGATTTCTTCAAGTCAGTGGTGGAGTGGAACCTGCCCCCGTGGCGATTCGAGAGCCTGGGAACGCCGGGGTTTTTCCTCTCCTACCTGCGTCCCGCAGTGTTTGCCGGCGTGTTGCTGACAGACCTGGACGACCGTGTTTACAATGAAACCTATAACAATCTCGGCCTGCAACTGGATCTTGAATTTACCGTCGTCCATCGCCTGCCCATGACCTTGTCGCTGGGATTCGCCCGCGGCTACATCGGCGGGCACAAAGCCGATGATGAACTCATGCTGTCACTGAAAATACTGTGAATTTTTCCCCGCAAACCCTGATCCTGGCCCTGGTGGGCCTGTTGCCCGTACTGATATTCCTGTCAGTACTGGTATTCATGGACAGCTACAAGCTGGTGCGGCTGCGGCTGGTGTTGTGGGTGATCCTGTTGGGTGGTGTCTGCGCCGGGCTGAGTTACCTCGTGAACGGCTGGCTGATCCAGGGTATTGACCTGCCGCTGCTGAGTTTTACGCGTTACGTCTCGCCCCTGGTGGAAGAAGCCATCAAGGGCCTGGTGATGGTGTACCTGTTCCGCACCAGCCGCATCGGGTTCCTGGTGGATGCCGCCATCCTGGGGTTTGCGGCAGGCGCGGGCTTTGCATTCGTGGAAAACCTCTACTATCTCTACCAGGGCATCGGCACCAATCCTGGCGTGTGGATCGTGCGTGGCTTTGGCACGGCCATCATGCACGGGGGAGTGACCGCCATTTTCGGCGTGCTGGCCCAGACCATCACCGAGCGCAGCATGAAAATCAACCCGCTGTACTACCTGCCTGGGCTGCTGGCAGCCAGCATCCTGCATTCGGTGTTCAATCACTTTCCGGGTTCGCCGGTGTGGTCCACGGTGGGCACCTTGCTCATACTGCCGGCGCTGCTGGGGCTGGTTTTCCATCACAGCGCCAGGGCCATGCATGCCTGGCTGGAACTGGACTTTGATGCCGACACGTTGTTGCTGGAGCAGATCAACTCCGGTGAATTCCAGCAAAGCAAGATCGGCCGCTTCCTCAGCGACCTGACGCAGAAATTCGAGGGCCCGGTGGTGGCCGACATGCTCTGCTACCTGCGTATCTACACGGAACTGGCGATCCGCGCCAAAGGCATATTGCTGATGCGCGAACACGGCATCGAGGCGCCGCCGGGGCAGGGCACCCACGAGAAGTTCCAGGAACTCAAGTACCTCGAGAAAAGCATCGGCAAGACCGGCTGCCTGGCCATGCGGCCGTTCCTGCAAATGGAGCGGAAAGACCTCTGGCAGATGAACGTGCTGGAATGACTACTTGTGAAGCGCCTGGCGGCTGTGCAGCCAGCCAGGCAACAGTTCAAAGGGATTGAAGTCGGGCGGCTCCCTGAAGCGGAGTCCGGCCTCTTTCAGCCGCTGCTGCAGCTGGCCTGAATTCCACGCATCGAAGGTATCCGTGGCGCCGCCCACGCGATGCCCATTGATGAAAATCTGTGGGATGGTCGTTACTCCGAACCGGTCTTTCAGTACCTCGCGAATGCGGCCCCCCAGGTCATTTTCCTGGTACTTCACCGAATCCAGGTCCACCGACAGGAAGGGCACTTCGATGGCCTTGAACAGTTTGCGCACAGACCAGCAGAATTCGCACCATTCCAGGGCAAAGAACACCAGCGGTTGCTCTTTGTCATTCAGCAGCAGGTCAACGTAATCACCGGCATCGGTGTCCCCCGTGGCGGGGCTGGCGGCAGGTTCCGGTTGCGCTTGAGGCGCCACGGCGGGTGTGGCCTTGACATCAAACCGGCTCGAGGAGGTGGAACGGGAAATGGCCAGTTCCTCCTCGTCCATCTCCACTCCGATTGCTTCAAACAGCGGCGTGGACAGATAGCGCTCGCCGGTATCCGGCAGCATGCAGAGAATGCGGCTGCCCGGGGCTGCTGAACGGGAGATTTCCAGCGCGCCGGCAAAGGTTGCGCCGCCGGAAGTACCACAGAAAATACCCTCCTGCCGGGCCAGTTGCCGGCTCATCTCCATGGCCTGGTTGCCGTCGATGGGCTGGATATGGTCCGCCAGGTGCAGGGCCATCCCATCCTCCACCAGCCTGGGAATGAAATCCGGGGTCCAGCCCTGCATCAGGTGCGGACGGAAACTGGGGTGGCTGGCAGTAGCCTTGCCCTGCGCATCCCGTTGCTGGGCGATTCCGCTGCCCAATAGCGGCGAGTTGTCCGGCTCGCAGACGATGATTTTTGTATGAGGGCTTTTTTCCTTCAACACCCGCGCCGTGCCCTTGAAGGTGCCGCCGGTGCCGTAGCCGGTAACAAAATAATCCAGCGGCTGATCGGCAAACGCTTCCAGGATTTCCACCGCGGTGGTGCGGCTGTGCGCATCGGCATTGGCTTCGTTTTCAAACTGCCGCACCAGGAACCAGCCATGTCTTGCCGCCAGTTCTTCAGCTTTGGCCACCATGCCGCTGCCTTTCAGTTCGGCGGGCGTGAGCACCACGCGCGCGCCGAGGAAGCGCAGGATCTTGCGGCGCTCGATGCTGAAACTTTCGGCCATGGTAAGCACCAGCGGATAGCCTTTGGCGGCGCAAACCATGGCCAGGCCGATGCCGGTGTTGCCGCTGGTGGCTTCGATGACGGTCTGGCCGGGCTTCAGGCTGCCATCACGTTCAGCCTGCTCGATGCAGCTCAGGGCCATGCGGTCCTTGACCGAGCCCATGGGGTTGAAGGCCTCGATTTTTACAAACAGGTCCACCCCGGGAGGAGCCAGGCGGTTGATGCGTACCACCGGTGTATTGCCGATGGTTTGCAGGATGTTGTCCGCGATGTTGTTCACGACAGGGTTGGAAGACATGGCGCGAAGCCCTCACCGGTGTGGTATTGCCATTATATCCAGCGGCGCTCGTTGACAGGAGCGCTACCAGTCCCGAGAATCGTCCCCCATGTCCGAACATTCCGCCCAAAACTCAGCCCAAACCAGCCTGATCGACCCTCACCTGCCCCTGTGTGACCTGCACCGTCACCTCGACGGCAGCGTCCGCCTGCAAACCATACTGGAGCTGGCTGACCAGCACGGTATCGCATTGCCCGGAACGGACCTGGACAGCCTGCGGCCGCATGTGCAGATCACCGACCCGACGGAAGGGTTGATGGAGTTCATCGCCAAGTTCCGCTACCTCACCGCGGTAATGGCTGACTATGAGGCCTGTCGCCGCATCGCGCTGGAAAACGTGCAGGATGCCGCTGCCGAGGGCATCGATTACATCGAGCTGCGTTTCAGCCCCTGGTTCATGGCGGAGGCGCACGGCCTGGACGCCGCGGAGCTGACGGCAGCCGTGATCGACGGCATTCGCGCCGGTGAGGCTGAGACCGGTGTTCGCGCTCAGGCCATCGGTATCCTCAGCCGTCATTATGGGCCGGAAACCTGCTCGCGGGAGCTCGATGCCCTGCTGCTCAACCGCGACGGCCTGGTGGCGCTGGATCTGGCCGGAGACGAGAAGGGTTTTCCCGCCAGCCTGTTCGTGGCACATTTCAATCGCGCCCGTGATGCCGGCCTGCGCCTCACCATTCATGCTGGTGAGGCAGACGGGCCGCACAGCGTGTGGAGCGCCATTCGCGACCTGGGCGCCGAGCGCATCGGCCACGGCATCCGTTCCATCGAAGATCCCGCGTTGGTGGAATTCCTGGCGGAAAAGCAGATCGGCCTGGAGGTCTGCCTCAGCTCCAACCTGCATACCAGCACCGTGCCATCGCTGGCGGCACATCCCGCCCGGGCATTGCTGGAGGCCGGCGTGTTGCTGAACCTCAACAGTGATGATCCCGGCATCAGCGGCATCGACCTGCCGCATGAATTCAATGTGGCGGCGCCGCAAGCTGGCCTGGATGCTGCCCTGATTCGTAAAACCCAACAGGCCGGGCTTGCCATGGCCTTTCTCGGCGATCAGGAAAAGCAGCGCCTGCTGGAGCGCAAACGCAGCTGAAGCATGGACCGTTACCCGCAACGCATCGTCTGCCTGACCGAGGAAACCACCGAAACCCTGTACCTGCTGGGTGAACAGGACCGCATCGTCGGCATCTCCGGCTTCACCGTGCGGCCGCCCGAGGCGCGTAAGGAAAAACCCAAGGTCTCAGCTTTCACTTCAGCCAAGATCGGCAAGATCATCGAACTGGAACCTGACCTGGTGCTGGGCTTTTCCGACCTGCAGGCGGATATCGCGGCCGACCTGGTGCGGGCCGGAATCGAGGTGCATGTGTTCAACCACCGCTCGGTGGAAGAAATCCTCAACATGATCGTGCAGCTCGGGGCGCTGGTTGGCGCCGCAAAAAAGGCGCTGGATTGGGTGGCGGCCTGGGAAGCCAGGCGCGATGATTTGCTGGCCGCGCTGCCACCGGTGGAACAGCGTCCGCAGGTCTATTTCGAGGAATGGGACGACCCGATCATCACCGGCATCCGCTGGGTGGCCGAGCTGATCGGCCTGGCCGGGGGTATCGAGGTGTTTCCGGAACACTCCGCGGAATCGCTGGGCAAGAACCGCATCCTCGCCGATCACACCGAGGTGATCCGCCGTGCGCCGGATATCATTCTCGGTTCCTGGTGCGGCAAGAAATTCCGCCCTGAGAAAGTCGCGGCGCGGCCCGGCTGGGACGCCATTCCCGCTGTGCGCGATGCGCAGTTGTTTGAAATCAAATCAGCCACGATACTGCAACCGGGGCCGGCGGCATTGACCGATGGGCTGGACGAAATGGTGGCCATCATTGGCAACTGGCATGACATGAAGAAAGGAGCGAGCAAATGAAAACCGGTTTCAAGTGGTTTGCAGGTTTGGCATTGTTGTGTGCGGCCGGCCAGGCGTCTGCCGATGGCTGGGACTTTGAGAGCGGGCAATGGACCGACCTCTCCCATGCCTATGATCTCCTCGGCCTGTAG
>CAYYCX010000089.1:0-17741 GCA_964470455.1 uncultured Wenzhouxiangellaceae bacterium
AGTAGCTCGGCGTAGTCTTCAGTCACCTTCACCACATGTTCCTGCCAGTTTTCATCACGGTAGGTCAGGCGGCACTCGCGCGCGTTGGAAAGTCTCACCAGGAGGTCGGGAAAGCTCATGCAATCCTCCCATACCGTGATCTGTTCTTCGCTGTGGTGGCTGAGTACCGGGTTGATCATGGCGATCTCCCGGTCGACGAACATACACACGATGCGGCGGTGCTGGCCGATCTGCGGCGCGGCGATGGCGCGCCCCCACCCGTGCCGGGCCCGGAACGCGGCCATGGTGTCGAACAGGTCGCGTATGATCGGGCGGACGGCCTCCACCTCATGCCGCTGCACTTCAGTGCATACTTTCAGCAGCTCCGGGTTGCCTAGCAGAAGGATTTCGCGCACGGCCATGTTGAATCCTGTTTCGGTCCAGTTGCAGAACGCGCATTCTAACCCGCTTGCCGGGCTTTCATCCGGTGCTCTCCCGGTAATAGACTTGAATCTCAGTCCAGGAGTGTGATCGATGACCAAGTACCTCATTTCTTTTCCTTCACCGGCGATGAACGTGGCGAAGGAGGATATGGCTGCCGTCGGTGAAGCAGCACGTGCGGTGATCCGCGAAGCAAAGGCGGCTGGCTGTTACGTATTCGCCGGCGGCCTCAATGAGGGCGTCGCGCCGGTGATGGTTGCCGCCGATGGTGCCGTAACCAACGGAACCTACGCACAAACCCGCGAATTCAACGGCGGATTCTGCGTGCTGGAACTGCCATCGCGCGAGGCGGCTGTCGAGTGGGCCGCCAGGATTGCCGGGGCCTGCCGCTGCCCGCAGGAACTGCGCGAATTCATGTACGACGCCGAGAGCTGAAATGGTAAAGTTTCTCCGGATGGTGGCCGCATTATTCGGGGTCGCGCTCGCGGCATGTTTGAAACCAGCTTTCGGAGCCACTTCGATTGAGCAGAAATAACCAGGTCTTGTTCCTCTCTCATGGCGGCGGTCCGTTGCCGTTGCTGGGAGATGAAGCGCATACGGAAATGGTGGCGCTGCTGCAGCAGCTTGCCGCGGAAATAGTGCGTCCATCCGCTATCGTCGTGGTCAGTGCCCACTGGGAAGAAGACGTACCCACGCTCACCGCGGGCGCGAACCCGGCACTGTACTATGACTACTACGGCTTTCCCCCCGAATCCTACGAAATCCGCTATCCATGCCCGGGAGAGCCGCTGCTGGCGCGGGCGATTGCCGGACAATTGCAGGAAGCGGGCATCCAGGTGAAACTCGACGAGTCCAGGGGCTTTGACCACGGCCTGTTCGTGCCACTCAAAATCATGTATCCCGCGGCCGACATTCCCTGCGTGCAGTTGTCGCTGGTGAAGGGCCTGGACCCGGACCGGCACATCAGGCTGGGGCAGGCCCTGCGTGGGCTCGACAGGTCTTCGTTGCTGCTGGTCGGTTCAGGGTTTTCGTTCCACAACATGCGAGCATTTTTTGCGCCTGAAACTGCAGAATCCAGGGCGATGAATGAAGCATTTGAGAACTGGTTGCTGGATACCTGTTCCGGCACGGAAATCAGCGAGGGCGAGCGAACCCAACAGCTGGCCGGCTGGCCGGCAGCGCCTTTCGCACGGTATTGCCATCCGCGCGAGGAACACCTGCTGCCGCTGCATGTCTGTTACGGCTATGCGGGCAAGGCGTGTTCGCGATCGTACCAGCTGGAGATTCTTCACAAGAAGTCGAGCATGTATTTCTGGGATTCAACCGCCTGAACGTAAAGCGAACGCGGTTTCAGGCCGGTGCGTATTTTCTTCCCAGGTCCTTCATCGAGCGACGCGCCAGCGCGAAACTCAGCATCATCTGCACAATCACCGTTGCGACTGACAAATACCACACGTGAGCCGTGTTGAACCCGGTCCGGAACGACATGAACACCGCCGGAACGCAAACCAGCACGATTCGGACGGCGGTGCTGAACAGGGCCGGCCAGGTGTTGCCTATGCCCTGGAAGTATCCCGAGCAGGCAAACACCACGGCCATGCCGAGGAAGTTCCAGGAGATGATGGTGAGGAACTCGGTGCCGAAGCGGATCACTTCGGCCTCGTCGCTGAACAGCGCGATCAGCAGGTCGGGATGCCACTTGCAGATCACCGTCACCAGCGCCATCAGGGCGAGTTGCATGCCGAGGCCGTTGTAGAAGGTCTCACGTACGCGTTCCCACTGGCCGGCGCCCAGGTTCTGGCCAATGATGGCCGGCATGGCGAAAGACACCGCCATTACCGGCAGGAAAAAGCTCTGCATCACGCGCACGCCCAGGCCAAAACCAGCCTGTGCGGCAGCGCCAAAATCCTTGATCACCCAGTAGATCACAATCATGTAAAGGAAGGTGAGGAAGAACTCACCGCCCACCGGCAGCCCGACCGAGATGATCCGGCGGATTTCCTGCCAATGGGGTTTGAGCTGGTCGCGGCGGAACTTCACGTAGTGGGTGTGCCGCGCGAAATACCAGCCCAACATCAGGGTGGCCGCAACCACCGACAACGTGCTGGCCAGGCCGGCGCCGGCCACACCCATGGGCATTCCTGTGCCCCAACCGGCAATCAGCACCGGCGCCAGGATGGCGTTCAGCAACACGCTCAGAATCTGGATCGCCATGGTGGGATTCACGATGCCGATGGCGCGCAGGGCAGCGCCCATGGACACGATGGCGAACTGCAGCGCCAGCGCCGGCAGGAACCAGTGCAGGAAGGTGATGCCAGCTTCGATGGTGGCCGGGTCGGAACCGACAGCGCGCATGAAGGGCCCGGCAACCAGCACGCCCACCACCATCACCAGGATGCCCATGATGGCCGAAATGGTGACGGACTGGTTAAACACCCGGCTGGCCTGTTGCTGGTCTTTGGCGCCGGCAGCCCTGGCAATCAACGCCACGGTGCCCACATTGAGCACCTGCGTGAAGGCCAGGATCAGGAACATGATGTTGGAGGCGGCGCTGACGCCCGCCAGAGCAGCGTCACCGAGCTGGGCAACAAAGTAGATGTCGACCAGGTTGTACAGCACCTGCACGCCCATGCCGATGCAAACCGGTATGGACATGACGATCAGGTGGCGGTTGATACTGCCTTCAGTGAGTGATTTCATTGCGGAAATTCTGGCGGGGCGGAAGATGGCCAGCATAGCCGGTTTCACCATGGAACGGTGGGTTTCGATGAACCGCAGCCGGGCGCTTCGAGTGCCCAGCGCCGGCCACGTACCAGGTTCCGGTCATCGCGCCAACCGGTGGTCCGGCCGATTCGGGCTTTCATTGCTCCCGGGTTCGCTGCGATGATGGAATTTTATTCGGGGTGAATGCGCCATGAACCTGAGAACCTGTTATGCAATTTGCCTGATATCCCTTGCGTCCTGCCCGCCTGCTGCGCTGGGCCAGGATGACGAGGCTGTCCTGCGCGAACTCAAGACGGTATTGTGGCAACAGGCCTACCGTGAGCAGGACACGGAATTGCTTGACCGGATCCTGCATGAAAGCTTCCAGATGATAGACGGCGAGGGTGGCCTCTCGAACAAGCAGAAAGAGCTGGATTGGGTGGCCAACAACGCCTGGAATCCGGGTGAATTCGAATACCGCATCGAGCGGCTCGACATATACGATGGCAAGTTTGCCGTCGTTGCCGGCAAAGGGCTGGCCAGCGATTACACTTATCGTTCCAGCAATGTCCTTATCAAGGAGGACGGCCGCTGGCAGGCCGTGTCATCGCATGTTTCCGGCTACCAGCAGCGTTGATTGGCGGCTGAACTTCAGTCAGCCGCCACTGCCCGGTAACCCGGCCCCTTGACGAAACGTCCCGGCGTGGCGCCGGTGTGTTCGCCGTCTTTCAGTACCTGCACGCCGTTGACGAACACCTGCTCCATGCCGGTGGCCAGCTGGTGCGGCTGCTCAAAAGTGGCATGGTCGGCAATGGTGGCCGGATCAAACACCACCATATCCGCGAAATACCCTTCCTGCAACCTGCCGCGATCGGCAATCTTGAGGTTGCCGGCCGGCAGGGCGCTGAGCTTGTAAATCGCTTCCTCCAGGGGAATGACTTTTTCATCACGCACATATTTGCCAAGCACCCGGGCAAAATTGCCGTAAGTGCGTGGATGCGCGCCCTGCTCCAGCACTTCGCCTTCCGGGGCAGGGGCCGCTGCGTCCGAGCCGAAGCTCATCCAGGGCAGCTTCATTTGGGCTTTCACATTGTCTTCGCTCATCAGGAAGAACACGGCGCCGATGGTGTTTTCCGATTCCAGCACCAGGTTGACGATGGTCTCCTCGGGGTTGGTGCCGCGCTCCTGCGCCACCTGGGCAACGGTTTTGCCGATTTCACTTTTCAGGCCGTCCGCCTCGATACCCGACAGCAGCACGCCTTCGGGCCCGGCGCCGTAATACAGGTTTTCCCAGTCATCGGCGTTGGTACGCATGGCTTCGATGATCTTCGCGCGCGTCTCAGGGTCGCGCAGGCGTTCCAGCAGGGCATCCTGACCGCCATCACTGGCCCAGGGTGGAAAGCAGGCTGAAAGGCTGGTGCCGCCGGCAATATAGGTATACATGTCGGTGGTGATATTCAGGCCTTCGGCGCGCGCATCCTCGATCATTTTCACCACGGTGGGCAGCTTGTCCCAGTTCTGCTGGCCCGCCAGCTTCAGGTGGTAGATCTCGGCACCGACGCCGCCTTCGCGCGCGATGGTGATGAGTTCCTGGATGGACTCTTCGATGCGATTACCCTCGCTGCGCATGTGCGAGATGTACATGCCATCGTATTCGCCCACCACCTTGGCCAGTTCCACCAGTTCTTCAGTGGTGGCAAAAAACGCCGGTGGGTAAATCAACGAACTGCCCAGGCCCATGGCCCCTTCCTGCATGGCCTGGTGGGTGAGGGCTTTCATGTTGGCCATTTCTTCATCGGTAGGTGGCCGGTCATCAAAGCCGACTTCATGAATGCGCAGCGTGGTGGCGCCCACAAAGGAAGCGACGTTGGGCGATACACCTTTATCCTCCAGGTACTGCAGGTATTCACCCAGGGTATTCCAGGCCGGCTTGCCGTCCGGGCCCAGGAACTCCTTCACCATGGCCTCGGTTTCCGGCGTGTCCGCCAGCGGCCCCATGGACCAGCCTTCGCCGAACACTTCCAGTGTCACGCCCTGCTCGATATCGCTGAGGCCACGGCCATCCTCCAGCAGGCTGCGCACCGCCCAGCTCAACATGTTGATGAAGCCGGGTGCCACCACCTTGCCGTTGGCGTCGATCTCGACTGTGCCCCTGGCGTTGGAAAGGTCGCCCACCGCGGCAATACGGTCGCCCTGGATGCCCACATCAGCCTGCCTGCCGGGCTGGCCGGAGCCATCCACTACCTGGCCGTTGCGAATGATGGTGTCGTAGACCGGAGTTTCCTGCGTCACCGCGGGCGTTGTGCCGGGCGCCGGTTCGGCCGATTCCTGGCTGCAGGCCGAAAGCAGGGCGCCAAAACTGAAAAGACAGGCAAGCAATACGCGACGGGACAGGTTCAGCATGCGGAATTCCTTGGAATCAGTTGAAAAAGGACAGTGATGTATTCTAACCCCACAACTCGGGGCTGGGTGGGGATACCGTGCCATTGGCATAGCTCATGGGGTGTTCGCAATCACGCTTGAGGAACAGCGCGCCGTCGAGGTCGACGAAGCGGCAAAGTTGCGCAATCACGAAACCCGCCGCCATGGCCAGCGATGTGCCGACCATGTTGCCCACCATCAATTCAATGTCGCGCTCCCTGGCCAGGCGGGCGAGGTCCAGCGCTTCGGTGAGGCCGCCGGTTTTGTCCAGCTTGATATTGACCATTCGGTAGCGGCGGGCGGCCTGTTCGAATTCCGCCGTATCCAGGCAGGATTCGTCGGCGCACAGTGTGATCGGTGACTGGTAGCCTTCGAGTTCGGCATCACCGCCGCGCGGCAGGGGCTGTTCGATCATGGCAACGCCCAGCTCCTTGAACTTCGGGGCGAATTCGACCAGCTGCGCGAAATTCCATCCCTGGTTGATATCGACAATGATTTCCGCATCGGGCCGGGCCGCGCAGACGGCTGAAATGCGCTCGAGCACCTGCTCGCCATCCAGCTTGACCTTGATCTGGCCGGTGGTCAGTTGCCGCGCCTGGTTCGCCATCTTCTCCGGTGTGTCGATGCCTACGGTATACACCGTGGATGTTTTTCCGGGCGTGATGCCGGTGAGTTCCCAGATGGATTTTCCCGTGAGCTTGGCTTCCAGGTCCCACAGCGCGCAGTCCAGTGCGTTGCGCGCTCCACCGTGGGGCAGCAGCTGGCGCAGCTCTTCGCGATTTGCGCCCCGTTCAACGGCGGCCCTCACCGATTCAATCTGGTGCAGCATGCTGGCGCCGGATTCAGCCAGGTAATAAACGCCGGCTCCTTCGCCGCGTCCGGTGCTGCCGTTCTGGGATATCTCAACCTGGATCAGTTCAGGAGCAATGAAAACGTGCCCGGTAATCTTGAAGGGCTGTTTCAGTTCCCAGGGTTCAGCCGTTACTCGCAGCGTTCTTGTATTGGTCATGTGTCATTCCATTGGATGTCGCCCGGGCGGGTGCGGCCGGGAAGTAGTCGGCCATCATGTTAAGGTCTGCAATCGAAAAGCAGATAGGCGAAATCGACAACAAAATATGCAGTATCGGCGGGTTCTGGAAATACCCCGGTCGTTGGCCCGGAAACGGCAATGCAGCCATGATTCGTTTCTGCATTTTGACGTTTCTGCATAGCATTTGGCCGATTCTGACTAGCCCGATGGCGCCGGCTCGGCATAATATCGGAGTCCGTCGGGATGGCCGAAGGCTATCTTGATGAAGATGCATACAAAAATGGCATTTGGCACAAGCAAATCAACTGCGGGAATGGCAACCATGAGTAAACGAACCGAACCAACATTTTCGGCCAATCTGGCCAGCAAGTACCTCTCCCGGATGATCAGCCTGGCGCTGGTGGCGTCAGCCGGGATGGCTGTCAGTTCTGTGGCGGTCGCGCAGGATGAGGAGGATTCATTGGAACTGGAGGAAGTGGTTGTAACCGCGCAGAAGCGCGAACAGTCACTGGAAGAAATCCCGATGTCGATCACGGTCTTGGGCGGCAATATGCTGGAACGCCAGCAGGCCTTTGATTTCGAGGACATGGTGGCGTTGATCCCTGGTTTCAGCATTGCCGGCAACACACCCGGTATCACTCGCATCACCCTGCGTGGCACCAACACCGGCGGCGTGGCCTCAACCGTGGGCGTGTATTTTGACGAGGTGCCGTTCGGTTCCAGCACGGCGCTGGCGAATGGCGCCATTCTGTCCGGCGACTTCGATACCTTTGACATGAACCGCGTGGAAGTCCTGCGTGGCCCACAGGGTACCCTGTATGGCGCCAGTTCCCTGGGCGGTGTGATGAAGTACGTGCCGAACCGGCCCAATACCCAGGAATTTGAAGGCAGCTTCAAGGTGGGCCTGGAAGACATCAGCGGCGGCGGGCTGGGCTACAACGCCACCGGCTACGTCAACATTCCGCTGAGCGACACCTTCGCGATCCGCGCCAGCGCCTTCTACCGTGAAGATGACGGCTGGATCGACACCATCGGCGACACGCCCATTCCAGCATTCCCGGACCCCAGCACCAATGTGATTGATGGCACCATGGTCGAAAAAGGTGTCAATTACAGCGACACGGGTGGCGGCCGCATCCAGGCGCTGTTCCAGCCCAATGATGAGTTCTCGATCAACCTGATTGCGATGTTCCAGAACATCAATTCTGGCGATGCTTCCTCGCAGGAAGGCGATCCTGCCACGCTGAAGCCGATCTACCCCAGCCCGGTGGTGTGGCGTTACCAGAATGCCTATGACGAATTGTCGTACGAGGTTTACAGCGCCACCATCGACTGGGAATTCTCCGAGTGGGCCAGTCTGCAGTCCGTTACCAGCTGGGGCGCGTTTGAGCAGGACATCCGGGACGACCTGGCGGTTGCCGCCAACCTGCTGGGGGGCATTCCGCTGTCTTCCTATGTGTCATGGGCATTTGGCGCACCCTTGAGCGTGGCGCAGGACCAGATCACCAGTACCGACAAGTTCACCCAGGAATTCCGCCTGGTGTCCGGTGAAAGCGACAAGTTCGAATGGTTGGCCGGCCTGTACTACACCGATGAGGATTCGCTGATTCACCAGGAATTGCCGGCGTTGATTGCGAACACCGACAATCCCGCACCCGGGTTTCCCCTGCTTGCCGACCTGGACCTGATTTCCACCTACGAGGAAATCGCTGCCTTCGCCAATGCCACCTGGTTCATGACTGACCGGTTTGAGGTCTCCTTCGGCGCACGCCAGAGTGACAACGAGCAGACCGTGTTGCAAACCAGTGAGGGCCCGCTGGTAGGCACTTCCGAGTTTGGCGGCAAGTCATCCGAGTCCCCGTTCACCTGGTCGTTTTCACCACGTTACCAGCTGAATGACAATTCATCGGTTTACTTCCGCGTGGCAACCGGTTTCCGTCCAGGCGGCCCCAACGTATTGCCCGCCACGGCGCCCGATGCAGTACCGGCCCAGTACGATTCCGATACGCTGACCAACTATGAACTCGGCTACAAGATGAACTCGGCCGATGGCCGGCTGGCGCTGGAAGCGGCGTTGTTCTACATCGACTGGGAGGACATCCAGTTGTTTGCCCAGGTTGAAGGCTTCGGCGTCAATGTGAACGGCGGTACCGCGGTGAGCAAGGGTGTGGAATTTGCCACCAGCTTTGCTGCCACCGAAGGCCTCACTTTCTCACTGAATGGCGCCTATACCGATGCATACCTGACGGCCGATGCCGGCAGTGGCGGCCAGGATGGCGATCCGTTGAACTCCGTGCCTGACTGGAGCTTTGGCCTTACCGGCGATTATGAGTGGAGCGTGTTCACCAGTTCGCTGGCCTATGTGGGCGGAACCCTGCAGTACACCGGCGAGCGTCCCATCGGCCGGACCATTCCGGGCCGGGAAGACCAGGTCACCTACCTCGGTGACTACACCACGCTGAACCTGCGGGCGGGTCTGGAAACCGGACGGTGGTTCTTCGAGGTGTATGCCAAGAACGTGACGGATGAAGATGCCGTGCAGGGTGTCGGAACTGCGAATTCGTCCTATAACGGACTGGTTACGCTCTCCACGCTGACGCCCCGGACCCTGGGTGTCATGGCCGGAGCCCGGTTCTGACGGATCGTTAAAAGCGTTTTCTCTCCTGGGCCGGATACGCTGCTTTGTGCGTGTCCGGCCTTTTTTTTGCGTGCGGAGTACTGTGATGAGTAGAGTAAACCTGTTAGCGGCCCTTGTGTTGCTGCTGCTGAGCCCGTCCCTGTCGGCCCAGGAACCGGCTGCCGCCGAAACCGAGGTGATCCCGCTGGAAGAGCCGGAGCTGGTAGCCGAAGTCGTGGTTGAGCCGGAACCGGACCTCAGCCCCAGCCTGCAGAAGGCCGACCTGGACGCCTGGCTGGACGGATTCCTGCCCTACGCGCTGGAAACCGCTGACATACCGGGCGCGGTGGTTGCGGTGGTGAAGAACGGTGAAGTGCTCATCGAGCGCGGTTACGGTGTGTCCGATGTCGAGGCTGGAACGCCGGTTGACCCGGACCACACGTTGTTCCGCCCCGGATCGGTATCCAAGCTGGTCACCTTCACTGCGGTCATGCAGCTGAAGGAAGCCGGCAAGGTGGACCTGGATGCGGACATCAACCAGTACCTCGATTTCAAGGTGCCGGCCGAAGGCAAGCCCATCACCCTACGTAACCTGATGACCCATACCGGCGGCTTTGAAGAGGCCATCAAGAACCTGCTGTTCCATGACCCGGAACGGTTGCAGTCGCTGGGGGATTACCTGAAAGCCTGGGTGCCGGAGCAGATTTTCGAACCGGGCACCACGCCGGCGTACTCCAACTGGGGCACCGCGCTGGCGGGATACATCGTCGAGCGGGTTTCCGGGCAACCGTTCGAGGAATATGTGGATGAACATATTTTCACGCCGCTTGAAATGCACGATTCCACATTTCTGCAACCCTTGCCGGAGGACATGGTTGCCCAGATGTCGAAAGGCTACCTGACCGACTCGGGCACGCCAATCGAATTTGAGCTGCTCGGCCCCGGGCCGGCCGGCAGCATGTCATCCACCGGCGCAGACATGGCGAAATTCATGATTGCCCACCTGCAGCTGGGCCGCTATGGCGACAACCGTATCCTGCAGGAAGAAACCGCGCGTGAAATGCATGAAACGGCGCTCACTCTGCTGCCGCCGCTGAACCGCATGGAGCTCGGGTTTTTCGAAACCAACATCAATGACGAACAGGTCATTGCGCACCTGGGCGACTCACGCGCTTTCCACACGGCATTGCACCTGTTTGTTGACCGCAACGTGGGTTTGTACCTGTCGGTCAATGGCACGGGCAAGGCTGGAGCGGCCGGAAAGATACGTTCGGCCCTGTTCGAGCAATTCGCCGATCGTTATTTCCCGGCCGGGGATTCCGCTGCTGACCAACCCGCAGAGGGAATCGAACCCGGGCATGCGGCCAAGCTGGCCGGCGTGTGGTGGTCGAGCCGCGGGGCGCGCAGCAATTTCTTCGGCGCTACGACCATGCTGGGAGGAATGAAAGTCAGCGTCAATGACAAAGGCGAGCTGGTGATTCCCTCGCAACGCGGGCTGAACGGCAAAACCACAAAATGGATTGAAGTCGAGCCCTGGGTCTGGCACGAGAAAGGCGGGCACAACCGGCTGGCTGCCGTGGTTGAAAATGGCGAGGTAGTGCGCTGGAGCGTGGACGGCCTGGCGCCGTTCACGGTGTTTGAGCGCGTGCCGGCCTACATGTCGCCATCCTGGCTGGGCCCGCTGTTCCAGGCCAGCGTCGCGGTGTTCGCGCTGACCTTCCTGTTCTGGCCGCTGGCGGCCGTGGTGCGGCGGTATTACGGCGTGAAACTGAAGCTGCAGGGCGTGCAACGCAGTTCGTACCGGTGGGTGCGTGTGTTTGCCGGTCTCGTACTGGCCGTGTTGGGTGGCTGGATGCTGGTGTTCAGCGCCATGACCAAAGACTTTTCCAACATGTCCGATGCCATGGCGCCATGGCTGTGGCTGCTCTACTTCGGCGGAGTGCTGGCTTTCGTGGGCGCCCTGCTGGTGAATATCCGGAATGTCCGGATTGTGTGGCAGGATCGTGGCCGGTGGTTTGCCCGGTTGTGGGCCGTCCTGTTGGTGCTGGCAGCCGCGGTGGTGTTGTGGGGTGCCTGGGCTTACAAGCTGCTGGCTTTCACCACCAACTTCTGAGTCAAAAGCGCATGAACAAAGCCCGTTCACCGAAATTCGCCAGGCTCAGCCTGTTGGCTGTCCTGTCGGCTGCCCTGGTGCTGCCGGGCCTGCTTCCGGGTCCGCTCTGGGCGGCGGATCATGACCTCGTTATTCGCGATGGGCGTGTGCTCGACGGCGCAGGCAATCCCTGGTTCCGCGCCGACATTGCCGTCGATGATGGCCGTATCGTGAAAGTCGGGCAGGTCGAAGGCAACGGCGAGCGGGAAATCGACGCCACCGGGCAATACGTCAGCCCGGGCTGGATCGACATGATGGACCAGTCAGACGAGGTGCTGTTGAAGAATGGTGACGCCACCAACAAGGTGCTGATGGGCGTAACTTCCGCCATCAGCGGCGAGGGCGGGCCGCCGGTAACCGCGGAGCAGCTTCCCGAGTACTTCAGCACGCTGGAGCGGCAGGGCATCAGCATCAACTTCGGTGTGTACTACAACGCTTTCCAGGCGCGCAATGCCGTTGCGGGCAGCACGGATGTTGCGGTAAGCGCGGAAGACATCAGCCAAATGCAGGACATCATGCGCCTGGCCATGGAGAACGGCGCGGTGGGCATGAGCAGCGCCGCGTTTTACCCGCCGCATTCGCTGCTCACCACCGAGGAACTGGTGGCCATGGCCCAGGCCATCGCTCCCTACGGCGGTATCTATGCGGCTCACATGCGCGATGAAAGCCGCAAACTGCTGGATGCCATACAGGAGATGATCACCGTCGGTGAAACCGCTGGCATCCCGGTGGAAATTTTCCACATCAAGAATGCTTTCGAGCCCAACTGGGGCACGGCGGCGCAAAAAGCCATCGCATTGATCGAGGAGGCGCGTGCGCGTGGCGTTGAAATTGCCGCGGACCAGTATCCCTATATCGCCGGCGGAACGGGAATTGAGGCAACGGTTCCCACCTGGGTGTTCCAGCACGGAATGGAAGAGGCGCTGCGGATCCTGCGCGATCCGGCCATGCGCGGGCAGCTGAAGGCCGAAGTGCTGAGCCCGGATTCCGACCGGCTGGTGATTGCCGCAGGCAGCTGGAAAGGTGTCGTGCTGGCCAATCCGCAGGTGCCGGAGTACCAGCAATATGTGGGGATGAACTTCGAGGAAATCGGCCAGGCCCTTGGCAAGGACCCGGCCGATGCTGCCTGGGACATGATGCTGGAGGCATTGCCTGAACGCGCCTATGCCTTTTATTACCTGATGAGCGAGGACGATGTCCGGACCTTCATGCGCCAACCCTGGGTTTCGATCGGCAGTGACGCCGGCGCCGCGGAAGTATTGGGCCAGGTGGATGGCCTCGGATTGCCGCACCCGCGGTCTTACGGGACCTTTCCCCGCATCATCGCGAAGTACGTCCGCGAAGAAGGTGTTTTGACGCTGGAAGACGCCATCCGCAAAATGACCTCCTGGCCGGCCCGGCGGATGAAGCTGGATGGCCGGGGGTTGCTGGCGCCGGGTTACTGGGCGGATGTGGTGATCTTTGACTACGATTCCATCCAGGACAATGCCACGTGGGAACAGGCCATGCAGCTGCCTTCCGGCATCAGCCACGTGCTGGTGAATGGCGTGGTGGTGGCTGAAAACGGCCAACACACCGGCCAGCGGCCCGGCAAAGTGCTGTATGGCCCCGGCGCGCGGCGTGTCGACGCCTCTCCCGCCGATTAGCCAGGAAGTACTGCCGCTGTCACTTTTTTCAATTACAGAAAGGCCATGTCCGGAGTCAAGCCAAGCATGAAATATTCCGCCTTGAAATTCGCCATCGTTGCGGTGCTGGTCACCCTGGCCGGCCCAATGTTCGGCACAATGTCCAGCACAATGTCCGGCTCCGTGGCCAGCGCCCAGGAAACCGATCCGCAGGAAGAGCTGAACCTGGCCAGGCTCGCGGAAATATCCGAATCCAATACCCTGCAGATGGTGCCGATGCGTGACGGGGTCAGCCTGGCCACGGATGTCTATACGCCCAAGGGCGAAGGTCCGTTCCCGGCGGTATTTGTCAAGACACCCTACAACGTCAACAAGTTGGGCGGCATGTCCCTCGAACTGGCCATCGAGGTGATCGAGCACGGTTATGCCTACGTGGTGCAGAACGAACGCGGGCGTTATTACTCCGAAGGCGAGTGGGAGATTCTCGGTCACCCCCGAACCGATGGCTACGATGCATTGAGCTGGATAGCCGGGCAGCCCTGGTCCTCCGGCAAGGTGGCTACCTGGGGCTGCTCTTCCTCGGCTGAATGGCAACTGGCGCTGGCCGCGCTCGACCACCCCGCCCACGCAGCGATGATACCCATGGCGGCAGGGGCCGGCATTGGCCGCATGGGCGAGTTCCACGAGCAGGGCAACTGGTACAAAGGGGGCGTCCACCAGACGCTGTTTTCGGTATGGCTCTACAGCGTGCAGCAGAACATCCGTCCGCAATTCCCGGCGGGCCTGAGCCAGGAGCAGTTGCAGCGCCTGCGCAAGGCCTATGACCTGGCCGCCGAAATGCCCGAAGTCGACTGGAAGAAGCAACTGCTGAAGCTTCCCGCCATCGACTGGCTCACCGACGCCGGCGCCAACGATGGTCCTGCCCGGGATTTGCTGCGCCGCACGCCCGGCGATGCCGCCTGGTATGAGGGAGGGCTGTACCACGACGACAGCGATTTCGGCGTGCCGGCGTTCTGGTTCAACAGCTGGTTCGACGTCAGCCAGGGCCCCAACCTGGCCATGTTCAACCATGTTCGCGCGAATGCCAGCGACAAGGCCGTGCGCGATGGCCAGTACATGGTGGTGGCGCCTACGTTGCACTGCGGGTTCTTCAGGACTCCGGAGCACAAGGACCTGGTGGTGGGCGAACTCAACGCAGGCCGCGCAACCTTCCCCTATTACGAGTCGATTTTTGCCTTTCTCGACCACTACGTGAAAGGTGAAAAAAACCGCTTTGCAAAAGATACGCCGCGGGTGCAGTTCTACACCCTGGGAAGCAATGAATGGCAATCCGCCAGCCAGTGGCCGCCGAAGGATGTCGAGCCGATGACGCTGTACCTGGGCAGCCGCGAACAGGCCAACAGCGTATTTGGCGATGGTTACCTGGCTTCGCAACCGTCGCAGGATACGGGCAGCGACAGCTTCACCTACGACCCACTGAATCCGGTACCGGCGCTGGGCGGCGGTGTGTGTTGCAATGCCGGAGCCGCCGATGGCGGCAGTTTCGACCAGCGCGGCATCGAGGCTCGCGCTGATGTGCTGGTGTACAGCAGCGAGGTGCTGGAAAGCCCGCTGGAAGTGACCGGCTTCATTCGCGCCAAGCTGTACGTTTCCTCAACTGCAAAGGACACCGACTTCACCGTCAAGCTGGTGGACGTGCATCCGGACGGCTCGGCCTGGAATGTGGATGACACCATATTCCGCGCCCGCTACCGCGAGGGCTACGACCGCCAGGTGTTCATGCAGGATGGCGAAGTGTACGAGCTGAACCCGACCGCCATGTCGACCAGTTACGTATTCAAGGCAGGCCATCGAATCCGGGTGGAAGTGGCTTCGAGCAAATTCCCGCAGTACGAGCGCAACCTGAACACCGGCGGCAACAACTATGATGAATCCGAACCAGTGGTTGCGCGCAACACCCTGCGCCATGGCGCCGCGTATCCTTCACAGATTGTTTTGCCGGTGCGCCAGGCGGATTAATGCCAGGACGCATGTGTTGCAAGGTATTTTCAACTTCAGGTATCAAAAAGGAAATGGCATGAACAACCCAGGCTGCTTCAACCGTCGAATCAACCAAAAGCTGGCGCAACTGCTGTTGCTCGTCCTGCTTTGCATCCTGCAGCCCGCGATTGCGGATGAGTCCTTCGGTACTGCTTTCACCGACAAGGTGAACGAGTACATGGAAGCAGCCGGGCGCGTGCATGGCTTCAGCGGCAGCATACTGGTGGCAAAGAACGGCGAGCCCCTGGTCAGCCGGGGTTACGGCTACGCCAATATCGAACTGGGTGTGGCCAATTCGCCTGAAACCGTGTACCTGCTGGGCTCCATCACCAAGCAGTTCACCGGCATGGCTATCGCCATGTTGCAGGAGGAGGGCAAATTGCAGGTTGGCGATCCGGCCTGCAAGTACCTGGAGAATTGTCCACAGTCATGGGCCGGAATCACTATCCGCCAGCTGCTCTGGCACACTTCGGGAATTCCCAGCTACACCAGTTTCCCGGAATTCGCGGCGCGTACGGTTTCGCCGATCAATACACCGCAAATGATGGAAATGCTGCGTGACCGGCCGCTGGATTTCGCACCCGGTACTGACCAGTCCTACAGCAACTCCGGGTACTTCCTGCTGGGGTCGATTATCGAGGCGGTTTCCGGAAAAACCTACGCCGCGTTCCTGGATGAAAGAATCTTCAATCCGCTGGGCATGGAGCACTCGGCCTACGATGTTCCCGACGATATCATCAGGAATCGTGCAGCCGGTTATGTGCGCCGCAATGGTGAGTTGTTCAACGCGCTTTACACCGACATGACCATACCCTTTGCCGCCGGAGCGCTGCATTCGACCACCGGCGACCTGCTGCTGTGGGACCAGGCGCTGTACACGGAAAAGCTGGTTTCCAGCGATAGCCTGGAAGAGATCTTTACGCCGAATGAGCCTGGTGACGGCTACGGCTTCGGCTGGAGCATCGGCAAGCGCTTCGACAGGTTGCTGATCGCCCATGGCGGCGGCATTTACGGCTTTTCCACGCACATCGCCCGTTTCCCGGATGACGCCGTGACGGTGATTGTGCTGAGCAATATCGAAGGCGCGCCATCCGGGAAAATTGCCTACGACCTGGCAGCCATTCAGTTTGGCGAGGAATACACGGTTCCGGTGGAGAAGCAGGCGGTGGAACTCGATTCCGCGATCCTGCAAAGCTATGTCGGCGAGTACAAAGTCAACGATGACTTGTCGGTGGTGATATCGCTGGAGGGAGAGAACCTGGTGGCCGAGCTGGGCGGGCGTTCGACCTTCGGGCTCCTGGCCTCATCAGAAACCGAGTTTTTCTCCAGGGACGTGGATTTAAGGTTGGCGTTCCAGAAGTCGGAGTCGGGTGAAGTGACTGCATTCGTACTGAACCCGGGGCCGAACGGCACGACGGCCACCAAAGTGAAATAGGATTGGCGCGTCCTGTCAGCAATGGAAATCGGCTGGCGTTTGTCGCCATCCGAACCTGTGACCGGCCAGGGCATCTGCAGCGGCAGCTCCTGAGCATATCGCGCCGTTCGCCCTCGGCCAGCCCGGTGAGGGTGCTGGTGTTTGACGACACGCGTGATGACGCCATTCAGCAGCGCAACGAGCAGATAGTTCGAAGCGCAAATCGCAGGTTCTGCTTTGCCGCCGAATACCTCGGCCCGGAATGGCAGCGGGAATTCTCCGCTGGATTGAAGGCCGAATTACCGCAGCATGCGGAATCCATCGGCTGGCTGCTGGATGCCCGGCCAGCCGGGGAATTCACCGCAGGGCGCCTGCTCAACTTGATCACGCTCTCGCTGGCGGGCCATCGCTTCGCCCTGTTTGATGATGACTACCTGCTGGATCAGGTCAGGCATCTCGGCTTTGGCCTCAACCGCAAACTCGAATGGTCGCGTGACCCGGTGCGGCAGGTGCTGGGCCACTCATCGGTACGTGAATCGCGCTCGGCCGGAACGAAGCTGGACATCGACGGGGTGGATGAACATTTCAGGTATTTGGGCCGCCGGGTGCATGACTGCGTACGTACCGACGCCACAGGGGCTGCTCCGCTGCTGGATGCGAGCGAGGCGGGTGAACCGCCGGAAGCCTTGCAGCTGGACCAGGACAGCGTGATCCTCACCACCGTCAGCGGCCAGTATGGGGTGCCGATCTCGCCCAACAGTTTCTACCTGTTCTACCAGGATTATGGCGACCGGAAGCCGGTATGGATGGATCCGGAACAGTATCGTGTGTTGCGCCAGGGCAAGTCCGTCTGGAATGTCACCTACAGCCCGGTGATCGCCGGCCGCACCGGTTCCACTCCGTCCTCGGTGGACAACCGCATCCTCATGCCGCCCACCCTACCACAGTGCCGTGGCGAGGACACCCTGTTTTGCGCCTTGCTCAAATACCTCCACGCCAATGCAGCGCATCTTTACCTGCCCTGGGCGCAGGAGCATTCACGCAGGCCTGGCTCATGGGTCAAGTCCACGTTTGGCAAGTCGCAGCCGTTCGGCGTGGCCAAGTTTTTCTGGAAAGTCGCGGAAAACAGGGCTTGCGAGTCACCTGCCGGAATTTCGCCCGAACAACGGCTGCAATCCATGGCGGATTACTGGTTGCACTGGTCCGGATTGCCGCTGGAGCAGCTTCGGGCCGACATGATCGAGTCGTATTTGCGGGGTTTGCGCTGGCGCATCCGGGTAACCGAAAAGTGCCTGGCCAGGGCGAACCCTGCGCACACT
>CAYYCX010000090.1:0-17626 GCA_964470455.1 uncultured Wenzhouxiangellaceae bacterium
TCGGTCGGCCCGAGGCTGCGTCCAACTGGCCCGGAATCCCTTACCGCCATCGGGCCTCCGATTGCTCTTAGTACCCAGAGCCAGCGGACCGGAAGGCCTTACCGCCATCGGGCCTGTTACTGGTGTTACGAGCCAAATGGATCCCGGACCAAAGCCGCAATAGCGTCAATCGCCAAGCCTGGGCCAGCCGGACGCCCGTAAAAGCAATCACAGCGGTAAAAACGAATCGCAATGCCGCCAAAAAATAACTCGCGGCGAGTAAGGCGGCCCGGCCGGCTTTCATTTATAATGCCCGGCTGCTAAAAAGTGGAAATCCCCGGCCTGATTGAAAAGGCAGGCCGAGGACCCATATCCGCTTCATAACACGACATACGAGGCCTTCACATGGACTTTTTCATAGCCAGCGCATATGCCCAGGATGCAGCCCCACAGGGGGGATTGCTGTCATTTTTGCCACTGATCGTCATATTCATCGTATTTTATTTCCTGCTGATCCGCCCCCAGACCAAGCGCGCCAAAGAGCACCGTCAGCTGGTTGAAAAGCTGGCCGTGGGCGATGAAGTCGTCAGCAACGGCGGGTTGCTGGGCAAGATCACCCATGTGGGCGATTCATTTGTCACGCTAGAGCTGGCCGATAACGTCAAGATCAAGCTGCAGAAACATGCCGTGGCCAGCGTAGTGCCCAAGGGCACCTTCAAGTCAGCCTGACCGCGACAGACATACAAAATCTTTAGTCAAACCCTACGTTTCAGCTTTCCGAGGCCGAATAATGAATCAATATCCAGGCTGGAAGTACGTGCTCATTCTTGCCGTACTGGCAGTAGGCGTCCTCTATGCCCTGCCCAATATGTATGGCGAAGATCCGGCATTGCAGATCTCGTCAAGCCGCGGCCTGGAGCTGCCGCTCGCACTCCCGGCAGCCATAGAAGACGCTTTGGTCGTTGAAAAGATCAGTTTCAAGAACAGTGAACAGATCGGCAACCGCCTGCTTTATCGATTCAATTCCGCCGAAGACCAGCTGTTGGCGGCCGATGTCGTCAAGAAAGCTCTGGGTGAAACCTATGTCGTGGCCCTGAACCTTGCGCCCGCAACGCCGGAATGGCTGCGCAAGCTGGGCGGCAAGCCCATGACCCTGGGCCTGGACCTGCAGGGTGGTGTGCATTTCATGCTGCAGGTTGATATGAATACCGCCCGTGGCCAGCAGCTCGACCGGTATGTCGATGACATTCGCGCCGCGCTGCGTGATGAAGGCATTCGATACGTTTCAGTCCGCCGCGAAGGCAATGGCCTGCTCGTGCTGCTGCGCAGCGAGGAAGACCGCAGCCGCACCGAAAACATCCTCAAAACAGACCAGAGCCTGGTGGGCCTGCAGATCAGTGAAACCCGCGTTGGGGAGAATTTTGGGCTGTCGGCCACCGTCATGGAACAGCAGTTGATGGAGTTGCAGCAGACGGCGCTGCGCCAGAACATCACCACCCTGCGTAACCGTGTCAATGAAATCGGCGTGGCTGAACCCATCATCCAGCAGCAGGGCGCTGACCGGGTGGTGGTGCAGCTGCCGGGCGTCCAGGACACCGTGCAGGCGAAGAAAATCATCGGCGCCACGGCCACTCTGGAATACCGGGCCGTCGATGAACAGAACGATGCCTTCACGGCTGCTCAGACCGGCCGGATCCCTCCCGAATCCCGCATGTACATGGACAACAACCAGCAGCCCATCCTGCTGAAGAAGCGATTGATTGTTTCCGGCGACCAGCTGATCGGCGCCTCGTCCGGTTTTGACCAGCAAACCGGCGAGCCGCAGGTTTCGGTCACGCTCGACGGTGTTGGCGCCAAGCGCATGCTGGACTTCACCCGCGACAATGTCGGTAACCGCATGGCAGTGGTTTACATTGAACAAAAGCCAGGCGGCAAGAAGATTGAAGAAGTCATCAGCGTTGCCGTGGTGCGCGAACCTTTTGGCAAGCGCTTCCAGACCACCGGCCTCGACTCAATGTCTGAAGCCAGCCAGCTGGCCCTGCTGTTGCGTGCCGGAGCACTGGCCGCGCCGATGGAAATCGTCGAGGAGCGCACCGTCGGCCCCAGCCTTGGTGCGGATAACGTAGAGCAGGGCTTCCGTGCCGTGATGATCGGCTTCGCCCTGGTGCTGGTGCTGATGGCGGTTTATTACCGTGTATTTGGCCTGATCGCCAACCTGGCCCTGTTCACCAACCTCGTGATGATGGTAGCCCTGTTGTCCATGCTGGGCGCCACACTGACCATGCCGGGCATTGCCGGTATCGTTCTGACCGTGGGTATGGCGGTGGATGCCAATGTGCTTATCTTTGAGCGTATCCGTGAAGAACTGCGTAACGGCAACACGCCGCAGGCCAGTATCCGCGCCGGTTACGACAAGGCATTTTCAACCATTGCGGATGCGAACATCACCACATTGATTGCAGCATTCGTGCTGTTCCTGTTCGGTACCGGGCCCATCAAGGGTTTTGCCGTCACCCTGTCGCTGGGTATCGTTACTTCAATGTTCACCGCCATCATGGGTACGCGCGCCGTGGTTAACCTGATTTACGGTGGCCGCAAGCGCATCAACAACCTTTCCGTCTGAGGTTTGACATGAGATTTCTGAAAAAGAAAACCAGTATTGACTTCATGCGGCTGGGCAATGCCGCGGTGGTATTTTCCGCTTTGCTGATTCTGGCGAGTATTGCTTCACTGGCGTTCCGTGGCCTGAACTTCGGCCTGGATTTCACCGGCGGTACGCTGATCGAGGTCAGTTATCCCAGTGCGCCGCGCATTGCTGATGTGCGAGAAAACCTGGCCAATTCCGGGCATGCGGATGCTGTGGTACAAACTTTCGGTTCCGCCAATGACATCGTGGTGCGCATTCCGCCACGAGGCGAAGAATCCAGCGACGCTGAACTGTCCACCGAAGTGCTGAAAGCCCTGCAGAACGGTGTTGAAGGCGAAGTGGAGATGCGGCGCGTGGAATTCGTTGGCCCGCAGGTGGGTGATGACCTGACCGAGCAAGGCATCCTTGCGGTGGTCTATTCCCTGATCGGTATTTTCATTTACGTGATGTTCCGGTTCCAGTGGCGTTTCTCCGTGGGCTCCGTTGCTGCCCTCATTCATGACGTCGTCATCAGCATGGGCCTGATTTCCCTGTTCCAGATCGAGTTCGACCTCACCGTGGTTGCGGCGCTGCTGGCAGTGATTGGTTATTCGCTGAACGACACCATCGTGCTGTTTGACCGGATTCGCGAAAACTTTCCAAGAATGCGCAAGTCACTGCCCAAGGATGTGATCAACACTTCCATCAACCAGGTGCTGGCCCGCACCTTGATGATGTCCATCACCACATTGCTGGTGTTGATTGCGCTGTTCATCTTCGGTGGGGCGATCATTCACTCCTTTGCCTACACGCTTATCGTGGGCGTGGTGGTGGGTACCTACTCGTCGATTTATATTGCGAGCACCAGCCTGCTGTATCTCGGCGTCAGCAAGTACGACCTGCTGCAGGTGGAAAAAGAGGGTGCCGGAGAAGTAGACGCCCGTCCCTGACGGGTGGGGATTGGGCACTGGAACATGAAGCTTCCCCGCGAGTTCATCCGGCTGCCGCTGCGGTTTGATGCACAGCGGTTGGCGGAAGAAGTCGCGGCGCTGCCGGCAAAAGCATGGCAAGCGCACCCCACCGGTTACGCAGGAAACTCGGCCGTTCCCCTGATTTCGGTCCATGGAGAGGCCAACGATTTTTTCGCCGGCCCCATGGGCGAAACTCCCTGGCTGAAGCAGTCACCGTACCTGCGCCAGGTGCTGGCCAGTTTCCAGGTAGTGTTCGGGCGTTCCCGGCTGATGGGCCTGAAGGGCGGCAGCCAGGTTCCGCGCCACAGCGATATCAATTACCACTGGTTCCAGCGCGTGCGCATTCACGTGCCCATCATTACTTTTCCTGAAGTGATGTTCCATTGCCATGACCAGGCGATCCACATGGGCAGTGGTGAAGCGTGGATTTTTGACAACTGGAAATCACACCATGTCGTCAATTCGAGTACGCAGTTACGCGTGCACCTGGTTGCGGACACGGTGGGTTCGGCGTCGTTCTGGAGGATGGTTAACGATTCACTGCAGGGTTCGCAGGGTCCCGTTAGCGTATTGGAGTTTGACCCGGATGCGCAGCCGGTGCTGCGACTGGAGCAGTTCAACACTCCCGATGTGATGCACCCGGCGGAAGTGGAATTGCTCAGCGAGGACCTGATCGCCGACCTGCTGGCCAGCGGCGAACGCAATCCGCCGGAACCGGTTGAACAGTTTGTTGCAGTTGTGCGGGCGTTTTGCCAGGACTGGAAATCGCTGTGGGCCCTGTACGGTGACCAGGAGTTGGCCTGGGGGTATTACCAGCAGCGACGCGATAACCTGATGCAGCAATTGCTGGACATCCGCAAGCCACTGGCCATTGCCAGCAATGATCGGGTTGCGCAGAAGGTCATGCTGAGCCGCGTGCTGGTGGCCTGTGTTCATAAACCCATGGCGGGCATGAACGAACTTCAGTATGCCAGCTGATCACACCGGCCCACGGTCACTGCCGCTGCCGGATTTCTCCCGGCTGTTCGACCGGCCCGTCATCATTCTCGCCGCTCCCCGTTCAGGAAGTACCCTGTTGTTCGAAACCCTGGCGGAGTGTGTTGATGTCTGGACCATAGGTGGCGAAAGTCACCAGGTCATCGAAAGTATTCCGGCACTGAATCCCAATTCGGGCCGGGTGGATTCCAATCGCCTGACGGCCGCGCATGCTGCCAGCCCGATTGATGAACTGATGCGCAGACGATTCGCCAGGCTGTTGCGTGACCGCGATGGCCGCGAGTTCTTCCGCTTGCGCCACCCCAGCCGCTTGCGCTTCCTGGAAAAAACACCCAAGAACGCATTGCGTCTGCCATTTCTCAACCGGGTGTTTCCCGATGCGCTTTACATATTCCTGTTCCGCGACGTTCGCGCCAATATCAGCAGCATGATGGAAGCCTGGCGCTCCACCAATTGGAAAACCTATCCGCGGCTGCCCGGTTGGCAAGGGCCTCCCTGGTCGTTGCTGTTGCCGCCCGGATGGCTAAGCCTGAACGGAAAATCGATCCCGGAAATCTGCGCGTACCAATGGCAGTCCGCCAATCAAACCATCCTGAACGATCTTGAAGAGTTGCCGCAACAGCGGTGGACCTGCATCAGTTATGAGAGCCTGCTGCGCGAACCGACGGCCAGCGTGGAGCGCCTGTGCAATTTCGCCGGATTAACCATGGACGCACGGCTGCGTTCACGCCTGGCGGAACCGTTGCCGCTGTCGCGCTTCACGCAAACCAAACCGTCGGCGGAAAAGTGGCGCAAGAATGAAGCGGAGATCCTGCCGGTGTTGAGCAGCCTGGAGTCACTTGAGTCCCGGCTGGCGAAACTCGGTTACCAAAGACAAGCAGAAAGCTGAGGCCACTCGCCGTTCACGAAGTGGATTTGAAGGTCTGCTGATCGGGTGGTGAAACGCAGGGTGGGGGAAGCGGGAAGAATCCTGACACGCCCCGCGCGGCAGGAGCCGCGCGGAGTAAGGGCTTAAACTCTTTCTTACTTCTTCTTTGCGGCTTTCTTTGCTGGAGCTTTCTTGGCAGCAGCTTTCTTGGCCGGAGCTTTCTTGGCAGCAGCTTTCTTGGCCGGAGCTTTTTTGGCAGCGGCTTTCTTTGCTGGAGCTTTCTTGGCAGCGGCTTTCTTCGCCGGAGCCTTCTTGGCAGCTTTCTTCACCGGGGCCTTCTTGGCTGGTGCTTTCTTGGCTGCAGCTCTTTTAGCTGGTGCTTTCTTCTTGGCTGGGGCTTTCTTGGCAGCAGCTTTTTTGGCTGGTGCTTTCTTGGCCGCAGCTTTCTTGGCTGGAGCTTTCTTGGCAGCAGCTTTCTTTGCTGGTGCTTTCTTAGCTGCAACCTTCTTGGCAGGCGCTTTCTTAGCGGCTGCTTTCTTTCCTGACGCTTTCTTTGTAGCCATTATTCACTCCTTCTCCGGTCGGGTAGTTGTGGAGACCAGTTTCGATTCCCTATTGGTCATTTGCGATCCCTGGTCTGTGTAGTCTTACTCCCAACTTTTCCTGGTCATGAACAGCTACAACAACTGACCTGAAGAAGCACGGAGCATGAACCACAGCGTGATTATAAACTTCGCAATGTTTCGCGCAACATTTCATGACATATTTTTGCAATTTTTTTTTGGAAGAAAGCGCTCGATGATTTAGTTTGAAGAAAAACTACAAACCGTTTTGCTGATCTTCGAAGCGCGAAAAAAGTTTTTGCATGAAAAAGTACGGGCAAAAAATTGCCGGGAAAATTTTTTTCAGCGCCAGTGCTTGTCAATGATTTGCCGCAGTGGAGTGATCAGTTTGTATGGTGCTGCCAACAGAGTGGCGGCATTCTCGACATCATCGTTGCCCTGGAAATCGACTACGACACCACCGGCTTCACGAACAATCAACGCGCCGGCAGCAACATCCCAGGGCTTCAGTCCAACTTCGAAGTAAGCGTCCATTCTTCCGGCCGCCACCCAGGTGAGGTCCAGGCTGGCAGTTCCCGCGCGGCGAAAGTCTTCGGCCTTTTCAAACACCGCCTGGAACACGCGGCCAAAGGCCGGCAACTTCTTGCGTTGGCGAAACGGAAACGCGGTGGCGAAGACCGCGCCTTCCAGTTCAGCGCGGGGTGATACCCGGATGCGCCGGTTGTTGAGGTAGGCACCGCCGCCGCGGCTGGCGGTGAACAACTCATCACGCATCGGGTCGTAAACCACGCCGTGTTCCGTGCGGCCTTTCACCTGTTGGGCGATAGAGACGGCAAAATGCGGCAGGCCATGCAGGTAGTTGCTGGTGCCATCGAGCGGATCGATTACCCAGACGATATCGCCACTGCCGGTTTCTCCACTCTCTTCGCACAGGAAAGCATGGTCGGGGAAGTAGCGCTTGATTTCCCGTACAATTTCCGCTTCGCAGGCATGATCCACTTCGCTTACATAATCATGCCGCGCCTTGCGTGTTACCGGAATGGACTCCACCTTCTGGAAGTGCCTGCGCATGATTTCGCCCGCAGCCTGGGCTGCGCTGATGGCAACGTTAACGACCGAATGAGTCATGGTGTTCGAATGATTGAGAAAAGGACGGCAGAGAATACCAGAAGCGGGCCTCCCGCGCCGCAACATGAAACCCGAGCGGAGGAACAGTCGGAGTTGCAAGGTGAACCGCAGGATGAGGTCGGGAATATCGAATCCATGCTGGCGAGAATCAGGGTGGTATTGATCAATACCACACACCCCGGCAACATCGGCGCCACGGCGCGTGCAATGAAGGTGATGGGCCTCACCAACCTGCACCTCGTGACACCGAAGAAATTCCCGGACGCTGATGCCACCGCGCTGGCTTCAGGCGCGGATGACCTGCTGCAGCATGCACAGGTTCACGACTCACTGGAATCGGCACTGGAAAATTGCGGGCTGGTACTGGGTACCAGCGCGCGCCTCCGCAGCCTGGCCATGCCGCAGTTCGACGCGCGCAGCGCAGCGCAGCAGGCCATGGTTGAAGCCAGGCAGCATGAAGTGGCCCTGCTTTTCGGACGCGAACGCTATGGCCTCACGAATGAGGAAATGCAACGCTGCAACTGGCTGGTGCATATCAACGCCAACCCGGAGTACTCCTCGCTGAACCTGGCGCAGGCAGTGCAGGTTCTCAGCTATGAGTTACGCATGGCAGCTTTGGGTGGAAGCGCTCCCGCTGCATCGGTGCCGGAGCATGAGCCGGTGGATGGCCTGCAGATGGAACGCTTCTACCAGCACCTGGAGCAAACGCTGCTGGATACCGGCTTTTTGAACCCGGCCCAGCCGAAGAAGCTCATGATGCGCCTGCGCCGCCTGTTCAACCGCGCGCGGCCTGACCAGAACGAAGTCAATATTCTGCGCGGCATACTCACTGCCAGCCAGGAAGCTGCAGCGGGCGCTCGGCGGAAATCTCCTGAAGGGAAATAACCAGAATTGCAGCGCATGGCGCGATGCAAGACAAGGTGCGCAAGCGGAACTTACTTCAGCTTGCGCACATAGGTCGGCACCGGAATGCCCTCTGCCAGGTCGGGTGCGGGAACCGGCTTGCCGGCCTCGAGCTGCAGTGGCACCACGCCGGCCCAGGCGCGGGACTCCAGGTCTTTCGCCGGATCATCCGGTGGTCCGTTGCCGATTTTTACCGTGAATGTTTCCAGCGGCAGCGATAGCAGCATGGTCGCGTTGATTTCCTTGCGCGTGGAAGGGCGGATGTCGGCCATGCGGCCGGGCAGCAGATGTTCGGTCAGCAGGTTGAGGCCACGTTCCTTGTCGGCGTATTCAGTGACTGCCCGCGCTACGCCGAAAATCATCACGCTGCGATAATGCATGGACGAATTGAAGGCAGAACGCGCCAGCACCAGTCCATCGAGGTGCGTTATGGTCACACAACAGGGCAGACCGGCATCCAGGCTTTTCATCAGGCGGCTGGCAATGGAACCGTGAATCAGCAGAGTTTTGTCATCACGCGCCATGGCCATGGGTAAAACATAGGGCTGTCCATCCACGGCAAAACCCACGTGGCAGATCTTTGCGGCATCGATGATTCCGCAGGCCAACTGGAAGTCCTTGCTGCCTTTTTCGCGCAAACGGCGGAAGCGTGTGTCGGGTTGTGTGCTCATCGTCGGGTTCCCATGGAAATCACTTAACCGATACTAGCGGTTACATGAGCGCATTGTCAGCAGGTTCGGCGTTAAAATGAATGCCGGGCAAAAACCAACTCTGCAGGTAGCCCGGAATTGAAACCCGTATGGAAGATGTGAACCCGGAAAAAACCGAATTCAGAACCTGGGCGCTGAATGTCTGTCAGGTCATCCAGGGCATACCGCGTGGCCATGTGCTGACTTACGGGGAAGTTGCCCGCCTGGCTGGTCCCGGTGGATCAGCGCGGCGTGTCAGCATGGCCATGCGCTACGCGCCCAAGGGTGAGAGATTGCCCTGGCACCGGGTGATCAACTCGCAAGGGAAGATATCCTTTCCGGCCGACAGCCCTTACCACGCTGAACAGAAACGGAAACTGGAAAAAGAGGGTGTGAAATTCAAAGGTGGCTCCATCGACCTCAAGCGCTTCGGCTACCAGGGCGCACTGGATGCGCTGTTGTGGGGCGAACCGCCGCCCGGCCATGACTGAAAGATGATTGCATGCTCACGATGAATGGTTTGATTGCGGCCTGGAAAAACCTGCGTTCACGTTACTGGCTGGCATTGTCGTTCGACCTGGCTTGCCTGCTGGTGGTGATGTGGGGCATACACGCCTGGCAAACCCGCGAACTGCCCATTGGTGAAGCGGCGCGGCCGACACGGTTGCCGCTGCTGGCTGATACCGAAACCGGACGCCCGGCAACATTGCCCGGAGAGAACGGGGTAATGAAGGATGGACGGGGCCATGTTCCAGCCATCCAGCCTGGCTCGGCCGGCGTGGTGTATTTCTTCGCGCCCTGGTGCGGAGTGTGTCGCCACAGCATCAGCAACCTGGACAAGCAGGTGCTGGATGGCTCCATTCGATGGGCCACTGCCATTGCCCTGGACTATGGCAGCGTGCAGGAAGTCAGTGAATTTGTTGCCTCGACCGGCATCGGCTTGCCGGTGCTGCTGGGCAGTGACGTCACCGCACGGGATTGGGAAATCCGTGGCTTCCCGACCTACTTCGTGATCGATGCCGATGGCAATATCAGCAGCCGCTCAGTGGGTTATTCAACCGCCATCGGCCTGCGCCTGCGAACCTGGCTGGCGCAGTTCAACTGATGGTTACCCAGGCTGCAACAACGTCTTGGCGTGGTGCCGCAGGTGATCCTCGATGAAACTGGCGATGAAATAATAGCTGTGGTCATAGCCTTCCTGCATCCGTAGCGTCAGCGGGTAGTGGCTGGCGATGCAGGCCTGCTCCAGGCAGCCGGGTTTGAGCTGGTCGGTGAGGAATTCATCATCCAGGCCCTGGTCGATCAGCAGTGGAAGTTTTTTCTCGGCGTCACCGATCAGCAGGGCCGCATCGTATTCCGCCCAGTCATTGCGGTTGTCACCCAGGTAGGCTTCAAACGCTTTCTGGCCCCAGGCACAGTTGGAAGGATGGCAAATCGGCGCAAACGCCGACAGGGAAACATAACGCTCCGGATTCCGCAGGAAGCAGACCAGTGCGCCATGGCCGCCCATGGAATGCCCGCTGATGCCGCGCCGGTCGGTTACCGGAAAATTGGCTTCGACATAAGCCGGCAGTTCCTTCGTGACATAGTCGTACATGCGGTAATGCCCGGCCCAGGGCTGCTGCGTGGCGTTGACGTAAAAACCCGCGCCCGAGCCGAGGTCATAGCTTTCATGTTCGCCCGGCAGGTCAGTGCCACGCGGGCTGGTATCCGGGCAGACGATGGCGATGCCCAGCTCCGCGGCCACGCGCTGCGCGCCGGCTTTCTGCATGAAGTTCTCATCCGTGCAGGTCAGGCCGGACAACCAGTACAGCACCGGCACTGGCTGCGTGGCCGCCTGGGGTGGCAGGTAAATGCCGAACACCATGTCGCAGTTGCAGGCATCGGAGTGGTGTCGCACACGCTGCACCTCCCCGCCGAAACTGCGATAACGGGCAATGATTTCCATGGGCGTGCTTCAGTAGATCACGACGGAGCGGATGCTTTCGCCGTGATGCATCAGGTCGAAAGCCTTGTTGATGTCGTCCAGCCCCATGGTGTGGGTCACCATGTCATCGATCTGGATTTCACCCTTCATGTACTTGTCGACATAGCCCGGCAACTCGGTGCGGCCACGCACGCCGCCAAAAGCAGTGCCGCGCCACACCCGGCCGGTTACCAGCTGGAACGGACGGGTCCTGATTTCCTGCCCGGCGCCGGCCACGCCAATGATGACGGATTCGCCCCAGCCCTTGTGGCAGCATTCCAGCGCGGCACGCATGATGTCGACATTGCCGATGCATTCAAACGAATAATCGGCGCCGCCATCGAACAGGTCCACGATCACTTCCTGGATGGGCTTGTCGTAATCCTTGGGGTTGATGAAATCGGTGGCGCCCAGCTTGCGGGCCATGTCGAATTTGTCCGGGTTGATGTCGATAACCGCGATGCGGCCGGCCTTGGCCATCACCGCGCCCTGTACCACGCTGAGCCCAATGCCGCCGAGGCCAAACACAGCGACATTGCTGCCCGGTTCAACCTTGGCGGTGTTCAGCACCGCACCGATGCCGGTGGTGATGCCGCAACCCAGCAGGCACACCTTGTCCAGCGGCGCCTCCTTGCTGATGTTGGCCACTGAAATTTCCGGCATGACGCTGTACTCGGAAAAAGTCGAAGTACCCATGTAGTGGAAAACGGTTTTGCCGTTGACGGAAAAGCGGCTGGTACCATCGGGCATCAGGCCCTTGCCCTGGGTGGCACGGATGGCCTGGCACAGGTTGGTTTTGCCCGACAGGCAAAATTTGCACTTGCGGCATTCGGGTGTGTACAGAGGGATTACATGATCGCCGACCTTGACGCTGGTAACCCCGGGACCGATTTCTTCAATGATACCGCCGCCCTCATGCCCGAGGATGGATGGGAAAATGCCTTCCGGGTCCGCGCCCGACTGGGTAAAGGCATCGGTGTGGCAGACGCCGGTGGCCACCATGCGCACCAGTACTTCGCCTTCCTTCGGGCCCTGCACATCGACCTCTTCAATTTCCAGGGGTTTGCCTGCTTCCCAGGCGACTGCTGCTCTAGATTTCATGTAGTTGGTCCTGTTTGTTCAAGGTTGTGTGGTTCGAGGTTGCGCCTTCAGGTTTGCCGGCTTGTTCTTGCAGCCAGGGAATATTCCCAGCGGCATTTACGACCTGTTGGTCATCCCGGTTACTCGTGCGCGATTTCGTCCTGCGTGAAGAGGTAGTCTTTCAGTTCCTTGTCAAACCGCGGGTCGCGGCGACGGATCCACTCAAGCACCATGGCGGCATGTTCTTTTTCCTCGTCACGGTTGTGCGCGAGGATGGCGGCGAGTTCCTTGTCCTTGCAGGCATCGACACGCTGGTTGTACCAGTCAACTGCTTCCAGTTCCTCCATCAGTGATGTGATGGCGCGGTGCATGTCGCGGGTTTCGTCGGTCAATTCCTCGATGGGTTCATGATAGCCTTCGTTGGCCATATTTCTCTCCTCGTTGGTTCAGGATGTCTGTTCGTACTGGTACATGTGCACGTCGCGCTGCGGGAACGGAATGCTGCAGCCGGCGGCTTCAAGTTCGGCCTTGCCCTGCTCCAGAAGGTCGCCCCAAACCGTCCAGTAATCATCGGTTTTGGTCCAGGGACGTACCGCGAAGTTCACGCTGCTGTCACCCAGGCTCAGCACAAAAATATTGGTCGCCGGTTCCTTGAGCACCAGGGGGTGTTCCGCACAGATTTTTTCCAGCGCCGCGCGGGCCTTCTTAAGGTCATCATCGTAAGCAACGCCGAACACCAGGTCTACCCGCCGCTGATCCATCGCGGAGTAATTGGTGATGGGCCCAGCGCCCACCTGGCCATTGGGAACGATGACCTTCTTGTTGTCCGGCGTCAGCAACGTGGTGTTGAAGATACTGACGGAATCCACTTTGCCGCTCACCCCGGCAACTTCGACAAAATCACCGGTGCGGAAAGGCCGGAAAATCACCAGCATCACGCCGGCGGCGAAATTGCCCAGTGAATCTTTCATGGCCAGGCCGACTGCCAGGCCGGCGGCGCCGACGACAGCCAGCAGGGAAGTGATGGGGAAGCCCAGGGTATCCAGTGCCGCCAAAATGACTGCGGTCAGCAAAACGGCGTAAACGATATTGGTGAGGAAGATGACCAGCGTGTTGTCCACGCCACGCATCGTCATGATGCGGCTCAGCCAGCCTGTCAATATGCGGGCTATCCACTTGCCCAACAGGAAAATCAGCAGGGCAAAAATGAAATTGACGGCCCATTGCCCCAACATCGGAATGAAATCTTCGCTTTGAATAAACTCTCTGATTGCTTCCACTAATAACTCCGTATTGCTACTTGCTCATGAAAATTGTAGTCAGGCCAGGTCTTTGCCATCCTCCAGGGTCAGTTCCATCTGGTCCGCGGTGCGAGCCACATGGCGTATGGCGTAGTCGAGCTCCTGTTCACCCAGGAATGCATAGGGCAGGTTTTCGCACATCTTGATGTAGGGCGTTCCATCCAGATCGCCCACTGCCAGGTAGCCTACACGTTGCATCAGGTTGATGCGCAGGCACTTCTCCGCATCCAGGTCCGCCAGGGGTGCTACCGGGGTTTCCACGCGCATCACCCGCCGGCCATCCCCGGTTTTCAGTTCGGCGAGGAATATGCTCTGCAACCGCCCGGTATTTTCTATCGGGTAATCAAAGGAAATGATGAATGGCTCATCGATCGTGAGGCGGTAGTTCGCCATGACGTGGTTGCGGACTTCGGCAAAGGTTTCCATTTTTTATCCTTGGGTTCTGATGAGTTCTCGAACAGCGCCTGGCTTACTTCGGTGCCATTCGAACGGCACCATCCAGCCGGATTGTAGAACCATTCAAATAGCTGTTCTCTACAATGTGTTGCACCAGTGCCGCGAATTCCTCCGGCTTGCCCAGGCGCGAGGGAAAGGGGATCGAGGCATTCAGCGACTCCTGCACCTGTTCCGGCATGCCGTCGACCATGGGCGTCCAGAAAATTCCCGGAGCAACCGTCATAACGCGTATGCCAAAACGCGCCAGCTCACGCGCCATGGGCAGGGTCATGCCAACCACTCCACCCTTGGAGGCCGAATAGGCAGCCTGCCCGATCTGCCCTTCATAGGCGGCGACGGAGGCGGTATTGATGATAACACCCCGTTCGCCCTGTTCATTGGGCTGGTTGTGCTGCATGTGGTTGGCGGCGGTTTTGGCGATGTTGAAGCTGCCCACCAGGTTCACCATGATGGTGTGGCTGAAAAAGGACAATTCCATGGGGCCGTCGCGGCCGAGCACGCGTCCGGCGCCGATGATGCCGGCGCAGTTCACCGCGAGGTTCAGTCCACCCAGCGCCTGGATGGCTTCGCCCACGGCACGTTCGACTGCTGCTTCGGAACTGACATCGGTGTGGATGTAGCAGGTGTCGCACCCCAGTTCATGCGCAACCGTGGGCCCGGCTTTGTCGTTGACATCCAGCAGGGCAACTCTGCCGCCGTTACGGACGATGTTCCTGGCAACTGCCAGGCCCAGGCCGGATGCGCCACCGGTAACCACTGCTTTCACTTCATTTGCTTGCATGCGATTGCTCCTCGCTCAAAGTCATCATTGTTCATGGGTTTCAATTCGGTTGCCAGGCTCTGGATAGCCGGCATGCCCGGGTCGCCTCGTGGGCGACAGGATGCATCAGCGGGACTTGAGTAATGCCCGCCCGGCGCGACTGTTATTGTCCCTGCCGAGCTGGTCGGAAATCCACTGCCCGGTGGTGGCCAGCGCTGGCAAGTCCACACCGGTGTGCATACCCAGGCCGTGCAGCAGGTAAACCACGTCTTCCGTGGCGACATTGCCCGTGGCGCCCTTTGCGTAAGGGCAGCCGCCAAGACCCGCGACCGAGGCATCCACCACGCGCACGCCGGCTTCGAGGCAGGCCAGGATGTTGGCCAGCGCCTGGCCATAAGTGTCATGAAAATGGACCGCCAACTGGTTGACCGGAATGTTTTTACCTAACTCGTTCACCAGGTTTTGGGCCTGTTTCGCCGTGCCCACGCCGATGGTGTCGCCCAGGGAAATTTCAAAGCAGCCCGCGGCCAGCAACTGTTCGGCCAGCCGGTGCACTGCGCTGACCGCGATCGAGCCCTCGTATGGGCAGCCCAAAACGCAGGAAATATAACCTCTTACGGCAATGTCATGCGCTTTTGCCTGCTCAATCACCGGCAACAGGCGCTGCAGCGACACTTCGATGGAACAGTTGGTGTTCTTTTGGCTGAAGGTTTCGGAAGCTGCTGCAAACACAGCAATTTCCTTTACGCCGGATTGCAGCGCCCGTTCAAACCCCTGCAGGTTGGGCACCAGCACGGGATAACGTGTGTGGGTTGAGGTGAGGTCCAGCGCCGCCAGCACCTCGGCGGCGTCGGCCAGTTGCGGCACCCATTTGGGGCTGACGAAGCTGCTCGCTTCTACTACGGGCAAGCCGGTGGCGGCAAGGCGCCGGATCAGTTCAATCTTGGTGGCCGCCGGGATGATGGCCTTTTCATTTTGCAGCCCGTCGCGCGGACCGACTTCAACCAATGTAACGGAGTCTGACATGCCAATCCTGTTGTTAGCCGGCACCCTGCGGCTGCCTTCCGGCGCGCCAGGCGGGCTCGCGTTTGTCGAGGAAAGACCGCAGGCCGTCCTGGCCTTCTTCCGAGACCCGCAGGCGGGCGATCAGGCGGGCATTGTCCTCGTCGATCTGGCGCTGCCGCGTGTTGTCGTGGCCGGCCACGCTGAACACCAGCTTCTTGGCCTGCTTGAGCGCATGGGGGCCACCCTGCAGCAACAGTTCAACCTGTTTGGCTACGGCTTTGTCCAGGTCATCCGCCGGCACCACTATTTGCACCAGGCCCATGCGCTGGGCAGCGCCAGCGTCGAAGCGTTCGGCCGTAAGAAAATAACGCCGTGCCTGGCTTTCACCGATGCGCCGGAATACAAACGGCGAAATCACCGCGGGCACCAACCCGAGGCGCACTTCCGTGAGCGCGAACTGAACGCCGTCGGCAGCGATGGCGATGTCGCAACAGGCCACCAGACCCACGCCGCCGCCAAAGGCCGCGCCATGAATGCGCGCGATCGTGGGCTTGGGAAAATAGTTCAGCCGGCGCAGCATGCGTGCCAGCAACTGGGCATCCTGTTCGTTCTCCTCGGCGCTGGCGTTCACCATGGTGCTCATCCAGTTCATGTCCGCGCCGGCCGAGAAACTCTTGGCGGCGCCATGCAATACCAGGATGCGCACCGCCGGATCGTCCGCCGCATTCTGCAACGCTTCGGTCAGCTCCAGGATCAGTTGCTGGGCAAAGGCGTTGTGTACCTCGGGACGGTTCAGGGTCAGGGTCAAAACCCCGTTCGAATCCAGTTCCTGTAGCAGGTGTTGGCTCATGATATGCGCGTAATCTTCTGATTTGTCGAGTGTGTCATTACATACGGAACACGCCGAACTTGCCACTTTCGGCCGGCGCATTCTGCGAAATCGACAGTGCCTGCGCCAGCACCCGGCGGGTATCCAGCGGGTCGATGATGCCATCGTCCCAGAGGCGCGCGGTGGCGTAGTAGGGGTGCCCCTGTCGCTCATACTGCTCGCGCACCGGGGCCTTGAACTGCTGCTCCTCCTGTTCCGACCACGACTTGCCGGCCGCCTCGATGCTTTCGCGCTTTACCGTGGCCAGCACCGATGCTGCCTGCTCTCCGCCCATCACCGAGATGCGCGCGTTGGGCCACATCCACATGAACCGGGGTTGGTAGGCGCGGCCGGACATGGCGTAGTTGCCGGCTCCGTAGGAACCGCCAATTACCACCGTAAAGCGTGGCACGGAGGATGTGGCCACGGCCGTAACCATTTTTGCGCCATCCTTTGCAATTCCGGAATTTTCGTACTGTTTTCCAACCATGAACCCGGTAATGTTCTGTAGGAATATCAATGGAATACCACGTTGATTGCAGAGTTCTATGAAGTGTGTTGCTTTCAGCGCCGATTCGGAAAACAGGATGCCGTTGTTGGCCACAATGCCTACCGGATAACCTTCCAGGTGAGCAAAGCCGCACACCATGGTTTTGCCATAGCGTGCTTTGAATTCATGAAATTCACTTCCGTCAATGAGGCGTGCGATGATTTCGTGCACATCGTAGCTGTAACGGGTGTCCTGCGGAATGATGCCGTAGAGTTCGTCGGCGGCATAGCGGGGTGCCTGCGGTTTGCGCATTTGCAGGTTCACCGGCTTGATGCGGTTCAGGTGATGCATGATCTCGCGCGCCACCAGCAGCGCATGAGCATCATTATCGGCCATGTGGTCGGTGACGCCGGATCGGGTGGAATGCACTTTCGCCCCACCCAGTGATTCAGCATCAACGATCTCGCCGGTGGCGGCGCGCACCAGCGGAGGCCCGCCCAGGAAAATGGTGCCCTGGTTCTTGACGATGATGGATTCATCACACATGGCCGGCACGTATGCGCCACCCGCGGTGCAGGAACCCATCACCACCGCAATCTGCGGAATATTGCGCGCCGACATTCTTGCCTGATTGTAGAAAATGCGGCCGAAGTGGTCGCGGTCAGGAAATACCTCGTCCTGTAACGGCAGGAAAGCACCGCCCGAATCCACCAGGTAGACGCAGGGCAGGTGGTTTTCCAGGGCGATTTCCTGGGCCCGCAGGTGCTTCTTGATGGTTACCGGAAAATAGGTTCCGCCTTTGACCGTGGCATCATTGGCCACCACCATGGTTTCCTGGCCGTGCACCTTGCCGATTCCGGCCACGATGCCGGCGCCGGGAGCGCCGCCATCGTACATGCCGTAACCCGCCAGCGCGGAGAGTTCCAGGAAATCACTGCCGGGATCCAGCAGCGCCACCACGCGCTCACGCGCCAGCA
>CAYYCX010000091.1:0-17525 GCA_964470455.1 uncultured Wenzhouxiangellaceae bacterium
CGTGGCCGTGAAGCCATTCTCAAAGTGCACATGCGCAAGGTGCCGATTGGCGACAAGGTGGATGCCAAGGTCATTGCCCGTGGCACGCCCGGATTTTCCGGCGCGGACCTGGCCAACCTGGTGAACGAGGCGGCGCTGTTTGCCGCACGCGAGAACGCCAAGACGGTAACCATGGAGCATCTCGACAAGGCCAAGGACAAGATCATGATGGGCACCGAGCGGCGCTCCATGGTGATGACCGAGAAAGAGAAGAAACTCACCGCCTATCACGAGGCGGGACACGCCATTGTCGGGCGCCTGGTGCCGGAGCACGATCCTGTGTACAAGGTCAGCATCATTCCCCGTGGCCGCGCGCTGGGTGTGACCATGTTCCTGCCCGAGCAGGACAAGTACAGCGTCTCGCGCATCCAGCTGGAAAGCCAGCTGGCCAGCCTGTTTGGCGGCCGCGTGGCGGAAGAGCTGGTTTTTGGTGCGGACAACGTCACCACCGGCGCTTCCAATGATATCGAGCGCGCCACCTCCATCGCCCGCAACATGGTGACCCGTTGGGGCCTGACCGAAAAACTCGGGCCGCTGGTTTACACCGAGGATGAAGGAGAGGTGTTCCTCGGCCGCTCGGTTACCCAGCACAAGCAGATGTCTGACGACACAGCGCGTGTAATCGACCTCGAAGTGCGGCGTATCATCGATGCTGCGCATGACAAGGCTACGCACCTGCTCACCGAGCACAACCGCGAACTGCACCTGATGGCGGACTCGCTGATGAAGTATGAGACCATCGATGGCAAGCAGATCGACCAGATCATGCAGGGCAAGGAGCCAGATCCTCCCGAGGGCTGGACTGAAAGTTCTTCATCGGGTGGCAGCAAGCCTGACTCGAATGACCGGGAAGGCCAAGCCCCGATTGGCGGCCCTGCCGAGCAAACCGGCTGAATTATTCCAGGCCCGCCCCGTTCGATGGAGCACGGCGGGTCGCCGCCGGATTGCCGGAGTTATCCCGCCGTGAAAATTCTCCAGGTATCAGGCCATGTCCTGCCCACCGACCGGCCATTGTTGATGGGGATCCTGAACGTAACACCGGACTCCTTTTCGGATGGCGGTGCGTGGCAATCCGGCGACCAGGCCCTGCGTCACGCCCTGGACATGGTGAATGCCGGCGCCGACATCATTGACGTAGGCGGTGAGTCGACGCGCCCGGGTGCTGCGGTCGTAAGCATTGCCGAAGAACTGGACCGCGTCGTCCATGTTGTCGAGCGATTGCGCGCGGAACTGGATGTACCGGTGTCGGTGGATACCAGCAAGCCTGAAGTGATGCTGGCATCGGTTTCCGCAGGAGCCGGCATGATCAACGACGTGAATGCCCTGCGCGCTGAACGCGCCATGGAAGCCGTGCTCAGCCTGGGCGTGCCCGTGTGCCTGATGCACATGCAGGGTGAGCCGCGCAGCATGCAACACCAGCCACACTATGATGATGTGGTGAAGGAAGTACGGGATTTCCTGCTGGAGCGGGCCGATGCCCTGGTGCAACGGGGCTTCAGGCAGCGTGATATCGTCCTGGACCCGGGTTTTGGCTTCGGCAAGACCCTGCAGCACAACATCGAACTGTTCCACGCCATTCCCGCGCTGGCGGCCCTGGGCTTCCCGTTGCTGGTGGGGGTCTCCCGCAAGTCCATGTTGGGAGCGATCACCGGCCAGCCAGTGGAAGCAAGGGTGCATGCCTCTGTTGTAGCCGCGGTTCTGGCGGCACAATACGGCGCCTCGATACTGCGGGTGCATGATGTGCAGGCCACACTGGATGGCCTGAAAGTGTGGCAGGCCCTGGCGGATTGCTAGCCCGGATATTGCCCGATTTCCTTGCAGCGCCGGCTGCTTTCTGGGTTTAAAATCACCACATGACGAAAAAATACTTTGGAACCGACGGGGTCAGGGGCCGGGTTGGCGAACCACCCATCACCGCAGACTTCATGCTGCGCCTTGGGCGTGCCGCGGGTACGGTCCTGGCCAAGGGCGAAAAGCGCTCGGTGGTGATCGGCAAGGACACGCGCATCTCCGGCTATATGTTTGAATCCGCCCTGGAGGCTGGACTGGCAGCGGCCGGCGCCAATGTGCTTCTGCTCGGCCCCATGCCCACGCCTGCCATCGCTTACCTCACCCGCACGCTCTACGCCTGCGCCGGTATCGTGATTTCCGCCTCCCACAACGCTTATGCCGACAACGGCATCAAGTTTTTTTCCGCCGATGGCGAGAAATTCAGTGATGAAGTGGAAGAAGCGATCGAGGCGGAACTGGATGCGCCGTTTTCCACGGTTGAGTCAGCACGCCTGGGCAAGGCGGCCCGCGTCGATGATGCGGCCGGACGATATATCGAGTTCTGCAAGGGAACCACGCCTTTTGGTACGTCGTTTGGTGGTTTGCGCGTGGTGCTGGACTGTGCCCATGGCGCGACTTACCGCGTTGCACCTGCTGTATTGCGAGAGCTGGGGGCCAAGGTTTACGTCATGGGCGATGAGCCGGATGGCACCAATATCAATGCGGACTGTGGCTCCACTCATCCAGCTGCGATGCAGGAGATGGTGAATTCCCGAAAGGCCGAGGTCGGCATCGCACTGGACGGAGACGGCGACCGGGTGGTGATGGCTGATCACTTGGGAACGCTGGTGGATGGTGACCAGCTGCTGCATATCATTGCTTCAGCACGCCAGGAGCAGGGTGTTCTCACCGGTGGTGTGGTGGGAACCGTCATGACCAACCTCGGCCTGGAGCTGGCGCTGCGCGACCGCAACATCGAGTTTGTTCGCACCGCTGTCGGCGACCGGCACATCCACCGCGAATTGCGCCAGCGTGGCTGGAAACTGGGCGGTGAAGCTTCAGGGCATATCCTCTGCCTGGATCGCACCAGTACCGGTGACGGTATCGTCAGCGCCCTGCAGGTGCTGGAAATCATGCTCAGGACCGGCAAGAGCCTGGCTGAACTCTGCCGGGGATTTGAAAAATTCCCGCAAACGATGATCAACGTGCCGGTTGCGGCAGGAGCCGCGCAGCGCATGCAGGGGTCCGCACGTATCCAGCAGGCGGTGCGTGACATCGAGACCAGCCTTAACGGCAGGGGCCGCGTGATACTGCGGCCATCGGGTACCGAGCCGCTGATCCGTGTCACCCTGGAAGGCGCCGATGCCGGCCTGGTGGCCAGGCTGGCACAGCAGCTGGCGGCTACGGTGCAGGAAGAACTTCAGGCCTGACCATGCAGACCTGACCATTCAGGCCTGATCCTGAAGCATTGAATAGTACCCGCGGGCCAGGTTGGCAGCGGATTGGTTCAATATCCGGGCTAGGAGATTACGCCCAGTTCCATTCCCACCCGTTTGAAAGCTGCAATCGCCTGGTCCAGGTCGGCAGTCTGGTGTGCCGCTGAAACCTGCACGCGAATGCGGGCTTCGCCCTTGGGCACGACGGGAAAGAAGAAGCCGATGACGTAAATGCCTTCATCCAGCAGGCGCCGGGCAAATTGCTGAGCCAGCGGAGCGTCATACAGCATCACCGGCACGATCGGATGCACGCCTTCCTTGATGTCGAACCCGGCGCCCTTCATTCCGGCACGGAAATAGCGGGTGTTTTCTTGCAGTTGGTCACGCAGGCGGGTGGTGCTGCTGAGCATTTCAAACACCTTGATGGAAGCGGCCACCAAAGGTGGGGGCAGGGTGTTGGAAAACAGGTAGGGCCGTGAACGCTGCCGCAGCAGTTCGATGACGGATTTGCGACCGGTGGTAAATCCACCGGAACCGCCTCCCAACGCCTTGCCCAAGGTTGACGTAAAAATATCGATGCGGTCCATTACGCCATGGTATTCGGCCGAGCCACGCCCGGTTTTGCCGATAAAGCCGGTGGCGTGGCTGTCATCCACCATTACCAGCGCATTGTATTTTTCCGCCAGGGCACAGATTTCGTCCAGTTTGGCGATGTAGCCATCCATGCTGAACACGCCATCGGTGGCAATCAGCCGGATGCCGCAATCCTGGCTGGCCTGCAGCGCGCCCTCCAGGGCCTGCATATCGCTGTTGGGATAGCGGTACCGGCGCGCCTTGCACAACCGGATGCCGTCGATGATGGAGGCATGGTTCAAAGCATCGGAGATGATCGCGTCGTTTTCCCCCAGAATGGTTTCAAACAGCCCGCCGTTGGCATCGAAACAGGATGTGTAAAGGATGGTGTCGTCGGTGCCAAAGAACCTGGAGATGGTTTGTTCAAGCTGTTTGTGCAGGTCCTGGGTGCCGCAGATGAAACGCACGCTGGCGAGGCCGAAGCCATGGTCCTGCAGCGCCTGTTGTGCGGCGGCAATCACTTCCGGGTTATCTGCCAGGCCGAGGTAATTGTTGGCGCAGAAATTCAGCACTTCCTGGCCGCCGCTCACCTTGATGTGTACGCGCTGCGGCGTGGTGATTACGCGCTCTTCCTTGTACAGGCCCGCGGCGCGGATTTCTTCCAGCGTCGCATCCAGTTTTTGCATGGCTTCGAGGGTTCTTGGTTCCTGCATCTCGCTGTCTTTCCTTTATTGGTTTCGTCCTACCGGCTGCCGGTCCAGTCGCATACCACCTTGCCACATTCGCCGGCCCGCATCAGTTCAAAGCCGCTGGCAAAATCATCAATCGAAATGTGGTGAGTCAATACGCGCTGCAACGGGAATCCTGTGAGGACCATCTGGGTCATCTTGTACCAGGTTTCATACATGCGGCGGCCGTAGATGCCGTGCAGCTCAAGCCCTTTGAAAATCACCTGGTCCCAGTCGCAGCTGGTGCCTTCCGGCAGGAGGCCAAGCAACGCCACTTTGCCGCCGTGGTACATGTGGTGCAGCATGTCGTTGAAGGCCTGCGGGTTGCCCGACATCTCCAGGCCGATATCAAATCCGTCGATATGCAATTCCTTTACGACTTCGGCGATCGATTCGCGTTTCACGTTCACAATCCGGCTGGCGCCCATTTCCCTGGCCAGCCCCAGGCGATAGTCGTTCACATCGGTGATCACCACGTGCCGGGCGCCGATATGCCGGCAGATTCCGGCGGCGATGATGCCAATCGGGCCGGCGCCGGTGATCAACACATCCTCGCCCACCAGGTCGAACTGCAGCGCGCAATGGGCTGCATTGCCGAACGGGTCAAAAAACGCGGCGAGTTCGGGGGCAATCTTGTCCGGTATCGGCCAGAGGTTTGATGCCGGAACCACCACGAACTCGGCGAAGGCACCGTTCCGGTTTACGCCGATTCCCACGGTATTGGGGCAGAGGTGGGTACGCCCGGCCCGGCAATTGCGGCAATGGCCGCAAACGATATGGCCTTCGGCTGATACCCGGTCACCCAACTGGTAGCCAGTGACGCCTTCACCCAGGGCCTCGATGCGGCCTACAAACTCATGGCCGATGATCAGCCCGGGTTTGATGGTGCGGCGGGCCCAGTCATCCCAGTTGAAGATGTGCACGTCGGTGCCGCAGATAGCGGTTTTTTCGACCCTGATCAGAACTTCATTCGTGCCCGGCTCAGGCACCGGTACCTTTTCCATCCAGATTCCGGTATCCGCTTTGCTCTTGACCAGGGCACGCATTGTTTGGCTCATGATTTTTCCAGGAAATTCTGGGGCCAGGCCGGCTGGATCCCTTAATCGAAGAAGGGCGATTATAGCCGAGGAATCCGCCCCATAGCGTGGAGATTTCGGGTGCTTGCGTGTATTCTACGCGGTTCTTCGGGGCGCTTTCACAGCTGGAGAGGTCCGTGCGGGCCGGGAACAAGGTGATGACAGGCAAGCTATTTATCAAAACCCACGGTTGCCAGATGAATGAGTACGATTCGGCCAAGATGCGCGACGTGCTGATGGACTCCCATGGCCTGGAACTCACTGATTGTGAAGAGGATGCCGATGTCATACTGGTAAACACCTGCTCCATTCGCGACAAGGCCCAGGAAAAAGTGTTTTCCCAGCTCGGCCGTTGGAAGAAACTCAAAAAGAACAATCCGCGGGTGGTCATTGGTGTGGGTGGTTGCGTGGCCAGCCAGGAAGGTTCCGCCATCATCCAGCGCGCACCATTCGTGGATATGGTATTCGGTCCGCAGACGCTGCACCGCCTGCCGGTGATGCTGGATTCGGTGCGGTCCACCGGCCGCCCAGCCGTCGACATTTCCTTTCCGGAAATCGAGAAGTTCGACCACCTGCCTGAACCAGGCGCCGATGGGCCAACAGCCTTTGTGTCGGTGATGGAAGGCTGCAGCAAATACTGCAGTTTCTGCGTAGTCCCTTACACCCGTGGCGAGGAAGTCAGCCGGCCTTTCGACGATGTGATAGTCGAGTGCGCCAAGCTGGCGGCCCAGGGCGTGAAGGAAATCAACCTGCTGGGCCAGAATGTCAACGCCTACCGCGGTCCCATGCACGACGGCACCACGGCAGACCTGGCGCTACTGATCCATTACGTGGCTGCGATTGACGGAATCGACCGCATCCGGTTCACCACCTCACATCCCGTGGAGTTCAGCAACAGCCTGGTGGAAGCCTTTGGCGAGGTCCCGCAGCTGGCAAACTACCTGCACCTGCCGGTGCAGAGCGGCTCTGACCGTGTGCTGGCCATGATGAAGCGCGGCCACACTGTCCTCGAGTACAAACAGAAGATACGCCGCATACGCGAACAGCGCCCGGATATCAGTCTCTCCTCGGATTTCATCGTTGGTTTTCCGGGCGAGACCGACCGTGATTTCGAAGATACGATGAAGCTGATCAAAGAGTTGAATTTCGACCAGAGCTTCAGCTTCATTTTTTCGCCCCGTCCCGGAACGCCGGCCGCCAATCTGCCTGATGACACCCCCATGGCGGTAAAAAAAGAACGCCTGGCGCGCTTGCAGGAACAGGTCAACCAGCAGGCCGCCGCCATCAGCGCCGCCATGGTGGGAACCGTGCAGCGGGTGCTGGTTGAAGGCCACAGCAAGAAGAACCGGCAGCAACTCAGCGGCAAAACCGAAAACAACCGCACTGTCAACTTTGACGGCAATCCGCGCCTGGTCGGTCAATTCGTTGACATCCGGATTGACGAAGCACTGAGCAATTCCTTGCGTGGCCGCATCGTGACACGCGATCGGGATTCACTGGCCGTTGCCTGATTCGCCGATGAGCAAAAGTATTACCCTGGAACTGGAGCCAGCGGATTCAACCCGCCTGGCCAATCTCTGCGGCCAGTTCGACGGGCATCTGAAGCAGATCGAGTCGCGCCTGGGGATCGTAATTTTCTGCCGTGGCAACCTGTTCACGCTGGAGGGCGATGCCGACACCATCAAGGCTGCGGGCAAGCTGCTTCGGCAGTTGTACGAGTTGTCCGCCCATGAAATCCTTACGCCGGAAGTGATCAACCTGCACCTGCAGGAATCCGGCATGGAAGAGCTGCATGCGGAAGGCATGCCCGAACATCCCGCGGACGCCGGAATCCGCACCAAGCGAGGTTTGATCCGAGGGCGGGGCGCCAACCAGAAACAGTACATTCGAAACATCGCTTCGCACCCTATCAACTTTGGAGTGGGGCCCGCCGGTACGGGCAAGACCTATCTGGCCGTAGCCTGCGCAGTGGGGGCGCTGCAGGAAGATGCGATCCAGCGAATCGTGCTCGTGCGGCCAGCGGTGGAAGCCGGTGAGCGGCTGGGATTTCTCCCGGGCGACATGGCCCAGAAAGTCGATCCCTACCTCAGGCCGCTGTACGATGCCCTGTATGAAATGCTGGGGTTTGAGCGGGTCTCGACGCTGATGGAGCGCAATGTGATTGAAGTGGCGCCGCTGGCTTTCATGCGCGGTCGGACGCTCAATGACGCATTCGTGATCCTGGATGAAGCGCAGAACACAACCCGGGAGCAGATGAAGATGTTCCTCACCCGCATCGGTTTCGGATCCACCGCGGTGGTAACAGGCGACATGACGCAGGTTGACCTGCCCAACAAGCAGGCTTCCGGCCTGAAACACGCGCTGCGGATTCTGGCGGCGGTTGAGGGCGTGAGCGTGAGCCATTTCACCGCGCGCGACGTGGTGCGCCACCCCATCGTGCAACGGGTGGTTGAGGCCTACGATGCCGAGGAAGAAGCGGCCAGCGAACGGGCCTGATCACGATGGCCGTGTCAACCATCGAACTCTGCCTGCAAAACGCCAGCGGAGCCGGCGACATTCCGGAGCAAAGTGAGTTCGAACAGTGGGTTGAAACGGCCCTGCAGGGCATGCCTGCGGCGATTCTGACCCTTCGAATTGTTGATGAAGCGGAAAGCGCTGCATTGAACGGGCAGTACCGGCACAAGGCTGGCGCCACCAACGTGCTTTCATTTCCGGCCGAATTGCCTGAAGCAGTCGATCTGCCCCTGCTGGGCGACCTGGTCATCTGTGCGCCGCTGGTCGCAAGCGAGGCCAAGGAACAGGGCAAGCCAGTCAAGGCACACTGGGCCCACCTGGTGATCCATGGCACGCTGCATTTGCTGGGATACGATCACATTGAAGCGGCTGAAGCCGAGGAAATGGAGAGCCTGGAAATCCGCTTGTTGAGGCAATTGGGGCTGTCAAACCCCTACGCTTGAAGCATACCCTGTCTGGCCATATCGGCAGCTGGCCCGTGAAAACACTGGAAACAACGCCCATGCGCCTCTATATTCAGGTTGGCGCAATTGGCGCTGCCAGGTGTATTCGGGCTTTTGCGGCTGATCCGATTCGTTTTGCCGCCCCTGGGCCCGGGTTTCCAAAATGAGCGAAGACCCTTCGAGTAGTGGTTCCGGGCGCAAGTCCTGGGTGGAGAAATTAGGCAAGGCTTTTTCCAACGTGCCTCGCAACCGTGAGGAACTGGAAGACATGTTGCAGGAACTGCGCGAGCAGGGCGTGCTGGATTCAGACGCCCTGGCGATGATGCTGGGCGCCCTGGAAGTTTCCGAGCAACAGGTGCGAGACGCCATGATCCCGCGTTCGCAGATGGTTGTGGTTCCGGCCGACCAGGAGATGGAAGAGTTCCTGCCCCGTATCATTGAATCCGGCCATTCCCGCTTTCCCGTCATAGGCGAAGACCGCGATGGTGTCCTTGGAATTCTGCTGGCCAAGGACCTCTTGCCCCATGTGGCGGACAACAGCGGGAATTTTGACCTCAAATCGGCCATCCGCCCCGCCATGCTGATTCCGGAGAGCAAGCGCCTGAACATGCTGCTGCGTGATTTTCGGGCCAGCCGTAACCACATGGCTATCGTCGTGGACGAATACGGCGGAGTGTCCGGGTTGATCACCATCGAGGATGTGCTGGAGGAAATCGTCGGTGACATCGACGACGAATACGATGAGCATGAAGACGCGCTCATTCAAACCCTGTCCCCGGGGCATTACCAGGTGCAGGCGCTCACGCCGATTGATGAACTGAATGAAGAAATCGGCAGCGATTTCAGCGATGAGGACTACGGCACCATTGGCGGCCTGCTGATGGCCAGGTTGGGGCGCGTGCCTGAACTGGACGAAGTCATCGTCCTGGATGAAAAATATGAATTCCGAGTCACCCGCGCGGAAAGCCGCCGTGTGGTTACCCTGGAACTGAATGTCCGCCACTGACGGCGTGGCGGGCGGTTGCCAGCCTCGTCGTCATTTGGTCGGCTGTCTGGTCGCCTGCCTGCTGCTGGCAGCCAGCATGGTAACGCAGGCGCAGGGCCTTGGTGGCGGCCCGGTTGAATCTGCCCAAACCCAGGTCCAAGTCCAAACCCGGTCGCCGGCCGGAGAATGGAACGGTCCGCCTACCGGCGTCTGGCTGGTCACCTACGGCCCGGGGGAAATTTACTGGCAGAGATTTGGCCACAACGCCATCTGGATACGCGATTCAGATCTGGGCCTGGACCATGTTTTCAATTTCGGGTTCTTTGATTTCGAACAGGAAGATTTCTTCCTGCGTTTCCTCCAGGGCCGCATGCTGTACTTCTCCGCCGCCCAGCCGGCCCAAAGTGAATTTGCCCAGTACATCGATGAGAACCGGTCCATCCGCCTGCAAAAACTGGCCTTGACGGAGGAGCAGGCCCTGCGCCTGGCGGATTACCTGGTGAACGAAGTCCGGCCGCAGAATCGTGACTACCTTTATGACTATTACCTGAATAATTGCTCCACGCGGATTCGCGATGCGCTGGATGTTGCCCTGGATGGGCAACTGCAGGCCCGGTTCTCGCCGGTGCCGGGAAGCCAGACGTTTCGCGAACATACCCGCCGCCTTACGGTGCAGGATTTCTGGCTTTACCTCGGGTTGGAACTGGTGCTGGGCCGGCCGGTGGACAGGGAGTTGAGCCGTTGGGATGAATTTTTCATTCCGGCTGAACTGGCCGATGCCGTGAGCGAATTGGGCACGGAGGGGATATTGCTGGAAGAAGACGTGATTTTGTTCCAGTCCAGCCTGCCCGATCCGGATGCTACCGCCCCGGTTCGCTGGCCGGCTTATGGCATGCTGGGTTTGCTGGTTCTGGGCGTGTTCACCGTCCTGGTCAGGCGATACTGGCCGCAACGTATCCCGTCCATGGCGCGAGCCTGGCTGGCCCTGACGGCGCTGGTCGGTTCCGCCCTGGTTTTTTTCTGGTCGGGTACCGACCATGCCGTCGCGGCCGGAAATTTCAACCTGCTGCTGTTCAATCCGCTGGCGCTGTTGCTGATTCTGAAGCGTTTAACGAGACCGGTTGCCTGGCTGGTGCTGGTGACAGGATTGCTGGCTCTGCTGCAGGGCCTGTTGCCCGCCCCACCGGGACAATATACCGCTGATGTCGTTGCTGCATTCCTGCCAATGAACCTTGCGGCGGCCTGGGCCCTGTTGCGCGCTGACCGTACCGCCTGAAGCGGGTTCAATCCCCCAGTTCGGCCAGCAGGTCGGCCTGTTGTTCCTGGGTGAGCGGGTCCACCAGCAAGTCCAGGTTGCCTGCCAGGACATCATCGAGCTTGTACAGGGTCAGGTTGATACGGTGATCCGTGACGCGGCCCTGCGGGTAATTGTAGGTGCGAATGCGTTGCGAGCGGTCACCGCTGCCTACCTGCAGGCGCCGGGCATTGGCGGTTTCCTCGGCCTGCTTGGTCTGCTCCAGTTCCAGCAATCGAGCTTTCAGCAGGGACAGGGCCCTGGCCTTGTTCTTGTGTTGTGAGCGTTCATCCTGGCATTCGATGACAATTCCGGTCGGAAAGTGCGTCACGCGAATCGCTGAATCCGTCTTGTTGATGTGCTGGCCGCCGGCACCGGAGGCGCGGAAGGTGTCGATGCGCATATCGGCGGGATTCAGGTCGATGTCGGTGACATCTTCGGCTTCGGGCAGAATCGCCACCGTGCAGGCCGACGTGTGGATGCGCCCCTGCGATTCCGTTTCCGGCACTCGCTGCACCCGGTGCGTGCCGGATTCAAATTTCATGCGCGAATAGGCGCCGTCCCCTTCCACCAGCACGATGATCTCCTTGAAACCGCCATGTTCGCCGTGGCTGGTGCTGATGATGTCGGTGTTCCAGCCCCGGTTTTCGGCATACTTCTGGTACATCCGAAACAGGTCTCCGGCGAAAATGGCTGCTTCGTCGCCGCCGGTGCCAGCACGGATCTCAAGAAAAATATTGCGTTCGTCATTGGGGTCAGCTGGCAGCAGCAACAACTGTATGCGGCGTTCCAGTTCCTCCAGCCGGGGCTCATTGTGCTGGATGTCCTCCATGGCCATGCGCCGCAGTTCCGCATCCGGCTCACTGAGCAACTGGCGCGCTTCGCGCACGGCTTCTTCCGCGCTTCGCCAGTCCTTCCAGGCATCCACCAGGGGTTCTATCTGCGCATACTCCCGCGACAGGTTCTTGAACCTTTCGGGATTGGAGAAAGCCTCCGGCTGGGCCAGCAAGAGGGCAATCTCCTCATGCCGCTCCGCTACCTGCCTGAGTTTTTCACTGATGGATGTTTTCAATTTTATTTGTCCGTATCCTGCGGGTCGAATTCGTCGTGGTCTGCCAGCTCGTCATCACCGAAAATCCGCTCCGCGGTGCTTAGTACCTCATAATCCTGCTGCTCGGCTGCCTGGCGCATTTTCAGGCTGGGTTGATGCAGGATCCGGTTGGTCAGTGTGCTGGCCAATTGGCCCAGTACCACGGCCGGGTCATGGCCCGCTTCCAGGCGTTTGTGCGCTCTTTGCACCAGTTCCAGCCCGTGAGCGTGGGCGCGGTCGCGTATTTTTTCCAACGAGCGTGAAGCGCGCAAGCCGTACAGCCAGCGCATGAAAGTGTCCGCTGCTTCGTCCACGCTGGCGCTTGCAGATTCGGCTGCCAATAACCTCTGCTGCTGGTTTTCATCAACCACCTGCTGCAGGTCATCAATGCTGTACAGGTAGACATCGTCCAGCTCCGCGCACGCGGGCTCGATATCGCGTGGCACGGCAATATCAACCAGGAACATGGGCCGGTGGCGGCGCTTCTTCAGGGCCTGGCGAATGTCGGCAACGCTGATGATGTGGTCGGGGCTGGCCGTTGAACTGATCAGGATATCGGCTCGCGGCAGCACTTCCCGCAGCTGGTCGAGTTTCGTCACTCGCGCTCCGAGCTCAGTTGCCAGTTCGGCAGCGTTTTCCATGCTGCGGTTGACGATTTCAATCCGCGCGATCCCCTGTTCCACCAGGTGCCTGCCGCACAGGCGGATCATTTCTCCCGCACCGATCAGGACCACGTTCTGGTCGGCCAGGTTGCCAAAAATCTGCCGCGCCAGGATGACCGAAGTATAGGCAACTGAAACAGGATGCTTGCCGATGCCGCTGGTGTTACGGATGTCCTTGGCGGTGGCGAAGGCATGCTGGAACAGGCGGTCCAGCACTTTGCGCGCGCCCCCGGCTTCGCGTGCGGCCTGCCAGGATTCCTTCAGCTGGCCCAATATCTGCGGTTCACCAAGAACCAGGGAATCCAGCCCGCCGGCCACCCTTATCAGGTGTCGCACCGCATCCACCCCCGTGTGGTAGTAAAAATGCGGCTCCAGCCTGTTTGCCCCCCTGTGGCTGGCAGGTTGCAACCAGTTCAACAGCTCCGGTCTCACATCACGTGCCGCCAGGCAATAAAGTTCGGTCCGGTTGCAGGTGCCCAGTACAACGGCTTCTTCGATACCGTCAATCCGCAAGAGTTGCTCGATGCGCTTGCCATAATCAGCCGGGTTGATGGCAACCAGTTCCCTGATCTGCACGGGGGCGGTATGGTGGCTGATTCCAAGCGTGAGTAGGGGCATTGCTTTATGCTTTCGCTCTGCGTGTCTTTTCGGTTGTCTGGCTGAACTCAATAAGCCGGGATGCGTCAAAACGCCATATTGTAATTTGCAGCCGGCGCCGCTGCCTGAAATGGCGATTGGTTCAACTCCATCAAGCGCGTATCCTGTGTGGTCACATCATTAAGGTATTGTTTCATGATTCGCTTTCGATTTGTTCTCGTTACATTGCTTTTCCCGCTGATTTCCTGCGCGGCCAACCCCGAAAAACAGACTGCGGATGAAGTCGAGCAGGCCAGGCCGGATACCCGGGAAGTGAGTGCCGCCCCGGGGCCAGCGACTTCTGATGAAAGCATGGATGAAGAGGTGATGTTCCGCGTGATGTCGGCAGAAATGCGCGGCAACGAGGGCGACATGGAAGGCGCGGTGGGCGACTACCTGGCGGCAGCCATGGAATCGGATGATCCCCAGGTGGCCATGCGCGCAACCCGGGTGGCATTCGCGGCGCAAGCCTGGCAGCAGGCTACCATGGCAGCTGACCGCTGGGCCTTGCTGGACCCGGAAAACCTGTCCGCGCATGAAGCCGCGGCCATGTCCATGCTGGCCACGGCTGACTATGCAGCGGCAGAACTGCATTTGCGCAGCATCCTGGAACTGGCACCCGACAAGGAAGCCGCCTGGGGGATGGTAGCTGGCCTGTTGGGACGGTCCGCCAGCCCGGAAAAAGCTGCCCGGCTGCTGGAAACGCTGCTGGAGTCCGAAGGTGAGGAGGACAATCCTTCAGGCATATTCGCTCAAAGCCAGCTGGCAGTCCGGCTGGACGATTTCGACCAGGCCTACGAGTACGCGATCCGGGTGACGGAACTTGCCCCTGAGCGTGAAAACTACCTGCTTTGGGCCGGTCAGCTGGCGCGCCGCCAGGAAGATCCCACCCGTGCCCTTGAGTTTACCCGGCGCGCCTGGGAGCTGAATCCGCGTGGCCACGATATCACCCTGGCCTATGCAGACCTGCTGGCCCGCAATGACCAGCCCGACAAGGCGCGGGAGCTGCTGCAGGATATGGAACAGATTCCGGATGTTTACCTGACCCGGATCCTGTTTGAGTTGTCGACCGAAGACCGTGCGGCCGCGGAAACCATTTACCAGGAGTTCAAAGCGCGGGATTTCGAAAGTGAATTCGAAAAGGCCTTTTACCTGGGCCAGGCAGCCGATGCGCTGGAAATGTACGAAGAGGCCATCGCAATATTCTCAACCATTCTGCGCGGCCAGTATTTCCTGGCGGCGCGCGCCAGGACAGCCGAACTGCAGGCGGAATTGGGCGATATCGACGGTGCCCGGGAAACGCTGGCCATGCTGCGCGCGCAGCCTGACAGCACCGTCATCGAACAATCCTGGTTGACCGAAGCGCAGATCCTGCAGCAGGCCAAGCAGCCTGCCGTTGCCATCGAAGTGCTCAATGACGCCCTGCTGCAATTTCCGCAATCCATCGCCATTCGCTATTCCAGGGCTCTGATTGCCGCTGACCAGCGCAATGTGGAGTTGGCTGAATCAGATTTGATGTATGTATTGGCACAGGATGGCGAGAATGCTCCGGCCCTGAATGCGCTGGGTTATACGCTGGCAGACCAGACCGACCGCCTGGACGAAGCGGAAGACCTGATTCGTCGGGCTTATGAACTCATGCCGGATGATGCGGCGATCATCGACAGCATGGGTTGGGTGGCATTCAAGCAGGGCCGGCTGGAAGAGGCCGAGAAATACCTGCGGCAGGCATTGAGTATGGACAGCAATCCGGAAATTGCCGCGCATCTGGGTGAGGTTCTGTGGGTAATGGGACGTCGGGAGGAAGCGCAAACAGTGTGGAATACGGCACTGGAAACCTCTCCTGACAACCGGGTACTGAATGACACGCTCAACCGATTGACGCCTTGAATTTTTTCATGAGCATGGCGATCCGATCCCGACTTGGCTCCGTGTCCGGAATGGTTCGCAACAGTTTGCTGCTGGCCTGCCTGGCTTTACTCATGTCGGGCTGCACCACCACGCCTTCCCGGTCCATTGACCCGGCTGCCGAGCTGGCCTATCAGCACCGGGAGAAACAGCTTCTCGCCATGGACGAGTGGAAGCTGTCGGGCAAGTTGGCGGCCAGCAACGGCAAGGATGGGGGCAGTGGCAACTTCAGCTGGCAACGTACCGGTGATCTCACGTTGATGTCCTTTCGCGGCGCCCTGGGCAAAGGCGCATGGGAGCTTGAAGCCAGGGAAGGGTTAGCCGCGCTCCGCCTGGCCGATGGCCGGGAGTATGCTGCCGGATCGGTCGCGCAATTGGTGAGCAGCCACCTGCAGGTCAAAATTCCGGTAGATGCATTGTCCTGGTGGGTTTTGGGGCTGGCACGCCCAAACGGATGGGAAGATCGTGAGCTGGATGAAGCGGGCCGTATCACTTACCTGCAACAATTCGGCTGGAAAGTGGACTTCAGCGCATACCGCCAGCAACAGCAGGTCTGGTTGCCCGGAAAGCTCGTGGCACGCAATCGCGAAAATACCGTAAAGCTCGTGATCAGCGACTGGATGGTTTCGCCATTGGTGTCCGCGCTTGATTGAAGCGGCTGATGTTGCCTGGCCGGCGCCGGCCAAGCTTAACCTGTTCCTGCATGTATGCGGGCGGCGCCCCGATGGTTACCATGAGTTGCAAACCCTGTTCCAGTTGATTGATTTCTGTGACGAGCTGGTCATAGAACCCAGCGAGGATAGGGATATCCGGCGCCTGGGCGGGCTCGCCGAGGTTTCCGCGGCAATGGACCTTGCGGTTCGCGCTGCAAAGTTGCTGCAGAAGGAATCGGGTAGCAGGAAAGGTGCCCGGATCAGCATAAGGAAACGCATTCCGGTCGGTGCGGGATTGGGTGGGGGCAGCTCTGATGCGGCCACGGTGCTGTTGGTCCTGAACACCCTGTGGGGATGCGGCTTTTCCACGAAGGACCTGGCAAGCCTTGGTTTGCGGCTGGGCGCGGATGTTCCCTTGTTCGTGGAAGGACACACGGCGCTGGCTGGCGGCGTGGGTGAAGTCCTGGATCCGGTTGAACTCGGCGAAAGGCATTATGTACTGGTGGAAATGCCAGTGCACATCAGCACATCCGAACTGTTCCAGAACCCGGCCTTGCAACGGGATTGCCCGTTCATCAGCCGTGCCGACGCCCTGAGTGGGGCGGGCTTCAATGCATTTGAACCGGTGGTAGCGGCCATGTACCCGCAAATGGCCGAGGCACTGGAAAATCTGCGCGAATATGGAAATCCGCGCATGACCGGAACGGGCAGCAGTATTTTCCTGGAAATGCGCGGCGTTGAGGCTGCAACCAACGCTACACTTCAATTGAATTCTCTATATAATGTGCGCGCCGTACGCGGCCTGGACCAGTCGCCGGTGCATGAAATGCTTCGGCGAATGACCTGGGATGGTCGTGGCTGGCACTCTGCTGGGACGTCGCCAAGTTGGTAAGGCACGGGGTTTTGATCCCCGCATTCGCAGGTTCGAGTCCTGCCGTCCCAGCCATTATTGATCTCATGCAAATCAGCCAGGTTTGAATGACAGTTCGTGACACCCAGCCGATCACCGGGCTGGATCGCGGACAGGGCGACACACCCGCGGGAGGGAACAGGTGGCCGCACCAACATTGATGATCTTTTCCGGCAATGCCAACCTGGAGTTGGCAAGCAATATCGCCCATGAACTGAATGTACCCATGGGTAAAGCCATCGTAGGCCGATTCAGCGATGGCGAAGTGATGGTTGAGGTGATGGAGAATGTCCGCGGCCGCGACACCTACGTAGTGCAGCCGACCTGCGCGCCAACCGCCGACAATTTCATGGAACTGCTGGTGATGATAGACGCTCTCAAGCGCGCATCGGCTTCGCGCGTCACCGCCGTGATTCCCTATTTCGGCTACGCTCGCCAGGACAGGCGCCCGCGTTCAGCCCGCGTACCCATCACCGCCAAGGTGGCCGCCAAGATGATTTCCGCGGTCGGTACAGATCGCGTGGTTACGATTGACCTCCACGCCGACCAGATCCAGGGTTTTTTCGATATTCCGGTTGATAATGTTTACGCATCGCCCCTGACCCTGGCCGATATCTGGCAACGACAGTCGTCATACGAAATCATCGTGGTTTCGCCCGACGTGGGTGGAGTTGTCCGTGCCCGGGCCATCGCCAAACGGCTCGATGCTGAACTCGCCATCATCGACAAACGTCGCCCTCGCGCCAATGTGGCAACCGTCATGAACATCATTGGCGATGTACGCAACAAGTGCTGTGTGCTGGTGGAT
>CAYYCX010000092.1:0-17508 GCA_964470455.1 uncultured Wenzhouxiangellaceae bacterium
TCTCGCAAAGTCTGAAGTTTTTCATCACGTGCTTTGTCCATGCCAGCCAAGGAGTTCGATCCGGCTTTTGCCGGTAATGTGTCCGAAAATTGAAGTGATTAACCGGATTGCGCTGAAGAATAGGCCAGCGGAGTGGCAGCCTTGAATATCACGTTTGTGACATACCCCCGGGAAACACCGGCCGCTACATTGCGAGTGCAAAAAATTGAAAAACGGCCAACTATTCCCTTACAGGATCAACACCGGGTATGCAGATGATTCGTTCCGTCCCATTCGACTTTCCCTATGATGGAAGCCTGATTCCATCCCATACCGCATTGCTTGTTATCGACCTGCAGGTGGGTTTCCTCTCTGACGATGGTTACTTTGCCCGGAAAGGCTATGACCCGGCGCCTTTACGTCGGATCATTCCAACGGTGAGCCGTGTGGTTGATGCCGCTCGATCAGCGGGGTGCCTGATAATCTGGACCCGACAGGGAAACCGGTCCGACCTGGCGGATGTGTCGCCATACGACCGCTTCCGGATGCAGCGTTCGGCAGGCTCCCAGGGAGACATTGACAAGGCCACCATCGTACGCGGCAGCCCCGACTTCGAATTGATACCTGAGCTCAAGCCCAAGCCGGGCGATGTCATCGTTGACAAAACAGCAAACGGCGCCTTCTACCAAACGGATCTCGAGCTAATTCTCAAATCAAAAGGAATTACCCACCTGATGTTCTCCGGTTGCACAACTGATGTTTGCGTCCACACGACCTTGCGCGAAGCAGCCGACCGGAAGTACCAATGCCTGCTGGTTGCAGATGCCTGCGCCAGCGGGGACAGCTATGCCCATGAAGCCGCGGTGCACATGGTAACGGTGGAGGATGGCGTGTTTGGAGTAGTGGCCAATAGCGACGATGTCATTCAAGGCTTGACCTGATGTGATCCTTTGCGCACTTCGCGCTAGGCAGCTTGGAGCGATTGGAGTAGCATGTTGCATTTCCGCAACAAGCCGCCATAAAGCATGTCCCAAGCCCATATCCTGGTAGTCGACGACGAGCCAGACATTCGCCAATTAGTCTCTGAAATCCTGGTCGACGAGGGCTACCGTGTCAGCGTGGCCGAAAACGGCGACACAGCCCGGGCCGAATTCACCCGCAAGCCACCCGACCTGGTGCTGCTGGACATCTGGATGCCGGACGTGGACGGCATCACGCTGCTGAAGGAATGGTCATCAGCCGGCAAGCTGCGTTGCCCGGTGGTCGTGATGTCCGGCCACGGTTCGGTGGAAACGGCGGTTGAAGCCACCCGGTTGGGCGCCTTTGATTTCGTCCAGAAGCCGTTGTCCCTGGCCCGGTTGCTGGCGGTGGTAACCCAGGCGCTGGCCAGTGGCAGGGGCGGGCAGGATGCAGGCCACCGGCAAACCCGTTCGCCGGTCAACGAACCCATGGGCAGCAGTGCCGCCATGCAGCTGTTGCGCAGCAAGGCGGAACAGGCGGCCCAGCACGACCACCATGTACTGATTACCGCGGAACCCGGTTGTGGCCGGGAAGCCCTGGCACGTTTCATCCACTCGCGCGGCGACAGCAAAGGCGCCTTCGTGACCGTCGATCACTTCGAACTGGAAGGTGATTCGATGCGCGACTACCTGCTGGGCCGCAGCAACGGCAATGGCCAGACCGGGCTGTTCGAGCAGGCGGCAGGAGGCACGCTGTTCCTGCCGGATATCCAGGACATGCCGCCCGAGGCGCGCCGGCTGATCAGCCAGGTGCTGGAGTCGGGGCAATACAGCAAGGAAGGCGAAGACGGCAAACGCAAGCTCAACTGCCGCATCATCGCCAGTGGCAGCGCCGACCTGGTGGAACTGGCCTCGCGCGACCCCAGCCTCGAGCAACTGTATTTCCGCCTCAACGTGTTGCCGCTGCAGGTGCCCACGCTGAAGGAACGGGCGGAAGACGTGCCGGAACTGGTGCGTTTTTACGCCGACTGGATTCCCAACCACGAAGACCTGCCTTATCGGGCCTTTTCCATGGCCGCGCTGAACCGGTTGCGCAACCACAGCTGGCCGGGCAATATCCGCGAGTTGCGCAACCTGGTGCAGCGACTGTTGATACTGGGTGGTGAAGGTGAAGTCAGCGTGGCCGAGGTGGAAGATGCATTGCGCCTCAGCCCCGCCGAGCCACCGCAAACGGAAAGCCTGCAAGCCGGGATTTTCGAGTTGCCCCTGCGTGAAGCGCGTGAGCAGTTTGAGCGCGAATATCTCAGCTACCAGTTACGCAAGGCCGGCGGCAGCGTTGGCAAGCTGGCGGAGTCGGTGGGCATGGAACGTACCCATTTGTATCGCAAGCTGAGGTCACTGGGCATCGATCCCAAATCAGTAGGGGGTAGCAAACGGTGAAAATCGTTGTACTGGGGGCCGGCCAGGTCGGCTCAACGGTGGCGCACAGCCTTTCCACCGAGGAGAACGACATCACGGTGGTGGACACCAATCCGCGCCGCCTCAAAGAGCTGCAGGACCGGCTGGACATCCGTGGTGTGCTGGGTTTTGCCTCGCACCCCAAGGTGCTGGTTCGGGCCGGTATCGAGGATGCCGACCTGGTGATTGCGCTGACCAACAGCGACGAAGTCAACATGACTGCCTGCCAGGTGGCATACAGCCTGTTCAACACGCCCACCCGCATTGCCCGTATCCGTTCATCGGAATACCTGGCGCGCCCTGGCCTGTTCAACCGCGAACATTGCCCGGTGGATGTACTGATCAGTCCGGAAACACTGGTAGTGCAGTATATTTCGCGCCTGATCGAATACCCGGGCGCCTTGCAGGTGCTGGATTTCGCCGATGGTCGCGCCCAGCTGGTGGCCACCCAGACTTATGCCGGGGGCCCGCTGGTGGGCAAGCGCCTGCACACCCTGGCAGAACACCTGCCGGTGGGCGTCGATGCCCGAGTGGCGGCCATTTACCGCCAGGAAAAAACCATTATTCCCGATGGCAGCACGGTGATTGAAGAAAACGACACGGTGTTTTTCCTGGCTGCACGCAAACACATTCGCACCGTCATGAAGGAACTGCGCCCGCTGGACCGGCCGGTCAACCGCATCGTACTGGCCGGAGGCGGCAATATCGGCAGCAACCTGGCGCGCACGCTCGAGCGGCAGCACCACGTCAAGATCATCGAGCGCGACCCGGACATTGCCGAGATGATCGCCCAGGACCTGGAAAAAGCCATCGTCCTGGTTGGCGATTGCGCCGACGAGGCCCTGCTGCGCGAGGAAGCCATCGACAACGCCGATGTGTACTGTGTGCTCACCAATGACGACGAGGCCAATATCCTGTCGTCCATGCTGGCCAAGAAAATGGGCGCCAGGAAAGTGATTGCGCTCATCAACCGGCCATCCTACGTCGACCTGGTTGAGTCCGGTTCCATCGATATTGCCGTCTCGCCCCAGCAGGTCACCATCGGCGCCCTGCTCACGCACATCCGGCGCGGCAACATGGTGCGGGTGCATTCGCTGCGTCGTGGCGCCGCGGAGGCCATCGAAGCCATCGCGATCGGTGACCGGCGCAGTTCGCGCGTGGTGGGCCGCACGGTTGAGGAAATCGACCTGCCCGCCGGCACCACCATTCCCGCCATCGTGCGCGGCGAGGATGTGATCATCGCCCATCACGACACGGTGATCCAGGAAAACGACCATGTGCTCCTGTTCGTGCCGGACAAGCGCCAGATTGCCGCCATCGAACGCCTGTTCCAGGTCAGTGCCACTTTTATCTGAAATATAGGGCTACGCTGAATGGGCTTTGCCGGCGTTCAACGGATCATCGGGTTTCTGATTGCAGGTTCCAGCCTGATGATGCTACCGCCGGTGCTGGTGTCGTGGTGGTACCACGATGGCACCGCCAACCTGTTTCTCATCTCCGCCGCCCTGTTGTTGCTGACCGGCACGCTGGTATACCTTCCGGTACAAAATGCCGTTCGCGAACTGCGTTTGCGCGACGGATTCCTGGTGGTGGTGAGCAGCTGGCTGGTATTGGTGCTGGTAGGTGCATTGCCTTTCGTGCTGATGGTGTCACCGGGTATTTCATACGTGGATGCGGTGTTTGAATCCATGTCGGGCCTGACCACCACCGGGGCGACCATCATCACGCACATCGATGACCTGCCACGTGCGGTGCTGTATTACCGCCAGCAACTGCAGTGGCTAGGTGGCATGGGCATCATCGTGCTGGCGGTGGCCATCCTGCCCATACTGCGCATCGGCGGCATGCAGCTGTTCCGCGCGGAAATGCCCGGCCCGATGAAGGATTCCAAACTGACGCCGCGCATTACCGAAACCGCCAAGGCGCTGTGGCTGATATACGTGGGAATCACCATCGCCTGCATATTGGCCTTCTGGCTGGGCGGCATGTCGATGTTTGATGCCGTGGGACATGCATTCAGCACCGTTGCGATCGGCGGGTTCTCCACCCACGATGCCAGCTTTGCCTACTGGAGCAGCCCGACGCTGGAAGTGATCGCCATGACCTTCATGGTCATCGCCGGCATCAATTTCTCACTGCACTTCCTGGCCTGGCGGCGCGCCACCATGCAACCCTACTTCCAGGACCCGGAACTGAAAGCCTATGTGTCGTTGCTGCTGCTGTTCACCGTGCTGGTGAGCATGGCGCTGTTCATTTCCGGCACCTATGACAGCCTGGCCCAGTCATTCCGTTATGGTGCATTCCAGGTGATTTCCGCCATGACTACCACCGGCTACACCACAGCACCTTTTGCCGAGTGGACCAGCTTCATGCCGACTTTCCTGATCTTCATTGCATTCATCGGCGGTTGCGCCAGCAGTACCGCGGGTGGCATGAAAGTGATCCGCATCGTCCTGCTCTACCGGCAGGCCGCGCGCGAAATCCGCCGCCTGATACATCCCAATTCGGTGATCCCGGTTCGCATCGGTGGCCAGAAAACATCCGACACCGTGATGGATGCCGTGTGGGGCTTCTTTTTTCTGTACATCGCCTGTTTCGCGATTGCTACCCTGCTGTTGACCGCTACCGGACTGGACCCGGTAACCGCCTATTCGGCTGCAGCTGCCTGCCTCACCAACCTGGGCCCGGCGCTGGGTGAGGCGAGCGCCAACTATGCCCATCTCAATGATTCCGCCAAGCTGATACTCAGTGTCGCCATGCTGTTGGGGCGCCTGGAAATCTACACCCTGCTGGTGCTGCTGTCGCCCGCATTCTGGCGCGACTGATCACGATTCGCCCACATGGACATTTCAGCGCTTGAAAAAATGATTGAAGACGGCCGTGACGGCGCCATGCTGCGGCTGAGCCTGGGCTCGGCATGGCAACAACAGGGCGACCTGCAAGCAGCACGAACCCACCTGCAAGTCGCCCTTGAACTTGACCCGCTGTATTCCGCTGCCTGGAAAGCCCTGGGCAAAGTGGAGCTGGAGGCGGGCGATCGTGCCGCCGCCCGCACCGCCTGGCAAAACGGTATCGATGCCGCCAGCAAGCGCGGCGACAAGCAGGCGGAGAAGGAAATGCAGGTGTTCCTGAAACGGCTGGACAGGCAGGGGCCTGGGTAACCAGATCAAACACTGGATTAAGACACGCTGTAGGAGCGAGCCATGCTCGCGACTGGAAGCTCAAATGTCGGCAGCATGGCTGCCATTGTGCAGGGATGCACAGGTGCCGCGAAGGGCACGACTGCATGGATGCAGGAGGTAGAGCAACGCAGGAGCAGTTGCCGAGGAGCCCGAGAGCGGCCTCCTACAGCCTCTCATGCCTGCATTAACCATCACCTGGAAACCTGGCGAACTACTTGAATGAAGCAATTTGAAATTACATCTGGCGACGGTGTCACGCTGCCCCTGAGCTGGTTCCCGGCGCAGCAAAGCCGCTGGACCCTGTTGTTCCTGCCGGCACTCGGCATCCAATGCCGCATGTACAACGCCCTGGCCGAAGCTCTTTCGGCGGCGGGCTGTTCGGTGTGCCTTCTGGAGCAACGCGGGCATGGTCGCAGCCCCCTGCGCGCCAGCCGAAGCGTGAACTGGGGTTACGACCATTACCTGGAACACGACATACCGGCGGCATTGCATTGGATCGAACAACAACCTGAAGCCTCCGGCCGGCCGCTGGTCCTGGGCGGCCACAGCCTCGGCGGGCATCTGTCCAGCATCTTTGCCGGCCAGCACCCGGAACGCATGCAGGGCATATTGCACATTGCCTGTGGATCGCCCTACTACCGTGACTTCGGGCCGAAGACCGCGCGCCTGGTGCGCTTCCTGTGCGTGCTGATTTCGGTGTTTCGCCTGGTGCCTGGTTATTTCCCTGGCGAGCGACTGGGATTCGCCGGACGCGAGTCATTGCAACTGATGCGCGACTGGCGCCATTGGGCCCTCCATGGCACTCTCGACTTTGGCGCCCATCGCGGTTTGCAGGATGCGGTGGCCAACTTTTCAGGCGCCCTGCTGGCCATCAGCATGGCGGGTGACGAGCTGAGCAGCGCCAAAGCAGAACAGCGCGCCATCGCCGGATTCACCTCCGCCCGGCGCACTGAAGTGCGGCTGGGCAGCGATGAATCCGGCAAGCGGCTCGGGCATTTCGGCTGGGCCAGGCAGCCAGATGCGGTGGTGGGGACGATTCTGGACTGGCTTCCCCACCTGTAGGAGCGGCTTCAGCCGCGACCAAAGGATGTCGGGGGTAAACCCCCTCCTACAGATTTCTCAACCCCGGCACCTGGACAACGGCAAACACTGTTTCTTCTGCATCAGTACCATCCGGACCGTTGCCGAACGGGAAGTTATTGTCGTTCACCACTCCCAGGAGATCCGGCCCCATCACAACCAGGCTTTCGATGGTTTGATAGGCGAAAGCATAAACCCCATCTTGTGCCACACCCGACAGGTTTTGCGCATCGCTGATATGCAACAAATCCACCAACAGCTGCTTGCGCAGCAGTCCTGACTCATCGGTAACACCCTGTTGAACTTTATAGATGCGCTTGACTCGGGCAGTCAGGCCCTGGCCATCATCCCGCTCAATTGTCAGAAAGCTGCCATCACCGAGGTACTGGAAAGCACCAACCGCATGCGCGCCATCATCCAGCGGATAGCGCATCACAGCAGCCGGCTGCCCGGCTGGCAGGAACTGCCTTAGATTCAGGTCGAAGGCGAAAATCTCCAGCACGCCCGGTGCGTCCGCCATGGCTTTTTCCAGCATCGGGTAAAGAACACCGCGCTCGCTATCCAGCGCCATGCCTTCAAAACCACTGCTGCGCTGCGCTGTGGGCATGCCATCGGCCATCGGGTTGTCCTCGCTGTGATAACCGGGAACCGCAAACGGCGGTTCCTGCAACTTGCCGCTGCGGCCAAAATGCAGCAGGAATGGCCCGAACTCATCGCCAATCCAGTAGTGCCCGCCCTCCAGTCGCTGCAGGGATTCCGGATCGAGATCGCCGCCGGCCAGCCAGTTCCGCTGGCGCATTTCTGCGGGCACGGCCAATGCCGAGCCCGGGTAAGTCGCGGCATCGCTAACGCGTGGATACGGCAATTGCCTGTCGGAATCGCGCAGGATGATACGGGAGTCGATGTGAATGACGCCCGGGCCGCCTTCAGCCGTTTTGAAATCCGGCCGGATCCGGTAGATCGTCAACACGAAATCCGGCGAGTTGGCCTTGGTGCCAAACCCGTTATCCAGCAACGCCAGGTATTGGCCATTGCCCTCGTCGACAATGGCGGAAATACCCTGCACCGGCTGGGCATCGGGATAGGGCGGGCCGATGAAGTTGGCGGCCTTTTCGTTCGGGTCGAGAAATTGCCCGGAGGTCATGCCGGGAACCAGGGTGTCCGCCGGCAGGCGCGCGATGGCAACCAGTTCGGCCATCGGTGCGGCTTCATCCGCCAAAACCGAAGCCGACAACATCAGCACCAGGCATGGGAGGACCAGATTCCGCCGCAGGAGGCAGCCATGCTGCCGACATTCCAGCTCCCAGTCGCGAGCTTGGCTCGCTCCTGCTCCGCAAACATCCTGGTGTTGCGAAAACACGATCTCATTCTCCATAAAACGGCGGCGCGCCTTCGGGTTGTGCGCGAAAGCGCTTGTACGACCACAGGTACTGCGCCCGGTCGATCTCGATGCAGCGCTCTACTCCGCGATTAACCGCCGCCAGAGCCACATCGAGGTCATCCGAATGAACTGCATCATCTGCAGGCAGGATATGCACCCGATAGCGCCCTTTCGGCAGGCGTTCGCAAACACACAGCAGCACGTCGCAGTTCGTGGCCTTGATCAGCCTGGGCGACAGCACCGCTGTCAGTGCCGGATTGCCAAAAAATGGCGCGAACCTGCCCTGGCCCCGCGAGGGTTGCTGGTCAGGCAACACACCCGCACCCTTGCCGGCGCGCACATGCGCATACAGCTGCCTCAAGCCCCTGGCATTGGCCGCCAGCAGGTTGCCACCGCCGCGGCGGCGCTTCTCCAGCAGTGCTTTTTCCAATCCCGCGTGACTGGGCGGCTTGTACAGGATGGCAATGTCCGGGAAACGCTGCAGATACATGCCCAGGTATTCCCAGGCGCCAAAATGCGGCGCAAGTACCACCAGGCCGCGGCCGCTGGTCAGGCCGTCCACCAGCAGTTCTTCATTGACGATGCCATCGCACAGTGACTGCAGCCGACCGGTTTCCCAGAACCAGTTGCGGCCGGTTTCCAGCACGGTGCAGATGTAGTGGATAAAGCTGTCGTGCACCAGTTGCTCGCGCTCGGCTTCGCCCATGTCCGGGTAGCAGCGCTTGAGATTGATGCGCGCAACGCGGCGCTTGTCAGGTGACAGGAATGCCCACAGGGTAGCAAGGCGTACTGCCAGCCAGTAGGGCGCAGGTCCAGGCAGCAGGCTGAGCAGCCACAACAGCAGTTTGACCAAGGCAATCATGTCGTTCGCCGCAACCGGCGGTTAACATAGATGTCGGAAACTGGAGGCATGGAACATCCACATGATTGCATTACTGCAAAGGGTAGCCGAAGCGGCGGTCACAGTTAAGAATAAAGATAGCGGCGAGGAGGAGGTGGTTGGCCGGATCGGCCCGGGAACACTGGCGCTGGTGGGAGTGCAGATGGGCGATGCCGAAGCCCAGGCCGACCGGTTACTGGAGCGGCTGCTGGCTTATCGCATGTTTGACGATGACAAAGGCCGCATGAACTTGAATATCCTGCAATCCGGCGGACAACTCCTGCTGGTGCCGCAATTCACCCTGGCTGCCGACACCAACAGCGGCCATCGCCCCAGTTTTTCAACCGCCGCTCCTCCGGCCGAAGGCCTGCGCCTGTTCAATTACTTTGTGGAAGCAACCAGGCGGGTAATGCCGGGAGTGCAAATCGGCAAATTTGGCGCGGACATGCAGGTCAGCCTGGTGAACAGCGGCCCGGTGACTTTCTGGCTGCAGGTGGAACCGCCCTCGGGTCAGAGTAAAGCGACAGAGTAACCCTGCAGAAAATGCTGTCCCTTTACGCTGACCCCATCCATTGTTTTCCTGGTGGCTGTCCTATTTTTCTCCCCGGTTACGCTTATCGTCACAAGGACTTATATGAATGATCGACCAAACGGCGAAAGGAAGTGAGGCAATGTCAAAGATAAACCGGATTCCCCTGCTGATCGGAGCTGCCCTTGCGCTGGCCGCCCAGACACCTGCCATGGCGGGCGACTGTTCGTCGGCAAGCACCAAGGGTTACAACGACAGCGTCACACTCGGGCTGAAGCTGCACGTCGAAAACAAGCGTTCGGACGGCACGTCCATCAAGGTCAACTGGTACCTGGACAGCACCAGCGGCAGCCCGGAACACTCAGCCACCATCAACAAGGGCAAGTCGGATTCCTCCACACTCTATTTGCCCAATCCCCAGGACGACAGCAACATGGAGTACGTCGGCTACGTCACCATTGCGGATTCCGGCGGAAAGCTGCTGGGCACCTGCCAGGCGACCGTCGACAAGAACCCTTTCAAGCGGAAGTCAACGCTGAGTGGTGCGGGGTGCAATTTCAGCGGCACCTCGTGCTCGCGCGACTGGCCCAGCGATGCCGACCACTGGAACGTGACCTTCACGATCAATCACTGAGCGACCGCCCGGCGGTTTGCCGGGCAGACAGCGTCCAGTGTTCAGGGTTCAGGGTTCGCGGGACACGGTGAATGGGTGAAAGCAGATAGAGGGCTACGGACTCACCGTCTGACCTTCCAGGTTGTCAAACCGACACTCGACCGAATTCACCTGGCCGCCCGAATTGAAGAAGGCGAATTTTCCTGCGGCCGCCTGCGTCCACGTAACCCAGTAACCCAGGACACCCACGCAAGCAGCTAGAGACGTGCTAGAGGACACCCACGTGCTAGTTGCTAGAGGACACCCACGCCTTTGCGCAGGCTCTTGCGCGGATCAAGTCTCGATATGGAAGCCGTTATCGGGCTACTAACTCACCGACGAGCCTTCCAGTTTGTCAAACCGACACTCGACCGAATTCACCTGGCCGCCCGAATTGAAGAAGGCGAATTTTCCTGCGGCCGCCTGCGTCCATGTGCTCGACCCTTCCAGGCTCCAGGCCCAGGTGCTCTGGCTGTCAGAGTACTTGAGATCGACTATCTTGCAGCTGGCACGGCGGCCACCACCCGAGCCGACGGACTCAAGCTCCATTTTCACCTCGACGCCCTTCTTCAACACGCTCACCGGTTGATCGAGCGCGCTGGCCAGTTTCTCCGCGTTGAAGCTGAAAATGATGCCGTCTTTATTGAGAAGATCCTTTTTGGACAATCCGATCTTCATGAAGTCGTCGGTGCGATAGGGCGAGGATGCCGCGCTGTACCGGGCCAGCAACCAAACCATGTCGACTATGTAACCCTGCTTATTGAACAACATGAAATTGAACGTGTACGGCGACTTGCCGGGTGATCCGCATTGGTGGGCTTCGTTCCAGTCGCAGGTAAACGTGTTTTCGACATATTCGGGTTTTTGCTGGGCATGTGTAGCCGAAGCTGCTGTCATGGCAAATCCCACGCAGCCCACAAGGGCGAGTGTTCTGAGAAGTTCTGATTTCATCGTGAGTCCTCGGTACAGTGCGTTAATCTTCATGCTCTACCTGAAGCGCATTCCCGAGGCCGACAGTGCCAAAAGCTATGGGGTCACTCATTACCTTCCTGGGTGTGTGTCCTAAGCGTTTCCGCCTGAGCGATTCTCCTAAGCGATTCCGCTAAACGATTCCCAAACGATTATCCGATGAATTGGATCGCAATCGGAAAGGAAAACCCATAATATCTGCGCAAAATCAGAAGGAACTAGACCATGTCTGCGATAAGAGCTCTTGGTATTGCGAGTCTTTTGATCATGGTTGCCTCATGCAGCATGTACGGACACAGGTCGGGCAAGTCCAGCAGCCTGGTGGATTTCCTTTACCCTGCCGGAGAACGCCCTCCTGAATTTGAAGAAACTGTGCCGGTTATAAAACTCCCGGCTCGCGTGGGTTTGGCTTTTGTACCAGGCAATGACTGGACAGGCTTGAGTGAACTGGAGAAGTCCAATCTTCTGGAACTGGTCAAGAACAGGTTTGAAGATCGCGAATTCATTGACCGGATCGAGATAGTTCCTACTACTTACCTGAAGCCCAAAGGCGGGTTTGACAGTCTTGAGCAGATTGGGCGTCTGTATGATTTCGAGCTGGTTGCGCTGGTTTCTTACGATCAGGTCATAAATTCCGAAGACACGGCTTCCTCCTTACTGTATTGGACTATTGTTGGGGCCTACATCATTCCCGGAACCAGCAATAAGGTCTCGACCTTTGTGGATACGGCTGTTTTCGACATTCAGTCCCAACAACTACTCTTCCGGGCCCCCGGCTTGGATGAACGCAGCAAGCGATCAACAGGCGTAGGAGTGTCTGAAGTCAGCCGAACTGCATCCGAAGAGAGCTTCGAAGCCGCGATGTCGCAGATGGCCGAGAATCTCGACGCAGAACTGGAGCGTTTCAAACTTCGTATCGAAGAGGACAAGTCGGTTCAACTGGTGAGTAGAACCGGTGGAGATGGTTCCGGAACGGGCAGCATGGATTTGCTAATGTTGTTTTTGCTCATGGCAGGAATTTGGGCCGTTGGGAAAAATCGGCGCTAGGTACTCTGTTGCATGCCTGTTTGCTGGCATATTTCTCATTTCGTTGGCCATTCACTATTTCGACGCTTCAGAAATTTTCATCCTAAAGACTGATCGTGTTTTCGCCGGAGAGCTTTGGCGCATGTTCAGTGGCCACCTCGTGCACCTCAACACGGCTCATTTCCTGTTGAATTTCCTGGCGCTCTTGCTGATTTTCCAGTGGTCTTTGAAAACTTCGCAAACTGCTGACATTTGCGTTTTCCTGCTGGTTGCAGCACCCCTGGTCAGTTTGGGGCTCATTATCAGCGGCGCCCAGTGGTACGCAGGGCTGTCGGGATTATTACACGGTGCTCTGGTAGTTCTGATTATGAGGCTGAGGTTTCCCTTGCAGTTCGTTGGATTGTGCCTGGTGCTGGGGAAGTTGGTTTTACAAGCCAATTTGCCTGAGAGGGGCTTTGAGGCAGGTGTGGACCCGATTTCCCATGTTTCGCATTGGATTGGGGCAGGCCTGGGGGTAATTTACGGCGCTTTCGGAGGAAAAGCGAGGACATCCATCAATTAGGAGGAAAAGCGAGTGAAAAGCGAGGACATCCATCAATTAGCATTGTGATGAAACAGGTTCACTGAGTTTGTTGGTGTCGGTAAGGGGTGTCTTTACTTTTAAGGGGTGCCTTTACTTTTGTACTTTTTAAACGATTGCACCTGTACTGATTTGAAACTGCGCGAAATGGTTCGGAATCAGATTTCTGCAAACGCTGAAATATCACGTACAAACTTTTGGAACTCAGGAACTGAATTCCGGCAAATTGAAAACACGATTTCCCAATTGATCGCATCGTAATTGTGAACAGCCACGTTTCGAAAGCCAACGGCCTTTCTCATGCTTTCAGACGTGTCTGCTGAAAGAACTCCCATCCGCTCCAGCGCGCTGAAAACCTCCCCCATGGTGGTGGGTGCAGTTTCACTTGATTGGCTGATGATGTGACTGCCAATGTCAACGCAGAGCTGGACAGCCCGAGTCAAATTCAGAACCAAAATGTCCTGGAGATCTGCACTCTCGATGAGTTCCTCGAGCCTGGCTGGCGTTTTTTGTTCAACCCGCTGTATGCAGCGCCGCAAAGATTCAATCTTCTGGGTGAGAACTAGCGCATCCATGCATGACGCCTTTCCGCGAGAATACGTTGTTGCAATGGGACGAAATCCGCCATATTCAGAAGATGCCTGGTCAGCAGGCGGGCATGGCTTTCGTCACTACCCAGCAATCGTTGGCCTTTCAATACTTCGCCCAATAGGGGTTCTGCGCCTGCGTGCAGATCAACCAAATCGACTGGACGGCCAAAACGTTTTCCAATTTGGCCCATCAATTCCAATTTGAGACTGCCAGTAAGTGGCTCTGCTGCCAGCACGGCCAGGTCAATGTCGCTGTCGGCTGATGCAGTGCCTTTCGCATGTGAGCCAAACAGGAATGCCAGTTCAATCTGGGGAAAACTGGCCAGTAATTCAGTCAGTTGTTTGGCGACCTGGGACATGGCCGGATTCTAGCAGCTAAAGTGCCTTGGTTCATGCTCCGCGAAGCTGTGGGGTCAGAGTAGAGGGACAGAGTAATCTTACAGTGAATGAGCGAAGACACCCATAAGCTCGCGGACACCCACGCAATCTTAATAATCCTACACCAAATCGAGTTGTTTACCGATGATTCCGATGACTCGTTGTGTCATTCTGCGTTCATGCCAAAACCCCGAAAGCGTCTGGTGTCGTTGAGCGACACTCCCTACTACCACTGCATTTCCCGCTGTGTGCGCAGAGCTTTTCTGTGTGGCATTGACCACCAGTCCGGTTACAACTTCGAGCACCGCCGTCAATGGATCGTTGATCGCATTCTGCTGTTGACTTCCGTTTTTACGGTAGATGTTTGCTCCTATGCGGTTATGAGCAACCACTATCACATCGTATTGCATGTAGACGCGGAAAGAGCGATCCAACTGTCCTGTCGGGAAGTGGCATTGCGCTGGCTCAAACTGTTCACCGGACCACCTGGTGTTCGAGCCTGGTTGAATGGAGATTCGCTGCGGCCTGAAGAAAGGTATCGGGTTGAGCAGTGGTGTCGCATTGTTCAGAAGCGGTTGTCGGACATTTCCTGGTTTATGCGTTGCCTGAATGAGCCAATCGCCCGCATGGCCAATGATGAAGACGGTTGCACTGGCAGATTCTGGGAAGGGCGGTTCAAGTCCCAGGCATTGCTGGATGAAACCGCACTGCTCCAATGCATGACCTATGTTGATCTCAATCCAATCAGGGCCGGGATAGCCGACAAACCCGAAACTTCTGATTACACTTCCGTGCAAAGACGCATTACCCTGCCTGAGGGACATGAACTAATGCCGTTCTCTCATGAGTCTTGTGGTCAAGCAGCCATTCCCTTTAATGTTAAAGGGTATCTGGAGCTGGTCGACTGGAGCGGTCGGGCAGTGCATCCCAGCAAGAAAGGTTCGATCCCGGAATCAACTCCACCCATTCTGCAGCGACTCAAGGTGGATCCCATTCGGTTCGCGACATATCTTCGAACCAGGCCTGCGAAACTACCCAATGCACTCGGGCCAAGCGCGGCTTTGTTGAAACTGGCACGGTCATTTGGGCTGAAGTTCCTTCGGGGCATGTCTGAGCGGAAAGCCCTTCAAATGACGGACTAATTCGAATTTACCAAAGGTCCAATTATTGACCTGTCCCAAGCCACGGAGGCTTGCTTCCGGGCAAACTTTCTCGTTTCTCTGCTGCTATTCCACGGACTTCACCACCTTTTTTTGGTTCCTTGATATGAACTAACTCCTTGGGGGGAATGAAGACTGCTTAATCCACTTGTGTGGGTGTCCTGAATAATTTTGAATAATTCCGTTAAGCCCGCTGGGTGGGTGTCCTGATCATAGGTGTGCTGATAAAGCTTGGGTGGGTGTCCTGATTAAGGATGCTGATTAGGCTCAAGACTAAACTGGGTGTGTCCCGATTAAGCGATTAAGCCCGCCGATTAAGCCCTGATTAAGTTCAAGACTAAACTGGGTGGGTGTCCCGATTAAGCGCGATTAAGTTCACGTGTCCCGATTAAGATGAAACTGGGTGGGTGTCCCGATTAAGATGATTAAGGTTCTTATCTTCTGCATTCTCGCCACCTGAGCTTGCGGAACCATCCTCCTCTTCCTGCCCATTGAGCAGCTTCAATTTTCGCGTCAGGGTATTGCGCCCCAACCCCAGCAGTTCAGCTGCCTTGATGCGCTGCCCGCCGGTCTGTTCCAGCACGCAGTCGATCAGCACGCGTTCGAGTTCGGTCTGGGCGCGGCCGACGAGGTTACCGCCACCCGCTGCCAGTTCGGCGATGGCCCAGTGACGCAGTTGCTCCGGCCAGTCTCCCGAAACCGCCGCATCAACGCCGTTGCGCGCGGGTGAGCGTATTTCCATGGGCAGGTCATCGGGGAAGATCTGCTCGGAAGGCGCCATAACGCTGAGCTGGCGGCAGATGTTCTGCAATTGCCGCACATTGCCGGGCCAGTCGAACTGCTCCAGCTGCTTCAGGCTGTCGGCTCGAAGTACTTTCTCCTCCAGGCCCAATTCCTTGGCGGCCAGGTGCAGGAAACGCCGCGCCAGCAATCCAACGTCCTCGCGCCGCTCCCGCAGCGGCGGCAGTTCGATATGGATCACGTTCAGGCGGTGGTACAGGTCTTCGCGGAACGAACCGTCACGCACTTTCTCTTCCAGGTCCTGATGAGTGGCGGCGATGATGCGCACGTCGGCCTTCAGCAGGTCGCGTCCGCCCACGCGGTAGTAATCGCCTTCCGCCAGCACGCGCAGCAAACGGGTTTGCAGGCTGAGCGGCATGTCGCCGATTTCATCCAGGAACAACGTGCCTTTGGCGGCTTCCTCAAACCGGCCCAGGCGCCGCGCATGCGCGCCTGTGAAAGCGCCCCGTTCGTGTCCGAACAATTCCGATTCCAGCAGTTCGGCCGGAATGGCCGCCGTGTTCAGGGCAATGAACGGCCCTTCTGAACGCGGGCTGTGCTGGTGCAACACGCGGGCAACCACTTCCTTGCCGCTGCCGGTTTCACCGGTGATGAGCACGTTGATGTCGGAGCGGTACAGCCGGCCGATGGTGCGGAACACATCCTGCATGGCCGGCGATTCACCCAACAGGATTTCGCTGCTGCCCTGCTGCGGAATCTCCGCTTCCTGGCCACTGGGTGTGATGGCGCGGGCCACCACGGACAACACCTGGTCCAGGTCGAAAGGCTTGGATAAATAATCAAACACGCCTTTCTGGAATGCCGTGACGGTCTGCCCGAGATCCGAAAACGCCGTCATGGCGATCACCGGAAGTTCCAGCTTGCGCTGGTGCAGGGTATCCATCAGCGACAGGCCATCATCATCCGGCAACCGGATATCGGTGAGCACGACCTGTGGAACCGCCACCTCCAGCGCCTTGCTGACACTGCCCACGCTGTCAAACACCTGCACTTCGTAACCACTGCGGCGCAGCGCGCGCTGCAGGATGAAACGGATGGATTCATCGTCGTCGACCACCCAGACTTCAGCGGGCGCGCTCATGGCTCTGCTCCGGTGGAGCGGACCTCACCCAGGTCATCCTGCGAGCACACCAGCGGCAGGTAAAAGCTGAAGCAGCTGCCGGAACCCGACTCATCATCGCCCGGCTCGTAGGTGAGCAAGCCGCCGTGGGCCGCTGCGATCTGTTGCGACAAGGCCAGCCCAAGGCCGGTGCCACCGCGTTTGCCGGTCACCATGGGCAGGAACAGCAGCTGGCGCAACGATTCGGGTACGCCATCGCCGTCATCCATCACATCCAGCCGCAGCAGGGCCGCGTTGGTGGTTTGCAACAACGCGCCGCCATGCTCGACGCGGGTACGCAGGGTGATGGTGCTGGCATTGGCTTCAAAGGCATTGCGCAGCAGGTTGAGCAACACCTGGCGCAGTGCGGAAGGATCGCCCTTGATGGGCGGAATGCTCGGGTCAAAATCCCGCACGATGCGGATCTTTTTCGGAAACTCGGCGGACATCAGGCCTAACGCCTCATCCAGCAGCGGGTAGATGGTGACCATCTGCTGCGCCATCTGCGGCTGCCCCAGGCTCTGGATCAGGTCGTCGATGCGATCGGCCTCGCGCATGATCATGCGCGCCAGCGTGGCCAGCTCGGGAGTTTCCAGTTCGGCCGCCAGCATCTGCGCGGCGCCTCGTATGCCACCGAGTGGGTTGCGGATTTCGTGGCCGAGATTGCGGGCCAGCAGTTCCAGCAATCCGGTTTGAAGCTCCCGTTGCTGCAGTCGCGTACGGCGTTGTTCCCAGTCAAGGTTGTGCAGTTCCAGCAGCACCTTGCCGCCTTCCAGGGCGGTGAGGATGCAGTCGTAGTTGCCGC
>CAYYCX010000093.1:0-17502 GCA_964470455.1 uncultured Wenzhouxiangellaceae bacterium
TCCAGCGATATCGAGATCATGGCAATTGACGCGCTATTCTTCCTATCAGACCCCAAAAAACAACTGGACGATGAAATATGTATTGAACCAATTGCCGGCGCAGAGGCATTGATGGCAATGGTCAGATGTTCATTTTTGTTGCCTGCTGGCGGTAAAAAGGTAGCCTCAAGTCATTTCAATACTGTTCAGCGCATTCTTGCAAGTCGTCCCAACATGTACTCATTGAGCTACCCACGCCGATACAAAACTTTGCCCGAGGTGCGGCAACACATTTTGTCAGTGATCGATAATGGGTTGCCCCAGTGTGGCAGAATTTTAAAAGATACTTCTCAATGCAGTTTGCCATGTTGAGTGGCTTATAAGAGCGGGGTGTTCATCACTGTCTACAACCAGCCTGAGTGTTGCTCGAAATGGTATGCCAAGACACTGCGTAAGCGACTAACTGCATTGATGTTTTCATGCCTTTGATTGATAATCTTAGTCGCAAAATTGGCCTTGGGTGCTTTAATTCGTGCATTGCGGGTGAATTCACCAGTGGACGTCGCCAGCAAATTTGTGCCATGTCATCTCATCGATTTTTGGAGGCCTAGTAAAATTGGATAAGTCAGAACATGAGGAAATCAACCCAAACCCCAAACTTCCATATAGCCATCCTAAGCTAACCGAATATGGAGCATTAAAGGACATCACTACTTCTGGTTCTGAAGATATGATGGAAGGGGATGGTGGCCATGCAATGAGAATGCCTTGACCGGCACGGGTGGAAGCTTGGCAACAGGGTATTTGTTCTGTGGGACGTGATGAACTGTCTTGGTAGGTGAGTCGTTAAATGTGCCCAAAAGAGTGATTGTTCACATTCTTAGTCTGCACTTTGTTCAGGCTCGAATCCCTTTATGTATGAAATTTGGCAAGTCGGTTAGACACCCCATTTCTTGCGGATTTTCTTGACATCAAATTGTTACCGGGTGACGGGCTTTCTCGCTTCGTTTCTGGGCCCATTTTGTGTGACCGCCAATTCCTTTTCTGCTCCATGACCCTCCAGCAACATAAAACTTTCCAACCTATAACGTGGAATACGGGTTCTAAGATGAGATCCCATGTATAGCCTTATGGATTATGGCAGCATGATGTACGACTCGGTGCGTATTGAAGCGCACATTCGGGCACTGCGCCAAGCGGTGCTGCCAGGATCGGTTGTTTTGGATCTCGGGGCAGGAGCAGGTATCTTTGCGGTTATTGCTTGTCAATTGGGCGCTGCGCGAGTTTACGCAATTGAGCCCAATGAGATCATTGAAGTCGCTCGTAGAATTGCACAGGACAGCGGATTTTCTGAGCGGATCAATTTCCTGCAGGGCATGTCCACCAGGGTTTCTCTTCCCGAACGTGTTGACCTAATCGTCGAGGATATGAGGGGGAAGTTGCCTTTCTATACGCAGCACATCCCCTCCTTAGTTGACGCCAGGAATCGCTTTTTGGCCCCAGGAGGAAAAATTATTCCAACTTTCGATACGCTGTGGGCGGTTCCTGTAGAGGCACCTGAATTGTACAAACATCACTCTCTTCCTTGGTCAAGTAATCAATACGGTGTGAACATGGAAGCAGGGCATAAATTCGCAGCCAATAACATCAGCGACGGTCGGGTTAGTCCAGAGCAGCTATTGGCCAGCCCTAGTTGTTGGGCAACAATAGATTACATGACAGTCTTAGATCCTGACGTCTCCGCGATGCTGAATTGGACTGTTCAGCGGCCTGGAACAGGCCATGGAATGAGTTGCTGGTTTGATGGAACCTTGGTTGATGGGGTAAAGATTTCAAATGCGCCAGGAGCTAACGTAAGCGAGGTATATTCCAATCGCTTTTTTCCATGGGAGCAACCAGTTGATCTTGAAGTTGGTGATACGATTACTGTGAAACTGGAAGGGAAACTTGCGGGAGATGATTACTTGTGGTCCTGGAGTACTCGCATTCAGCATGGTGGTGAGTTTGGAGTTACGAAGGCAAACTTTAGACAATCAGAATTTCTTGGGGCGCCTCTCTCGGCACAAAAAATTAGTAAAGCCTCGGCGAACTACATTCCTGTGTTAAATGAGAATGCCAAAATCGATAAGTTCGTGTTGGAATTGATGTCTGAAGGTTATGCACTCGGTGAAATTGCCAGTCGCCTGAGTTCCGCGTATTCAAATGAATTTTCGAGTATGCATGATGCATTGACTCGCGTGAGTAGGCTATCGCAAAAATATAGTGCATAGAAAGTTGGCAAGTGAAACTGCGACTGGTTGTGACCTCCACAAGTTATTGAATTTGCCCATTTTCGATTCTGAGTATTCTATTCGCCAGCGACAGGCTCGCAGGGCGGTGGGTGATGAGAATAACCGTTCGGTTCTTCAGGGCCTCACGATTTTCCTCGATGAAACCGGCTTCGCCTGCGGGGTCGAACATGGCGGTGGCTTCGTCCAGAATGAGGATGGCCGGGTCTTTCAGCAGGGTGCGCGCCAGCGAAAGCCGCTGCCGCTGGCCGCCGGAGAGCTTCACGCCCTGGTCACCGATGAGGGTGTCATAGCCGTCGGGAAGTAATTCGATGAACTGCTCCGCACGGGCCGCAACTGCGGCTTTTTTTATTTCCGCGAGGGTGGCATCGGGCCGGCCGTAGGCGATGTTCCCGGCCACCGTGCCATTGAGCAACAGGGTGTGTTGGGCCACCAGCCCGATGTGCCGCCGCAGGTCTGGCAAGCTGACTTCCGCGATGCTCTGTCCGCCAATGGTGATCCGGCCTGCCTGTGGTTCGATGAATCGCATCAGCAGGTGAACCAGCGTGGATTTGCCCGCTCCGTTCGGGCCGGTGAATGCGACCGTTTCACCGGCGGCGATTTCCAGGCTGAATCCTTGCAGGATTGGGCTGCGACCCGGGTAACTGAAGCTCACGTTCTGAAACGCAATCGGCCCTTTGGCGTTGAGCAGTGGCTCCCGGCCGAGATCCAGGGGTTCAGGCTGTTCCGCGAACAGTTTCATCAGCCGCTCCGCCGCTCCACGGGTGTACATCAGCTGGCCATAGACGCCGGCCAGTGAAGACAGGGGCGATGTCAACAGCATCACGTATAACAGCAGGGTGACCAGATCCGCCGGCTGCAGATGCCCGGCCTGCATGCGTTGAATGCCGATCCACAACAGCAGCAGCGCGCCGGCACCGGTCAACAAGGAGATGCTGGGCGTCAGCAGGGATGACAGCCAGATATTCTTGCGTTCATAGCCCAGCAATTCCACGTTGCGTTCCGCAAAGCGACTTTTTTCGAGGCCTTCACGCGAGAAAGCCTTCAGCACCGGCATCAGGCCGAGATTTTCATTGACGAACGCCACCATGCTGGACCAGGAGTCTATCCAGGCGGAGGTAACCGGCCGGATGCGACGGCCGATGAGCTTGGTCACCACGGTATAAACCGGCAGGAACAGCGCTGCGACCAGGGCAATCAAGGGATCGATCCAGGCCATGGCTGCGAAGGCAAAGGTGAGGGTGGCGAGTTGCGGCAACAGTTGCACCACCGTTGTGGTGACAAAATGGCTGATGGATTCCGCGTCGTTGCTGAGCAGCGACAGTACATCGCCCTGCTTGCGTTGCTGGAACCAGTTCAGGGGCAGGACCTGCAGGTGCTCGTAAACCCGGCTGCGCAGGGCTGCCGCCATTTCAGCGCCGGTACTGCCGGTCAGATAGCCGCTGAACATGCTCAACACCGCCCGCAGCAGCAGCAAGCCCAGCCATGCCGTGAGGATCAGTCCGATGGACATGCCCGTAGCGCCAGGCTGTGCCAGAATAGCGGCCGTGAGTTTTCCGGCCAGCAGCGGGTTGACCAGGTTCACTGCCGCAACCGCCAGCAGCAGCAGTACAATCTGTACCAGAGTCCCGCGGTGCGGCGTAACATAACGGAGCAGCAGGGCAAATCTCAAGGCAAGGTTCCGGTGGATGGCGTGCCCTGAATCATAATGGAATTCGGGATAATCGAGGTTGAACAATCAGCATGAATTTGCGTATATCAGATGAAGTGCTTTTCCAGGAAGTGAGCGGCGAAGCCGTGTTGCTGGACCTGAAAAGCGAACAGTATTTTGGCCTGGACAAGGTGGGCACCCATGTCTGGCAGTTGTTGAACCAGAACCTGCCGGAAGAGAGCATCATCGAGCAGCTGCTGCAGCGTTATGAGGTGGACCGGCCAACGCTGGAGAACGATGTCAGCCAGTTGCTGGACCAGCTGGAAAAAGCCGGCCTGGTCGAGCGGGCCTGAAGCATGGTTTTGGCCCGGCCAAATGCTGCCAAAGCTGAATAAATTCCTGCGGCTGGATATCGCCAGCCAGCGGTTGATCCTGCGCGCCTGGTGGTGGCTGGGAATCTATCGCCTGGCATTGAAAAGCCGTCCCTTGAGCAGCTTGCTCACAGACTTGCGGGAATCCGGCACAGAGCTCCAGCTTGCAGGTTTCTCGGCTGCGCAATTGGAACAGGCAAGAAAAACCGGCCTGGCCATCAGCCGCGCTGCGACGGCCACACCGTGGCGGAGCAGTTGCCTGGTGCAGAGCCTGGTTGCTCGAAGGATGTTGCAGCAAAAGGGTATCCCGGGCACGCTGTATTTCGGAGTACGAAAAACCGCAGAGAACGAACCGCATAACCTGAAAGCACATGCGTGGCTCACGTGTGGAGGAGAAGTGGTCAGCGGCAGCAGCGGCTATCAGCAATATCAGGTATTGGCGCACCAGCAGTGGGTCTAACGCGATCGCGCGGCGTTCCTGTGTCTTAAAGCCCGAACTGCATCTGCCAGGGAGTCTTGCAAGGCCAGGTTGAACAGCCCGGCCACCACCCAGCGATGATCGAACCAACGGGTTATCCAGGCTCGGTCGACCCAGAGGCGCAACCAGGTGGCATGAAGCCTGCCGGGTTGCAGGCGTCGCTCCAGGTTTTCCGGCATTTCTATGGCCGTCAATTTCCGCAGCAGGTAACAGGAACTCCAAGCCGCGGTTTTGAGGCCGAATTGATCCAGCGCGCCATACAGCGTCTCCCATTCCACCTTTCCGGAACGCAGCAGACGCACCTGGTCCACCTGATGAATAAGCATGGACGTGGGTGAAATCAGGTATTTGGTGATGGCGGGATGCACCAACATGACCAGCAAGCTGGCGGTGGCATCCAGGCCCCAGTACTCGCCGAATGATTCACGGTGTTCAAACAACCAGTCCATCAGCCCCGGGCGGTAGCGGCCTGGCCGCAGCAGATGCCAGTGCAAATCGATGGCCATGTTGTGCTTGACCAGTTTCACCTCATGCGAAAGCGTCTCGGCCAATGGCTCAGGCTCAAACCCAGCCGACACCAGGCAACGAATGGCGGCTTCCCGGTCACGTGCATGCACGAACAGGTCAATGTCGGTTGCGGGGCGGTGCGCCGGCTGCAAGTAGCAGGTATGCTGGAGGTGCACGCCTTTGGCCACAAACCAGGGAATTTCAGCCTGGTTGAGTGCTGAATGCGCCTCCTGCAGCAGGCGTTGCTGAGGAAGCTGGGCCGCCACTGACAAGCGGGTGGCAGCGCTCAGCAGCTCACGTAATTCAGTCGTAGTGTCGACGGATTGCAGCAGTTCAGACCACAGTGCGTGCAGCTTGTGGCGGTAGAGAAATGCGGCGAATGCCTTGTCATTCAGGGTATCGGGCAGGACGACCCCGGTGGCCGGCGGTTTTTGCACCAGCGGCGCCAGCGCAGCGCGGCACAGCACATGCGGGTCTCCGGAATTCTGCATATCAAGTCTGCTATCTGATGTGATGGCGTGCCGGTTGATTGCCGCAATCATAACTTCAGAAGCGCGGGTTTGCGTCATTAAATATCGTTGGTTTGCGCCGGTGGAATGGCTTGACAGCTGTGGTCCGGTCTTTGAATATCGTGATAACTCTGCAGGATCTGGCGATCAGGATAATGGCAACAACAATCAAATTTTCGGAAGATGCGCTGTTTCAGGTGGTGAATGGCGAGGTAGTGATTCTCGATCTGGCCAAGGAACTGTATTTTGGCCTGAATGAGGTGGGGTCGCGCATCTGGGTGCTTCTCCAGGAAGGCAAGAGTGTTGAAGAAGTGCGTGCAACTGTCTTGGCTGAGTATGATGTTGCACCTGCCCAACTGGACCTCGATATTGAGGAATTGTTGAAGGAATTTTCGAAAAACGGATTGGCAACCGTCGAGTGAATCCGTGTACCGCTTTCCCGCAACCGTGACTGGATATGGGCGCCTCGCACATTGCTGCTGACTCGGTAGGCTTGTTCGACCAGGCTGTGACCGCCTTGCAGCGCAAGCTGCGGAATGAACCCGAAGATGTGGTGACATTGAGCCGTCTCGGCAATTATCAACGTATGCTGGGTAATCTCGAGAGTGCGCTTGGGTGCTATCAAAGCATTGCGGCGCTCGAGCCGGACAACACCACGGCCCGTTTCATGGTGCATCTGCTGGCCGGCAGGGATTTGCCGCCGGCAGTGGAAGAGGTGTTTCCGGCCAGCCCGTTTGTCCTCGTCAGCGAGTGGTTGTCCGTGGAAGAAGTTGCCACTCTGTGGGAGCTTGTGACGGACGAACGCTTCCGGTTCACGGATTCGAGCATCGAAAACGATGGTGTGAACCGCAGTAAAAGGTGCTCCGTTTCCTTGGATCATGATGAACTGGGCACGGAGTTGGCCTGGTTTCTTGAAAAGGTACAAAAGCTGGTTTTGGGCTGCTGGGGGCGACTGGGGGTCGAACCTTTTGACATCGTAAACCGTGAAATTCAGGTCACGAACCATCGTGACGGCGATTTTCTGACCAGGCACCGTGATGTCGCTGCCAGCGGACCATCCCGATCACGAACCGTATCCTTCGTTTATTACTTTCACCGGCAACCCAAAAGGTTTTCCGGAGGTGATTTGTTGATCTTCGACCCGGTGGAAGCGGGGGTTTCCAGCAATTCCTCATTTACCCGTATTCAGCCTCGATCCAACCAGATGCTGGTATTTCCCAGTTACTGTTATCACCAGGTGACAAAGGTTTCATGCGAGACCGGTGGCTTCTTTGACAGCAGGCTCTCTGTACATGGCTGCCTTCACCGCAGGCTGGGTTGAAACTGGCATTATCGCGGGACTTGTCCATGAGTGTGCAACAGGCTCTCAACTTTATTCACAACGTTCGTGCAGCGCCACCAACTCCGGGCGAACTGGAACGGTACTTGACGGATGGCGGCGTTGAGCAGTTGGTTTTGCTGGCCCAAAGTCGCGGATTTGAGTGCACTGTGGACGAACTGAAACTGGCCCACAAAATGGATTGGTCCATGCGCTGGCAGAAGGTGAGTTCGGAAATTCAGGCTATTGACGCGAATCTACGTTGACCAGTTCGTGACGGTAGGCCAGATAGGCCTTGGCTTGCATCGGTTCAGCGCCGCAACAAACCAGTTTGAAGTGGCTGATGTAGGCCGCGACTGTGGAAAAGCTGTGTATGGGTGACAAAATGGACTCCACCACCATGTCATCCGGCCATTGGCATTCCGTGTCGATCGGGCTGATTCTCTTGTGCAGATTTCCGAGCGCCTCGTGTTTGGAATCGCTGCACAGCCCGTTTTCGCGCAACCAGTCGAGAAATACGGGAATTGCGATGGAATCGCGTTGGCGACGAAACACCAGTTCAAGTCCGATGCGCCCGCTCAGCGAAACAGCCTGTTCCGTGATGCTGAAATCCACGGCAACGAAATAGCCATCAGCATAACGGCTCGCTGTCCTGCAGGCATGCTCCAGGCTCTCTGGAATCGCATCGACCGGGGCGACTTTCAGAAAGTTGATCAGGTTGTTGAAATCCGCAACGCCGAGGTTGATCCGAATGGCCAATGGATCTCGTGAGAGCATGAAACCGAATGAACCCACTTCCAGCCCGGGCGGCAATACGCGTTCAATATGATCAACCATTGAGGCCAGGCCGGAGTGACCTGCCAGGCCACCCATTGATTTGGCCAAATGTTTCATGACCGTCAATCTTGCCTGGGTGTTGAACTCCTCGTGCGGTCCGGAAAACACCAGAAACGGGGAAGGGTCGGGCAGTTCCAGGGCATGTGTTGGAAGGTCATATTCCTGGTATAAATCGAGAAACGGTGTGCGCATCAACTCAGGCAATTGCTGCAATCGGTTCAGCTGCTCAAGCCAGTGTGGCCTGTCTGTGCTGCCGTGGGCCCTGTTACCCGCCTCTATCTGGCTGGAAAATCGCGACGCGCGGATTTTCTGAATGAAGTCAACCTGTCGATCATCAGCCGACAACCGGCATTCAAAGCCAACATGGGGTTCGTTGGAAAGCGCTGAACTGGCGGCTTTCAGTAACCGAACGGCATGCGAGTCGATCAGTTCTCCCGGCAGATGGGGTTCGATGACCTGCCAGAACGGGGTCAACATGTCTATCTTTCAGCCGGATTGCACGGGTGGAGTAAGTGAACAGTGGGATGCGACAAGCCTGCCGGCACTCACACCTGAAGCCGTCCGGTTTTGGCTTGGCAGGTCATTCAGGCAAGATGAGGGTTGGGTTGATTCGTCTAGCTTGGGTCATCCAGCAACATGATGTACGGAATCGTGTCTTGCGAATTGACGAAATCATTCTGGGTCTTGGTCAATCCCTGCAAGTCGCCAAAAGCCTCAAGCGCTGGTTTCTCGTAGGGTTTTTTCTCGATGCTGTTGGCTGCGCCAGGCTCTGTGTCTTTGTTCATATATGTTCCCCCCAGAATTTCCAATCGTCAGGTAATCTGGCCGGTCCAGTCCGCTAGATAAACCGGAGCCATCAATAATTCAAGTTCTCCAGCTGTCAACGACTTCAATTGACCGCTGAGTCTAGCATAGACCTTCCAGTCAACAAATTCATGCAAATTCCGCACTCTGCAGCTGATTTTCTCCCATTCCGCTTCGTTGAGTGCCAATAACGCCGGTTTCAGCGTGTTTTTGCTGAAAACATGCTTGGGGCGTTCGGTAATGTACGCAGGCAGTTCAGTGGCCATCGCCTGGCGCAGAATGGACTTTTGATGAAACCAACGCGGACTTGAGAGCCGCATCAGGAATCGGATCAATCGGATGTCAAGAAACGGATGCCGAAATTCCAGTGGCTGGCCGGTCACCTGGGCGTCATGGCCCGGTAATACGAATTGCCAGTAAGGCGATGAAAGCAAATACCAGGCCTCCGGGCGATGGGGGTGCTGGTTTGATTGCATCATCTGCCGGGACGCGGCTTTGAGCCGCAAGCGGTCCAGCATGTGCTGTTCCCGGGCAAAGTCGGGATTGATCCAGTTGGGAACTGACACCGGGTCGGGCGTTTGGAACTTGCGGCGTATCGCTGTCTGGATGCCCAGCGGTGGCCGGTGCCCATGCATGCGACGATAGGCGATGAATTCTCCGGCCCATGTGATCCATTTTCCCTTTCGCGCCAGATCAGGCATGTAGCCGTAGTTTTTCTTCAGCAGGGGGTCCCCCCCTTGGCCGCTCAAGGCTACGGGCGCGGTGGCTGCCAGATTGGCGTAATAATCGGCGGTGATCCGCTGCGCCTGGTGCCAGCACAAGTCGGGAGATGGCCAATCATTTGCATCGTTCTGGCTGAAATAGTCTTCGATAACCGGGTCAATGTAGCGGAGGTTCAATCCCAGGTCTTTTGCCAGGCGGGTTACAAGGGGGTGTTCGCTCTCGTCCATGTCGCGGATGGCACGCGCTGTTGTCAGGTGGATTGCACCCGAACGACCCTGGCGGGTGAAATGGGATGTTGCTTTTGCGGTGATGGACGTTGAATCCATGCCGGCGCTGATCAGGATATTGGTCGACGAGCAGCGAAGCCGGTCTGTCACTGCCTGTGTGAAAATGTCGTCGAACTGCTCTACACACTCCCGATCGTTGTTGAAACGCAAAGGCGGCTCGACCGGAATTGACCAGAACTTCCTGGCAAGCTGTGATCCCGCCTGGAATTGAGCCTCACTTCCCGGAGCAAGTTGTTGAATGTGCTTGAAACTGGTGGTGGTGAATTCGGTGTTCATCTGGAACAGCAGGAAATCCGCAATCAACTGTGGATTGAGCGCTTTATCCAGTCCGGGAACCCGCAAAACCGCATTCAGGGCGTTGGAGAACACCAGTCTTTCTTTCGTGAGGTGGTAATAGAATGTCCTGACGCCCATGTGATCTCGAGCGGTAAACAGGCTTTTGCGCTTGTGATCCCAGATGGCGAACGAAAAATCCCCGATGATGTGGCTGGTCAAATCCTGGCCCCATCGCCGCCACGCCCGCAGCAGCAATTCGATATCAGGCAATCCGGCTAGCCCGGAATTCGGGTTGGGGTCAAGCTTGTTGATCAGTTCCCCGCGTGCATCCAGCCTGATGTCACCAATGATGACCGAGCCACCGTCGAACTCCAGCAGACCGTGGTTGCTGGATTCCGCCCCGCCGGTATTCAACCAGGCGGCTCCGAAGGCGGTTGTTCCGGTCGTGGTTGCACATTGGCCATCCGGGCCGATGCGTGCCAGATAAGCAGTCAGCTCGGTGATCAACCCCGGGGCCACGGGTTGGCAATCAAAACTGATGATTCCTACGAAAGCAGTCACGTTTTGATCGAATTCTGCTCTGCTGCTGTCCCACCCATGGCGACATAGATGTCATTTGCCGGTTCAGGTTCGTTCAGTTCCACTCCCGTGGATTCAATCCAGGCGTGTGCGGCGAATCGACCGGTGATTTTTCTCACTCCAAGCCGTATGACGGAGTCCTGCCCGTATCGAAGCAGGAAATAGTGCAGCACCAGTGAACGGGTCAGGCATTGGGCAGGATATAAAGAAGTCGTGGTGCGCGCCCGATCAACAATGTCGGCGATCTGCTGGGCCAGGGGCAGGCTGGCTGGACATGTTCGGGCAAAAGGCAAATGGACTGCCAGCCAGGACAGTGCATTCCGGCACCTGCGGAACCCTGACCGGCGTATCCAGATTTCCGTGATGGTCATCAATGCGCCCGCGCGCAGGAGCAGTAATTGACTTTGAAGTTTCGTCAGCATGGCGATAGAAGGCCGCTCATTTCACTCCGCCACAACGTCGATCAATGGACTGGTGCTGCTCCACAGCTCCTGGTTATCCAAAGCCTGGTCGCACAGCAGTTTCAGCGCTGACAGCTGGCCAGGTGGCGGCTTGTCACCATAAGCCTTCGTGAACCGGGCCTGCCAATGTATCAAAGTGGGGATGGCCTCCTTGATGCGATTGGCCATGAACGTAATTTTCCAGCCAGCCCGCTCCAAACGCCGGGCCATCATTTCGGGTGTCTCCAGGTACAGCCAGGCCAGAGGGCCGCGGGTTAGCGTATGGCGCAATTCCGAGGCGCAGTTGTTGCGTATGATCAGTCTTGAACTGACCTTGCGCAATTTGCGTAACAGGGCCTCCTTGTGTTCGATGTGAACCAGTGATTCCATCATCATCGCTACATCGAATGTCTCATGGCCAAAATCCATACTCTCGAGGTCCGCCCTGGTGACATCCAGGCCCATGGATTTGCAATAGCGGTATTGGCTGGAACTGATGGTGATTCCCTTTACCAGGCATCCGCGTTCCCGAATCAACAGCCTGGCTGGACCACCCCAGCCACACCCTGCGTCCAGAACCCTGGAACACTGCGGGATGTCATCGTAGAAATTTCTTACAGCGGCCCTGAGCGCCTCGTCAAATGGCATGTCCGGGCTATCGAAATGTCCAAAATGATAGTGCAATTCTTCTCCGAGAATTTTCTTCCATTCCTCGGCTGAATCGGAGGAATAAAATGCATCCAGGCCCCTGGCAGTTTCCACTATGGGGTACCCAGCGCGTAACTGTTCAGTGAATTCGCCTCAGAGACGAATCGGCGGTAGTAAAGGTCGGGTGCATTCATGAAGGTCAACCTGGCGAATCTCAAGACGCGTTCCAGAATCGGTGTGACTTCCTGTGAAATTCGACGCTGGTACATTCGACAATCCACATTCTCATCGCCACCTGCGGGTGATTCATTTTCAATGATGTACTTTATCGTCTCCGCGGCGATTTTGCCGCTTGCCAACGCGAATCGTATTCCTTCCCCCGAAACCGGTTCTACCAGGCAGGCGGCATCGCCGGTGAGGCAAACCCGTTTGGTTGCGACAGTCGACTCGCCTGCGAAAGCCGGGAGAGGAAAGCCATGCGACTGAAGGGATACGATCTCACCCGGGTCGAAGACCTTACTGATGAAAGCCTGAAACTTGACTCTGGAATTGACCTCCCGATTCCAGCTCAAGACACCGCAGCTGAGCTGGCGGTCACGTTTTGGAAATATCCACCCGTATCCTTGCGGCAAACAAAAGTAGTTGAACAGCACTTTGTCCCTGTGCTGCTCGTAACATTCCGGGATTACTTCCACCATGGCATCGAAAGCGACGGCTGGTTGAGCGCGTGCCGAATTCAGCCCAAGGCAACGAGCAGTCCTGCTGTTCACGCCGTCTGCGGCAATCGCGAACCGTGCTTTGATCTGTTCGCCCATGCTGGACTCGAGAATCACCGCATCATCCGTCTCACTGATATTCAGCAGGCGTTGATTCTCCCTCAATTTGACTTTGCCCTGTCCCAGGTGGACTGCCAGCTGGACCAGGCCGGCGTCAAACTGTGCCCGTTCCACCAGCAGCAACTCTCCGTAAGACATATCAACCCGATGATCGTTTTCGTAGTTGTTGCAGAAATGGAAGGACTTCGAGCGATGGCTTACGAGATGGTCGATGTGTCCGCACAGCATGGCTTGCACGCCATTGGGCATGAGGCCTCCGCAGGCCTTGTAGCGAGGCAGTGATTTTGCTTCCAGCACGACGACATCCAGGCCGGTTCGGGCCAGGTGGCAGGCCGCATTGGCGCCTGCCGGTCCGGCGCCAATGATTGCGACATCACAAGTCAAATGTGGCATTGAGTGGATCAACCCGTGCGACCGTCTTCAGTGTCAAGATTGCCATGCCGGACGAGCAGTGTCGGAAAATTGCCAGTCAACCGGGCCATAAAGCTCATTACAATACCTGCATGTATACGACCATGTTATACGGTTTCAGGGTTGAGTCTGACATTTTGTTGCAGCGTCTGACGGACCATGAACTCTCTCTGGAAGGCGTCGCCTGTGTGGACGGACCCTCGCTGAGCCTGAAGAGGACTGTCTCTGGCCAGCAGCCGGAGATTGGCACCGTGGCAGTCCCACTGCAGAATTCCCATGGGCGCTGTACCACCATTCATGTCGACACCGCGACTCAGGAAATGGAGCCAGGGAAGAGGTGGAGTTTCAACGTGGAAAATGTAGTGCGGTTCCATGGGACGGGCGGCAGTGGCCTGGTCACTTACTCCATGGCGCCGTCTGCCCGCCCGGAACAGGTTGCGTTCTGGTTTATCCATACCCTTTTGCCGTTTTACCTGTCGGCAGAGCAGGGGCTATGTTTCCTGCATGCAGCCGCAATCGAAAATCGTGAGAAGGCCCTGGTATTCCTGGCTCGGTCGGGAGGGGGCAAGTCTACGATTGTCGAGTATTTTCTCAGGCGCGGGCACGCGCTGATCAGCGATGACAAACTGGGAATTTTAAGGAGGCAGGGAAGCCACTTTGCCCTGCCTTCGCATTCACGACATCGTCCTTACCGAAGGCAGGAAGACCTGGGGATCGAAGCAACCTCATTTTGCGCCAGCCTGAGGCAGATTCAGGCCATGTACTTCCTGGAACAAGTCGATGCCGATGATGCTGTGGCCATTTGCCCGGTCACCGGCCTCGAAAAGCTGCAACGCCTGATACCGGCAAAACTGTTTGGTTTGAAATCAAGACAGGCTGAAATGCTTGAGGTTCTGTCCAAGGCAGCTGATCAGATACCGATGTTTGTCCTTGGGGTTCCATGGAGCAGGGATCGGCTGGAGGATGTCTACTTTGCGGTAACGGATGCGTAGCAATTGATTCTGGATCCAATGTAATAGCCGGAGAAAAAGTTCGTGTATGTCTATCTCTCAAAACTTTTGCCACCCCTCATCATGCCGCTGAACCTGGTATTCATCACACTGCTCATGGCCGTGTTCTGGCTGGGCAAAAAACAGATAAACAAAGCCCGATTGAGCCTCCTGTTTTCGATAGTCCTGCTGTGGTTTGCCGCGTCTCCGTTCGTTGCCACCAGCCTGTATGGCGCGCTGGAGCAGCGCTATCCGGCCAAAAGCCTGAGCAAAATCCCGGCCGCAGAATGCGCAGTGCTGCTGGGCGGCGCCATTGCGACGTCCCGTCCACCTCAATTTGCCATCGAGTTTGGTGAGGCTTATGACCGTTTATACCGCGCGGTCGAAATCTACCGTACAGGTAAGGCCCGAAGCATCATTGTAGCCGCCGGTAATCAGCCCTGGTCAAACTACGGTCCGGCTGAAGGTCAAATCATCGCAGGATTATTGCAGGAGCTTGGAGTTCCGGAAAATGCTATCGCTGTCGACGGCGCCAGCCGCAATACTCGAGAAAATGCTGTGAATGCCGTGCCCCTGCTGGAACTGGCAGGCTGTGAACAACCCCTGCTGATTACATCCGCCGCCCACATGCAACGTGCGCTGGCTTCCTTTTCAGCCCTGGGGATCGAGGCAATACCGGTGTCAACAGATGTACGGGTGATCAAGCAGGACAAATTTACCTCAGCTTACCTGATTCCCAATGCGCGCTCGTTGTCGATGACCACAGAGGCTTTGCGCGAAAGGCTGGGGCAACTTGTGTACGCACTCCAGGGATGGAACTGAAGCCTGCGGCGTCATCCTGAAATCAGTTCATTCAACTTGGCCGCGCAGATGAAGTCATTCTCGCTCAGCCCATCGATCGCATGGGTGGTGAAACCCACTTCGCAATAGTTGTAGCCCGCCTTGAAGTCCGGATGATGGTTTTCCGCGTTCACCACCCATGCCATGGCGTTGATGAACGCCACGGTTTTGTAGAAGCCTTTGAATTCAAAACGGCGGCTGATCATTTTGCCGTCTGCGCTCAGGCTCCAGCCTTCGACCTGCTTCACCAGGGTTTCGGCCTGTTCGCGGGTCATGGGGTCGACGCCGCCCTCGCAGGGCTTGCAGTGGCCTTGGGAAAGGTCGCAGAAGGTGGTCATGTCTATTCTCCAATTCGAAAATCATTATTTTGTTGAATCTTGCTTATCGTCATTCCGGCGCAGGCCGGAATCCATTGTTTCCCGCGTTTTGGATCCCGGCTCAGGGCCGGGATGACGTCAACAAGTATGCGCGGTATATGTAAATGAGTCGCGAGCGTGGCTCGCTCCCACCGCCAATCATCACGCCGCTTTCGGCGGAAACGTAGGCGCGTGCATGCCCAGCCGGCGGGCTTCGGCGATCAGCTTGAGCAAGTCCAGCTGTGCCAGGTCGAACAGCTGGTCAAAGCTGTCCAGCACGAAATAAATCGTCTGGTAAATGTCGATGCGGTAGGGCGTGCGCAGGGCGTCGATCGGGTCAAACGGCTTGCGCTGCGGAATGTCGCTTTCAATGGCGTACACCAGTTCACCCGGAGACGACATGATGCCCGAACCGTAGGCCCGGATCCCCTCGGCAGTGTTGATCAACCCGAATTCCACCGTGAACCAGAACAACCGCGCCAGCATGGCGTGATCCTTGGGGTCAGCCCGCAGTCCGGCTTTGCCATAGGCTTCGATGAACGCGCCAAAGCGATGATCGGTCAGCACCGGGGTATGGCCAAACACCTCGTGGAAAATATCCGGTTCCTGCAGGTAATCAAATTCCTCGCGCGAGCGAATGAAAGTGGCTACCGGGAATTTGCGGTCGGCCAGCAGGCCAAAAAACTGGGTAAACGGTATCAGGGCAGGGACGGGCCACACATTCCAGCCGGTAATGGGTTCCAGGATTTTGTTCAGGTCGGGTATCTGCGGAACCCGGTCCATGGGCAGCTGCATCTTTTCCAGCGCACGTATCCAGGGCTTGCAGGCGCGGCCTTCCAGCATGGGGATCTGGCGGGTGATCAGGTCATGCCATACCGAGTCTTCTTCGGCGGTGTAATCGATATATCCGTCCGCGTTGGGAATCTTGGCGCTGTATTTGCTGGATTTGCCCATGGCTCGAAAAATGCCTCCTGGCGAAATAAATGTTTCGGGCTATTGCTTTCGGGGATCAGTTTATATCACTATTGTGAAAAGAACTTTGCGTTATTTGCTTTTAACTATGGAAGGGTGATATAAAGATTTCGTCAAAAGGATTTTGACGAAACAAATATTTCGATGGACAGAACAGATTTTCGCATCCTTGCGGAGTTGCAAGCCGATGGCAAGCTCTCCAGCCAGGCTCTTGCGGAGAAGGTTGGATTGTCCACGGCGCCTTGCTGGCGCCGCGTTCGAAGACTGGAGGAAGACCGGGTCATTTCTACCACAGTAGCGATACTGGACCCGGAGAAAATTGGGCTGGATGTCATCGCGATTGCAGCGGTGTCGTTAGAGGACCACCACCCTGTTTCTATCAGGGAATTCGACGAGATGGTCTCCAACCGGCCCGAGATTCTGGAATGTTATGCCATGAGCGGACAGTACGACTATCACCTTAAGGTAGCGTGCAAGTCCATCAAGGCGTACGAGAGGTTGCTGCGCGAGCACATTATGCCGTGCAGGGCCGTGAGGCATGTCAATACGAGTTTCGTGTTGAGCAAGAACAAGTACACCACCGCGTTACCGTTGGAAGATTGAAGTCTTTCATTGAGGGCAAGAGCTGGAGTTGGAGAGGACACCAGTTTCAATGCAACGGAAATGCAGGTGGCGACCAGGGATGGTCATTTTATTTCGAGGAAATGAAGTGACCTGTTGAAGTCGCATTGAAAGGGCGGTCAGGATGGCCGCCGTAACTACCAGGGAAGGTCATTTGGAGTGATGTAGCCAGGAAGGCTGCGTGGTATCGAGCCATGGATGGTTCCTGTTCAAGGGGATTGAACAGGCCCATTGGAAGCTCTGTGTGAACTGTGTGGGCCTAGTACGCAACCAGGGAAGGTTGTTTTGAAGGGATCGGGTGGCGAGTGTCCAGGACGGACGACGGCGCCAGGGAAGGCGGGCGCCTTTGCCACTCACAGCCAATTTGAATTGGCAAATAATAACCGGTGGGCGAGCACCGGATGTAGTTCCAACGAGACGGCCAGGGAGCTGCTACTCCGGCCATCAAAACCATATAACCGGGGCTGGTCCCCGGTTTTTTTTGCGTGTCATTCCGGCCGCCAGCCCCAGGTCCTTCTGTGTCATGCCGGCCGCCAGCCTAGAACCTTCCGCGTCATTCCGGCGCATGCCGGAATCCAATTTTTGCCGGATATTGGATCCCGGATCACGCGCTTCGCGCTGTCCGGGATGACGTTGTTAAAGAGCGCCCCGGATGACGGTCCCTCTTCTCAACCGTCATTCCGGCGCATGCCGGAATCCAACATTCGCCGGGTTATGGATCCCGGCTCAAGGCCGGGATGACGGATCTGCAGGATTCAGTCAAACACCGCGTTTTCAAACAA
>CAYYCX010000094.1:0-17145 GCA_964470455.1 uncultured Wenzhouxiangellaceae bacterium
GTCTTCGATGCAATATTTAAATAGATTATGTCGCTTGCACATAGGAAACCACTTTCACAAGAAGGGCGGAACAGTAGATAAACCTCTTGAGGGAACACTGTATTTTCCTTCCATAGCTCTAGAAGTAAATGTACTTAGCAGATACAACTTAAGATCTAGAATTGCAAAAAGTCTAATCAGTCATGAACGATTATCCATCCTAAGTTGTTGTGGTGCACAAGACTTAAGAAGCATTTGTAGTGATACCTTAGATTACGTATTCATAGACCCACCTTTTGGTGCCAACCTAAACTATTCGGAGTTAAATTCACTTTGGGAAGCTTGGCTCGGGCTAAAGACCAACGTTACTCCAGAAGCGATTGAAAATCCCACACACAACAAGCGCAGTTTCGACTACAGGCACTTAATGTATTTGTGCTTTGCAGAAATTTATCGGACTTTAAAGCCGGGCAGATGGATGACAGTAGAGTTTTCCAATACAAAGGCTTCCATCTGGAATGGAATTCAAACCGCGTTAATGGAAGCAGGGTTTATTGCTGCCAACGTATCTGCCTTAGATAAGAAAAAAGGAAGTTTTAAAGCCGTAACCACCCCAACCGCTGTCAAACAAGACCTCGTTATCTCCGCCTACAAACCCAACGGCGGCTTTGAAGAGCGTTTCCAGCAGGAAGCCCAAAGCGAAGAAGGCGTATGGGATTTTGTCCGCACCCACCTGAAATACCTGCCCGTTACCAAGCAGCAGGGCACCCTGCTGCAGTTTGTGCCAGAACGCGATCCGCGCATCCTGTTTGACCAGATGGTGGCTTACTACGTGCGCAAGGGTTTCGGGGTGCCGATTTCCAGCCAGGAGTTCCAGGCTGGCCTGGTTCAGCGCTTTGTAGAGCGCGATGGTATGTACTTCCTGCCAGAGCAGGTGGCCGAATACGACCGCCGGAAAATGCTGGCTGGCGGATTAACCGCCAACATCGAAATGTTTGTCAAAGACGAAGCCTCCATGATCGACTGGCTGCGTTTCCAGCTCAAAGACAAGCCGCAAACTTTCTCCTATCTAAATCCGCAGTTCATGCAGCAGTTGGGTGGCTGGAGCAAGAACGAGGCACAGCTCGATCTGCGCGAACTGCTTACCCAGAACTTCCTCTGCCATGACGGCAAGAGCCCCGTGCCTGAACAGATTCACGCCTACCTTTCTTCCAACTGGAAGGAGCTGCGCAACTTGCCCAAGGGCGACCCGGCCCTGCAGGCCAAGGCGCGCGATCGTTGGTACGTACCCGACCCCAACAAGGCGGGCGACCTGGAAAAACTGCGGGAACGAGCCCTGCTCAAAGAGTTTGAGGCTTACAAGGATGCCAAAAAGAAACTCAAGGTGTTCCGCCTTGAAGCGGTGCGTGCCGGCTTCAAGAAGGCCTGGCAGGAGCGCGACTACGCCGTAATCGTGGCCGTGGCCGACAAGATTCCCAACAATGTCCTGGAAGAAGATCCCAAACTGCTGATGTGGTACGACCAGGCAGTCACGCGCCTGGGGGCCTAGCTGCGGTGAGCAGTTGGCGCGATGCCATTCTGAAGGAGTTTGTACCGGGGGTGAGCCGGCTTACCCTGGTAGCGGACCCCGATTGCCTGCTGACGGAAGAGAAGCTGGCTCTGGAATTACGCCAGCGCGGCTTTGACCTGGTTGAGTTCAGCGACGCCATTGAGTTCAGGTATGCCTATGAGTCCCGGTACCGGGCCGTCTGGGATCGAGGCGAGCACACCGACCTGATTGTGGTGCTGCGCCTGCAGGGCGCTGCGCTGGATTCCTTGCCCTACGACCTGTTACAGGCAGGCCGCAGCCTGTGGTTCAACCTGGGTGAATTATTTCCCAACCTCAGCTACACCGTGCTGGAAACGTTGGACCGCAGCCTGTTGGATATCCTTTATGCAGCCCAGCGGAGTTCCCTACCCGATCGCATGGGTGACAACGCCACTCGGGATTTCGTACTGCGCCACGTGTTCGGTATCGCCGCGGAACTGGTCGCTAATGAGGTGGATCTGCTGCGCGCCCTGTTGCGCCTGCACTACGGCAAGCAGCGATTACCGGATTCATTGGCCGAACGGCTGGTGCAAGTGTTGCACACCCAGGCCCACTTCAGCCATTGGCCCCTCGCCGAAATAGTTCCCGACGACGAGGCCTTCTTTGCTTTTTTGCAGGAACGTTGGATGCCTTTCCTGGCCCGCAGCGGCCAGAAGCGCGGCGTAAGGGAAGGCTCTGGAGAGTACTTCCTGAGGTTCAGCGGCCCGCCTCACCTGCCTTTTGACCACCAGGATATCCGGGTTTACATCGACAACCTGTTCCTGGAAGGAAAGCTAAACCCGGTTGAGCCCGATGGCCTGGAAGTGCCGGCGGACTCCTGGCTTCAAATTGGCATCATCAGTTCGGCAGCCACTGACAACAAACAGCGGATTGATCGCCTGTTTGAGAGGGTAGAGCAGGAAGTGCCGGCATCAGACGCGCGCCATACCGAATGGATCGAATTCGCGCAGCACTGGGCCGAGCTTTCATCGCTGGTGCACTGCAGCAACACGGCTTCGAACCTGGACAGGCTTCGGGCGACTGGAACCAAGCTGAATTCCCGCTTCGCGGACTGGCTGGAGGCCCACTATGCCAGCCTGACAAACCTGCCACCGGGCAATCCGGCGATGTTGCACCATGTCCCGCGACGGCTGGCGCGGGACATTGAGGAGCAGGGAGACAGTCGCATCGCGCTGGTGGTGGTGGACGGTTTGGCACTGGACCAATGGGTAACGCTGCGTGGGCTGATCCAGCAGCAGAGTTCCGGCTTGGTCATGCGCGAGTCCGCCACGTTTGCCTGGGTGCCCACGCTAACTTCGGTTTCCCGGCAAGCGATATTTTCCGGCAAATCGCCAATGTTCTTCCCGGCCTCTATTCAGACGACCAATAACGAGGAGAAGCTCTGGAAGCAGTTTTGGGAAAGCCATGGTGTTTCCAGGCTGGATGTTTCCTACCAACGGGGCCTGGGTGATGGAGATGCTGTACAGGCGCTGGATGTAGCAATCCACCCTGACAAAACCCGGGTGGCGGGCTTGGTGGTGGATAAGGTGGATAAAATCATGCACGGAATGCAGCTCGGCTCCGCCGGAATGCATAACCAGATCCGGCAATGGGGTGAGGGTGGTTATCTGGTTGGGCTGATTGTTCATTTGCTGGATTCGGGCTTCCAGGTCTGGCTAACCTCGGATCACGGCAATATCCAATGCGATGGGCAAGGCCGCCCCAGTGAAGGGGTGATTGCTGAGACCCGAGGCGAACGCGCCCGTGTTTATCCCACGCCTGAATTGCGCGCCCAGGTTGCAGCGGATTTTCCGTTTGCCCGGGAGTGGCAGCCGGTAGGGCTACCAGCCGATTACTACCCCCTATTGGCCAGTGGCCACAGTGCATTTGTCAGCCCGGGGGAAGTTATCGTGGGTCACGGCGGCATCGCCGTGGAAGAAGTGATCGTACCGTTGGTTAAATTTGAATGGTCGCAACACTGATGGGCAAAAGGTACCAGGCCATAGGCATCAAGCAGATCATTCGACTGGAATGGATGCAAAAGGCGGCCAACCTGATGTTGGCGGGCTTGGAAGCACCTGCCATACGCCGAGAGCTGCACGATTTTCTTTCGGACAGAACGGGTAGTGGGAATGAGGGAGTACGCAGCGATAACACCCGCACTTTTGTCGTCAACAACCTGATGAAGATCTGGGTATCCCCGGAGCGAGAGTTAATTCCCTTCCGTGATGCCTCGTTGGCGCAACTCCGCACCCAGCCGGGCGCCGCGCTGGCGGTGCACTGGGCAATGATTTCTGCGGCTTATCCTTTCTGGTTCCAAGTGGCCCGTCAGGTGGGCAGGCTGTTGGCGCTGCAGGATTTGATCACACAACAGCAAATTCTTGGTCGGCTGAAAGAGCAGTATGGAGACCGGGAAACTATAGCCCGCTATGGCCGTTACGTTTTGCGCTCGCTGGTAGCCTGGAATGTGTTGGTGGATAGTTCAACAGCAGGTTGCTACCTGAAAAATGACTCTGGAATACCGGTGGACACCGGAATGGCCGTGCTGATGCTGGAATCTGCTCTGTTGGCAAGCGAAGAATCCAAAGGCGTACTCAATGTTTTGAGCAATAGCCCGGCATTTTTTCCTTTCCGACTGCCGGTGTTGAGCGGCGCAACGATCTCACGCCACAGCACACGAATCGAAGTGCTTCGCTATGGCATGGATGAGGAAATGCTGAAGCTCGCGACATAAAAATGGAAGTTAAAGTCAGTTTTGAAAATTAATCGAGCACCGCAAGTGTTTCAGTAGAGCAGGTTGGGTCGCACTTGATTCAGCCCCCAAGGAAGCAGGCGCCCCAGTCTCCAGATCTGCTTTGCTGCTTCCGGCTGTGTCGCCTCATTGAGGGCAGCAGGGCTGGCTGCGACGGCGGCTTGCCCGGCGGCTGCCTTGCTGTCAACCGGAATCGCGAGTCGCGCACGTGGCCACTTACTCCTTCACCACCAGCACCGTTTGCAGCATCGGGTCGCCGCAATAGGCGACGCGGGTGCCGCTGGCGGCCTCGTCCTGCAGGGCCTCCAGTACGTCCCGCTGGATGACCTCGCCGGGCGCCAGGGCCGGCACCCCCGGTGGATACGGAGCGGCGGTTTCCGCGGCGATGCGGCCCACCGCTTCCTCGGCCGACACCCGCTCATGCGGCGCAAAAAATGCCTCGCGCGGTGACATGGCCATTTCGGCTTTCACCGTCCAGGCCATGATCGGCACCAGGGGCCTGGGGGTACCGCGGTGCTCTTCCACGGCTTTGATGATCTCGCGCACCATCAGGTCTACCGTTCGTTCGGTATCAGCCAGCGTGATAACCGGGCAGAAGGTGTCGCGGTCGGCGAACTCGAGGTGAATGCCGCGTTGTTCCAGCACATCAGCTACCACGTGGCCATCGGCGCCGGTGCCGAACAGGGTCAGCACGATCTTGGTGGGGTCGTGCATGTACAGGGCGGGTGACCGCTCGGCGATATCGCTGCCTACCACACCGAGGCCCGGCACCTGGCGGAACTGTTCGCGCGCGTTCTCGGCATAGCGGATGGCGTTGCCGAGCAGTTCGTGGCCGCGGTCCTGCAACAGCCCACGGGCCTTGTCGATGGACGCCAGGATGGCCCCGGACGGGCTGGTGGTGTGCAGGCCCTCAAAGGCCGCCTCCAGGCGTTCCAGGTTCAGGTATTTGCCTTGCGCCAGCACCAGGGAGGATTGGGTGAAGCCGGTCAGGTGCTTGTGCACGCTGGTCACCAACACATCGGCGCCGGCCTGGATGGCGTGCGGCGGCAGATCCGGGTGAAAACCCAGGTGCCCGCCCCAGGCTGCATCCACGGCCAGCGGAATGCCGTGCTGGTGCACCAGCCCGGCAATGGCGCTCACATCCGATACACCGCCCACATAGCTGGGCTCCACCAGCATGACGGCCTTGGCATCCGGGTGATCATCCAGCGCCCGGCGTATGCGGTCCACGGGCATGCCGGCAGTCAAACCGGTTTCCGCATCGATGTCGGGCCGCACCCACACTGGCTGAAGGCCGGCCAGCACCAGCCCGAAAAACATGGATTTGTGCAGGGTGCGGGCCACGATCACCTTGTCGCCGGGTTTGCCGACGCTCAGCGCCATCGCCTGGTTGCCGTGGGTGGAACCCTGCACCGAGTAGCCGCACCAGTCGGCGCCCCACAGCTCGGCCCCCAGCTTCTGCGCGCCTTTCAGGCGCTTCTTTGAAACCCGGCGATCCTCGACGCCGCCCCAGTGGGGCACGTCCTGGGCCAGCAGGTCGTCGATCAGCTCTGGGTTGCGCTTGTGGCCCGGCGTGGTGAAGGGAGTGCCGGCATTGGCCAGAAACTGGCGGTAGGCGTCGTACAAAGGTGTATTGCTCATGATCGGGTGGTTGCTCTTCTTCCAGGTGATGGCGTGTGTAGTGGTTGCGTCGGGTCGTTACTTCGGGTTGTTACTTTGGGTCGTTGCTTCGGGTCGTTGCTTTGGGTCGTTGCTTTGGCCGGTTCAATCACCTTGCTGTTCAACCCAGGCTTGTATGGATTCTTCCAGCATGGGCAAGGTGATGCTGCCATTTTCCAGCACGCGGTCGTGAAAGGCCCGCAGGTCGAAATTTTCGCCCAGCGCGGATTCTGCCAGATTTCTCAGCCGGCGGATTTCCAGCATGCCCAGCATGTAGGCGTTGGCCTGGCCCGGCCAGGAAATGTAGCGGTTGATTTCGGACTGGATGTCTACTTCGGGCCAGGCGGTGTTTTCCAGCATGTAATCCACCGATTGCTGCCGGGTCCAGCCCCGGGTGTGGATGCCGCTGTCGATCACCAGGCGCGCCGCGCGGGCGGCCTGGTCGGACAGCATACCCATGCGATCCAGCGGTCCGGCGTACAGACCCAGCTCATCAGCCAGTCGTTCGGCGTAAAGCCCCCAGCCTTCGCCGTAACCCGAATTCCACAGGTAGCGGGCAATCGGATGAACCCGGTCGCCCAGCTCCAGCGCAATGGCGCCCTGCAGGTGATGGCCGGGATAGGTTTCGTGAAACAGCACGGATTGCTGTATGCCGCGCGAACGCCGCTCCGGGTTCACCACTGCAATGTAATAAATGCCCGGCCGGGTGCCGTCCTCGGAAGACGATTGGTACTCACCGGTACTGCTGGCCCGGTAAGGCGGGTAGGGAATGATCTGCACTTCCGCCCGCGGCAGCCTGCCAAAGGCTCGAGGCATGGCTTGCCGGGCCAGTTCCAGAGCATCCAATGAGTACTGCAACACCTCGTCTTCGGTGGTGAAGGTGAATTCCGGCTTGCTGCCCATGCTGTGCAGGAAAGACTCGATGCTTTCGCCAGGAAAGTGCGTATCAATGATGACCTGCATTTCACGGCGTATGGCGGCCACCTGTTGCAGGCCTTGCCGGTGAATCTCATCCGCTTCGATCCGAAGCGTGGAGTAACTCCGCACCAGCGCCGGATAGCACTTCGCGCCATCGGGGTTGAAACTGAGGGCGATTTCTTCGCGGGCGCGCGGCAGGTACTCGTTCTCGATGAAGCGGATATAGCGCTCGATGGCGGGAGTGAGCACCTCGGCAAATACCGTGTTGACCTGCCGGCTGAACGCTTCATTGCCGGCGCGCACTGCCGGGCTCAGCAAGGGGCTGTCCGCATCGAGCAGGGCGCGTATCTCGCCGACGGCCGGCTCAACCGTGACCCTGGGCGCGCTGTAACCGGCGTCCAGCCCGGCGCGCAGGTTGGCGATCTCGGTGTCGATATAGGGCGCCAGGGCGTTTAGCCGTCGCAAGGCCTGCTGCTGCAGTTCGGGTGTGTCCACCGGCTGGACTTCAAACAGGAAGGGAACGTTGTTGTGCCAATCGGTGCTGGCGCTGGCCTGCCACAGCTCGTTGCGGCAAATCCGGCTGGCCACCGCGCCTTCCAGGGCTTCGTGCAGGATCCCGTAAGTTACCCAATCGCGGCTGGCGACGGCTGCAGGCTCGCCGACGGCCTCCAGTTCCCGCAACCACTGGTCTTCGCGCGCTTCCCAGGCCGCCAGGGCCGCCAGCGAGTTGTCGCGCAGGCGGTCATGCCGCGCCCGCGGAAGGCTGTACAGGGTTCCCAGCTCGGGCTGGACTTCCAGCAGCGCCGCCAGGTACTCATCGGCAATGGCCTCGATGGAACGATGGCTCGCAACCTGGCCTGCCGTTGGCAACGGCGATGCGGGGGAGCCGGGCATTGCGGCTTGATGGCCGCAGGCGACCAGCATCACCAGCGCCAGTGCGATGGCCATGCGGAAGGCCAGGCGGGTGCGAATGTGGATCTTGACGAGGCGCATCAGTTATCCGGGGTTCGATGGGGCGAACGGCAAGCATGCCGCAAAACAAGGACGGATTTCACCAGTACCGGAATGACTTGCCAAACCCGCCCAGCCGCGACTCGATCTCCGCCACATCGGCCTGGCCCAGGGTTTGCTTGTACTTGCCAATTCCCTCGGTGGAGAGATCCTTGGTATAAAGCTCCGACCAGAATGCGCCGCTTAGCGGATCCTGCAGCCTGAGGTCTTTCCTGAAATTGCTTGCCTGGGCATGCTCCTCGGTGAACCGGGTCATGGAATCACCTTCATAGCGGGCGCCGGAGAATTGGCTGATGTGGGCGAAGGTTTGCACCGGGCTGCTGACCACATCCTCATAGCGCACGAACATCAGGTTCTGGCCGAAATCGGCCCGCCGGGCAAAAACGCCATCGTAGTAAGTGGAGTAGTACTCACAGAACTCCTGCATGTTCTTCAGCGCGCCGTGCGGGCTCCAGGTGCCTGTTTCGCGATGCCGCGCGTTGACCCGGATGATGCTGGCGATCACATCGCGCGGATCACGCACGATCACCAGGAATTTCATGGCCGGCGCCAGTTGGTGCATGGTCATGAAGTGGCGGGTCAGTTCCGGGTGCTTCAGTATCAGCACTTCGGGGTTGCCGTAGCGGGCCGACACCATGTCGATGTAGTAATCGAGGTTGAGCTTCACCAGGCGGGCAAACTCCTGTGGCGTGCCGAACTGGTCCTTGTGCCGCACCTCGAACCGCTGCATGTTCCACTGGAACAGGTTGAACAGGTCCTGCAAAAACCAGCTTTCGGAAAGGTAGGGGTTGGAATTGCTCGCCGTGCACAAAGCGCGGTGAATCACCGTGGTACCGCTGCGCATGGCACCGCCGACCATCAGTACGGTGGGCTGCGGCGCCGGGGTGGTTGTTTCGTTCATGTGCACTCCCTCATGTCATGGGATTCCCGGTTCGCTGCGGATGGCTGCCTTCCCCGCAGCGTGCCGGCGACCGGCGCTGGCAGCCAAGGCTCGGGTCAGCTGCCGTCGAGTGATGGGTGGGTTCCTGGCTGGCACGGGAGAGCATTCCTTGGTGAATTGGGGTCGCGTCGGCAACGCCTGCGTGATCAGGTATTCCGGCGCACAGCCCCAGATTATGCCAACAAAACAGCCCGCTTACTGTTGTTCGCCAAGTATTGACCTGCATCAGGGCCGCGAGCGGTTAATTTCCGCACAATTCGCAGGGTGTAGGACGATTTGGAGCGGAATGTGCTGTTGGTCGATGCCCTGTTGCGCGAGTTCGAATTATTTGGCGTCAGGCAGTTATTTGGAATTCCCGGCGATTTCGTGTTGCCGCTGTTTGAGCAGTTGCAGCGGCGCAATAAACTGCCCCTGTATTACCTCAGCCATGAACCATCGGCGGTGTTCGCGGCCGATGCGGCCGCGCGTATCAGCAATAAGCCCGCGGTGGTGATTCTGACTTACGGCGCCGGCGCGTTGAATGCGGTGAACGCGGTGGCGCAAGCCTATGTCGAGCATGTGCCGTTGGTGGTCATTGCCGGATATCCGGGCCAGGCCGAAATCGACCGCGGGCTGCAGATTCATCACCAGGCCAGAACCCTCGACTCGCAGCGCGATATCTACCGCGAAATCACTGCAGCGCAGTTCCGGCTGGATGATGCCGAGCGCGCCGGTTCGGACATTCGGGCAGCGCTGCGAACGGCCAGGGAGCTAAGCCGGCCAGTGCTGCTGGAAGTGCCCCGTGATGCAGTGCAGTTTGATACGGTGTTGGCCGGTGGCTTCCCGCCTGAGCCGGAGCCAATGGAAGACGTGAAACTGGCGGCGGCGGAATTGGCCGGGCGGCTGGCGAGTGCCCGGCGTCCGGTGATCCTGGCTGGGGTTGACGTGCGCCGCTTTGATGCGGTGGCCGAACTTGAAGCGGTGGCGACCAAATTCAACATTCCGTTTGTCAGCACGCTGATGGGTCGCGCCAGTTTCAACCAGCAACATCCGCTGTATGGCGGCATCTTCCTGGACAGATCAGATGTTCGCCCGATGCGATTGTTGCGCGACGCCGACCTGATCCTGCAAATCGGCGTGATCAGGAACGATGTCAATTTTGCCGCCCATGCTGAACTGTTTCCGGCCAGCAAGGTGGTGTGTGTCGATCAGCACGACATGCAGATCGGTTCAAGAGCCTTTCATCGCGTGGCATTGAAGCCGTTGCTGGCAGCGCTCCTGCAACAGCCCCTGGCTGAGTTTGACGAAACCAGCCTGCCCGAAACCGCAACCCTGCACATCAAGCCGCGGCAACTGACAGCCAGCAGCCTGGTGCAGCAGCTGGATGAAATCCTGACCGCCCGAAATGAAACCATGCCGCTGATTTCGGATATCGGCGACTGCCTGTTCGCCTCCCTGCACGCCAACCCCAGCCTGATGCTGGCGCCGGCCTTTTACGCTTCGATGGGCTATGCGGTGCCGGCTGCCATCGGGGTGCAGGCGGTCACCGGCATGCGTCCGGTGGTGCTGGTGGGCGATGGCGCCTTCCTGATGACCGGGCTCGAGCTTGGCCACTGCGCCCGCTATGGCTTTGCGCCCATCATCATCGTGTTCAACAACCAGCGCTGGGACATGATTGAAGCCTTTGCGCCCAGCCTCGATGGCATCAGGCTGAACAGCTGGCATTACGCCAAACTGGCCCGCGGCATGGGCGGAGAAGGCGTACGGATCACCCGCCTGGAAGAGTTTTCCCCGGCCCTGCAACAGGCGCTGGACCGGCAACACTGCTTCAGCCTGATCGAAGTGATGCTGTCCACGGGCAGCCGGACAGATCGCCTCAGCAACTTCGCCAGCGGCTTCAAGGCGGCGAATTAAGCCGGGCGGCTCTTCACCAGGGCGCGATTGCAACCGTTCTGGCGACAGACGCGGTTCAAACCGCGGTGGTGAGCAGGCTTCGGGTGGTTCCCCTATGGATTCGGACTCCTGGGATTCTTGTGCTAGCATCAACAAAGCAGGAAGCAATCGTCCATGTTCCACCGCCCACTGCCTGGTTTCAGGAATTGACAAAAGGCCTGGGCAGTACGATTGGAGTACGACTATGCGCATGGTCCAGTCACCCATCCTTCCAGCCGGTCTGATAGCTGTGTTTCTGTTGTCCATGCCCGTGGCCGCGCACTCCGCCACGGCTACATTTCGCGCGAGCATGGACTTCACCGACTCCAACCCCACCCCGGTACGGGTGGATATCCAGTGCAACACCGGTCTTCCACTGGATGCCTTCGCCATGGTTGCCGACGGAGCCTTTGTCGACTTCGTTATCACGTCATTTACCGCCGGCACGCTCAATTGCAATATTACGGAAGTGGTGCCTGACGGGTACAAAGCCAGCTACAACGATGGCACTCCCAGTACCGTAAATTGCAGCTATACCTCCGTGGGTGATGGCGCCATGCATAACTGCCTCATCACCAATTTGCCGAGCGCGGCGAAATTCAATGTCAGCAAAACGTTTTCGGATTTCAATCCGACACCGGTTGACGTCGAGCTTGATTGCAATACCGGTCTTCCGGTTTCACAGAATATCTTTATGTCCCATGGCGACAACGTCGTGTTCGTGGTGGACGACTTCGACAGTGGCGAACTCGACTGTAACATCGCCGAAACGGTACCCGCTGGTTATGGGGTGTCCTACAACGACGGCAGCTTCAGCGCGGTCAATTGTTCCTATGAAGACCTGGAACACGGGGATGAGGTGGACTGTGTCATCGAAAACTATCCGGTGTCGGGTCCGGTGCTTGAAATCCAGGCGTGTAATGCGGCATTGAATTGCCCGCTGGAAGTGACTGACTGGGTGCCGCCCGCAACCCTTGCGCCGATTGCGTCCCGCCATTGTGAAGTCGGTTCACTGCTTGGTTCCGGTGAGTATTTTTATGCGGCGGAAGCGGCGATTCGCCTCTACTCGGACATCAGCCTGCGCTCCGACCTGCCCATTCCCGTGGCAGCAGCGCAGGCATGCGCCAAGAACGTGCTCAGCCAGTACTACTACGATGTGCTCAACGATGGCTTGGTGTGGGCCGAGGAAAAGGACCGGCTGATTGAACGCATACTGGGCTACAACCCGGAAATGGCGGGCCTGGAATTCCTGTGGCAGCTGTGGGTCAGCTCACCCGTTTCCGTGTTGCTGGATGACGGGCAGGGGAATTTGATCCAGATCGGCGCGGATGGGCTGAACACGTTCGTGGACGCGGATTACCGTGCACTGGTGATCCCGTTCGGGAACCAGAAAAAGCTGGTGATTTTCATCGATGCCCAGGGCAAGGACTACACACTGGAGCTGGAGGGTGTTAACCCCGGTCCCAATGGTGAGTTCATCCTGGATCTGCTGAAGTTTGGCGCAAGTGACAAGCAGCGCATTCCGTTCAGCCCAACCGCCATCGGCCATGGCTCCAAGGCCACCCTCGACCTGGCGCCTCCGGTGAACACGCTGAAACTGGAACTTGACCCGGACGGCAATGGCAGCCCGGATGGCTCGCAGAATCCGGTTGAAGTAGAATCCGTGCCGGCCGACTTCCTGATTCGGGATGGGTTTGAGGATTTGTAGAATCCGCGGAGCGGATTCAGTGGCCCCGGAACAGGCAGGAAATCTCGGGAATGATCCGGCGGTATCCACAAACGCCAGCGCTTCCAGGCACGGGACCTGTGAACTTGCAGCTCCCGGTCAGCCCGAGGCGATACCGGCCCACTGGGCCCACTGGCGGGTAATCTCCATGCCGGCCGCGAGATCAAAGGATGGCCGGTAACCCAGAGCAGATTGAGCTTTGGTGATATCCACGGTGGCTGGAAAGCGCAGTTCAGCGAGAAAATGGTCATCGGGATATTCGATGGCCCTGTCCGTTCGGGCTGCGTCGCTGGAACGTTTTTCCAGCAGTAGCTCGAGCGGCAGGGTTTCGACCGAAGCCGGACCACCTTTCACCTGGTCCAGCGCCCGGTAGAAGTCCACCCAGGTCAGGGGCTGTGAGCCTGAAACCAGGAACGACTCCCCCATGGCCGCATCCGCCATTGCTGCGAGCAGCACCGCATCGGCAGCATCGTCGACATACACGAGGTTGCAAACCCCGCCTGACAGCGTGCCCATCTCGGCCGGCAGCACCAGCCGGCGCTTGCCCAGCCGTTGCAGCTGGCCGCGCGTCCACCAGCCGCCATGCGGCCCGTAAATGATGGTGGGCTGCACAATGGCCGCACGCAGTCCGTCGCGCGCGATGGCGTCCAGCACCATCTGTTCGGACGCACACTTCAGGCGTTGATAAATGGACTGGCCACTCCAGCGCGGACACGATTCATCCAGCGTGCCCCCATGCGGTCGTTCATACACCACCATGGAGCTCACATGCACCAGCCGGTCGACGCCATTTTCCAGCGCTGCATCGATCACGTTCCTCGTGCCTTCGAGGGTTTTGCGCAATCGCTCATTCTCGTCCGGTGTATCGTCACGCGCGCAATGGATGATCAGGTCGCAGCCCCTTGCGGCGGCGCGAACCGCGCTTGCGTTGGCGATATCTCCGGTGAATACGCGGGCGCCGATCGACGCGCTGCGCAGGCCGCGCGATGGGGCCCGGGTTAGCACGTTGACTTCAGCGTCATGCTGCAGCCGCAGCTTTTCCACGATGCGGCCACCGAGGAAGCCGCTGCCACCCGTCACCAGCACACGGCGATTTCGCAACTGACCCAAACCCAGTGATCCACCTCGGTGAGTGACGGCAGGCGGCGTGTCCCGCCAGGGCCGGGCCAGCGGCTTGCGCGTGCCGTAGCAGCGCTCGACCAGCCGCGTGGCTGTCAGTCCGTCCGCGGCAGCAGCAATCGGTTGCGAACCCGTGCGGATGGCCATGGCGAAATCGCGCCACAGGCTCACGGCGCCTTCCGCGCCCGCCTGTCCCGATTCAGCAATGCCGTCCGGTAAAACCTCTGGCCAGCCTGGGGTGGGCGAGTACTCAATTTTGGGTGACCAGGGTGAAAATCGCAGGGTGCCGGCATCGGACACGATCTCGGTCATTGCTCCGAGGTCGCGCAGGCGGCTGAATTCAAGCTGCGCCGATGTGCCGCTGGAAAAGCTGAGCTCCAGCCGGCATTCCGTCTCCGGCCCCCCGCAGGAATCGTCGGCGTAGCTGACATCCTGTGGCTCGCTGAACCACCAGAGCAGCTGGTCCAGCGCATGGATGCCGGCATCCATCAGAACACCGCCGCCGGCAGCTCCAAGTTCGGTATAAAAACCCGAAACACTGGGCCAGTTATGCACGCCGCCTTCCCGGACGATAACCCGCTGGATTTCCCCCAACGCCTGGTTCGCAACCAGCTGGCGGACGCGCAGGTATTGGGGCCGATAGCGGCGATCGAGTGCGGTCATCAGCACACGGCCCTGCGCTTTGGCTGCTTCAATCATGCGTTGGCAGTCCGCGGCATGCGGCGCCAGCGGCTTCTCAACACACACATGAATGCCTCGCTCCAGCAGATACACGGCTTGTTCCGCATGGAACTGGTTTGGTGTTGCGATCAGCGCCGCGTCGATGCCGCCCGGCAGTTCGTGGAAGTCCGTGAAGATCGCGGGCTGGCCAAGCCCGCTGGCAAGCCTCTCCGCCTGCCCAGGAATGGGGTCGACCAGAGCGCTTACCGCGAACTCGTCAACCTTGCCCAGGGCCGGCAGCCGCACCTGCTCGACGATGGCACCGCAGCCGATGATGGCGATGGAAATGGGGTGACAGGCGGTTTGCAAGGATGGCTTCCAGTCAAATGGATTGCGCTACAACGGCACGCTCCAGCGGAATGATAAACACTTGCCATTCACACGTCTGCGTCAACCTGATGAGAGCTGGGCTTCCGTCCTGGGCGATAAGTACTCTCCCTCCCGGGTAACTGATGGTTGCGTGTTCATAGTCATTGATGGTACGAAACGTTTATTCAAAAGGGTACAAAATGTATACAATATAGTGTACAAAACGTATATTAATAGAGGTATCATTCGGTAGTTGAAGCGCTGGCGAAGTCTGGAAAGAGCAAAAAATCCATGAGCTATCGAGGCCGGATTTTGGACGAAGAACTGCGTCAGCGCCTTGAAGCAGCGGGTGCGGTGGTGATCGAGGGGCCCAAGGCCTGCGGAAAAACCGAGACCGCCAGGCAAAAGGCGGCGAGTAGCGTTCTGCTGGATATCGATACCCGGGCGCGCCTGGCCGCCCAGGTCGACCCCTCACTGGTGCTTGAAGGCGCTGTGCCTCGCCTGTTGGATGAGTGGCAGGTTGAGCCGGCCATCTGGAACCACGTTCGGCGCACGGTTGACGACAGACGGGCCCCCGGGCAGTTCATCCTCACCGGTTCCGCCGTGCCACCTGAGGAGGTTGACCGCCATACGGGCGCGGGGCGGTTTTCATTTCTGCGCATGCGTCCGATGTCGCTGGTTGAATCAGGTGAATCCACCGGCCAGATCAGCTTGAAGGAATTGTTCGCGGGCGGGGAGGTGCGGGCGACTGATTCCGGTATGACCGTGCCTCGTTTGGCTGAGCTGATTACCGTGGGTGGCTGGCCAGCACAATTGGGAGCGCCGGTGTCAGCCGCGGCGCGCGCCGCTATTGACTACCTGCAGCAGGTTTGCACCGTTGATGTGGCGCGAGTGGGCGGCACGCGCCGGGATCCGTTAAAGGTTGAAGCGCTTGTGCGTTCACTGGCGCGCAATACCGGAACCGAAGTCGCCATTACGACACTGGCGCGTGATGCCGCGGGCTCCGACGAAAGCCTGAGTCGTATTACTGTAATGGAATACCTGGAAGCGCTGGAAAGGCTGATGGTTATTGAGAACCAGCCAGCCTGGGCACCGCACCTGCGTTCAACGCGTCAACTCAGGTCATCGCCAAAGCGACATTTCGTAGACCCGTCGCTTGCAGTGGCGGCCCTGCAGGCCGGGCCAAAGCGTTTGTTGCAGGATCTCAATTTCCTGGGCTTGCTGTTCGAATCAATGGTCATTCGCGATTTCCGTGTCCTGAGCCAGCCATTGGGTGGCAGGGTGTTGCACTACCGGGACAACAAGGGGCTGGAAGTCGACGCGGTGATCGAGCTCGCTGATGGAACCTGGGCAGCATTCGAAATAAAGCTGGGCCAGCGCGCAGTCGAACAGGGTGCAGAGTCGCTGTTGAAATTCCGCAATGTCGTGGATACGGAACGGCGGGGAAAGCCGGCTGTGCTGGGCGTCATTACAGGCACCGGTTATGGCTACATGCGTGAAGACGGGATCGCCGTGATTCCGATTGGCGCGTTGGGTGCATGAGTCGGTACAGCGAGGTAACCACAGCATCGGGAGGTAAATTCCGGGTCCCCGGATCAGGTTCGGCGCGAGCCGGCGTCGGGCATGGTGCGGAATGACTGGTGGAAAGGAAAAACCCCGCCGAGGCGGGGTTTTCCGTTACTAGCATTTTCGACCGTCACCCCGGAGAAGGAACGTCACCCCGGACTACGATCCGGGGCCGGGGTCCACCAATCCTTCAGTCCGTCACCCCGGCGCAGGCCGGGGTCCACTTACCATTCGGGATATGGATTCCGGCCTGCGCCGGAATGACGCTTGATGAGCGAAAGGACGCCCGAAAGGCCGTTTTACATCATGCCGCCCATGCCACCCATTCCGCCCATGTCAGGCGCGCCGTGGGAGTGAGACTCTTCCTTCGGAGCCTCGGCCACCATGGCTTCGGTGGTGATCATCAGGCCAGCGATGGAAGCAGCGTGCTGCAGCGCTGAACGTACCACCTTGGTGGGGTCCAGGATGCCGTCCTTGATCATGTCGACAAACTCGCCGGTAGCGGCGTTGTAACCGAAGTTACCTTTGCCTTCGACGACCTTGTTGAGGATCACGGAAGCCTCTTCACCGGCATTGGTGACGATCTGGCGCAGCGGTTCGGTCATGGCCCGGCGGGCAATGGCGATACCGACGTTCTGGTCTTCGTTCGCGCCTTTCAGCTTCTCGAGCTTGCCGACCGCGCGCACCAGGGCCACGCCGCCGCCAGGAACCACGCCTTCTTCAACCGCCGCACGGGTAGCGTGCAGGGCGTCTTCAACGCGGGCTTTCTTCTCTTTCATTTCCACTTCGGTGGCTGCGCCAACCTTGATGACGGCAACGCCGCCGGCCAGCTTGGCTACGCGCTCCTGCAGTTTCTCGCGGTCGTAATCAGAGGAAGATTCCTCGATCTGGGCGCGGATCTGCTTGACGCGGCCTTCGATCTGCTTGTGATCGCCGGCGCCGTCGATGATGGTGGTGTTTTCCTTGGT
>CAYYCX010000095.1:0-16946 GCA_964470455.1 uncultured Wenzhouxiangellaceae bacterium
ATCCACCTTCAGCAGCCCGAGGGTTTCCAGGTCTTCCTTGTCCCACTGGATCACCGTGCGGTCGGGCATGGCGGCGTTTTCCACCGGCACCAGCGTAGCCAGCGGCGCCTCCGAGATCACGAAACCACCCACATGTTGCGACAGGTGGCGCGGAAAACCAACGATGGCCTGTACCAGGTAGACCAGGTGCCGCACTTTCAGGTTGTCGGTGCTGAAGCCCTGCTGCGCCACCCGTTCGACAAAGCTTTCCGGCTGCTCCCACCAGGCAGTGTTGCGCGCCAGCAGGTCGGCCTGGCCTGGCGAGAACCCCAATGCCTTGGCCACATCGCGTATGGCGCTGCGCGGCCGGTAGCTGATCACCGTAGCGGCCAGCGCAGCGCGGTCGCGGCCGTATTTGCGGTAGATGTACTGGATCACCTCTTCACGCCGCTCGTGCTCGAAGTCCACATCGATATCGGGTGGCTCATCACGCTCACGCGAAATGAAACGTTCAAACAGCATGTTCATGCGCGCCGGGTCGACTTCGGTGATGCCCAGGCAATAGCAGACCGCGGAATTGGCGGCTGAACCCCGGCCCTGGCAGAGGATGTCCTGGCTTTTGGCAAAACGCACGATGTCGTACACCGTCAGGAAGTAGGGCTCGTAATGCAATTCCGCGATCAGCTCCAGTTCCTTTTCGATTTGCTGGCGCAGGCTGTCGCTGATGCCCTGTGGCCAGCGCTGCCGGATGCCGGCCTCGGTGAGCTGGCGCAGGTGGCTGCGGGCATCATGGCCCTTTGGCACCACCTCGCGCGGATAACGGTAATGCAGCTGCTCGAGGCGGAATTCGCAACGCTCGGCGATAGCCAGTGTGGCTGCCAGCAGTTCCGGGGGAAAGTGCCGTGCCAGTTGCGGACGTGAGCGCAGGTGGCGCTCGCCATTGGGTGCGGCCCGGAAACCCAGTTCGGCCACGGTGCAGCCATGGCGGATGGCGGCCAGGGTATCGTGCAGCATGCGCCGTGAGCGGATATGCATTTGCACATCACCGCAAGCCACCTGCGGCAATGTGCTGGTCTGCGCCAGTTGCCGCAGCGCGCCGAGACGCTCGGCATCATCCGCCCCCAGGTTTAGGCTGATGCCCAGCCAGCAGCGTTCGGGAAAAAAACTGCCCAGCCAGTGAGCCGTGAGCAAGTCGTTGGTGGTTGCCGGCAGCCAGATGGCCAGGCAGTGCTCAAGCCCATGCTCAAAGGCCTTGTCCGGCAGGGCATACTCTCCCTTGGCGGCATTGCGCCGGCCGCGGGTCACCAGGGTGCATAGTTGCGCATAGCCCTCGTGGTTCTGTGGCAACAGCACCAGCCGGGAGCCATTTTGCAGGCGGAACAGGCTGCCCGGAATGAGCTTGATGTCCAGCCCGCGTTCGCGGCAGCGGCGCTGTTCTTCCAGCGCCCTGACCACGCCGGCCAGCGAACACTCGTCGGTGATGGCAATCGCCTGGTAACCCAACTCGGCGGCACGGGCAACCAGTTCCTGCGGGTGCGAAGCACCGTTGAGAAAGCTGAAATTGCTGCAGCAGACGAGTTCTGCATATTCGAGGTCTGGAGCACGGGCATGCATGCTGGTTATTTATACAGTATTCAGGAAAAAGTGTCACCCGGGGTTTCATTGCATGGGATCGACAGGTGCCGAAGCCGGGTTTTCGAAACGGTACGGCAGGGTGCCAGTGACAGGATTCCAGCGGGATGGGTGGCCGGATGGGCGCCCGGGCTCAGAAGTGAACCGCCTCGAACCGGGCCAGGATCTGGTCGTCCTTGAATAATTGCAGGAACAGGCCGCTGACCTCGGTCCGGTTGGTTTCACCCAGGGCCAGCAGGAAGGCCTGTTCGTCTTCCATTCCCGCAGGACAAGCCATCATGGTGGACCCCAGGCCGGTGAATGCCAGTTTGTCGCCCTCGAGCGTGAACTGGCCAAAAAACCGGTTGCAGCCACCGTGGCCGTTGATGCGTCGTTCCGTACCGTTCAACACCATGTGGGCTTCACGTTGCTGTCCGGCCGAGGGGTCTGAAAGGACTGGTTTGCCCTTCAGTTCAATCAATTTCCAGTACGTATTGAACAACTCGGCATGGTGAAGCGGAACACAGTCCTGATTCTCAGATATTTGTTTAAATTCATCAACTATCAACATGATAATGCTAGAATTACCGCCCATTCCTGGGCGCTCGAGAAAGCGGCCGACCAAGTCCACCGTCAGCTCCGACCCAGGTTCTTTTCCGGAATTTAGATACGCGCGTTCAAGTTCTATGTACTGTCCGGACATTTCTACCGGAAAAATTTTTCCGGTATTACAATCACGGAAATTGGTTGCGTCTGCCATATAGGAAAACTGCCCGCGAAGCTCCAATCCGGCTGGTTCGCTTCCACCGTCCGGCTCGCCGCCGCCAGGCCCTTTTCGCTGTGTGCTGACCAGCAGGATATCCACTCCGATATCCTGCCTGTTGCCGATATCTCGAGTGATGACCGGGGTGTGTGTATCGTTCATGAACAACAGGTCGCCATCCGGTCCCAGTATGCGTGCTCGAATGGCATAGCTCATGCGGGGGTCGATTTCGCCAGGTTGGTACTCGAGTTCAAACGAAATCGGCACCTGTCCCGGGTCGGTCCGTTCCAGCCGGGCAAGTTGCACTGCCGGAGCATCCGCCCGTGACACGTCTTCAAGTATGACCTCCAGCCGGCTGCCGGGACGCAAGAGTATCCGTTCCCGATAGGTGACGGTGCCGGTAATGCGTAACACTTCTTTCACTTCACCCGTGGCACGCGTGCCGCTGTCGCAGGCACTGGCCAACAGCACACCTGCAATCAACAGGACGTTCAGTTTCAAGGCAGGTTCCTGGAATTATGATCGGGCTCGCGGGTCACGCCGCCGGTCAGCACGAGTTTCATGCCCTCTTCAAAAGACATGTCGATGGGCGTCACCGCGGATCTCGGCAGGAACAGCGTGTAGCCGCCGATCTGGTAACTCATGGGCAGATAAACGGCCACCGGGCTGGTAACGGACAAATCCACCGGCAGGCTGGAGAAATCCTCACGAGTGACAAAGCCGATCTGCTCAAACTCCTGGCCGGGCAGGCGCACCAGCACAACCTTGGACATGGCGGCCTTGCTGTCCGGGCTGAAATAGCCGACAAAATCCTTGATGGCCGTGTAGATGGTTTTGACCAGCGGCAGGCGATTGAGGAAATCCTCGCCGTAGGTAAACAGTTTCTGGAATACCAGAACATGCGACAACAGGCCTATCAGCATGGTGATGGCAATTCCGGCCATGAGGCCCATGCCGGGGACGTACCAGCCTTCCGGCAGGAAGCGCAATAACAGCCCTCCCAACAGGCGTTCGGCTCCGCCGGCCAGCCACCACAGGATGGCTACCGTCAGAGCCAGTGGAATGACTACCGCCAGGCCCTTGAGGAACAGTTTACCTAATGCATTCATGGCCAGCCCTGCGAACTGAAGGTTCAGTCGGTTGCATTGTAACCTTTATGGCAGGCACCAACAGGGCTGCACATGACGCCATTACTCGCCACGAAAAATGAACCAGGCAGCGGCAACCAGGCACAGGCCGGCCCATAAATAATCCAGTTTCAGCGGCTCGCGCATGTACAGCACGGCAAAAGGCACGAATACGGCAAGCGTGATCACCTCCTGCATGATTTTCAGCTGGCCCAGGCTGAGGGCGGTATAGCCAATGCGGTTGGCCGGTACTTGCAGCAGGTACTCAAACAGCGCAATCCCCCAACTGACCAGCGCCGCTATCACCCAGGGTTTGCTGCCCAGGTTGCGCAGGTGCGCATACCAGGCAAAGGTCATGAAAATATTGCTCAGTATCAGCAAGCCTGCCGATACCAGGATTGCATGCTGCCGCAGCAGGCTCATTCCGTGGCCACTCCGGCGGATTTACCCGCGTTGTCGCTTTGGCTGAATATCCGGCGCAGCCGGTCATGTGGAATACCGTAAGCCCGGTTGTTGTCCGCCCCGGTTTGAGTGCGGCCGGCGACCATGGCGTTCACAATGGCTTCCTCGGTAGCCTGTACCGTGGCTTCAAACAGCGGGTTCATATCCGGCAGCATTCTCAGCTGGTTGATGTCCTGGCCCCAATATGCCGTCATGGGGTTGCCGGTCGATACCGCCAGGAAAATATCCCCCGAGCCGCTGTGGCCATTGCTGCCAACCCGGCCAAGCCCCAGGGTTGCGCGCCTGGCCAGCCGCCTGAGCTGGGTGGGAATCAGCGGCGCATCGGTGGCGATCACCACAATGATGGAATTACCGCCGATTCGCGCTGCAGCACCTTCTTCGGGCATCAGGTCGCCAATCATCCGGCCCACCGGTTCTCCGGCGATGCGCAGTTCGGAACGACTGCCGAAATTGGACTGCACCAGCACACCCAGCATGAATTGGCCCCAGGGCGTTTCCACCCGCCGAGAAGCCGTGCCGATGCCGCCGGAAAATTCAAATGTTGTCATGCCAGTACCGCCACCCACATTTCCTTCGGCAACAGGTCCACCCCTGGCGTTGTCCAGCGCCGCGAAAACATCGGCCTGTTTGATGTGCTGGCCATAGATATCATTCAGGAAGCCGTCCCAGGTTTCTGCCACCAGCGGCAAACCGCGGGAATACAGCTCATCCTCCAGTTCCACGTTCTGCCGGTTCCACTCGATCACAGCCTGTGACACCGCTCCTATGCTCAAGGTGTTGGTGAGCAGGATGGGGCCATGCAGTTCACCGAATTCATCCACGAAACGGCTACCGCTCATCTCGCCGTCGCCATTGAAGGTGAAGTGCCCCGCGGCCACGCCTTCCATGCGTGCCTTGCCCAGTGGAAAGATGGCGGTTACCCCGGTTCGCACCGGTCCTTGCCCGACGATGAGTTCGCCTTCGCCACGCACCAGGGTGGCGTGGCCCACTTCAAGGCCCGCCACATCAGTGATGGCGTTCATGGTGCCCGGGGTTCCTTCAAAGGGAATGCCCAGGTCCCTGGCACGAGGGTTCCCGGCGGCGTGAACCGTGCCGGCAAGCAGCAGGGCGAGCAAAAGGAGATGACTGACGAATTGATTTGGCTGGTTCATGGAGTTGGATACCCGGGTAATCTCAGATTGGATTTTCAGTGGCTGCTGGCGAGTTTGAGGCCGATGATGCCGGCAATGATCAATGCCACGCTGGTCATCCGCAGCCAATCCGTGGGTTCGTCAAACAGCCAGATGCCCAGCGCCACGGTGCCCACTGCTCCGATACCCACCCAGACGGCGTAGGCAGTGCCCACCGGAAGGAATTTCATCGCAATCGACAACAGCCAGACGCTGGCACCCATCGCCAGCAGGGTGAGCGAACTGGCCAGGGGGCGGCTGAATCCCTCGGTGTACTTGAGGCCAATGGCCCAGGCAACTTCCAGCAAACCCGCTACGAACAAAACCAGCCAGGCGATTTGCGTTGTCATTTGGTCTTCGCTTCGCGAAGTGCCTGCCAGCGCTCAGGCCCGCTCTCAGGGCTGGCCTGGGGCCAGTACCGGGAACGCTGGTAAAACGCGTCAACGGCCTTCATGGGAAACTTTCAATGCCGGTTACTCCAGTGCCTGGGAAGGCCAAAAGTTAACAGAAATTCCCTGCTGCCGTCACGTTGCTGCGGCGGTGCCGGACAGGGCGATGCTCTTCACCTGGGCAAAAACTCGCATGCCCGGGTGCAGCCTCAACTGCTCCGCGGACCTGAGGGTGATGCGGCTCAGCAGCACCTGTTCACCGAGCAGCAACCTGACAGTGACGCTGCCGGAACTGGGCGGGCTGATGGCATCGACCTGTGCCGGAAATATGTTAAGTACACTGCTGTCTGAAGCCCTGCTCAAGGCCAGGCTGACATCCCGCGACGCGATCAGCAACCGGGCCTGGTCACCCGGGTGGTGAGTGTCACCGGGAACCACGAAATCGGTGATGCCGCAACGGAAGGTGGTCAGCGCGTAGTCCGGGTTGGTGTTCACCACCTCCGTGTCGAATATGCAACTGGCCGTGGCTTCGTGCGCCAGCGGCAGGTCCAGCCGCGTGAGCAATTGTTCGCAGCGGTCGCTGGCAACAATCCGGCCTGCGCGCATCAGCGCCAGGTGGTTCGCGATGCGGCTGATCTCGGTGCGGTCGTGGGAAACGTAGATGATGGGCATGGAAAATTCCTGCTGCAGGGCCAACAGGCAGGGCAGGATTTCGTCACGGCGTTGCTGGTCCAGCGAGGCCAGGGGTTCGTCCATCAGCAGCAGCTTCGGGCTGACTGCCAGGGCGCGGGCGATGGCCACGCGCTGGCGCTCGCCGCCGGAAAGCGTCGTTGTGCGACGCCGGGCCAAAGAGTGCAGGTCAAGCAGGTCCATCACCCGGGGCAGGGAAATCCGGCGCATGTCCGGTTTGAGCCGGCGCCAACCGTACTCGATATTGGCTTGTACGCTGAGGTGTTCAAACAGGTTGGCCTGCTGGAACACATAGGCCACCGGCCGCTGGTGTGCGGGCACAAAGGTTGTGGAATTCTGCCAGCATTCACCGCTGACCCGGAGTTCACTGCCCGCATGCCGGTCGAGGCCGGCAATGGCCCGTAACAGGCTGGTCTTGCCGCTTCCCGAAGGGCCATAAATCGCCGTGATTCCACTGTCGGGAAACTCAAATACGGCATCCAGCCGGAACTCCCCCAGTTGCGCACTGAAGCTCCCTGAAATGCTCATGCGCGCCATAACCGCAGTTTGCGGTTGGCGGCGAATACCACCACCAGCAGCACAAAGGATATCAGCAGCAACAGGCCAGCCAGCCAATGGGCACTGGCGTAGTCCATGGATTCCACGTGGTCATAGATGGCGATGGAGGCGACCCGGGTTTCGCCGGGAATGTTGCCGCCAATCATGAGGACCACCCCGAACTCACCCAGCGTGTGCGCAAAACCAAGCACGGAGGCGGTGATAAAGCCCGGCCGGGCCAATGGTATGGCGACGGTCAGAAACCGGTCCATTGGGCCGGCCCGCAACGTGGCGGCTGCTTCCAGCGGGCCACGGCCGATCACTTCAAAGGCCGCCTGCAGGGGTTGCACGACAAACGGCAGGGAATAGATCACCGAACCCACCAGCAGACCTGTAAAAGTAAACGCCAACGGGCCGATACCGAGGGCAGTCAGCGCGTGGCCCACCGTGCCTTGGGCGGAAAAAGCCAGCAGCAGGTAGAAACCGAGGACGGTAGGAGGAAGAACCAGCGGCAGGGCGACCATGGCCTCACACAGGAAGCGCCAGCGCCAGCGCGAGCGTGCCAGCCACCAGGCCAGGGGTGTGCCCAGCACGAGCAGGATCAAGGTGCTGAACAAAGCGAGCTGCAGTGTGATCAGCAGCGCCTGTAGATCATCCGCGTTCAGCATCAGGGCACATCGTAACCGTGGGAGCGGATCAGTTCCCGCGCGGCTGCACTTTTCAGGTACTCGATAAATGCACCTGCCGCCGGCTTGTCGTGCACCAGGATGGCCTGTTGCTCGATTGGAGAGTAGAGTGAATCCGGTACTTCCCAGCGCGAACCCTGGCTTCCCCAGATGGATTGGGCCAATTGCGACCGGGCAATAAAGCCCAGTTCTGCGTTGCCACTGGTGATGTACTGGAATGCCTGTTCAATATTTCCACCCAGGACTATCTTTTCGCGCAGGGCTTCCGTCAGCTGCATTTTCTGCAACACTTCCCGGGCGGCAACGCCGTAAGGCGCATGCCTCGGATTCGCCATCGCCAGTTTGCTGAAGTTGCCCTTGCCGAGTATGGCACCCTGCGCGTCCACCAGGTCCGGCTTGCTGCTCCACAAGGTCAGTTTGCCGATGGCGTAGGTCATGCGGGTGCCGCTGATGGCCTTGCCTTCCGCTTCAAGCTTTCGCGGGCGTTCGGCATCAGCCGACAGGAATACATCGAATGGCGCACCCTTGCTGATCTGCGCATACAGTTTGCCGCTTGAGCCGAATATCATCACCACCTGGTCGCTGTTCCGGGCATTGAACTGGTCAGCGAGCATACGGCCCGTATTACGGAAATTGCTGGCCACCGCCACACGTATTTCCTCGGCCGCCAGCGGTGTGGCGGTGCCGCCCAGCAGCATGGCGCAAACCACCAGGCAGCGGAGAACCGTAAATGGAAGGAAACGCAACCGTGTCATGATGGATTCAGTTGAAAAAGGGCAGCAGGAACATGTGGGCCAGTCCCGCCAGCATACCAAAGATCAGAACCGTCATTATGCCCATGCGGCCATGGAACAGCGCCAGCCCGGCCAACAATCCTACAACGGCGGAGTAAATTTCAAAGGAGCCATCAACGCCCCGCGGCCACAGCACGTGGCCGGCGAAAAACACCGCCAGGTTGAGGATCACGCCAACCACCGCTGCGGTCACTGCGGCCAGTGGCGCCGTGAGGCGGATTTCGTCACGGCTGGCTTCCACCAGTGGGCCACCGATGAGGATGAAGAGAAACGATGGCAGGAAGGTGAACAGCGTTGCCACCAATGCCCCGGCCATGCCGGCCAGTGGCAGCAACTCCGGACCGAAGATCTCCTTGCTCCAGCCGCCAACAAAACCCACGAATGCGACGATCATGATCAAGGGGCCGGGGGTGGTTTCACCGAGCGCCAGGCCGTCGATCATCTGCGGCCCGGTCAACCAGCCGTATTGCTCCACGCCGCCCTGGTACACATAGGGCAGAACCGCGTAGGCGCCGCCAAATGTCAGCATGGCAGCCTTGCTGAAAAACCAGGCCATCTGGCTAAGCACGCCATCGGGCCCAAACCAGAACAACAGCAGGCTGATCAACAACGCCCACAGCAGGAATCCGCTGGCCAGTTGCAGGCTGAACCGCCGGCGCGAAAACTGCGCGTGTTTTGGCGGCGGGCTGTCATCATCGATCAGGGCCGAGCCATAATCCTGCCTGGCCTGATGTCCAGAGCCGCCCAGCCTGAATTGATCCGGCGCCAGTCGCGAACCGATGAAACCGGTTACCGCTGCGGTGACCACGATCAGCGGAAATGGTACTTCAAACAGGAATATCGCCAGGAAGGAAGCCAGTGCCAGCAGCGCCAGGCTGGCGCTTTGCAATGCCGTTTTGCCTATCCGCCAGGCCGCATGGGCCACGATGGCGGTCACCACCGGCTTGACCCCGTAGAGCAGGGCGGCCACGAAGCTGACATCACCATAGGCCAGGTACAGCCAGCTCAGCCCCGCCAGTATCAGCAACGACGGCAATACGAACAGTCCTCCGGCGACGATTCCACCCCAATGCCCGTGCATCAACCAACCGATGTACGTCGCCAGTTGCTGGGCTTCCGGGCCCGGCAACACCATGGTGTAATTCAGTGCGTGCAGGAATCGCCGTTCAGAAATCCAGCGGCGCTTTTCCACCAGTTCCTGGTGCATGATGCTGATCTGTCCGGCGGGTCCACCGAAACTGATGAAGCCGAGTTTCAGCCACCACAACACTGCGGTACGAAGGCTCACGGGTACCGCCTTTTCATTGTGCCTGTCTGGGGGTACATTGGGCTGGTTGGTCGACTGCATGGGCTTGGTCCCCGGTTGCCACAAACTTGCCGCTGGTAATGCCGCGTCCCGGCCAACTCCAGGCCCTAGCCCGGTGGATTGAAAGGCCGGCTGAAATGGAAAGCATCCTGGCTGGGGCCCAGGTCCCGCAGCAGGTCGAGGCGGCTGCGGGCTTCTTCCAGGCCAGGCAGGTGACTGGCCGGGACCCACCAGAGCACCAGGTGAGCGCCTTCCATCCGGTCAAACCATTCCCGCCGCCGGCGCATGATGGAAGCATGCGCCGTGTCGTACACGTAACTGCGCAGGGTTTCGAGATCATGCCAGACACTCAGGTTGACCAGGGTGTTTTCACCAAACAGGCGGATCTCAGTGGCATTGCCTTCCTCCGACTGCAGCCGCCAGACAAACCCGGGTGCGTTGTCGGCCAGGCGATTGATGCGCTCCAGGTTGGCTGTGAAATCCGCCATTTCGGTTGATTCCATGGGGTACTTCATGGCAGCGATATTCAAATGTGCAAGGTGATATTCCGGCATCGACTTAACCCATTTCGAGGCTGGGTATAATGCAGGCTGCAGCAAATCCCACAAGTTGCCGTACAGGTCGCGGAAGACCACGACAGTTCCATAGGGTTCCTCACGCGGGGGGGCGGTAAACTCCACGCCTCTTTCCCTGTAATCCTCATAGTCACGCCAGAAGTCATCGGTATACAGGAAGAAGCCTACCCGGCCCCCGGTCTGGTCGCCGATCCGCGCCTGCTGTTTGGCATCAGACGCCCTGGCGAGCAGCAATTTGCAACCGTGGCCACCCGTCGGCGCAACCACCACCCAGCGCTTGTCCTGTTCAGGAATGTAGTGGTCCTCCACCAGGCTGAAACCCAGCTTGCCCACATAAAATGCAATGGCTTCGTCGTAATCCTTAACCAGCAGGGAGAACTGTGCGATGAACTGCTTCATGTTGTTTCCTTTTTGGGTTTTGTCCTTTTTGGGTTTTGCCTTTTTTTTCATTCTCCACCGGTGACAGTGTAAGCCTTTCATCCGGAGGGCAGACAGGGTGAATGGGCTTCCAAAGGAGGCACGATTTGGCGTGAAATGCAAAAAAAAGCGGGAACGGCATCAAAATCCGCAAGGAATACATGCCTTCTGCCCTTGAATACCTTAAAGTGGCACCCCCAAATCCTGTTAAAGACGCCGGTCGAGAAGATACATGCCAGATCCGAATATTTTCAAAAGCTCCTACAGCAAGGAAGAACTCGTTCGCTGCGGCAGTGGGGATCTGTTTGGCGCTGACACCGGCAAGCTGCCGAGTGGCAATATGCTGATGGTGGACCGCATCACCGAGATCAACAATACAGGAGGCAGCCAGGGCAAAGGCGAGGTGACTGCCGAGCTGGATATTCAGCCCGACCTGTGGTTTTTCGGCTGTCACTTCGAAGGCGACCCGGTAATGCCGGGATGCCTGGGGCTGGATTCACTCTGGCAGCTGTGTGGTTTCTTCCTGTCCTGGTCCGGCTGCAAGGGTAAAGGGCGTGCGCTGGGTGCGGGTGAAGTGAAGTTTACCGGGCAGATATTGCCGACCGCCAAAAAAGTCATTTACAAGCTGGACATCAAGCGCCTGATTGCCCGCAAGCTGGCCATGGTGATCGCTGATGGCACGGTATCGGTGGATGGCAGGGTGATTTACACGGCCACGGACCTGAAGGTCGGCCTGTTTGCTTCAACCGAAAGTTTCTGAGGGCCGTTCCGTGCGTCGAGTGGTGATCACCGGCATGGGCATTGTGTCCTGCCTGGGCAATTCCAAGGAATCTGTCAGCCAATCCTTGCGGCTAGGCACTTCCGGCATCAAGTACAACCCCAGTTACGCCGAGTTGGGCCTGCGCAGCCAGGTCTGCGGTTCCGTCGATATCGATCTGGCGGAACGCATCGACCGCAAACACCTGCGCTTCATGGGCGATGCGGCATCGTATGCCTATGTCGCCATGCAGGACGCCATAGCCGACGCCGGGCTGGAGGCGGCCGATGTATCCAATGAACGCACCGGCCTGATTGCCGGTTCCGGCGGCGCGTCCAGCATGAACGTGGTGTGGGGTGCCGACACTCTGCGCAGCAAGGGGATACGCAAGGTGGGTCCTTACCTGGTCCCACGCACCATGAGCAGCACGGTTTCCGCCTGCCTGGCCACGCATTTTGGTATTCGCGGCATCAACTATTCCGTAACCTCTGCCTGTGCCACCAGCACCCATTGCATCGGCAATGCGGTGGAGCAGATCCAGTGGGGCAAGCAGGATGTGGTTTTTGCCGGTGGCGGCGAGGAAGAACACTGGTCGCTGGCCATGATGTTCGATGCCATGGGTGCCCTCTCCACGGCCCATAATGAAACGCCGGCGCTGGCTTCCCGCGCTTACGATGCCAATCGTGATGGGTTCGTGATTGCCGCCGGCGGCGGCATGCTGGTTGTGGAAGAACTGGAGCATGCCCGAGCGCGTGGCGCACGCATCTATGCGGAAGTGGTGGGTTATGGCGCCACCTCCGATGGCGACAACATGGTGGCCCCTTCCGGCGAGGGCGCGGTGCGTTGCATGCAGCAGGCCAGGGCCGGGGTGAATGCCACCATTGATTACATCAACACACATGGCACCAGCACGCCGCTGGGCGATATCGCGGAACTGAATGCCATTCGCCGGGTGTTTGGCGATGACGTGCCGGCGTTCAGTTCCAGCAAGTCCTTGTGCGGACATTCCCTGGGCGCCGCCGGAGTACAGGAAGCCATACATTGCCTGCTGATGCTGGAGCAGGACTTCATGGCGGGTTCAGTCAACATTGATACCCTGGATGGACAGGCGCAGGGCCTGCCGGTATTGCTGCAGACCCGCGAAAATGCCGGCCTGAACACGGTGATGAGCAACAATTTCGGTTTTGGCGGCACCAATGCCAGCCTGGTGCTGCAGCGATTCAGGGGTTGAAGCTCTACAAGCGCCTGGACGTTTAAGCAGCGGCCAACCCAGGTACTTCAAGAAAAGCGGTTCATTGGCCGCCTGAAACCCGTGTGTTTCCGCGGGATACTGCTGGCCACAAGCCCGGGTGAAATTCTCAGAAACTGGAGCCCGGTTGTTGCAGGAATTCCAGTTCTTCTTCAGTGGATGTCCGGCCGAGAATGGCATTGCGGTGCGGATAACGGCCGAAACGGTCGATGATCGCCTTGTGCCTGAGTTCAAACTGGTAGTTGCCTTCGGGCGCGTTTTCGCGATAGAGCCTTTCAGCCCATTCATGAATCAGGGCTGACTCGCTGTGCATGAAGGGCAGGTACAGGAAACTGCGTTCGGTTGCGCTCAACTGTTGGTCAAAGCCCGCAGCCACGGCTTCCTGGGCCAAGGCCAGGGCCATGGGGTCCTGCGCAAAAGCGCGCGCGGTGCCGCGGAAAGCATTGCGGGAAAACTGGTCCAGCACGATGATTTCAGCCAGCCGCCCTGGTGGAGTTTCACGCCAGGAATACAGTTCGCCTGCGATGGCTGATTCCAGCAGGCGGCCAAAACGGCTGCGTATCAGCGCATCGAAAACTTCATTCGCCTCCCACCAGGATTTCGGGTTGGTTTCTTCAAACCAGAATTCAAGGACAGCCATCCAGGCGTTGTTGGTTTCCATGATGTTTCAGGCGCCGCTGTATCGTTGAATTTGCCGGACTGGCCGCTAAACGTGCTGGTCGATCAGGAGGGTGTTGCCATCCGGGTCCACCGCCATCAGGCTGCCCGGGCCGCTGCCGGTTTCGTCGGCCTCACTCAGCAACTGGACACCAGCGGCTTTCAGGTGCCGCTGGATCTCGCGCACATCAGCGAATTCAGCAAGTGGGTTGCAGTGCTGGTCCCAGCCCGGGTTGAACGTGAGGATGTTGTTTTCAAACATGCCCTGGAACAGGCCGATGGTGTGGTCACCGTTGCGCAGGATCAGCCAGTTCTGGTTGATGTCACCGCCCACTTCGCTGAAGCCGAATTTTTCGTAGAAGTCTTTTGATGCCCGGATATCCTTGACGGCCAGGCTCACAGAGAAAGCTCCCAGTTGCATTTCAACCTCCTGTGTTGGTAAAGGCTGTTTTCCGGACTTCATTACAACGGCCCCGGCTGCGCAGCGCAAGTTCTACCGCGACGGGGTCTCGCGGCTAACCGAACACACCCTGCAGGAACCAGCCGCGGCGTGGCTTGTATTCATGAAACGCCCATAGCGTACCGCCTTTGTCATCGCGCACGATGTAATAATCGCGGCGGCAATCGCGGCCATCCCACCAGCCGCTTTCAATCCGTTCCGGGCCGGCCAGCAACTGGTAACGGCTGATATCGCAGCGCCGGGGCTTCTGTAACAGCCAGCTGGGGCGGTGGAACGGTAACGTGCTTCCATCCGTATTCGGGACGGCGCTGTTGGTCGAGGCCCGGTTTTGTACGCACTCATCCAGCTTGCGCGGCCGCCAGCTGTACTCCGGCCGGTGGTCTTCAACCCCGGTGACGCCGCTGACCGAAGACTCGCCAAGCCGGGCTTGCAGGCGCTCTGCCAGCTGGTCCATGTCCTGTTGCTGCTCCGCCAGGCTGTCGCGGAACAGGCTGCCCTGGCCTGCGGCAAAAGCCAGCAATTGCGGTGTATCCAGCTGGATTTCGCGCACTGCCTGCGGCAGCCGCAGGCGTTCCAGGCGCTCTCGCACCAGGCGCAACAGGCGCTCCGCATCCTGCGTGGGTGACTGCATGCCGATGGCCAGCGCGGTATCGGCGTGGTCTTCGTGCCGCAGCGTAAGCTGCAGGCTTTGCACCGCCCGGTCGCCGCCGCGCAGCACGCCACAGAGTTCCTCCAGCAGGCGCCTGAGCGGAAACACCAGGGCCTGGCTGGCATGGATTTCGGCCGGCAACTCCAGTTTGGAACTGAAGCTGGCAGGTGGTTGCCAGGCCGAGTGAGGATCGGGCCGGGTGCCCAGCAGGTGATCGATGTAATCGGCCATGGCCGGGCCGAAGCGGCGTGTCAGTGCCTTGCGTGGCAGGCGCAGCACATCGCGCAGCAGGCGAAAGCCCATCTTTTCCAGCGCGTCGCGCTGGCTGGATTCCAGTGGCAGCTGCTGCAGGGGCAGGGCCCCAAGCTGTTGGCGAATGGCGCCGCTGGCCGTGATGTGCAGGCCTCGCCCAGCCGCCAGCCAGGCGGCCTCGAGCGTGGGCGCCGAACCGGCCATGGCGTGGTAGCCCAGCCGGCCGAGTTCATGCTCCAGGCGCTGCCCGAGGCCGGCGGGGGAGCCGAACAGCCGCTCGCTGCCGGCAACTTCCAGCCACAGTACCTGCCGCTCAGCCAGGCACTGGTTGCGGCTAGACTGATGACTCAGGCCATGACCCTGGCCTGGCAGGCAAACCTGGCTGCTGTACTGGTAGCACCAGGCAGCCAGGCGCTGCAGCGCAGCGCTTTCCTGTTGCGGGTCGCGTGGCAGCACCCGCAGGGTATTGAGTATGGCCTGGGCGGCGCTGACGGCCATGCCCGGACATACGCCGGCCTTGCGCGCGGCCGGGTTGCAGGCCACCACTACTTCGCGTCGCTGCCGCTGTTCGCTGATGGCCAGCGGCGTTTGCTGTTTTGCCAGCCCGCGGCTGACGCGGTCCAGCGACAAATGGGGCAGGCGTATCGCCAGCCATTGGAATGGGCCGTTGGCCATGTGAGTACCTTGCTTCAGGGGGAGCAGGGTTCCCAGTCTGTCACTGCCGCGGCTCATAACCTGAGAATGGTTCAGTTGATGAAGGTGCTGATGGCTTGAGCGCCAGGCTGCGCCCGCGCAGCCGCCTGTTCACCGGGTTCCGTAATGGTGGTATTCCAGCTGCCGGCTGGCCGCATGGCAGGCCGCGCCAGCGGATAACGGCCGGGCAGCCACAGCGGTTCACAGCTATGCCGGCCGCGGCTTTTGAGGATCTCGATGCGGGTGCTGCCGGGGCGGTGTTCGCGCGCCGGACCCTGCAACGGGTTTTCGCCGCCCTGCAGGTGCAGGCGCAGGGCGGCGGGTGAAGCGCTATGGCGCACGCTGTCCGGGCGGAACAGGAAAGCTGCTTTGGCGCCCGCTTCGGCCGCCAGTTGCAGCCGCCGCAGGCGGGCAAAGCTGACAGGCGGGTAGCCGCCCAGCTCCGGCCAGGCCAGTACGGCGCCACCACGGCTGCCGCGTAACGCCTGTTCACAGGCCCACAGGGAATCACCGAGGCAGGTGGTGCGCACCAGCAGCAGGCGTTCCAGCGCCAGGCCGTGGCCCTGCAAAGCAGCCGGGTAGGGTATCCAGGGCGGATCCACCAGCACCAGCCATTCGCCCCGGTGGCTGATTTCAGCCAAAGCCGGGAACAGCAGGCTGAATTCACCCAGCCCGTGGGTGCTGGCGATCAGTTCGGTCAGTGCGCCCAGTGGCCAGCCACCGCCCGGCAGGCGTTTGTTCAGCCGTGCATTGCCGGTGCCCAGCGTGCGCTGGCTGCGATTGGGCTCACGGCCGCGCCACAGGTGGGGCGCTTGCGCCAGCAGGCCATCCAGCGTTGCAGGCGCTGCCAGGGTGGGTGCCGTAAGTTGCGCGCGTGACATCTTGCCTGGCGTGAACGACAGTCTTTGCAGGCCGGCCTGTCGAAGGGCCGGTCAGCGATCCAGATGGGGGCGGATGACGCCCACGCCCAGCCCTTCGATATTGAGCTCCTGTTCCCGCAGGTCGATTTCGATCGGCTGGAAATCGATGTTCTCGGGCAGCAGCTGCACGCGATGGCCACGGCGCATGAAGCGCTTTACCGTCACCTCGTCTTCCAGCCGCGCGACCACGACCTGCCCATTGCGGGCTACCGGCGTGCGATGCACGGCCAGCAGGTCGCCATCCAGTATGCCGGCATCCTGCATGCTCTGGCCCTTCACCCGCAGCAGGTAATCCGGCTTGTGGCTGAACAGGGCAGGGTCGATGCGGTATTCGTCCTCGATGTTCTGCTGCGCCAGTATGGGGCTGCCGGCCGCCACCCGGCCGACCAGCGGAATGCGCATGTGCGCCTTGGCGGGCAGTTCCGGAACCGACAGGGGCTGCAGGGTGATGCCGCGCGACAGACCCGGCTCGATGCGGATCATGGATTTCTTCTCCAGGGCCCGCAGGTGCGCTTCGGCGGCATTGGGAGAACGAAAGCCAAAGTGTGCTGCCAGCTCTGATCGTGTTGGAGGAAACTTATTTTTATCAATGAATTGGGAGATAAACTTAAGAATTTCTCTTTGCCGGGTGGTGAGGGCTCTCTGGCGCATGGCAGGCTCCGGTTGTGAGTGTGGAAATTGACACTTATAAATATATACAGTGCTGTACATTCATTCAAGCAGCATGTGTTGCGTGACTTTGACAACCTCTGGCCGCGACCGGGCCGCTAGACCATCAAGAACGCCGAAGGCAAGAAGTATTAG
>CAYYCX010000096.1:0-16849 GCA_964470455.1 uncultured Wenzhouxiangellaceae bacterium
TGGGCGACCAGCTCGCCCGGCAGGTTGAGCCGGTGCGCCAGGGCGTCCAGGTAGGCGCGTTCAGCGGGATGGTCCACGTCGATGGCAAGCCTGGATACCAGGTAGACTTCCGAAGCCTGCTCCATGCCCTGGATCGAGCCGACCAGGTTGTCGATATCGACGGGCTGCCGCAGCAATTCGAACACCTTGGCCTTGCTTTCGCTGTCGAGCGACAGTTTGTCCACCTGGTCAAAGATGGCGGTCTGTTCCCGGGCATCGATGTGGCCGTCCGCCTTGGCGGCGAATATGACAGCGGAGATGAGCGTCAGGGAAAAATTCTGGCCACTTTGGTCAATCACCGCTGGCACAAAGCGTGGGTCCACCTGTTCCAGGTCCGCGCGGGTGGCTACGGGGGCGGTACTGGCCTGTTTTCCCTGCTGCCAGTTCTGGTAGGCCTTGTAGGCCAGGGCGCCCGCTGCAGCGGCACCGCCGTACCCGATGGCGCCACCGGCCATCTTGCGCATCTTCTTGCTGCCCAGCAGCAGCCCCAGGATTCCTCCCGCGGCCGCGCCCTTGACGAAATCACCCTTTCCGCCAGTTTGTTGCGGCGTGTTTGAACCACCACCGCCAAGGAACTGCTCCAACAGTTTATTGGTGTCGATCATGAATCGCTCCTTTGAGTCCAACTCTGAGTCCAGCTGAATACATCATTTGGGGAACGGGATAGGTTGACTCAAGGGGTACCCGAAAGTTTCGCCTGCGCTTTCCACGGGTCACGCAGGTATGGCGCCAGGTTATTGCAAAGTGCCGCCCACTCCTCGTCCGTTACCGGCAGTGTCTTGCGTTCGTTGGCGAAATATTCGGCGGGTGGAGTGATGGCAGGCCAGTCGCTGGCCATGACAAAGCGGTCCAGGCCGATTTTGCGCATTTCAGCAACATAGATTTCACGCCATTCATCGGCAGTGTGGGCTTCAATGCCTTCTTTCGGCATGCCTTCAAGGCTGGACAGGTCCACCTGAGCAACCGCCGAAAGGTCGATCACAAGGTTCGCCGTGCCAGGCGCATGGTTCGCGATGGCTTCGCCATAAAGCTGCAGTGCCTCCAGGGTTGCGGCATCGATTCCGCCAAAGCTGCCGCCGTGCGCAATCTGTACCGGCAGGTCGCCGGCCTGTGAAAGCACTTCAGAAATAAAGGTGCTGATGTTCTCACGGTTGAATGGTGCTGCCCCGCGCAAATGTATGACCAGCGGCATGCGCGCCTGGTTTGCGGCGGCAACAAAGCCGGACAGTTGGTGCACCTGTTCAGGATTGCCGAGATCAAGCCCGCTGTTGCCGAGATGCAGCTTCACACCGACAGCGCCGGGCTGCGTCGCCCAGTACTCAAGCTCCTCCATGGCATTGTCGAGAAACGGATTGATGCCCACCATCGCCACCAGGCGCCCGTTTGAGGCCAGCGCCTGGTCGACGTTGAACCGGTTTTCAGCGCGCATGCGCTTGGCCATTTCCTCAGGCTCCAGCGGCATCATGGAAAAACCGAACATGTAACCGGCTGATAACAAAACACCTTGCTCGATGCCGGCACGGTCCAGTTCGCGCAAGGCATCTTCCCCAGTACGCACCTGGAAAATATCCTCGGAAATTCCCTGGAAAAGCTCGGGCGTTGCTTGCTGGATCTCGCCGAGGAAGTCGGTCACCACCTCGCTCTGGATGTGGATATGGTGATCGACTCGCGGCGCGGTGTCCGCCAGCACACTGCTGGTGCCGGTCAATAGTGCAAAAGCCAGCAACAAAAGTCCCTGGGCAGGTTTTCCCTGTATGCAAAACATGATCTCACTCCCGGCTTGTCAGAATTCAGCTGCCCTTATTCCAGCACGGAGGTTCGCCCTGAAACAGGGTCAGTAGTCATGAGGAGTCCGAAATATCTGACACAACCAGGAAAAATTGCCCATGAACTGCGGGAGACCGAAAGCGTATCGTGTACGATGGCGCCTTCCCACGCTTTTGTCGCATCACTCAAGGTTGAATGCCGGTTTATGAGCTCGATCCACGAAACCCTGCACCGTGTCTTTGGCCTGCAGCAGTTCAGGCCCATGCAGCAGGACATCATCGAACGGGTGATCGATGGTGGTGATGCGTTTGTGCTGATGCCTACCGGCGGCGGGAAGTCGCTTTGTTACCAGTTGCCGGCATTGCTGCGGCCCGGCCTCGGCATTGTCATATCGCCGTTGATTTCCCTTATGAAAGACCAGGTGGACGCCCTGCAGGCCAATGGCGTGCGAGCAGCGATGTACAACTCCTCGCTGGACATGGCTGGAGGCAGGGAGGTGCTGGAGCGGCTGTACAACGGCGAACTGGACCTGCTGTACGTGGCTCCTGAACGCATGATGATGCCCGGCTTTATCCAGAGCCTGGCTTCACTGCCGCTGTCCCTGGTGGCCATTGACGAGGCGCACTGCGTGTCGCACTGGGGGCATGATTTCCGGCCTGAATACGCCGCACTCGGAGGTTTGCGCGAACATTTCCCGAATGTACCTTTCATCGCCCTTACAGCCACGGCGGACCCACAAACCCGCGAGGACATCGTGCGGGTGCTGGGTTTGCGTAACGCCCGCCGTTTCATCACCAGTTTCGATCGCCCCAATATCCGCTACACCGTGCTGGAAAAGCACCGGCCGCAGGCGCAGCTGTTGCGGTTCCTGGAAGGGAAACCGAATCAGTCCGGCATTGTCTACGCGCTGTCGCGCAAGCGGGTTGAAGAAGTGGCCGGTTACCTGGCCGAGCGCGGCTACGGTGCCGCCGCCTATCATGCCGGGCTCAGCGCCGAAACCCGCAAAATGGTGCAGGAACGGTTCCTGCGGGACGACATCACCATTGTGGTTGCCACCGTGGCGTTTGGCATGGGCATCGACAAACCCAATGTGCGCTTCGTGGTCCATTACGACATGCCGCGCCATCTGGAGGGCTATTACCAGGAAACCGGCCGAGCCGGACGCGACGGACTGGCGGCCGATGCGCTGTTGCTGTTTGGAACCCAGGACGTCGCCACCGCGCGCTTCCAGCTGGAACAGGGCCAGAACGATGAACAGAAACGCATCGATTCGCACAAGCTCAACGCGATGGTGGGATTCGCCGAGAGCCTGACCTGCCGCCGACGCGTGTTGATGGGCTACCTGGGCGAGACCATGGCGAGCGATTGCGGCAATTGCGATATCTGCCTGAACCCGCCGGAACGGTTCGACGCCGGCGAAGCGGCGCGCAAGGTATTGTCGTGCGTGTACCGGGTGGGCCAGTCCTTCGGTATCAAGCACGTGGTGGATGTGCTGCGCGGCGCGGATAACAATCGCATCCGCAATCTCGGACATGACCGGTTGTCCACCTACGGCATCGGCATGGAACACAGCCATGCGGAATGGATTTCCATCACACGGCAACTGATCCACCACGGTTTCCTGCTGCAGGACATCGGGAATTTTTCGGTGCTGAAGCTCACTGCAAAAGCCCGCAGCCTGTTGCGTTCCGGGGAGACCCTGGAGCTGGCCCGCCCGCGTATTCGCGAGAAGGCGGCCAGAAAACCTTCGGGAGCATTCAAGCTGGACGATGCCTCCTTGCCGCTGTTCGAGACGCTTCGCGCCCTGCGCAAGAAGCTGGCGGAAGAGCAGGGTGTTCCGCCCTATGTGATATTCGGCGATGCCAGCCTGGTGGAGATGAGCCGGAAGCGACCCGTCACCCGGGCCGAATTCCTCGGCATCAATGGTGTCGGGCAGGTAAAACTGGAACGTTACGGCGCCGCCTTCATGGAGCTCATCGCGTCGCAGGAAGATGTCTGAGCAGAGCTGACGGGGCAGGCGGGTTGTTGGCGGCGGTTCGGAGAGAGCTTCCAACGCGCATGCGGTAGGCGGCGCCGTATAGACCGGGCCTGTCTGGCGATATTCTGAGCAGCGTACCGTTCCGATAGGTCGCGGCTGCGGGACAATTTCCTTGTCATTATGGCTGAAACGCCAGTTTTCGAAATCGACTTTGAATGGCGCGCATTGATGCTTCGCGGCCTTCACCGTTCTGCTCCAGTCGCACAAAAGACAGCTCACCCAGGTTGAGCGTGTGGCCGGCGCTGGCATCAGGACGCTTGATTCAGTTCATTCCGACCCTGGTTTGCATCACGACGCAGCAGCACCATCCCTGTTCTCACCATTGGCTGGGAGAAACTACCGGCTGATCGCACATAACCTACAGCGGTACGCCGACGGACGGCTTGTTCGCATGAAACGGTAATGAATATGCACCGATTCGCCGGCCAATCAGGCTCCGTCGTTTTGAGGAGGAATTGTGGCCAGCTCGGTTTCGGCTAGTATGTCTGGGATTTTCATCGGATTTTTCATCGGGATTTTCTTGGTTCATTCGCCACCTGCGCTCGCATGTCTCCAAGCCCGGTATCCAGATGCGCAAGAAGCAGGTTTCGCGGGTTCGGCCAGACAGGGAACGGAAAACAGGCTGCCGCAGGGTGTTTCGGCCAGTGCGGGCAGACCGTGGCTCAATAATCGATTCGTTTATGAGTTCAGCCCGGAAGTGGCTGCAAGCCCGGGCAGGATGGCAATCTTTGAGCATGCTTGTAATAGCCTGCTGGAAACGACAGCCCTGGTATGCACGCCCAGAGCACTTGCCCGTAATGATGCCGACTATGTTTATGTCATCAATGGCAGCCACGATTTTTCCTTCGTCGGGCGACAGGGGGGATGTCAGGAGCTGGGCATCCTGACCTGGTCGAACCCCATGATCGTGGCACATGAAATCAAACACGCCCTGGGGTGGGCGCATGAACAGCAACATCCCCAGCGTGACCGGTTTATTGACGTCCACTTGAATGATATCCAACCCGCGTACCAGGCGGAGTTCCAGGTCACAGACCTGGGCAATGAGGGGCCCTATGATTTCGATTCCATCATGCACTTTTACCCGTCAGATTTCGCGAACCCGGGCCGTAAGGCTTTTCAACTGAGGCCGCAATTCATAGGGCGCGGTGTGGTTCCGGGGCAGCGCGACCATTTCTCAGCCATTGACCTGGAAGAAATTCGTGCTTTCTACGGGGCACGAATACCGCAATGAGCTCGCGTAGCGGAAAAAGTGATCGCTTCTAGTCAACATCCAAGGAGAAGTTCCATGTATCAGTTAATGAAGAAATTTGCGTTGGGTATGGTATTGATGATCTGTTCTCTCGACGTCCTGGCGGATTGCAACGCATCAGATCTGGCCGGGAATTGGAAGATCTTTTATCGGGACAACGGCTTTCCGACCAGTGTCCTTGCACCTGAAGAGACTCTGGCCATTAAATTGGATGATTCATCCGGCAATTTTTCCGTTCACATGACGGACCCGGACTGGTGGGGCGTGAATGGCAACTGGGAAACAGAGTGTGTTGACGGCCAGCCGATTCTCCTGGGGGCGATCCAGCAGCGTCGTGGCCGTACCACCCTGGTGATTGAAATCAGCCGGGTTACCATCGCTGAAGACCTGCTGCCGCTGCCCGATGGCGAGCTTCCGGAACGACAAATCAACATCCGGTTCCCGCAGCCTGTTGCGGCAATGAAGCAACTCAGCCATTTGGCTGAAATGGCGGAGCAGGGCAAATTGTCATCGCATCCGGGTCATGCGCACGGTTGGGATTGATGGACTGGTGCATTCGGGCAATTGAATCAGCGGTCGAAGACCTGGAAGGCGGCCCAGTTCCGGTTGGTTGATCCACTACGTGCGAGTTGTTCCAGTTTGGCCAGGCGCAATGCTGTTGCGGCATTGCTGCCTGCCGCCAGTGAGGCATAGAAACCCGACATCAACTGGCTGGTATCCCGGTCGGAAACGGGCCACAGGCTGGCGACCACTGTTGCACCCGACTGATCCAGCAATTGCGTGACGAAACCGAGTTGACTGTCGAAATCGAAGCGATTCAGGCCCGCGGTCTCACAGGCGCTCAATACAATCAGCCTGGCCGAGAGTGACAGCCCCTGGAGATCCGCCGGCATCAGGAACTCGGGATCGCCTGGAGAGACTCCGGAAAGTACCAGCCTTGACAGCTCCGGATAGTCGCGGTCTATCAGTGCGTGGCTGGCGAGGTGGATGAGATCGGCCCCCTGGAAGTCCACACTCCTGAACTGGTGGATGTCCAGGTTTCGCGGAGCGTGAATGTCGACATCAGAATTCGCGAAAGCTGACCTGATGGCATGCAGTTCCTGACCAGAACCGGGCAAGGCCGCAAAGTCCCCGGCGGGGTTTGGGGTGTATCCTCCCAGAAACAGACGTCCGGGACTCAGCGGGGCACTGGCGTGACTGGCGACCCGGGAGATTCCACTGACTGAATGGATATTGATTACCTGGTGAGTCTGAATGAATTCCTGGCCATCGATGAACAGGGTTTCAAGCGGTAAATCGGCCAGTGCGCCACCGCCGGCAACCATCACATTGAAGTTGAGTTCGTGCAGTAGCGGGCGCAGCAACAGTTCGCCCAGCGCCGCGAGGTCGTCGTCAAGTGAGGGTTCGTTGTAGACGCGCAATCGGGTTTTGACGCTTTCCAGCCGTTGCAGGATTGGCGCAGATGGCCCAAGTTCGAACAACGTCAAACCCTTGCGGGTGCCCACCCAGGCCAGCGCCGACCGGCCGCCGATGTAGTAGTTCAGAAGGCTCCAGTCTTCGGGCAAATCCGCCAATTCCCGACGAAACCGCTCAACATCGGTGTCGGATACCATCACCGGCCTGTGCGGCAGGCGGGACTTGGTATTGCCAAGCTCGGTGTCGATTTGCCGTTGAATTTCGATCAAACCAGTGGCGGAATTGTGTTCGTCGCGCCTGGCAAGCAGTTCGCGCAGCGTCTTGTTCGCTTCGTATCGTGTAGTCACCGCCGGCGGCTCGGGAGCCTGCGAACGTGGGTTTGCCGCTGACCATGATTTTGAATTCCGTAACCGGTCAAGCGCCAGCAGTGCTTCCGTTCCAACCCCGTCTGGCGTGCTTCCAGTCTCGAGAATGAGGTTCAGGTAATACGAAAATATCCTTTCACGCGCGTCCCAATACCAGGCGCCCAGCACACCGGGCAGGCTGAAGCGATAAAACTGGATATCAGTCACAAGCTGGCCAGCCAGCGGCAGCGCCTCGGCAGCGTGGCCCCGGGCATCCAGCAACCGGATCCAGGTGAAACGGGCCTGCATGGCAGGTGCGGACGCCTGGAATTGCTGGGTGGCTTCCACCACAGGCGCCAATTCACCGATAGTGCATTCTGGAGCTGGAGGCCGGGAAATCGCAGCGGAACATGCATTCAATGTTGCCAGGTTTGCCCAGGACGGGAATCCGGATGCCTGGTAAGCTTCCGCACTTTGCTGGAATTGCTTGCTTGCCTCCAGCAGCAAACCCTGCGCTTCAAGGTCTTCCGCCATGCTGAACATCCAGGAAGCCCTGTCCGCATCACTTAACAGCAATTGTTGCTCCAGCTGCCGATGCTTCCGCATTTCCTTGAAGTCGCCCTGCAGCCTTGCCACATCAGCCAGCAATCGATGCGCGTGTCGTTGCCCCCTTTGGTCGTTTACTTCCCTGAGATCAGCAAGTGAAAGAGTGGCAAATGCCCGGGCCTTGTCGGCCTGGCCCATTTCACGATACACACGCCCCAGCATGACATTGTTGCGGCCACGGCTTTCACTGGACTTGAGTGCTTCGGAGAGCTGCAAAGCCTGGTTCAGGGCGTTGAGCGCCTCGGGAAATCGATAAAGCTTGAGATAGTAGCTGCCCAGCAAACTGAGAATGTACTCCTGCTCCAGCAGATTCTGCTGGGCCGGATTCTGCTGCTGAATGCCTTCCAGCGTGCTGACAGCTTCCTCGATATGCCCCAGCTTTTGCAACGCTACAGCCACATTGCTGCCGATCAGATTGGTGAGATGGCGGTCACCCTGGGAGCGCGCCTGGGCGAGCGCAACCGTGTATTGATCGAGGGCTGGTTGCAGTTGCGACTCATAAAAGTGAGCGATGCCGGTGTTGTTGATTGCCCATGTAGACTCGAAGGCCAGACCGGTTGAGTCGGCCAGATCCCGAGCAGTCCTGAAATGGGTTCGTGCTTCCAGCGTGGCAGCCTTTCCGGTTCCATGGGCCAGGCCGCCATCGCTTTCCAGCAATACCTGTCCGGCAAGTTGATGGCCCAATACCGTCAGGGTGTCAAGCGAATCGATGGGCGCTTTGCGGTTTCTCGACGCTTCAATCTTCTTCAGCAGATGGGTAGCGCCCTGGTAAGCGTCGGTGTAGTTGTACAACGGGAAATACTGGAAGTAAGCAGTCAGGTAAGCGGTCCAGAGCGCCGGTTCGGATGCCCCGAGAATCTCGAACTCCTTTTGCGACTTCTGCAAATCAACCAGCCGCGAGGTCCACTCGGACCTGTCCATGGTTGCGACTTTTTGCTGGCCGTTGGCAAAATCCCGCCATGCCTCATCCAACAGCCTCGCAGACTCAGGAACAGCCAGGAACCTGACACTGAGCGTGGCCGCGGGATTTCCTTGTAATGGCTGCAAGCGCAGCATCAACGGCCTGTCGTCCACCGCCGGATCGATATGGTGGTAGTGAGGAACCGAGCGCAGGTAGTTGAAGTGGATTTCGCTCAAAAACCGGCCATCCGCGGTCTGTATCTGCGATGCGAAGTTGACACCGTTGCCGCGCACCTCGATGACCAGCGGGTTTGGCGAGTCGGGCAGCGGTATGTCGATGGGTGTGGAATCATTGATGGTCAGATCGGGTACTGATTTCACCAAATCCAGCTCAGCGGATGTTCTGGCATTACAGGATTGCAGACACGCCACCAGGCCAATCGCGAAAAGACATGGGATCAGCCGACGCCATTCAAATGCTTGTAACCACACGATCGAGGGAACTCTGGTTGCTTTGCGTCGCAAATTCATTTAATAGTCTAACGCAATACCGGGCCATCAAAGGGAGTGATAGCTGCAGTGCTTGAGCGGACTGAATCGGCAATGGTGAGGCCACCTGGCGTGGTTGAGCGCATTGAAAACGGCGATGCCGAGGCTGAAGCAGAACTCGTTGCACAGTTCGCTCGGGGTGTACGTCTGATTTTGCTCAACCGAACGGGTGACCCCCACGTTGCAAATGATCTCTGCCAGGACACCTTCATTGTTGTTCTGCGGAAACTGCGGGCAAGGGAATTGCGCAATCCAGACAGCCTGGCCGCTTTCATCAGCCAGGTCGCCGTAAACATCTGCATTCAGTACTTCCGCAAGGAGAGCCGCTTTGCCCACAGTCCGGATGGGATAATTGACGAGAATGTTGCACATATAGAACAACACGACAAGGAAGTCGATTTCGTGGCTGCGAGGGAGCTGTTGGATGACGCATTGGAACAGTTGGCAGTGAGCAGGGACAGGGAGATTCTGCGCAGGTTCTACCTGAGCGATGATGACAAAGAGGTTATTTGTCGCGATCTCGAGTTGAGTCCGGCGCATTTCGACCGGGTACTTTACCGGGCCAAGCAACGGATGCGTGAACTGATCGATCAAAAGGAGGGGCTGAAGATGACCTTGTTTGGGGGGCTGATGGATGCCTGATTCAAATGACTTTTCATTGCGCGCAGACCGGTACGTAAAGGGTGATCTTGAGCCCTCGGCGATTGCAGACTTCGAAGCGGAGTTATTGGAATCGCCGGAATTACAGGACGCGGTTGAAATCGCGCTTGGCCTGAAACAACTGGTCGGCTCCGGGCACCGGCAAGCCGTCCCGAAGCCGGTGGCGCGCCCTGAACAAAGGAAGCCGCCATTAAAGGGCGAAGTCCAGTGGTACCGTTGGGGGTTGGCCGCAACAGTCCTTTTGACGGTCGCCACAACCCAATTGTACTGGCGGGCGGATAACCGGAATGAGGAATTGCAGGAGGTCGTTGATCAGCTGAATCAGCCGGTTGGAAAGGTCTTTGCAGTACCTCTGGACATCATGCGATCCGCCCGCTCCGAATCGCCCGATGTCATCATTCGCAAGCCCGCCCAGGATTCCGTGATGATCCTGGATATTGAACTTCAACCCGACATGGCGCGATCACCGTTGATCCGGATGACGATCAGCTCGATCAGTGGTGAGGTGATTCATTCGCTGGATACCGCCCCGGCTGCAAATGGCCGCGTGCAGATAGCCCTGAACACTGCCGCAATTTCAAGTGGACAATATCACCTGGAAATCGACAGCGACAATGCCAACCGGGTTGACCAAAGATTGTTCGAGCTGTTGCCCGCTGATCAATAACCTTCTGCTCTCGCCCCGCCGCATCGCCGGAGCTGATTCCCCCAGGCCACCCGATGGTGAAGACCAGCCATGGCCCTGGTGGGAGATTCTCCGTTCTGGCCGCACTTGTTGTGGATACATCCCTCGCTCCCGCTTCTGCTGCGGTGCGTTGGGATTGGCAAGTCGCGGAACATGCACCAGAAAAGGGTAACAGTATGGCTGTGCAGCAACATGGGAAATTGATCACGTCGGCAGTCCATTTGATGGGAAACCCGGACACTGCCTGAGCTTTCGGTGGCGTGCAGCTCAAGCGGGTCAAGGGTGCCGTGAACGTTCCTTTCAGCTCAAAGCAGGATCAGTCCCATACTTCGCGGAAGTGGGTTCTGATGGCCTTGTTGTCGCTGGTCCCGTTGCTGCTGTTGGCTTGGGGGACCGTAAAACTCGCATCCGACGCATTGCAACGGCAAGCGGAACTGCGCGTAACCGAGAGGGGAACGGCAGTGGCCAAAGCAGTTGAACTTGAGTTCAATGGCCTTGTGGATGTCGTAGACACCTACAGAAACAAGCAGGAATTCCGGAAAATCCTGCGCCCTGGTGCGGAGGTTGATACCGTAACCGCCCAGAATGTGCTGAACCAGGTCCTGCGCAGCCGAAAAGGCATCGATCTCGCCTTTCTGACTGATCCCAACGGCATCGGCCACATGTTCGCGCCGGAAAACCCATCCGCGATCGGTGTTGATTTCAGCCACGAGGACTGGTACCGGGGGGTTACCCAGACCGATGAGCTGTTTGTTTCGAGCGTTTACCGAGCTTCGGCAATGGGCCAGCCCCCGGTCATTATCGTTGCGGCCCGCATTCGCGCCAACGGTCATCCCGATTCACCCGTCGAAGGAATTCTTGCGGTCGGTTACGACCTTGGCGCGGTGGAGAATTTAGTCACCGAGATGGCATTGGGTGGAGTCCGTCTGACGGTGGTTGACCGGTCTGGTTACATTGTGGCCCGTCCTGGTAATCAGCCTGACAAGCCGGATTCACACCAGGAATCGACGCCGGTTGCAGCCAGGCATTCCGCATACGGTACCGTGAAGCAATATGCCAACAGCCGGAATGAAAACCTCCTGGGGGTGAAAATTCCGGTTGGGAATATGGGCTGGACCGTCATCGCAGAAATGGAGGCTGGCGCAGCACTCGCCCCCATGGATGGAATCAAAGCTGCTGTGGCAGGTATCACCGTGCTGGTCTGGATTCTGTTGGGAGCCAGCATCAAAGTCGTCAATTCCAGCCAGCAACGCCGGCTGAAGGTCGAGGGAGAGCTGCTCAGCAGCCAAAAGGCCCGGGAAATGAAAGAGGCGGAACTGGGCCTGGTGTTGCCTGCCAGTGGCCTGGGCAGTGCTGTCTACAATATCAATGCCCGGACATTCTCATGTTCGGAACGTTTCGAATCGCTGCACGGCCTGCAGCCGGGCACTTTGGCTAAAGACCCCTGGAAACTCTATGCGCACGTCCATCCGGACGATCTTGCGGCCCTCAAGTCAGGAATAAAGGACGCCCTGGATGATAAACGGCAGTTCGACTTTGAATACCGGATCGTTGATCCGCAGGATGAATCGGTCCGATGGCTGCATTCGCACGGCAACCTCAAGAAAGATTCCAAAGGCAACAATCGTTACGCTGTGGGAGTGGTCAGCGACGTTACCGAGCGTCTGAATGCCCTGGAAGCCACGCGAAGCGCTCAGGCATTCCTGGATTCCGTAATTGAGAATATTCCCGACATGGTGTTCGTGAAGGATGCGGAGTCCCTCAAGTTTGTTCGCCTGAACCGGGCTGGGGAAGCGCTTTTGGGCTATTCCCGGCTGGAGCTGATTGGCAAGGGTGATGCAGACTTTTTCCCTAAAGAGCAGGCGGATTTCTTTATTGAAAAGGATCGCGAAGTATTGAAAAACGGCGTAATGATCGAGATCGAGGCCGAAAACCTGCGTACGCGGTACGGAGCAGAACGTATCCTGCACACCAAAAAAATACCGATCATGGACAACAACGGCAATCCGGAATTCCTGCTCGGAATTTCCCGTGACATAACCGAGCAAAGGCTTACTGAAGCGGATTTGCAGGCCGCGAAAACTGAGGCTGACCGCGTCAGCAAGGCCAAGAGTGAGTTTCTTTTGCGAATGAGCCATGAACTCCGCACACCGCTGAATGCCGTGCTCGGTTTCGGACAGCTGCTGGAGATGAGCGAACTCGCAGAGACCCAGCGAGACTATGTCTTGCAGATTATCCATGCCGGGCAACTCCTGTTGAACCTGATCAACGAAGTTCTGGATGTATCGCGTATCGAAACGGGCGCCCTTGCGCTTTCATTTGAACCGGTCAATGTCGCTGATGTTGTCGCTGAAACAGTGAACCTGGTTCGTCCGTTGGCGGCGCAGCGAAACATTTCCCTGTTGAATGACGTCACAGGTAATGAAGTGAAGTTTGTGGTCGCGAATCGCCAGAGGCTTGCCCAAGTACTTTTGAACCTGCTCGGCAATGCGATCAAATACAATCTTGAAGGTGGTAGCGTAGAGGTTTTCTGCGAATCCCGGGCGGGGAATCTGCTTCGAATCGTTGTCAGGGATACCGGGCCGGGAATTTCGCCCGAGCAACAGAAGCGCCTGTTCGTCCCATTCGAGCGACTGGCTGCCAATATGACCAATGTGGAAGGTACCGGGCTCGGCCTGGCGCTGGCACGTGGGCTTTGCGAGGCAATGCAAGGGTCGATTGGCGTAAAGTCTGAAGTTGGCAAGGGCAGTTCATTCTGGATTGAGTTGAATAACTGCGAGCCGTCCAGCTTCGTTGCTGAAGGTGGCGATGCCGGCTGATTCGGGCTAAAGTGACAAATAGAGCAGGAACGCTAAAGGGTGGCAACATGGAAATTCTGCCTGACCTTGTCAATCAAATATGCCGAACGTGCTTGCGTCTCCTGTGCCCCTGCATTCTGATCGTTTCCTCGGTACCGCTTGGCGCCGCTGCGCTTGAAGCTGCCGACCTGGTGGATATGTCATTCGAGGAGCTGGCCAATATCGAGATCACCTCGGTATCGAAGCGCCCCGAGCGACTTTCAGATGCGGCGGCTTCGGTTTATGTCATCAGTGCGGACGATATCCGCCGCTCCGGCGTCAACAGCATACCCGAGGCCCTGCGACTGGCTCCCAATATTCAAGTGGCACGTGCCAACGCGAACACCTATGCCATCACTTCGCGCGGATTCAACAACGCCATCGGTAACAAGCTGCTCGTGCTCATTGATGGCCGCACAGTCTATACCCCGCTGTTTTCAGGCGTGAATTGGGACATGCAACACCTGATGCTGGAGGATATCGATCGCATTGAGGTCATCAGCGGGCCCGGCGCCACTTTGTGGGGTGCCAATGCCGTCAATGGTGTGATCAATATCATCACCCGCGCCTCAGGAGACACCCAGGGAGTGCTGGCGACCGGGAGTGTGGGCAATATGGGGTACGAGGGCTCTTTCCGCTATGGCGGAAAATGGAATGACCGGGCTCACTTTCGCGCGTATGCAACAGGTTTCGACCGCCAGGACATGAAGTGGCTGGACGGCACCGAACTCCCGGACGGTTGGCAACACAGGCAGGCGGGGTTTCGCACGGACTGGGACGACGATCTTTCAGAGTTTACCGTGCAAGGCGACATTTACGACGGTGAGATCGAGAACGTGATACCCAGCCAGGGGTCCTTGAACAGTCTTTGGATCGGGGATCCCACAGTCTCGGTATCCGGCATGAATCTGCTTGGGCGATGGGGGCGCCAACTGGACAATGGCTCGAACTTCCGGATTCAGGGCTATTACGACCAGGCCCAACGCGATGATCCCCGAACCTTCAGCGACCGTGAGGACACTTTCGACATCGAACTCGATCATGCCATCTCCATCGGGGAGCAGCACAGGATTCTCTGGGGTGGTGGCTATCGATATACGCGCAGCGATACCCGGACGTATTTTCACGATGGCTTTCCGGGTTTCCACTCTGTATTCGGGCTGATTCCGGAAGACCGGAACCTCAAGTGGTTCAACGTTTTCGTTCAGGACGAAGTCCAGCTGGGCGCGCAGACTACACTGACCCTGGGAATGAAGGCCGAGCACAATGTCTACACCGGGTTTGAATTTTTGCCCAACGTTCGCATGGCCTGGAAACCGGACGATGACAAATTGCTGTGGGCGTCGGTTTCGCGGGCTGTTCGTGCCCCTGCCCGATATGACCGGGACTTTACCTGGTCCGTTTATTTCGGAAACACCCCACTTCTTCCAATAATACTTGGCGGCCCGGATTTCAAATCCGAAGTCGCCGAGGTGGTTGAAGCCGGCTATCGTACCCAAGTCAATGAACGGGTTTCGTTTTCAGTAACCGCTTTCTACAGCGATTACGACAATCTGCGCAGCGGCCAGCCGGCTCCGGCAGTGATTGAAAACCTGATGCAAGGCACGACCAAGGGTGTGGAAGCCTGGGCTGCTGTCCAGATCACCCCAAACTGGCGATTGAACGGCGGGTTCTCACTCTTGAATGAGCACTTTACTCTGGAGCCCGGCAGCCTCGATCCGGATGGAGCGACCGATGCAGCCAACGACCCGGATTACAGTTGGAACCTCCGCTCCTCATTCAACCTCGGCGACAACCATGAGCTGGATGTCCTGTTGCGGCGCGTCGGGCCATTGCCAGCACCAAGGGTGCCAGGTTATACCGCAGTGGACGTAAGGCTGGGTTGGCGCATTTCGTCGTCCCTCAACCTGTCCCTGGTGATCCAGAATCTCAATGACGAGAAGCATCCCGAGTTTTTCACCGATCCGCAGATTGAGATAGGACGAAGCCTAAGCTTGAAGGTGGGCGTCTCACTCTAAACCATGACGCAGGCTGGCCCTTTGAACAAAGCGTTTAATTTGCCACTGCGCGCCAGCTGGATGCGATGCGTTTTGTGCATCACGCTGGCCGGAAGCCTGGCCGCCAATGTTGCCGTCGCACAAATCGCCGCGGAATCGGAAATCGCGCGACAGGTCATGGCCGCTTACCTCTACAAATTTGGCAGCTACGTCGTGTGGCCCGATGAGGTGTTCGAAGACAGCAGCAGTCCGATCACGATCGGCGTGGTTGATGCACCGGAACTGGCGGATGAATTGCGGCAAATGGTGGAGGGTCGCACCATCAGCGGGAGGCAGGTTCTCATCCGCAAGCTGAAACCAGGTGATCCGACAGAGGGCCTCAATGTGCTGTTCATTGGCGGTACGGATATCGGGCGGTTGGCGCACATTCTGTCGGACGTCCGCACCCAGCCCATTCTGACGGTAACCGCATTGGAGACTGGTCTCGACCAGGGCAGCGTCATAAATTTCGTCGTCGTTGACGGAAAATTGCGGTTCGAAGTATCTGCCCAGGCCGCGGGTCACAACGGGTTGAATATCAGCGCGCGGCTGCTCGTGGCTGCCTACAAAGTCGAGCCCGAGCCGTCATGAAGCGGTTTAAACTGAAAACGATCCGCCACAAGCTACTTGCCGTTGTGCTGGTTACAACATTCACGGCACTGGTCGCCGTGCTGGCCACGATGGTTGGTTTCAGTGCCCGCGAATACCACAACACTCTTATCGCCGACATGATCACCCAGTCCGAACTGCTGGGCCACATGACTGAACCAGCCCTGACCTTCGATGACCAGCAACTCGCCGAGCAGAACCTGAACATGTTGCGATTCCACCCGAAGGTCAATGCTGCGCTGATTTACGATGCTGACGGCAACCTGTTTGCAAGTTACAACCCCGTCGGTGAACTGTCTCCGCCGCGGGTTCCAGAACAGGATTTGGTCCGCACCGAGGGAAGTAACCTGCTGGTCTTCCGTGGAATCAGGAATGATGGCGAATTGCTGGGCACGGTGTTCCTGCGTGCGAACTACGAGTTTACGCAGCGTTTGTTGGCTTATGCCGGGATCGGCACACTGGCCATCATCGGGGCCATGCTGGTTGCCCTGGCTTTATCGGTGCGCCTGCAACGCATGGTGACACAGCCCGTCCTGGATATTTCCCATGTTGCCCGAGACGTGGTCGAAAAGCGCGATTACTCACGGCGAGCCAGCAAGACCAGTGATGACGAAGTGGGGGTTCTGGTGGCGTCCTTTAACGACATGCTGGCTGAAATCGAGCGGCGTACTGAACAGCTGGAGACTTCAAACGAAGCCATTGCTCATGAGGTGAATGAGCGGCGATTGGCGCAAAACGAAGTGATGCGGCTCAACGAGCAACTTGAGAACAGAGTGCGGGAACGGACTGCCCAGCTGGAAAGTACCAACCTGGCATTGGCCCAGGCCAAGGCAGCCGCTGAACATGCCAACAAGGCAAAATCCTCCTTCATTTCCAACATGAGTCACGATCTTCGTACACCGCTCAATGCCATTCTCGGATTCACTGAACTGCTTGTAGCAAAGTCCGCGTCCCTGACGCCGGAAAAATTGCAGGAATACGCGGACCATATTCTCAATGCCGGCGAACACCTTTTGGTGCTGATTGATGAGGTTCTGGATCTGGCCAAGGTCGAGTCCGGGTCGGTGACTTTGTCGATCGAATCCGTGGCTCTGGATGACCTGCTGAAAGC
>CAYYCX010000097.1:0-16435 GCA_964470455.1 uncultured Wenzhouxiangellaceae bacterium
CAGCTGCCCGAACCCACCGGCCCGCACGCCATCGGCGTGATCGATTTTGAACTGGTGGATACATCACGCGATGAAACCTTCGCGCCCGGAACGCCAAGGCGTATCCCGGTGCGGGCCTGGTATCCGGCGGAGTCCGTCAGCGGCGATCCGCGGCCCTATGTGAACGCAGCCGAGATGCAGCACCAGATCAAGGGCGCCGCAGGCGGTTTGCAAGCCCAGCCAGATGCCGTGCACCAGGCGTTTGATGCACCCACGCATTCATATGGGAGCGCGCCGGTGAAGGTCCTTGGGCCGGTGCCCACGGTGATCTTCTCGCACGGCCTGTTCAGTTCGTTGCAGCGCAACACCGCGCAGATGGAACACCTGGCCAGCCACGGTTACCTGGTGCTGTCGATTTCGCATCCCTACACTGCGGTCGCGACGCTGCATGAGAACGGCGATGTGATTCCTGCTGATCCGGATATCGTGACACAGGCCCTGGCCACCTGGGGCGACGCGGAATACATGTCGGCCTATACGTCCACTGACCCGGCGGTGCTGCTGGAATCACAGCTGCGGAATAACGAAACCTTCGTGCTGGCGCCCATATTCAAGACCTGGGAACAGGATTTTATCCACGTGGCGGATCGCCTGGAGGCCGGCGACTTACCCGAGGCCGCCCAAAAGCTGCTGCCGCTGGTGGACATGCAGCGCCTCGGCGCCTATGGCATGTCGTTCGGCGCCAGCGGCCCGGCGGCGGCCTTCAAGGATGGCCGATTCAAAGCCGCGGTGGATCTCGATGGCGGCATGTTCGACAACGACCTTTACGATGTCGAGTCGGACTTCCCCATCCTCGTGCTGCACGGCGACCACAGCCTGGCGCTGCCCGACCGGGAGATGCTGCCCTGGTCGGCGTTCCTGTTTGAACGCTTTGCCACTACCGGCACGCGTGATGATGTTTACCGGCTGGAAGTTGCGGGTGCCACGCACATCGCGTTTACCGACAATGTGCTGCTGCCCGAACCCCTGCGCCAGCAACATCCCGATATCGACGCCATGCTCGGCACCATCGACGGATCGCGCATGGCCACGATCATGAACGACTTCACGCTGGCGTTCTTTGATCTTTACCTCAGCGGGCAGGGCGACGGGCTGGACGACGCATTCCGCTCGCGCTTTCCTGAAGTCACCGACGTCGATGTGTCCTATGTTCGCGACTGGGCCGCGACGAATCCGAAACCCGGCTTCATGTCCTACACCCATGTATTCATCATGAACCGGCTGCTGGCGGCGAGTGATGAAGTCAAGGCCGAAGCGGCCAAACTGGACCGTGCCTACTCGATGGTTTACCAGCTGGAAAACGGCCCCAGGGGAGAAACTGTCTGGTGGGACATGCGTTTTGATCCTGACGCGGGTGTTTCCTTTTCGCTGCAGGAACCTTCAGCGCCGGGCGACCTCACGCTGAAAGGGGATTACGCCACCTACATCAACTTCCTCAAAGGCATGGTTGCCGGCGAAACTCCCCGGGATGCTGAAGAGCCGGTCACCATGGAAGGCAATGCGGACTTGCCCGACATTGTTGCAGGTGCCTTTGCGGCATCGCAGAAGGCCGCCAGCATCCCTTCGGAGTTCCCGGATGTCTGAAATCGACACCGGTTTCAGGGCTTGGGGGCTGCCCTGATTTCCAGTGTCACACCGGCCTTGTCGCGCGTATCGAAGTAAGTAAAACCGCTGCGGTCAGGTCGTCGCCCCTTCGCCAGGACCCGCAAGCCCGCAGCCAGCCCACTTTGTTCCGCGGCGTCGCAGTCAGGAACCGAGAAGCCGAGGTGATAAACACCTTCTCCGTGTTGATCCAGGAACCGTCTTTGCGGGCTGTCGCCCGGCCCCGGCTGGCACAACTGGAGCTGCACATTGCCCAGGTCCGCGTGGCAGTAACGCAATTGCATGAAAGCCTCGCGGTCTTTCACCTGCAGGTCGCCAGCATACTGGTCCAGTGGCGGATAGGGCTGCCAGGGCCCCACGCCTATCGATTCATAGAATGCTATCGACGCCTCCAGGTCCCTGACGACGATGCACACGTGGTGGAGGGTCTGGAAGATTCCGGCCGTCATGGCTTCGTTCCGCCATCCATCCGGTAGCCATCCGGCGGCCGTGCGCCCAGCAGGTGTTCGACGAAGTAATCCATGCGGCGCAGAATGAAGAAAGGCTCGTTGGTGAAGAAGTGGTCGCGGTTTGGCAGCATGAGCAGGTCGAAGTCCTTTTGAGCATCGATCAGCGCATCCACGAAGGTGAGGGTGGATGCGGGCAAGGTATTTTCATCATGCTCGCCGTAAACGATGAGCAGCTTGCCCGCCAGGTTTTCCACCAGGGCCGCGGCCGGCTGGAGGTTCACCAGCCTGGCCGTTTCATCCGGCGCGATGCGCGTTCCGTCTTCATACTGCGGCCAGCCGGTCCACTTCACGAAAGCCGGATACAGGTAGCGGTAATCGTAGGGCCCCGCTGAGGACACCGCGACCTTGTAGAAATCCGGGAATCGAAGCATTGCCAGTGTCGAGGCATAACCGCCCCAGGAGTGCCCGGTGATGCCAACGCGATCGAGGTCGAGCCAGGGATACTTCTCACCCAGCTGCCGCAGCGCAGCCACGTGGTCTTCAATGGCAAATTCATCATGCTTCTTCCAGGTGTAGTCGTGGAAGTGCTTGGAGCGCCAGGGCGTGCCGCGCACGTCCATCATGACCACGGCAAAACCCAGGTCGGTGAATACCGAGGTGTCGCCCTGGCCACCGATGCGGTCGAGACCCGCCGCCCGCGTGAAAGTGCGAGGGGTGAGGTTGGTCTGCGGGCCGCCGTAGATGTGCTCAATCACGGGATATTTCAAACCGGCCTGCAGGTTTTTCGGCCGGTAAATGACGCCGTAAATGTCGGTTTCTCCGTCCGCGGCCTTGACGCGGAAACTTTCGGGAGGCTCGTAGCCAAGTGCAAACAGCGCGGAGGCGTCCGCTTCCTCCAGGGTTGCGACGGCGCTGCCATCGGCGCGCCGCAGGGTCGCAACCGGTGGCAAATCGATGGTCGACTGGTTGACGATGAAAAAGCTGCCGTCCGGAGAGAAGGTCGATACAGCCCCCAGCAGGCCGCCGCCGGCAACGGTCACCGCGTTATCAGCTGCTTCAGGCGTCAGCAGTTCGGTTTGAGTGCCATCCAGCGATGAGCGGTACACATGCCGCCAGTACGGATTGCGGTCGGATTCGCGGCCGCCGGCGGTGTAGTACACCCAGCCGTTTTGCTCGTCCACGTGCACAATGTCCTGCACCACCCACTCGCCGCGGGTCAATTGCCGAACGATTTCACCGCTTGTCGTGTCGATGGAATAGAGATGCCCCCAGCCGTCGCGCTGCGAGTAAATGATGGCCCGGTTGCCGTGGTCCAGCAGGCGCACGTTGGCGCCCATCGACTGGTACAGGCTGTGGTTGAGATCGATCCAGGAGTCGGATGTTTCGCGCCAGGCGAGCTCGGTTCGGCCGCTGGCCGGGTCGAACGCGATCAGCTCAACCTTGCTGGCATCGGCCGCGATGCAGATGAAAAATACCCGGTCCGAGCGATCCGTCCACAGCGCTTGCGGCGGAAAGGAACCGAGCTCACCCCGGCAATCCTGCGGCAACGGAACGGCTTGTTGCTTTCCCGAAGCGATGTCTAGCACGAACATTTCGAATGCTTCCCGATGCTCGTCGCCAACCAGCGCTATGCGCTTGTTCAACACCTGAGGCCGGCTGGCGCCGTTCGCGGGTACTGAATCATAGTAGGGGTAATCCCGCACCTGCCGTTCGTCCACTTTCGGCACCACCAGGAAGGCCCCGTCGGGTGACCAGGCTGCACCTACAAGGGGTCCGTCGAGCCCATGGCGCATCAAGCCCAATATGGCCCCCCAGCCGGGCATGGCGCCCCAGGAATAATGCGCTTCACCGTCACTCGTGAGTTGCCGTTCGCTGCCGTCCTCAAGCGAACGTAACCAGACGTTGTGCTCGCGGCGAAAGGCAGCGCTCTTGCCATCCGGCGCTTCAACCTGGAAAGGATCCGAGCGCCAGGCGGCCTGCGCTTCACAGGTGTAATCCGAAAGATCGCATCGGGTGACGCCGTTGCTGGCGCGCACCTCAACAGATGGCGTAGTGCCATCGAAATGCAACGATGCGATATCCAGCGTGGCAGGATTGAATTCGCCGTTGCCCATGGCGTTGAGGGCGGCAGCCAATCGCGGGTGGTCGAACGCCGGACGCTTGTCGCCGGTGGCCGCATCGACGATGACCGTCTCCTTGCCATTTGCCGTGTCGCGGACATACCAGAATTCACGCGCACCCGGAATCCAGTGTGGGGTGACCCCCGCATTGGTGACGGTGCCCTGGATGTTTTGCGAGAGCAGCGAGACAGCCCGGTCATAGACTGCAGCCGAAACTTCGGCAGGCTGCCAGGGCTGCTCACGGTGCTCTGGCGAATCAGCGAGGGCTGCGGATGCGACACACCCCAACAGGATCAGGTACGTGACGCGGCGCACTTTTCTCATGTCACTCACTCTGCTCCGTGGGCCCTCCCAGGTGTTCCTGGAAAAAGCGCCGTTCGCGCTTGACGATGTAGGGTGAACCGGCCGCGCCGGCGTGGTTGGCGTTGGGTACCACGTAGCTCACGAAATCCTTGTCAGCCTTGATCAGTGCATCAAACACTGCCATGGCGGAGCGGAACGGGACGTTTTCGTCGATCTCGCCATACACCAGCATCAGGTCGGCCTCCAGCCGGTCGATGAGGGCGATATTGCTGGCCAGTTCGAAATGGTCACGTTCCGTACCGGGCACGCCAAAAAACCGCTCCACCGAGAACGGGAAGGTGACGGAATTGAGGTATTCAGGCGGGCCCACGTGCGATACCACCACCTTGAAAAACTCCGGGTAAAGCAGCGCTGCCCGCAACGAGCCGTAGCCGCCAAACGACGCACCGGTGATGCCCACCCGGCCGGCATCGATCCAGGGGAATTCCTGCGCAAGATTCTCGATGGCCACCTTGTGATCCACCGCGCCAAAGATGTCCTGCGTGCCGGCGAAGGCATAGCGGAAGGCCCGGTCGCGGCCGGTGGTGCCACGGCCATCCATGGCCACCACCACGAAGCCCGCCTCGGCGGTGGCTTGCGCGTTGCGGGTGGTGATTGCGGCGAAGTTGTCCATGAAGGAATGCGGCCCGGAATCAATCTGCGGGCCGGGGTAGGTCTGGTCCACCACGGCATACTTCAGCTTGGGATCAAAATCCTTCGGCTTGAAGATCGCGCCATAGAGGTCCGTCTGGCCATCGGCGGCTTTCACCACGAAACGCTGTGGCGGCTTCCAGCCGGTGGCTTCAAGGGCCGAGATATCGGCGCGCAATACTTCACTCACCTGCTTGCCATTTTTATCGCGTATCACCATCACCGGGGGTTGTTCCAGGGTGGAATACACATCCACGAAGTAATGGCCGGAGGGAGAAAACTGCGACGGGGATTTGAATGAGCCCGCCAGGACCAAACCTGAAGTGTAGAACTGGTGGCTGGCATTCTCCGGCGTCAGCAACTCTGCCTTGCCGCCATCCAGCGGCGCCCGGTACAAATGCGCGTAGTACGGATCGCGGCCTTGCTCGCGGCCGCCGGCGGTAAAGTACACCTGGCGCTCGTCCTCATCGACACGGATCAGGTCAAACACGACTCCGTTGTCTGAGGTAATGGCATTTTTCAACTTTCCGGTGCGCGCATCATAAAGATACAACTGGCCGGCGCCGGAACGCTGCGAATAGAAAATCGCGTCCTTGCCATCGGTGCTCACGTAGAAGTTGGGGGCGTTGTAATCGCGCGCATTGAAGGCGTAGTAATGTTCTTCGCTTTCCTCCACCACGGTTCGGGTAATGCCGGTGGACAGGTTCATTCCCGCGATGCCATAGGTCTGTCCGCCGTGTTCAGCGGTGACAAAGAACAGCTCTGATGCTGATGCATTCTTGCCCAGCGCCCACCACACCAGGCCGCTGCCGAAGTGGATGCTGGCAAAATCCTGCAGTTTGCCCGGGTCAATGGTGGCCTTGACCACCTGGTTCGTGGCCGTATCGATCACTGCGATTTCGCGCGCGGGTTCGATGCGGTCAGCCGCCACCACCACGTAATCCGTGTGGCTTATGGTGAAAGATCCATCCGGCGGCAGGTGTTCGGTGACGTAGTTCCGCCGGGCTATCGCCCGCAGGTCTGAGCGCATCGCAGCAACGAAGCGGCCATCCGGCGACCAGTTCACGGCGCTCAGGGGCTCGGGAGCCTGGCTCCGGCGACGCGTGACACGGCCCATGTCCATTTCCGGGCGGCCCCAGGCAAAGCCTTCCACGCCGTCCGTGGTGAGCGCCCGCTCTTCACCCGTACTGGCGTCACGCAGCCAGATATTGTGCTCGCGAATGAAGGCAATCAAGCTGCCATCCGGGGAAGGACGTTCCGCCGCTGTGGCCTCGGTGGTTTCATCTTTCTGGCAGGAGGAAACATCCCGCTGGCAGCGATACGCGCCCGTGGCTGTCTTTACCCGAATGGATTCGTCGTCCCAGTCCAGGCCAACCAGGGGCAGGGCTGCGGCTGTGACGTTCTCCACCCCGGCCGCGGCCAGGGCGGCCGCCATGCCGGCGTGGTCAAAAGCGGGTTCCTGGTGGCCGCTGGCCGCATCAACCATCAGGTATTGCGTGCCTTCCGGGCTTTCGTTCCTGACCCAGAAGCGGTCGCTGCCATCGATCCAGTTCGGACTGGGTGCGAGGTTTTTGACCAGCGCCATCAGGGCAAACGTTTCACTCGCTGTGGCGAGGTCGGTCTCGGCGCTGTCGGTTGCGGCACAGGCCGAGTGGGTGAACGCACACGCTGCGGCCAACAGGCCCAAAACGCGGATCAGTCGGGACATGATGAGGCTCCTTGCGGGTTTGGCTACAGAGCTATGACGCAAAGTCCGGTATCGGCATCAATTCCCTGAACCCTCACTCGGAATCACCGGCCTCGACCACCCAGTCCGCCGTAACAATCCGAGGATCGGGCAGGGCCTCCAGGTCAACAAGCTGCCCCGACTTGATTACAGCGTGAATGTTGCGGTAATTCCTGGCGCTTTTGAGAGGGTCCTTTTCGAGTATTACGATATCAGCAAACTTGCCGGACTCGAGCGTGCCCAGCTCCTGGTCATTTTTGTAAGCACGGGCGATATTGCTGGTCACGGATTTCAGAATCTCCATCGGCGGCATGCCCATTTCCTCCAGCGCCACCAGGGCGTTGAAGTGCCCCACGCCCAGTTTGGTGCTGGGATCGACGTCTTCGGACATCCCCATCATCAGAGCGTAATGTTCCGTAATTTCATGACGGGCAATTCCGGCATCCGTGGACATCAGCAGTGTTACCCCTGCCTCGATCATGTTGCGGATGTTCTTTTCGGCGATCTGATGGTACGGGGTGATGGGCGAGTTTGGCAGCTTTTCCCTGAGGTACTCCAGCCGGGCCTGGGTGATCGGCATGACGGAACAGGCGATGCCGCGATCCACCATTTTCTGGATGGTTTCGGGCGGAATCGGTTCGACCAGCCCGGATATGTCACAGTGGGTGGCAATGTCGATTCCGGCATCTATGGCCATGTCGAGGCTCTCGGGCGAACTCACGTGTGCCTGCACCGTCTTGCCGGCCCGGTGTCCTTCTTCGACAATGGCGCTCTGCACCCGCTCTGAAAAAGCAATGTAGAAAAGATCCTTGTGCCCGCTGGAGGCATACTTTAGGAAGTCGACGTCTTTGGTGGTGTACTCCCTGACGCGTTCGGCCACCGCTTCCGGCGTCAGCCACATCAGTTCGCGGCCCACGCCCTGCTGCCACATTTCGTTGATCTCGGTAGCAAATTTCCCGGTCACCACTTCAGCCAGGTTGGAGAGGAAATCAGCCGAATAAGGGCCGTCAAAACCGATGACGTTGCCGGCGAGGAAGATGCGGGCACCAATGGCTTCACCCGAATTGATCCGGTCGCGCGCCTGGACCAGCCCTGGCAACGGCCCCCAGGTGTCGTAAACCGTTGTCTGGCCGGTTTTGAGGGCAACCTGCGCGGCCTCGATGATCAGCTCGTGGTAACGCCCTTCATATGTGTACATCAACTCAAGGTCGGGGATGCTGAAAAACAGGTGAACGTTGGCATCCATCAGGCCCGGGATCAGAAATTTGCCCTTGGCATCGATCACCTGTGCGTCTGCCGGAACAGTGACTTTCCCTTTCGCGCCCACAGCGGCAATACGATCACCGTCAACCACAATGACGGCATTTTTCAGCGGCGCGTTACCGGTGCCGTCTATCACAGTCCCATTCACAATCGCCAGGGATGCCGCCATGGCAGGAGTCCCGGACAGCAGGCACAGCAAGAGCACCATAAAGGTTCTTGTTAGTTGTTTTCGCATGTCAGATTTCCTCGTTGCCGGGATTATCGCCGGGCTCTGGGAGGTTGGTGGTCAGGGTGAGAATAAATTTCTGCCCAGATGATCAGGCATTCACTTCCAGGCGGCGCCGAATACGCGCAGGAAGTTCTCTCCGAGAATTCCACGAACCGCATCGTCGTCGTAGCCGTGGGACAGCATTTCATCCACCAGCGGGGCGATGACCGAAGGGCCAGCGATGGCAATCCGGTTCACCGGCGGGTATTGCTCTTCTCCATACAGTTCCGTGTAGGCTGCCGCCACGTTTTCCACCGGATACGGCTCGTCCATGCCAGGCACGTGATCGAGCCCCAGGCCAACATGCTCGGCGCCCACCATCTGCACGATGTAGTCGAGGTGGCGGAATAACTGCGGCGCCGATGTGTCATACAGGGCTTCGGACAGAAAAATCGACACGCCGTTGATGCCGATGACACCACCGGTTTCGGCGCAGGCGCGGATCTGGTCGTCGCCGATGTTTCGCTCATGGTCCCGCAGCGCCCGGGCCACCGAATGGGAAAAGATCACGGGCTGGCTGGAGATTTCCATGATCTCCATGGTGGTGCGATGCGCCGTGTGGCTGCAATCCACCACCATGCCAACCCGGTTCATTTCTCCTACCAGCGCCCGCCCGAAGTGTGACAGCCCGGGGTTGTCGTGGTCGTGGCTGCCGCCACCAGCCAGGTTCTTGTCGTTATAGGTGAGCAGCATGTGGCTGACGCCGAGCTGGTACAGTGGCTCGACCAGGTTGATGTCGCCTTCAAGCGAACTGGTGCCCTGGAAGTTGAAATTGACGCCCAGTTTGCCTTCGCGCTTCGCCCGATGCACGTCATCCACGGTGTGGACAAAGACATACTCGTCCGGCCGGTCGAGGAAGTACTTTCGGCTCAGGGCCAGGTTATGCATCATCTGGCCGGTTGACTTGACGAAATCGGAGCCCTCCGTCATCGACAGCCAGGTGACTCCGGTGTCTTTGTATTTCCCGATCCAGGTTTCAAACGACGCACCGCGGGCCGCGGCTGCGGATGGTGAATACGGCCCGGTCGTATCCAGTATCAGGCTGGCATCGAGCAAGCCTTGCGCCCGTCCGCCAACCGTTGAGCCCTGCCCCAACACCAGGCCGCCAGGGACCAGGGTGGCTGCCGCTGCACCGGCAGCCATTTTCATGAAATGTCGTCTTTTCATGCCCTTAATACCGAACTGTGAACGTGACCCCGTAGGTGGGCGGCCGCAACGGCCGGATTCTACGATTGTCGGTACCGAGTGGAACCACGAAACCGTTCACCAGCGTGAGGTCGAACAGGATGGCGTCTTCATCCGTTATATTGTCGGCGAAGGCAATGATGTCCCAGCGTTCGCTGGTCAGGCCGGCGCGAAGTCCCAGGGTCTGGTAGGACGGCTGGAAGCTGCTGGGCGTGTTGTTGAAGTCAAACATCGCGTCGTCCTGGTAGGTGTAATCCACACGGCCGAAAAACGACCAACGGCCAGAGTGCATGCTCAGGGGCTTTTCGTAGGTCAGGTTGACGGCGGCCTTCAGGTCCGGCGCCAGCGTGAGTTCGGTGCCCTCAGGCAAGCCAAATACGTCGCTTTCGGTGATTTCAGAATCCATGAAGCTGGCGGCTGCGCCCAGGGTAAGTCCTTCGGTCAAAACCGCTGCCATGTTGACTTCAAGCCCCTTGCTTTCCGCCTTGCCGGCATTCTGGAAGATGCCGGTGCCGCAGGCCGGTATGAATATGCCCTGCTGCAGGTCGGACCAGTCGTTGTAATAGAGTGTTGCATCCAGCAGCACGCGATTGTCCGCCCAGGAAGTCTTGGCGCCCAGCTCGTACGTCCAGAGCGAATCGGAGTCGTAGGGCACGCCCTCGCCTCTTGCGTAACCAAACTCCGCCAATACCGCCGCGCATCCTGCAGTTGCCGTGGCAACCGAAGTGTCAGTTACACCGCCAATCCGGAATCCCTTTGAAGCGGTGGCGAACAGCAGTGCGTTATCGGTGGGCCGGTAAGACAGGCCAAACTTGGGATTGAAGCCACTCTCGGATATTTCAAAGTGCGAGGGCGGCAGGATGGTGGGCACAAACAATGAGGTCGACAGGTCTTCCTGGCCCTGGGAATAGTCGGTATCGAACCAGCGCAGGCCCACGGTGGCTTCCCAGGCATCGGCGAATGCATAGTTGATTTCGCCAAACAGGCCGAATTCTTCCGTGTCATTCCCGGCCATGCGATTGATGATGGTGTTGGAGTTGAACAGAGGGAAGGGCACCAGCCCTACACCCGGGACATCCAGCTGCAAGGTTCCCGCGTCAACGATGCCCGGTATTTCACCCTGATACAGTACATCCGCCGACCGGTCCTGGTAGTAGCCACCCAGCAGCCACTGCAATGGTCCGTCGCCGGTGGAAACCATGCGAACCTCCTGGGTGAAGGCCTTGTTGGCTGTATTGGTGGTGTTGATGCCTACCGAGAAGAAGTCCATGATCGGCAGCGGCGTCGCGATGGTCGTGCCGGGCGGCAGCGCGCCAGCGGCAATGGCTGCCTCGATGCCGGGTACGATGCCGGCGGGGTCGGTAACCAGCGCCATGTAAATGTTGCCGAAGGCCGTGCGGTCCTCCACATTGAACCCTTCCAGATCGGAATAGGAAGTGGAAGAAGTGATGTCCGCAACCGACGTATGGAAATTCAGGGTGAGGTTGTAGTTGCGGATGGTGTTTTCGGTTGGCTCCATCTGCCCCTGCAGGATTCCGTTGATACCGTAGTTGTCCTGCAGCCAGGTATCCTGCACGAAAACGTTGCTGGCAAATTGGTCTTCGTACAGGACATTGAACTGCCCGTCAAAAAAATCAGACGGCGCCCAGTTAAAGGATAATCTGCCACCCTTGGTTTCCTCATCATTCGAGTCAGGAACGATATTGTCGAGGTCGACTCCACCAAAGGCGTTGGTGAGGGGAACGCTGTCAATGTAACCACCGTTGTCTACGTAGTAAGCCACCGCGCGCATGGCAAACTCATCCGACAAGGGGATATTGACCATGGCATTGGTTTCCCAATTCATCTCACCACGCTCGGTGGTCGACAACCCGAGCGACCCATTGGCTTCGAAAATGTCCGCCCTGGCCTTGTTGGTTACCACCTTGACCAGTCCACCATAAGAGCGCGCTCCATACAGCGTGCCCTGGGGCCCATTCAGGATTTCCACGCGGTTGATGTCGTAGAGTTTGACGTTTTGGGAAACCATGGGGGTTTCATCAATGTAGAAGCCGGTGGTGGGTTCAGCACCGGTACCGCCGATACCGCGAATGTTCATGACCGGACCAAACCCCCGATAGCCTACCGGCCCCGGGCTGGAGAAACCGAGCCCCGGCACCTTGCTGGCGTAGTCATCGAAGTTTACGGCGCCCATGTCGGCCAGGTCCGCGCCACTGAACGCTGTGACTGTCATGGCCACATCGCGCACGGTTTCCTCGCGCTTTGTCGCTGTCACGATCACTTCCTCGATTGCCGTGCGGGGGGTGCGCTCATTGTCCCCGCTTTGCGCCTCAGCGATCATCGGGAATGCGGCGACCATCGCCAATCCGAACCGCTTGAAGATTGACTGCCGTGAAGTGCCTGCCATGTTCTGTTCCTCGTTTGCCAGTTTGTCTTCAGCGAAAATGCTCATCACAATTTCGCTACTGAACGAGGCCTGTAATCCGGTACCCGCAAGAAGGATGTTGATTCCCTCCTGCAAGGAAAATCTGCCGATCAGTTCATTCGCCCGCTTTTCCCGCACCAGTTGATCCGGGAAGACCAGCGTCAGATCCGCTTGTTCGGCAAACTCGGTGAGCGCTGTGTCTACCGATTGGCTGGGAATGTTGAAACTGAATTCCGCCTTGACGTTCGGACTTTGCGCCCAAACCGAAGTGCCATTGACCACCAGCATCAAGGACAGAAACAGGCTCAGTCCCCAGACCGAAGCGCAGTGTTTCCTCGTTTGCCCAGAAGACGACTCAAAAGCTTTTTTCCATGAACCGGAGAAAAAGCATCGACCGTTGAGGCGGGTCGTCGGGAGGTTCATTTAACCGGACTGGGAGCGCAATGGACTCCGCATGGAATGTGCAATGATGAAAGTGCGGTCATCGGGAGCTGAGCAGCACCCGATTCTCCCCGACGAATTCATGTGTGATGTTGAAGTTCATCCTGAGCGACGCCAGCAGGGCGTCGACATCGCCGGCCCGGAACCGCCCGGAAATGGTGCGTGACTTGAGTGACTCATCCAGGAATACAAATTCAACGGTGGTGTAGCGCTCCACTTCCGCCAGGGCTTTTTCCAGCGGCTCGGAATTGAAGATCAGGCGCCCCTCCTTCCAGGACAGCTTGACTTCGATTTCGTCGGCCGAAACCGCATGTTTGATTTCCTCTTCACCGCCAAGCGCCAATTGCTCTCCGGCGATGACTACCTTGCCCTGGGCCTCATCCAGTCTTGGCGGCAAACGAATTGCCGGAGGCGCCTCAGCAGGTTCAAATGCGTCACGCAGGGACTCCACCGGCAGGTTCAGCGCCACCACCACCTTGCCTTCAGTAACCATTACTTCGATGTCATGCTTTTCGGTGATCTCGACGCTGAACTCGGTGCCCACCGCCTGTACCACCCGGTCGCCAGCGACTACCGACAAGGGCCGCGCGCTGTCCTTGGCAACCCGGACATAGATTTCGCCTCTTGCCAGGTTCAAAAGCCGCGAGGACTGGGTGTACACCACCGAGAGCTGGCTGTTGGTGTTCAGCACCACTTCACTGCCGTCCGGCAGCAACACGGTTTTTTGTTCGCCCACCACGGTTTCGTAAGTAGCGGACTGGGCCGTGAGGGACGGATCCTCACCCAATTCCAGACCAAGCCGGGGAGCCAGAAGCACAACGGCGGCGACGGCCAGAACCATGCTGGCCGCCAGCGCGAGGCCTGGCATCCAGCGGCGACCGGGAACCGCAGGTTCAAGCGGTTTGGAGGCCGCTTCATGCGGAAATAGATCGGCCAATCGTGCCAGAGCCTCGGTCTTGTCCCAAACCGCCGCCACTTCGAGCAGGACCTCCGCATTGCGGTCACTTTCCTGCAGCCAGGCGACCAGCGCAGCCTCTCCCTCGGCATCCAGCCCGGCCCCATCGATTTTCAGCACCCACCGCGTGGCGGCTTCCAGCCGCTGGTCGTCGATGGAAATGGGAATCACGCTGCTCATACGTCACCTCCTTTTCGTGCCAATGACGAATGAGCCTGCACCTTCCCTGAGTTTCGCCAGCCCTTACCTGGCTGCTGATTGAACTTTCGGTCTCTCATGTACTGAACACATTTCTTGGTGCCGTTCACGATATGCGTTTCGACGGTGGGCAGCCCTACGCCCATCTCATCGGCGATTTCCTTCAGGGTGTAACCGTATACCTTCTTGAGGACGAATGCCCGCCGGCACTGCTTGGGCAGCTCGCGAACGGCTTCGCAGAACAGGGCGAACTCCTCGCCGCTGGCCACCTGGGCGTAGGTGGGATCAACATCCGGGTCCGACAGGTCATGCAAGCCGGCAAGGCGGTCCAGCGCATCTCCGCCATCGGCCAGACGGGTTTCGGACCGTTTGACATGGTCCAGCGCCAGGTTGCGGGCGGTACGGAAAACGTAGGAACTCGGCTCGCGGATCGATTCCTTGTCCTTGATCTGGCACACCCGCACAAAGGTTTCCTGGACGATGTCCTCAACCTCTTTCGGCGGGGCGATGCCCATCACCAGCCGCACCAGCCGGCCGCGCAAGGATGTATAGGCGTCAATCAATCGTTCTGTTTCCGTCATGAAGCTGCCCCATCATGCCGCACTGAAGGAAAATTCCTCCTTCCCAATGAGGTTAGACGAATCGGAATCCATTTTCCTTGAACAAGGGGGGAAAACTTTTGCCTGGCAGTGCATGACCTAGTGGCGCGTCTGGTCAAGCACCTCGCGGATCCGGTCGGCGGTCCACTCAGGGTGTTCGTAAGGGAACTGGTGGGTGCTGCCTTCCGGCGGGTGGATCAGGCGGCTGTTGAGGCTGAGTGCGACCACGCCATCCAGCGTTTCCTGGATCATGGCCGGGGCCCGCTGCATGAAATCATCGTATTCTTCCACGGACATTTTCATCGCCTTGGCGCTGGCCTGGCGCATCTTTTCCTGTTCTTCGGCACTCAGCGCGGAGTAGTCGGGCATGATGGATTTCTGGTAGATCACCAGCATGGGGATGTCGCCCAGCGCACCGGGATCATCCACCACCTCATCGGCTCGCGCGATGTTGATCTCCATCGACTCGGCGCCGGAAATACCGGCCCGCACGCGCATTTCCCCGGCGCGGAAGAGGGGCCAGATGTCCTTCAATGGCGGGAACATGAAACCTTCCTGTTCCGGGTCGCTGATGTTCACGCCCGACAGCTTCCAGATGAAACCGTCCAGCGCGAACAGCTGCGCGAATGCGCTCATGCGCATGAGGCCTCCGTAGCCCTTGAGCGACCCGCCGAATTCACCCTTCATCATCCCGAACGGCGTGGCATCGAGCAGCACCACACCGGCCGTCAGTTCCGGATGCAGCCCGGCGAACTGGTAGGCAAACAGGCCGCCCCAGGAATGCCCGGCCAGCACAAACGGCCCGGGTTCGCCGGCGGCTTCCAGCAGGCGTTTCAGGTCTTCCACATCATTGGCCACTGTACGCGGCTCCGGGCTGCGTTCACTCCAGCCGGCGCCAGCCCGGTCAAAGATAATGACGTGCGTATCTTTGGCCAACGCCTCATAGAGATGGTGCAAGCCCAGGCCCTGCATGTAGCCACCGGAAACCAGGATCAGCGTGGGCGTGCGACCGCCAGCGTCAACGTCGTTTTCACCCTGCCGCATCAGGTGCAGTTTATAGCCACCGACATCAAACGCTTCGCCCGGCATGGGGTACTGGGCCGATGAGCGCGCCAGCTGTACCACATGCACCGTTGCGCCAATCAGGAGCGCGCCACCCAGCAGCACGACGATTCCGCCCACCCCGCACACAGGCCAACGTAGCCATTTCGACTGCCGCTTGCGCCCCAGCCGCCAGAGCAGCCAGCCAACCAGTCCCACTACGGCGGCGATCAACAGGCCGGCCCAGTCGTGCAACAGCAATGCGTTCATCGGTACTCCTTCAATGGGGGCGGGCAGGTCACTGGCGGTATGTCGGGACGACTACTGCGCCGGGGCTTCGACCAGCTTTTTCAGGGTCTCCAGTTCAGCCTGGAAGCGTTTCGCGTTGGACGGGCTGTACTCGGCGCGCACCGCGTCGATCTCCTCCGCGCTCATGCTGGCAAAGGCTGCGGCCGGAATGACCGCTTCGGTGTAAACGTGATAGGCAGCCTCGGTGCCGCCTTCCACCGGTGTCAGTTCCCAGACGGCATAGCCGATCAACGCGCCTTCCGGTGTGTTGAGCCGGATGGTGCGGCGCTGTTCGGGCACCATTTCCAGATTGGTGAAATAGAACGATGCCTGGTCGGGCGCCTCCGCCGTCACCGCCTTGAATCTCGCGCCGGTTTTGGCCGGATCGCCTTCAACCAGCACCATCTTCGCACCCGCTTTCCACTCCGACGGGTCGACGATCCGCGGCCAGATGGCGGCCGGGGTTGCCTCGATCACCACGCTGTTGTGCGTGACCAGGTCGAAATGCTGGTTGCCGACGTCCTGCGCCTGGACAGAAAAGGCACTGATCAATCCGAGAAATACTGTGGCTGTCGCGATAATGCGGTTTACGTTCATGTGAATCCCTGGTTATGGAGTTTTGGATTGGTATTTGGCCAGATTGCCCCAGAGCACGCGGATGCCCCGCGTATAGGCGGTCGGTATCACGCTTACGTGATCCTCATCGGGGAAGATCTTCACCGTGAGTTGCAGCGACGGATAGGCGCGCGATGTCAAGCGTTCAGCCATCGTGGCCACGCTGGAAACCATCTGGCCACCGGCCCACATGGGGTGTGTGGCTTCCGCTTCCCCCGCGCTCAGGAA
>CAYYCX010000098.1:0-16433 GCA_964470455.1 uncultured Wenzhouxiangellaceae bacterium
CTTATTAGACAAAAGCCCCGGCCAAATGGCCAGGGCTTTGTCAGCAGTCTGACCCGCCTGACGGCGGGTTTCTTTTTCAAAGTCGGGAACAGGCTCAGTTGAGCTTTTCCTTGATGCGGGCTGCCTTGCCTTCCAGGTCACGCAGGAAGTACAGCTTGGCGCGGCGCACATCCCCACGACGCTTGACGGTAATGGAATCGATCAGCGGGCTGTACGTCTGGAATACTCGCTCCACGCCCGTGCCATGGGAAATTTTACGCACGGTAAACGCCGAGTTCAGGCCGCGGTTGCTGATGGCGATGACCACGCCTTCAAATGCCTGCAGGCGCTCGCGGTTGCCTTCTTTCACCTTCACGCTGACCGTGACGGTGTCGCCAGGAGCGAACTCCGGAATTTCGCGGCTCATCTGTTCCGCGTTGATCTGATCAATGATGTTGCTCATGTTCGCTATCCTCAAAATGCAACCAGCCTGCGTGGCCGGTCTTAATCCAATAATCTGTATTCAGCCCTGCTGGTTTGCGCCTGCTGACCCAATTTCGGCCAGATATTCGTCCAGCAGCTGCTGGTCTTCAGCATCCAGTTCCAACTGCTGCAACAACTCTGGCCGGCGCAACCGGGTTCGCCCCAACGACTGCTTGCGTCGCCAGCGGGCGATGGCCTTGTGGTCGCCCGACAGCAGCACTGCCGGCACCTCCATTCCATCCACCGTTTCAGGGCGCGTGTAGTGCGGGCAATCCAGCAGCCCTTCACTGAACGAATCCTGCACCGCGGAAAGCTCATCGCCCAAAACTCCGGGCAACAACCGGACCACTGCGTCTATCATCACCGCGGCGGCCAGTTCACCGCCGCTGAGGACGTAGTCACCAATCGACCATTCCTCGTCAATCTCACTGGCGATCAACCGTTCGTCGATGCCTTCGTAACGGCCGCACACCAGGATCAGTTCCTCGCGGCCCGCCAGCATTTCAATGGCCGCCTGGTCCAGCCTGCGGCCCTGTGGACTGAGCAGGCTCACCTTGGGTTTGCCGCGCTCTCCCGCTGCTTGCCCGGCATCGTTCCTGGCCTGGCGTATGGCGGAGCGTAAAGGCTCTACGGCCATCACCATGCCGGGACCGCCGCCATATGGCCGGTCGTCCACGCTGCGGTGCCTGTCCCGGGCAAAATCCCGCGGATTCAGCACCCGCAAATCCACCACGCGTTCGCGAATGGCTCTGCCTGTGACCCCCAGATCCACCAGGGGCAGGAATTCATCCGGAAACAGCGTGACCACCTGGATTCGCATGATCGGGTCCCTCAGAAATCAGGATCCCAGTCAACTTCCACGAACCCTCGTTCCATGTCCACCTGGTTCACGTAACGGCCCATCACGAACGGAATCAACCGTTCCCTGTCGCCTTCCACCACCATGACATCGTTGGCTCCGGTGGCGAGCATTTCACGTATCCGGCCCAGTTTGGTGCCGTCCCGGTTCAACACTTCGAGGCCAACCAGGTCGGCCCAATAGAATTCGTTGTCGTGCAATGGCGGCAAACTGTTCCGGCCCACTGCGATTTTCTGCCCGACCAGCGCTTCGGCGGCGTCGCGGGTTTCGACATTCCTGAGGCGGGCCAACAGGAATTTGCCGCTGGCCTTGCCTTCCAGAACCTCTGTTTCCACCGCGGCATCTCCCAGCAACCAGGGCTGGTAGTCAAAGATGGCATCCCGCGGGTCGGTATGGGAATGGACTTTCAACCATCCCTTGATACCGTGAACACCGGCCAGATGGCCCAGCACGATTTCTCTGTCTTGTTGTATCGTCGCTGGAACCGGGCTGGCGTTGTTTTCGCTCACGTCACCTGGTGCGTGTGTCTCAGGCCTGCTGCGCGCGCGCCTGGCTGACCAGCGACTTGACGCGATCACTCATCTGCGCACCTTCACCGTGCCAGTATTCCACCCGGCCCAGGTCCACGCGCAGACGCTCTTCCTGGCCGCGGGCCAATGGGTTGAAAAACCCTACGCGCTCGATCTTGCGGCCATCTCTGGCCTTGCGGCTGTCGGTGACGACGATGTGGTAGAACGGGCTCTTCTTGGCGCCGCCCCGGGACAATCTGATTTTTACCATGGCTAAAAACCCACTCAAAATTCTGGTTTGATCTGCAAACCCCAAGCGCAAACTCCTGTTTTAATTGAGGAGTTGTGGAGCTTGCAGGTCTTCTCGATTGCGGGATACGTGGGTGAACACTGCGTTCACACTGCCGGACAGTGGCCGGTTTTGGCCAGAATTTTTTCGGCAGGCACAGGCAAAACCTGAACCACGGATTCAGCAAGCCGGCCATTCTACCGCCTCGAATCGTAAAATGGAACCTCAAGATTGAAAAACATGGACAAGAACAGACAGATAGGTGGGTTGAGACAACACCTGTCGAATTCAGATCAATCCGTCCTGCCAGGGCCCGGTGATGGCGATGGTCAGGCCGGGCCGGTAGAGGTTGCAGAACAGCCAGTCCCCGTCCTCGGAAAACGTCACGCCGGCCCATTCACTCAACAGGGCGGTGCTGGCCAGGCGAAACCCTGCGTGATGCCCGGAAAGTTCCGGGTTCACCTGGCAAAAGCGAAATAGCTGGCCTTGTCGGGTGAGGCCGAAAAGGCTTTGTGCCATGGTTCGGGAGTTGGTTCTGTCCTCACAGATCACCAGGCTGCCGCGCGGACTTACCGTTATGTTGTCAGGTCCGGACAGGGTGTCGTGGCCGGGCGAGTCGAGGATTAGTTGCACGGTTTCCGCGACCGGGTCATATTCGAAAATGCAGCCCGCGTTCGCGCTTCCTCCGGCCTTGGCTGTGAAAATGATCCGTGTTCCCTGGGCTGATGGTTGCGCAATGCAGCCTTCCAATGAAACAAATGGTGACGCCCCGGCAGCCACCGTACGCCGCACCAGTGCATCACCCTCGCCCGTTTCCGGCGTAATGCCATGATGCGGGTCTTCCACATCAATCCACGACACTGCCCAACGCTCTCCCGGCATAAAGCTGCCCCGCATGTCCCAGCCATTCTCCACCCGCATCATCTGCAGTTTTCCACCATCGGCGAGGTCGCCCTCGGTGTCAGGCAGGAATCGATAGAATCCTGCGGCGGGTGTGGCGTCTTCGGTGAGGTAGATGATTCCCGTGTTCACGTCAAAAGCAATGGCTTCATGGTAGAACTGGCCCATGTCCAGCAGTGGCAACGGCCGGCTGACTCCTTCTGCAGCAACCTCAAAGACAAACCCGTGTTCCTTTTGAGCCAAATCGAGATTCCACAGGCTTTGGCGCAGAGTCGGCCCCAAGTGGCGTGTGGTTGGCGACCAGGGCCCTTCCTCACAGGTCAGCCAGGTACCCCAGGGAGTGAGGCCTCCGGCACAGTTACTGAGCGTTCCGCTCAGGCTGGCCCAGGAATCCAGCAGGGTTTCACTGCGGGTATCAAATACCAGGTTCGTCGTTCCACCGCCGGTGACATCGTATGCAAGTTCCGGTGGACCAAATGCTCCTGCGGAACCTCGCAGCTCATGGTTTCGCACCAGTGTCACGGCCGAACCTACTGTGCGGACCACCGCCATGCCATCGGCACTGCCAGGCACGGCACGGCCGTCATGCAGGATTTCACCCGCCCAGGAAAGCGTGTGGTAACGGAATCCATCCGGCAGGCACAGAAGGTTAAGGCCGGTGGACTCGTCGCGAACCGGACTGAGGCGGCCCAGGGGTTCTGGCAGCGGCGCCAGGGGTTGCTCTTTACGATGGATGAACCAGGCCGTGAGCCCCAACGAAACCGCGCCTGCGCCCAGCAGGCCGGCCTGCAACAGGAAGCGCCGGGACCGGTCCAATCCTGGTTCCTAAAATGGAGGCTTCCTGCCACCACCCCCCATGATTCCGGGCGGTAACTGGCCCTGCAAGCGGCTGAGCTGCTTCATCATCTTGCCCATTCCGCCGCCGCCGAGTTTCTTCATCATTTTCTGCATCTGCGCGTGTTGCTTGAGCAGGCGGTTGATGGCCTGGACTTCCAGTCCGGATCCTTGCGCGATGCGTTTCTTGCGGGAACCGCGAATGATGTCGGGAAAGCGCCGCTCCTGCGGAGTCATGGAGTTGATCAGCGCGATCATGTGGCGCGTGTGTTTGTCATCGACCTGGGCTTTCATCGGCGCGGACAACTGTCCCATGCCCGGCAATTTATCCATCAGGCTGCCGATTCCGCCCATGTTCTGCATCTGCTCGAGCTGTGCGCGAAAATCTTCGAGATCGAATCCTCTCCCCTTGCGCATCTTGTTGACCAGCTTCTGGGCTTTCTCCTGGTCGACTTTCTTCTGCACATCCTCAACCAGGCTGAGTACGTCGCCCATGCCCAGGATGCGTGAGGCGATACGATCGGGGTAGAACGGCTGCAAGGCATCGGTTTTTTCGCCCACGCCGATAAACTTGATCGGCTTGCCGGTGATCTCACGCACGGACAGCGCCGCACCGCCACGGGCATCACCATCGGTCTTTGTGAGGATCACACCGGTCAGTGGCAAGGCGGCATCAAACGCAGCCGCGGTATTGGCGGCATCCTGGCCGGTCATGCTGTCAACCACGAACAGGGTTTCATGCGGCTTCACAGCCTGGTGAATGCGCCGGGCCTCGTCCATCATCGCCTCATCGACATGCAGGCGGCCGGCGGTGTCGATCAGCAGCACATCGATCATTTTCTCGCGTGCCTGTTTGAGCGCGTTCAGGGCAATCGATGCCGGTTCCTGGCTGGTATCGGAGGGAAAGAACTCCGCTCCAACCTGGGCTGCCAGGGTCTGCAGCTGGTCGATGGCCGCCGGCCGGTACACATCACAACTGGCCACCATGACGCGCTTGTTGCGTTCACTGATCAGCTGCCGCGCGAGTTTGGCTGTACTGGTGGTTTTTCCCGAACCCTGCAGTCCTGCCAGCATCACCACCACCGGCGCCTGGGCGCGGAGGTCCAGTTGCTCGTTCTGCGAGCCCATGATGTTGACCAGTTCATCGTGAACCAGTTTGATCAGCGTCTGTGCTGGTGTCAGGCTTTGCAAAACGTCCTGGCCCGTGGCCTTGGCGCTGATGTCACGCAAAAACTTTTGCACTACCGGCAATGCCACATCCGCTTCGAGCAGGGCGATGCGCACTTCACGCAGGGTTTCCCGAATGGCATCCTCGGTCAGCCGGCCGCGTCCCGAGAGTCTTTGCAAGCTTTGTGTCAGCTTGTCACTGAGTGATTCAAACATGAGTCTTTCCGCAGGGTATGAGTCGGGTATTATAGCTGTAGTGAGTATTTGGTTGCTTTCAACTTTGCCGGGAAACAACACAGCCGATGTACCATGACCTGAGCCTGATGATCGCCATGGGATTGTATTTCCTGGCCAGTTTCCTGCTGTACCGGTGGGCCGGCAGCCAGGCAAAAGTCACCCGCCAGGCGGCCATCGGCTGCACCATTGCAGGAGCGCTGTTCCACGCCCTGGCCTTTTGGCATCACTGGGTGGAGCCCGGCCAACCTGATGTCAGCCTGCTCAGCCTGATGTCCCTGTGTGCGCTGGTCATCGTTCTGTTGCTGTGCGTTTCAGTCCTTGCCCGCAACAGCCTGTTTGATGCCGGCCTGGTGGCCTTGCCGCTGACAATATTGATCCTGTTGGTGGAATGGCTCGTACCAACCCGGCCAATACCCCTGGACCATGCATCCACCGGAACCAGCATTCACATCATCAGCTCGGTATTGGCATTTGGCTTTCTCAGTATCGCCAGCGTTTATGCCTTGTTTGCCGCGCTGATTGACCACTTCCTGAGATCCCACCACCTGAACGCTCTGGTTCGCTCGCTGCCACCACTGGAAATACTCGAACGTTTGTTATTCCGCCTGATTGCCGTCGGCTTTATCCTGCTTTCACTGTCTCTGGCCAGCGGCCTGGCCTTTGTTTCTGATCTGTTCGCCCAGCACCTGGTCCACAAAACAAGTTTGTCCATATTGGCCTGGCTGGTGTTCGGACTGCTGCTGTTTGGTCGTTGGCGTTATGGGTGGCGCGGCAGGAAAGCCGTACGCCTCTGCCTGGCCGGGATTGCGCTGCTGCTGCTTTCATACTTTGGCAGCAAACTGGTGCTGGAAAACGTGTTGGGACGCAGTTGGCGAACGTGAAACCGCGCAATGTACTGCACCTGTGTTTTCCACCAGTTCTCGCCCGACCGTTCAACCCGGTTGAAACCTGAACCTGCAACACGGCAGGGGTTACAATCCCACAAATGCAATCTGGAAGCGGAACCTGAACCCATTTGAACGAACTGCCGCTTAGTACGCTGTACATCATGCTTGGAGTGCTGCTGGTCCTGTCCGGATTCTTTTCCGGTTCAGAAACCGGGCTGATGGCACTGAATCGGTATCGCATGCGCCACCTGGCGAATACGGGGCACCACGGCGCACGCATGGCGCAAAAACTGTTGCACAAGCCTGACCGTCTGATTGGCCTGATCCTCTTGGGAAATAACCTGGTCAATATTCTCGCAGCCGCCATCGCGACCATCATCGGCATTCGCCTGTTCGGCAATAACGGCGTCTGGATTGCGTCACTGGTCCTTACGGTCGTGGTACTGATATTTTCGGAAGTCACACCAAAAACCGTTGCCGCGCTCAACCCGGAACGCATTGCCTACCCGGCTTCGTATCCGCTTTCACTGCTGTTGACGGTTCTGTATCCGGTGGTCTGGATGATCAATCTCATCACCAACCTGATCCTGCGGCCATTCGGCATTCGCACTCGGGCTGAAGTGATCGAACGGCTGAACCGTGAGGAGCTGAGAACGTTGTTGCAGGAGGGTGGTTCCATTTCCAATGACCACCAGCGCATGCTGGTGAACATCCTGGACCTGGAACATGCAACCGTGGACGATGTGATGATTCCCCGGCAGGAGATCGTCGGCATCGACCTGGACGACGACTGGGAAACCATACTCACGCAACTCACCCAGACCATCTACACACGCATGCCGGTGTATCGTGAATCCATCGACCAGGTGGAAGGCCTACTGCATATCCGCTCGGTCATCGCCAAGCTGACGGAGGGGGGGCTCAGGTATGACGACCTGCTGCGCTCGGTCCGCACACCTTACTTCATTCCCGAAGGCACCAACCTGATGCAGCAGTTGCTGGAATTCCAGTCACGGGAACGCCGCATGGGGCTGGTGGTTGATGAATACGGTGACATCCAGGGGATGGTGACGCTGGATGATATCCTCGAGGAAATCGTAGGTGAATACACGTCGGAAGGCCGTGGGCGTTCGCGCAATATCCGCCTGCTGGATGACAACACCTACCTGGTGGACGGCGCAACCAGCATTCGCATGCTCAACCGTCGCATGAACTGGGAGCTTCCCGAAGACGAAGCCAACACCATCAATGGACTGTTGCTCGAGGAACTCGAGGCGATCCCGGCTGGCAAGACCTGTGTGCGCATCGGCACGCAAATCATGACCATCGTCGAGATCAACGACAACGTAATTTCAAAGGTGTTGATACGCAACGAAAACAAGGTGTAGTCAATCGCCCTGTGACTGTTTTGCCACCGGTTTTCCTGCAACAGTGATGTGTGGCGCTTGGCGTTCAGGAATTTTCCAATCCCTTCAGCGTGTCCAGGGCATCCCCCACAGTACGCACCGCGAACACTTGCAGACCCGCCAATTGCTGTCGGGGCTTGTTGGCATGCGGAATAATCACGCGCCGGTAACCATGACTGGCAGCAGCTTTCAGCCTCTCCTGCCCATCTGCCACTGGCCGGATCTCGCACGACAGCCCAACTTCGCCAAAACACACCAGGGAATCCGGCAAAGGGTGATCCCGAAAACTGGAGTAGAGCGCCATCAAAATGGGCAAGTCGGCTGCGGTCTCAGTAATGCGTATTCCGCCAACCACATTGATAAACACATCCTGGTCAGCGAGCACCAGCCCTCCATGGCGGTGCAAAACAGCGAGCATCATGGCCAGCCGGTTCGGCTCCAGGCCCAACGAAACCCTTCTTGGATTGGCCAGATGGCTGGGCGCCACCAGTGCCTGGACCTCCACCAGGATAGGACGCGTACCCTCACGAATGATGGTAATGATGCTGCCAGGCACAGGCTTGTCATGTCCGGACAGAAAGATTGCGGACGGATTGGTGACCTCCTTCAGGCCGGTACCGGTCATGGCAAACATACCCAACTCATTCACCGCGCCAAACCGGTTCTTGATGGCCCGGATGACCCGGTATCGGCTGCTGCCATCCGATTCAAAATACAGCACGGCGTCCACCATGTGCTCCAGGATGCGCGGCCCTGCCAAAGAACCTTCCTTGGTAACATGCCCTACCAGCACCACCGCGCAATTATTTTCCTTGGCCCAGCGAACAAGTTGTGCCGCCGACTCCCGCACCTGGCTAACCGAACCAGGCGCGGATTGCAGTTCACCGGAATACACCGTCTGGATCGAATCGACTATCAACAAACCCGGCTTCTCCCGCGCAGCCGCTGCCAGAATGCGCTCGATTTCTGTTTCTGCCAGGCAGCGGATGCCTTTTAATTCAAGCCCCAGGCGTCGTGCCCGCATGCTGACCTGGTCCAGCGATTCTTCGCCGGTCACATAAAGGCTGGGAAGCCTGCCTGCCAAAGCCGCAGTCAATTGCAGCAACAGGGTCGATTTGCCGATACCGGGGTCGCCGCCAAGCAGCAGCACGGACCCTGGCACCAGGCCGCCACCCAGCACGCGATCAAACTCAGCCATACCGATGGTCATTCGCTGATGTTCAGTGGCTGAAAGCCCAGCGAGATCAAGCACCTGGCTTGTGGTCTGCCCGCTAAAACCCGTGTGGCGGCGAGGGCTGTCCGCAAGTACGCGGGTTTCCACAATGCTGTTCCAGGCCTGGCATTCGGGGCATTGCCCGGCCCACTTGTTCAGTAACGCGCCACACTCATCGCATTGAAAGGTATTGCGGGCCTTGGCCATGGGATTCCTGGAAAACAGCAAAATACTGGAGGCTGTCTTTTAACAGATCGGAACCATGACCTCCAGCCCAAGACACACGCCGAGTGTTTTTCCTACAATAAGCCCATCTTTGCCACCCCTATTGCCACCAAGTGGGCACCTGCAGCCACAGATGAACAGAATCGAAGACCAGCAACTGATCGGCGAATCTCCCGCGTTCCAGGAAGTCCTGGAGCGTGCCTCGCGCGTTGCACAGCTCAACCGGCCGGTGTTGGTCATAGGCGAGCGTGGCACCGGCAAGGAATTGATTGCGGCCCGAATACATTACCTGTCGCCGCGCTGGGACAAGCCCTACGTCAAGCTGAACTGTGCTGCGTTGACAGACTCACTGCTGGAAAGTGAATTGTTTGGCCATGAAGCCGGTTCGTTCACCGGCGCTCTCAAGCGCAGGTTGGGACGATTTGAACTGGCCAACCAGGGCAGCATTTTCCTCGACGAACTGGCCAACACCTCAGACCGCGTACAGGAAAAAATCCTCAGGGTGATAGAGTACGGCGAACTGGAACGCGTAGGGGGCTCCGAAACCATTCGCAGCGATGTACGGATTGTAGGCGCAACCAACGAAGACCTGCCCGCGCTTACCGATACGGGAAAATTCCGCGCCGACCTGCTGGACCGGCTTGCATTTGATGTCATCACCTTGCCGCCCTTGCGGGAACGGCGGGAGGATATCATTCCCATGGCGGAGCATTTCGCCGTGAAGATGTGTGGCGAACTGGGTCTTTCCGTGTTTCCCGGCTTTTCCCATACCGCCCGGGAGCAGCTCATGGACTACGCATGGCCCGGAAATGTTCGGGAACTCAAGAATGTCTGTGAACGCGCGGTGTACACGTCAGCCGCGGAATCCAAAGTCATCGAATCCATCGTTTTTGACCCTTTTGAATCACCGTGGCGACCCCGGGCAAAGAACAATGAAGTGGCCGAAATTCCCATCGCCGGCATGCCGGAACAGGCATACGATTTCAAGGAACACGTTCAGGAGATGGAAATTGCACTGCTGCAGGACGCGCTGGAGAGATCCAGGTTCAACCAGAAAAAAACGGCTGAATACCTGGGCCTCACGTATCATCAGCTGCGTGGGTACTTGCGCAAGTATGACCTGACGGATGGATCAAACAGCGAAGACGAGGCAGAAGCCTCATCCGGCTAAGGAAAATTCTGCTTCAGGTCACGTTACCTGTGGTCTTACCCGCGCGGTAACACCACAAATCAATTCGTAAGGAATGGCATCGGCCCAACGGGCCACTTCTTCCAGCGGCAACCCCTGGCCCCAGAGGGTGACCCGGTCGCCGACGTGAACATCTTCGATCCCGGTAAGATCCACTGTAATCATGTCCATGGATACGCGGCCAACCAGTCGGGTGCGTTGGCCATTGACCAACACAGGTGTGCCGTTTCGAGCCTGGCGCGGATAACCGTCTCCATATCCTATGGCCGCTACTCCGATCACCATCTCCCTGGGGCAGCGATACGCTGCACCATAGCCAATAGTTTCACCCTCGTTGACGCGATTGATGGCAATCAGGTCACAAGCCAGTGTCATGGCCGGGCGCAATCCAATTTCGGTTGCCGTCCGGTTTTCGCAGGGCGATACGCCGTAGAGCATGATGCCAGGACGGACCAGGTCACGATGACTTTGGGGAAAGTTGAGAATGGCTGCCGAGTTGGCCAGGGACACCTGGCCTGTAATTCCAGCGATGGCTCCGTCAAACACTCTGATTTGCTGCTCCGTCATCGGGTTTTCCGGGTCATCGGCACAGGCAAAATGCGACATCAGAATGATGGAATGGCCATTCTTGTGTTCCTGCAATTGGGCATGAACCTTTTCGGCATCGCACGATGGGAAACCCAGGCGATGCATGCCGCTGTCAATTTTGAGCCACAGGTTTCCCGGCACTTCTGCCTTGCGTTGTTGCAGCAATTGCAACTGGTTTTGGTGATGAACCACAATATCAGCGCGCATGGCTATCGCATCATCGAACTCTTCGGCATTCGAAGGCCCTTCCAGCAACAGCAATCTCCCCATCCAGCCTTCCTGCCTGCAACTGAAACCCTCCCCGGTAGTGGCGACGGCGAGGACGTCCGCGTCCTGCATGGCTCGGCAAATGCGGGAAAGCCCGTGGCCATAGGCGTCCGCTTTTACCACGCAGACCACCTGGCTGTTACCCACGAGGTTTCGCACAACGTTCAGGTTGTGGCGTATCGCAGCCAGGTCGATTTGCGCTGTTGTGTTTCGGCTCATGGGAGAATTCTAGCCGGCTGAAGTTCGCCAATCATGGCAATTTGCTGACCAAACGGGGTCAGGCGCGAGCCCCGGATTCAGGTTCTGAAGAAAGATGAGTTGCGGAAGACCGTTGACACTCAATAGTCGCCGTGGTCTGGGTAAAATGATTCAGGCGCATAGTTCACGAAGCGAAGCCATCGCCCCTGGAAACTGAGATTGATATCACCCGTTTCACCATTGCGGTGCTTGCCAATGATAATTTCGGCCTTGCCTTTTTCTGCAGTTTCCTTGTGATAAACCTCATCGCGGTAAATAAATACGATCAGGTCGGCATCCTGCTCAATTGAACCTGACTCACGCAAGTCAGCCATGACTGGCCGTTTGTTGGGCCGTTGCTCAAGCGAGCGGTTCAGCTGGGAAAGAGCCACCACCGGCACGTTCAATTCTTTGGCTACCGCTTTCAGCGAGCGTGAGATTTCAGCGATCTCCGTAGCGCGGTTTTCACGATTACCGGGTATGGCCATCAATTGCAGATAATCAATGATGATAAGGCCGATGTCGTGTTCGCGCTTCAGCCTGCGCGCACGTGCACGCAATTCCGCGGGTGATAATGCCGGTGTTTCATCAATGAAAATCTTGCTTTTGTGCAGCAGCGTCATGGCGGAAGTGAGCTTCGGCCAGTCCATGTCGGCCAGATTACCTGTTCGTAGCCTGCCCTGCTCGATCTGTCCGAGCGACGAAAACAACCGCATCACCAGTTGCAGAGCTGACATTTCCATGCTGAAAACCGCCACCGGAACGCCGTTCTTGATGGCAGCGTGTTCGGCGAAATTCATGGCCAGAGTGGTTTTGCCCATGGAAGGACGACCGGCAACAATGATGAGGTCAGACCGTTGCAGGCCAGCAGTCATTCGATCGAAATCCTTGAAGCCGGTTGAAACTCCGGTAATTTCACCATCGAACTGGTGCAGCTCCTGGATGCGGTCCATGGCAGGCTTGATCATGTCCTGGATTGCCACAAATCCGGAGCGGTTGCGTGCGCCCTGGTCGGCGATGGCAAATACTGCCCTTTCTGCTTCCTCCAGCAATTCCTGGCTGTCCCGCCCGTCCGAGCTGTAAGCTGAGCCGGTAATCATGCTGCCCGCATCAATCAACTGCCGCAGGATAGACTTTTCACGAACGATTTCAGCATAAGCCGTGATATTCGCCGCGCTTGGGGTGGAAGATGCGAGCTGGCCCACATAAGCACCTGCGTCTACCCGGTCCAGCAGACCGTGGGCCTGGAACCACTGGGTTACGGTGAGTGCGTCACAGGGTTTGCCCTGGTCACTCAGTTCATGGACAGCACGGAATATGAGCCGGTGGTCTTCTCGATAAAAATCGGCTTCCTGCACATGGTCAGCAATCTGCTCCCAAGCCCTGGGAGAGAGTAACAACCCACCCAGAACTGCCTGCTCGGCTTCCAACGAATGTGGCGGAACCTTCAGGTTTTCAATCGATGCAGACTTGGGTACGGCCATTTGACCTGCTTCAGAGGATAAAAAAAACTGCAACCCAACGATCGCCGGATTGCAGTTCGAAGAATAGGAGTAGTTGCACGACGGCGCAACCGCCCCAGTAGCAAAACCCGTTATTCGGGTACTACGACTACTTTGATGACCGTATCGATGTCAGCGTGGAGCTGCAGCTGGACATCAAACTCGCCCACATGCCGCAGCGGACCTTCCGGCTGGAGCACCTCGCGCTTGGTCACCTCGTGGCCCATCTCAACAAGCGCTTCAGCGATTTCCCTTGGCCCGACTGAACCATAGAGTTTGCCTTCATCACTGGCAATCGCCTTGATCGTAAGCACTACGCCCTCTAATGCGGCTGCCCTGTTGCCAGCAGCAGCCAGGCGTTCTTTAGCTGCTTTTTCCAACTCGGCGCGCATGGCCTCAAAGCGTTCGATGTTGGCTGGCGTTGCGGGCACTGCTTTGCCTTGCGGCACGAGATAGTTTCTGCCAAAGCCGGCCTTGACCTTGACCTTTTCGCCGAGGTCGCCCAGGTTCTGCACTTTTTCAAGTAATATCAATTCCATTCCGTTTCTCCCGAATGCACTCGCACCCGATCAATGATTGTCCGTGTAGGGCAACAGGGCAAGAAAGCGGGCCTGCTTGATGGCCATGGCCAATTGCCGCTGGTATCTTGCTTTCGTTCCGGTTATGCGACTCGGCACGATTTTGCCTGACTCGCCCACGTACTGTTTCAAGGTATTGATATCCTTGTAGTCAATTTCGCTCACGCCGTCTGCGGTGAATCGGCAAAACTTTCTGCGTCTGAAGTGTCTCGACATTTTAATTCTCCTGCTGGTGCTCAGGCGTCCGCCTGCCCGGCTTCTGAACCGGCTTTGTTGGATTCAGCGGCTGAACGGGAATCGTCGTCATCGTCGATGTCACCATCGTCAAGATCATCCTCATCCAGGTCGTCGTCATCGTCATCATCCAGATCGTCATCATCCAGATCGTCACTGTCATGGTGACGGCGCTTGGGACGATCGCGACCGGTTTTGTCTTTGTCTTCCTTCGCCTTCATCATCAGGGATTGCTCGACAATCGCTGACTGGCGACGGATCGTCAGGTGGCGGAGCACTGCATCATTGAAACGGAATGAACCTTCAAGCTCAGCGAGCGTTTCGGCATCGCACTCAATGTTCATCAGGATGTAATGAGCCTTGTGAAGTTTGTCGATAGGGAAAGCCAGCTGGCGCCTTCCCCAATCTTCCAGGCGATGGATCTTGCCATTCTTGCTTTCAATCAGGTTCCGGTAACGCTCAAGCATGGCCGGCACCTGTTCGCTCTGGTCCGGATGAACCAGAAAACAGATTTCATAATGTCGCATTGTTGTTCCTCTCGGATTATCGGGCATGGTTGCTGCCCGTTAAGCTTCCTTCCGGCAGGCCGGAAAAATTCCGGTTGACTTATGGAAGTGAAGCAAGGATTTACTCGCCTCGGGGTACCCCAAAGCAAAGCCGCGGGATTATAGCAGTGCGTAATCCGAGGGTAAAGACTTGGATTGTCAATAATTTCTGAGCACGCCGGCATGTGTGTTGCTGATGCGGATATGCGGATCAGGTTTCAAGTTGCGCTGGAAACGGCACCATCCAGGAGGCTGGTATCCGGGAGATTGGCGACCAGGAAAATTCCAATCAATTGACGGTGAAGCTTTCACCGCACCCGCACTCTGCGGTCACGTTGGGATTCTCGAAGCGGAACGAGTGGTTCAACCCTTCGGACACAAAATCGATTTCCGTGCCATCCAGAAATCCGAGGCTGTCCCTGGAGACGAAAATCCTGATACCTTTGTCGTGAAACTCAATGTCATCCACGCCAGGCGCTGATTCGAGACCGACCGTATATGCCCAGCCTGAACAACCGGTTCGCCTGACACCCAGGCGCAGGCCCGCACCACCCTCTTTTTGGAGGAATTGCTGAACTCGATCCACCGCTTTCGGGGTCAGCGTAATGGCCATATTCTCTGAACACCTAAAATTCTGCATTGGCCCGGGATACCACCGGGGCTGTGCTCGCAGGAGCAGGTGCTTTATTATTTGGGGCTTCCCCTGAATAGATCAACCAGAAAATGTCAAACACCAGTATCAAGGCAGCCCTCTCCGGCGACGCTGCCATTGGCTCAATCGTCACCATAAAAGGCTGGATTCGCACCAAACGAGACTCCAAAGCGGGGATTTCTTTCCTTCATGTGCACGATGGTTCCTGCTTTCATCCTATTCAGGTCGTAGCGCCTTCTTCGCTCGGGAATTACGAATCAGATGTTCTCCGGCTAACCACGGGATGTTCAGTTATCTGTTCCGGCACTCTGGTTGAATCCGCAGGACGTGGACAGTCTGTTGAAATTCAGGCAAGCGCGGTTCAGGTAATTGGATGGGTCGAGGACCCAGACACTTACCCCATACAACCCAAAAAGCACAGTTTTGAATTTTTGCGGGAAGTTGCTCACCTTCGCCCGCGTACCAATACCTTTGGTGCAGTCACACGCATCCGGAATACCGCAGCATACGCCATCCACAGCTATTTCAAGGAAAACGGGTATTGCTGGATCAATACACCCATCATCACGACTTCTGATGCCGAAGGCGCCGGAGAAATGTTCCGGGTTAGTACACTGGATCTGCAAAACCTTCCTCGCAATGCGGCGGGTGGGATTGATTTTGAAAAAGATTTTTTTGGCAGGGAGGCATTCCTGACCGTATCCGGCCAACTCAACGTTGAGGGTTATTGCCTCGCGATGAGCAAGGTGTACACCTTTGGCCCGACCTTCAGGGCTGAAAACTCCAACACCACCCGGCATCTGGCGGAGTTCTGGATGGTCGAGCCGGAAATTGCTTTTTCTGGCCTGGACGACCTGGCGGACCTTTCTGAAAAATTCCTCAAGTATGTTTTCAAGTCTGTACTGCAGGAATGCAAGGATGACATGGCTTTTTTCGCCGAACAGATTGAACCTCAAGCAATCACCAGGCTTGAAAAGATCATCGACTCTTCTTTTGTCCGAATTGACTACTCTGAAGCTATTGAGATTCTGAAAACCTCAGGCAAAAAATTCGAATTTACCCCTGCCTGGGGGCTGGACCTGCAAACCGAGCATGAACGCTACCTGACCGAAAAACATTATGCGTCACCAGTCATCATCAAGAACTATCCGGCTGAGATCAAAGCTTTTTACATGCGCATGAATGATGACGGAAAAACGGTTGCTGCCATGGATGTGCTGGCACCAGGCATCGGTGAAATCATTGGCGGATCACAGCGTGAGGAACGACTCGACGTTCTCAGCCAAAGATTGCAAGACCTCGGTTTGGCACCTGAAGCCTATCGTTGGTACCTTGACCTGCGGAGATACGGGACCGTACCTCACGCCGGTTTTGGACTCGGGTTCGAGAGGTTGATCAGTTACATCACAGGCATACCCAACATCCGGGATGTAATTCCTTACCCAAGAGTTCCTGGTAAAGCCGAATTTTGAATTAGCACAATCTGGGGACATTTCGAGCGCTGAACTCGCTTTCAAAAGTCCTTTAACCCGCATATCACGGAAGCCTGTTTGCCATTTTGTTGGCGAAGGACAGCCCGTGCTCTCAAATCCGCTGGGGATGATTTCCGGGCCCTGAAATGGAAAACGGCCAGGAACATCTTCCATGTGTTCC
>CAYYCX010000099.1:0-16239 GCA_964470455.1 uncultured Wenzhouxiangellaceae bacterium
ACTGGTGCCGGGCCTTGGGTTGAACACCCAGGGACCCAAGGAAGTAGTCCGGGGCAAGCAAGCGGTGGCCAGCAGCCAGAGCCCCATCGTCACCCAGACCATGCTTGACACGCTCAAGGCCGGCGGCAACGCCGTCGACGCCGCAATCGCCGGCTGCATCACGCAGGCCACGGTGCAGATCGACATGACCAACCACACCGGCACGGTCAGCGCGCTGGTGTATGAAGCCAAGACTGGCCGGGTGCACTACCTCAACAGCATGGGCACGCTGGCGCCCAACCTGCCGCCGTTCCGCACCTACCCGGCGGGCGTGGGCGGCGTGGCGGCCGGATCGCCCATGTCCTGCATTCCCGGCTTCATGCCTGGCATGGCGGCGCTGCATGAACGCTTTGGCAGCCAGAAATGGTCAACCCTGGTGGAGCCCGCCATCCCCTGGGCCGAGGACGGTTTTCCGGTAGACGAGTTCACCCGCACGGTGCTGGATTACGAACTCGAAGGAAATACCTTCTTCCCCGCCATGCGTGAGCTGTATGCGCCCGATGGATTTACCCCTTCGGTGGGTGAAAAACTGCGCAACCCGGCGCTGGGCAAGACCCTGCGCAACCTGGCGAAGGAAGGCCCGGAGTATTTCACCAAAGGCGGCTGGGCGCAGGAGTTTGTGAAGCTGGCGAATGAACTCGGCTGGGGCATCAAGATCGAGGACCTGTCCGCCAATCCGCCACGCTGGACCGAGCCCACCACCTACGACTACCAGGGCTGGACCATCGCCCAGCCCACCCCGCCGGAACGGCAGGCGGTGTACTGCAGCATCGTGCTGGGCATCCTGAAGCACGTGGATGTACGTTCGCTCGGGCATTACAGCGAATCGGCCGACAGCCTTTACTACATGGCGCACGCCCTGCGCCGCGCCGCGTTTGAGCTCGGGCAGCTGTCCGACCCGGAATTCTTCGGCGTGCCGCTGGATGTGTGGATGTCGGACGACTACCACGCGCAATTGGCTAAAATCCTCAAAGTTACGCGACCAAGAGCGGGCGTGGACCTGACCCGCCATGTGGAACTGACCAGCAACCCGGCGCAACTGCGGGCGTTTGGCTGGTCGCCTTCATCGACGAAGAAGAATGAGCAGCCCTCCGGCAGCTGCGAGCTGACCTGCGTGGACGCCGACGGCAACTGGGTGCAGATGATGAACACGCTGCAATCGGGAGGAATTGCCGGCATGGTGGTGGGCGGCGTGCCGATGGTGGGCAGCCATGCCAGTTTCGACATGAGTGGCGCCATTTCCGGCTGGCTGGGCCTGCCCGGCAGCCGCATGCGTTCGGTGATGAGCAATACCCTGATCCTCAAGGACGGCGTGCCGATGTACTCGTTGGGCTCGCCCGGCAACGTGCACTGCACCGTGCCGCAGATGATCTCCAACGTGCTGGATTTCGCCAGCGACCCGTACGAGGCGGCGGTGCTGCCGCGCATGCTGCCCATGCGCGATGACAACACCGTGGCCATTGAAACGCGCATCAGCGAGAACGTGGTGCGCGGCATGGCGAAGATCGGCGCCAAAGTCGCACCGCTGCCACCGTATGATTTCCACATGGGCTCCTACCAGCAGGCCTGGCGCGACCCGCAAACCGGGCTGCTGAACGCCAGCACGGACCCACGCCGCGCGGGAGCGGCCGGAGGCATTGGCTGAGGGCGCATTCAGTGACAGGCAGTTGAAACGGTTCAGCATGGAATGGAGAGGTCGGCATGAAAACCACCCGTCGTGATTTCATCGGCAGCACCGCAGCCGCCGCTGCCTTTGGATTGAACCCGCTGTGTGCCTGGGCCAGTGGGGCCAGCGCGACAGCGGCAGCGGTCGTCCCCAGCCTGTCGCCCGCGCAGTGGCCCGCCGGATTGATCGACCGCTATTTTTCCCGGAACGACAAGCCGACATTCAGTGGCCCGGGCCTGGGTGCGCGCCATCCCCTGTTCAAAGGCAAGCAGGGCATGGTGCTGGGAACCACGGGCAATGTCGCTGCCTATGCGGGCCTGCAGGCATTGCAGCTGGGCGGCAGCGCCATTGATGCCGCGATCACTACTGCGCTGGCGCAGATCTGCCTGGCCGGCGGCTCCTGGGTGAGTTACGCCGGCTTTACCCAGATCATGTATTTCGAAGCCAGCAGCGGCAGAGTGCACAACCTCAACGCGGCCTTCAACATTCCCCGGAACGAAACTGACCCGCTCAGCATTCCGAAAGATGATCCGGCCAAACCCGGCGCGCCCCTGCCGGATGCCCGCACCGCGCTGGTGCCCGGATTCATGGCCGGCATCGAAGCAGCGCACCAGCGTTGGGGCAAGTTGCCCTTCAAGTCCCTGTTCGAGCCTGCCATTCATTTCGCCGAGCAGGGCTTTCCGGCGAGTACTTTGCTGGCCGGCATGATGGTCGGCAAGCAGGAAGTGCTCAGCCGCCTGCCGGCAACCAAAGCGGTTTACACCAAGCCCGATGGCGGGTTCTATGCGGTGGGCGAAACATTCAAACAACCCGGGTTGGCGAAAACCCTGCGTATCTGTGCCACGGAGGGAGTTCAGTCGCACATCTATGAGGGTGAATGGGCAGAGCAGTTCGTTGCCGCCGTGCAGGCGGATGGCGGCAAGATCACGATGGAAGACATGCGTAACTACCAGGTGATGTTTCCCGAGCCGGCGAGCACCCGCTACGGTAACCGGGATGTACACACCGTGGGCCTGCCCGCCTACGGTGGCATTCATGTGCTGCAGAGCCTGAACCTGATGGATGTGATGGGCATGCGCGACCACGGTCATTACGCCCAATCGCCCGACGCCCTGTTCCGCCTGATCCAGGCGGGCACCGCTTTGCGCACCCGCATTTTCTGGGCCATGGAATCCAAGGAAGTGCCGGGCATCGACCTCAGCCTGGCCGAGCGCTACAGGAAGAGCACGGCTGAAGCCTTGTGGCAGGCAGCCCAGGAAGGGCGCATACCCGATGCGCTGCTGCCGCCTCCCACACCCTCGGATCATTCGGACGGACTGGCGGTGATCGATGCGCAGGGCAATGTCGTGGCCATGACCCACACCATCAACACCGGCGCCTGGGGTTCGACCGGCATCAATGTCGGCGGCATTTCCATTCCGGACTCGGCCAAGTTCCAGCAACAACAGATCGCCAACGCGGGGCCGGGCCAGCGCCTGCCCGACCCGACCGCTCCGCTGATTGTGACCCAGGAGGGCCGGCCGGTACTGGCTTTTGGTTCCATTGGCTCCGGCCTGCACTGGAAAACGCTGTGTGCGCTGAGCAGCGCCCTGGATTTCGGCATGGACCCGAAGCAGGCCATTGATACACCCGCCCTGATGGACAGCTTCTCGGTGGAAACCGCAGCAATCGCGGACAGTGAGTTTGATCCTTCATTGATCCAGGCGGTGGAGGCCATGGGCCAGGCAGTCCGGGTGGACAGCGGATTGAAAGTGACCGGGGGGCGCGGTTACCTGGTAGCGCTGGCGCGCGATTTGCAAAGCGGGGAAATCAGCGGCGCCATTCCCGGTGAGTTCCTCGGTGGCGCGGAAGCGTATTGACCCGCGCAGGCTCCAGCTTCGTAAGCTGCTACTGAATACTTGCATCAGGCTGCGCTTCCCGCTTAGTGTTCACACCTGTTGCCAAACTGATCGCGCCCCTGAATCGGTCAGGGTTATCCCAATCCACACCAACGAGCACGCTTGCCATGATGAACCGCCGTGATTTTGTATTGACCACCGCCGCAGGGCTCGCCGCTGCTGCCTTGCCGCAAGCCATTCGCGCCTCCAGTTCCGCTCCGGCCCGGGTAGACCCGGTGCTGTTGCAGAAGCTGGTTGACGAAGTTGCCAATGAACTTGGCGTGGTCGGGGCCCAGATGGCCTTGTTCGATGGCCAGCAGGTGCATGAATTCAGTACCGGCCTGGCCGATCGTGAACGCGGCCTGGCGGTTACGCCCGACACCCTGTTCCAGATCGGCTCCACCACCAAGGTGTTCAATGCCGCGCTGGTCATGAACCTTGTGGATGAAGGCGTGCTGGACCTGGATGCGCCGGTCAAAACATGGATCAAGGACTTCAAAGTACCTGATCCGGACTCCACCGCGAACATCAGCCTGCGGCACCTGCTCTCCATGTCAGCCGGCCTCGACAATGGCCCCTACACTTCATATGGGCGCGGCGACGATGCGCTGGGCCAGTACGTCGCTGCCATGGCTGAAGTCCCTGTGATTTTTCCCGCGGGTACCGCGTTCGGTTACTCCAACGCCAGCACCAACATTTCCGGTTACGCCGCGCAGATGGCCACCGGCAAGAACTGGGAAACCCTGCTGCAGGAACGCATCCTTGACCCGCTGGGCCTGAAACAATCCGCCAATTTCCCGGAAGACCTGCTGTACCATCCCATTGCCATCGGCTATCGCTATGGCGAGGGCGCTGAAACGCCGGAGCGCGTGCCCTACTGGGGGTTGCCCCGTTCCATGGCGCCGGCAGGCGCATCCTTGTGCTGCAGCGCCGGAGACCTGGTGCGGTTCGCCACGATGTTCCTGCGTGGTGGATCCGCCGAGAGTGGCGCGCAGGTCATCAGCAGCAAAGCCGTCAAAACCATGCACACGCCCCAGGTTGAACTGCCGGCCCGGCTGACTGCGCAGCAGTGGTGCACCGGACCCTATCGCAAGGAATGGGGCGGTCAGGCCCTCTTTGGCCACAGCGGAACCAATACCGGCGGTTCGTCCATGTTGCTGTGGTGCCCAGAGCGCAACATTGCCATCGCGACGATCGCCAATGTACCGCGCCAGGGTTATCCCTTTGCCGACCGGGTGTTCTCGACCGTGTTCCCGCAGGTTTTTGATATCCAGAAACCGGTACTGCCCAAGCCGGATACCGTTACACCGGCCAAGGCCGAGCTTGAACGGTACGCAGGCCAGTTCGACAGTTATGGCTCGCACATTGAATTCGTGGCCCAGGATGAAAAGCTCATCATGAACATGTTCGAGGGCGAAGAGCGCGCCAAGCCAGGGTTGAGCACTGAGCTCATCCCCCTCGGCGACGACCGCTTCCTGCCGGCCGACCCGGCGGCGGGCGGCAACCGTGGCTGGGATGTGGCCTTCTGGGGCGATGACGGCAATGGCCGCGCCACGCACTTCCTCAACGGCGTATTCGCCATGCGGCGAACGGGTTAATAGCGCTACGGCCCGTAGAGATACAACAACGCGTCGTTCATGGCCGGCGCCAGTACTGAGGTGTGTGTCAGGCCGGGATATACGGTGTGGCTCCAGTTGAGCTGGGCGTTGGGCTTGGTATTCAGCGCGCTCACCATGCTGTTGAAGCTGCGGCCCATGTCCTCGTAGAAGTCGATACCGCCGTTGGCTTCCATGCTGCCCAGGCTGAGGAACATGCGGGTGTCATGCGCCAGCGGGCCAGACAACCGTTCACGGAATTGCGCCAGGTAATCGGTGCTGGTGGTGAAGATGCCGGGGCTGCCCAGCCAATACCGGTCAAACAACCTGCTCTGCTTGAGGAAGCTGTAGAAGGTGAAGGTGCCACCAAAAGAGTCTCCCAGTATTCCGGCTGGCTTGCCGGTGGTGTTGTATTTGGCACGGATCAGCGGATCGAGCTCTTCTTCCAGGAAGCGCAGGAAGTTGTCGGCGCCGCCGGTGGCGGTCTTGGGCGATGCCGCGAGGCCCTCGGCCATGGCCTTGGGAGCGGAATCCACCATGGTGTAGTCGCGGCTGCGGGAATTAACCGCGCCCACCGGGTAGTCCACACCCACCAGCAGCAATCGCGGGAAGCCGGGATTGATGAGATCCACCAGTTGCAGGGTGCAGATCGCGGCAGCCATGCCCAAGGCCCAGCTGCCATCCAGCACATACACCACGTCCATGGGCTGGCCGGCTTCGGCGGAACGACCACTGAGCGCCAGCAAACGCTCCTCGGGTTGCCAGACGCCTACAGCAAAGGTATCGCCAACCGACTGGGAGGCGATTTCAAAAGCCTCGCTGCCGCGCAAAGGCCAGGGCGAATCCTGTTTCGCCAGCTTTTCCACATCAGCCGCCACGCCCATCGCGGGTGACAGTGCCGCAACTCCAGCCGCAATCGCCGCGGCGTTTCCAACCAGTTCCCTGCGCTTCATTCCCGAGCTCCGTTTGAATGGGTGAAATGCTTATGAGGGTTTGAAGAGTTCCGGGATCAGCGTACCTATTCAAGATCGGCCTGGATTGCCCGGCAATGGGTACCCATATCCCAAACCCTTCAAACCTCTCACCGATGGGACGGAGCAGGGCCTTCCTACCTCAATGGCTGCGCCGTTACCGATCTTTATAGCGCGGCAACCAATCCGCCAGCAACTCCAGGGCAGCCTCGATTTCCTCGGGCGAGACAGCAAATGAAAAGCGCACATAGCGGTGGCCATGCTGCGGGTCGAAGTCGATGCCCGGCGCAAACGCCACGCCGGTTTCCTCCACGGCGCGTATGCAGAAAGTCAGGCTGTCGTTGGTGATATGGCCCACGTTGGCATACACGTAAAACGCGCCATCCGGCGGCGCGGTCTCCGTGATGCCGAGTTCGGCCAGGCCGGCAATCAGCCGTTCCCGGTTCTTCCGGTAGGTGGCCACACCGGCCTGCAGGTCGGCCTTCTCATCCATGGCCACCAGCGCGGTGTGCTGCGCCAGGGTGGAAGGCGTGAGGAACATGTTGATCAAATAGGCGCTGATCTGGTGAGAAAAATCCTCAGGCACCACCATCCAGCCGAGCCGCCAGCCGGGCATGCGGTAGAGCTTGGAAAAACTGTTGATGACGATGGCGCGGTCGTCGAACTGCAGGGCGCTCACCGCCGGCTGGTCGTAGGTGATGCCATGGTAGATCTCGTCCGAGATCAGCGTGATGTTGTGCTCCCGGCAGTAACGCACCATGGCTTCCAGCGCCGCGGCATCCAGCATGGCGCCGGTGGGATTGGCCGGACTGGCCAATACAAAACCGCTGGGCGCGGGATCCAGCGCCGCCAGCATTTCAGGGCTCGGGCGGTAGGATTCGGCCCGCTCGCAGTGCATTTCGACCGACTTCAGGCCCATGGCGCGCAGGGTGTTGCGATAGGCCGGATAGCCCGGGCTGACCAGGGCAACCAGGTCATCTTCATCGAACAGGGCCGCAAAAGCCGCCACCAGGCCGGCGCTGGCGCCGGCCGTCAACAGCACGCGTTCCGGCGCCAGGCTCACGCCATAGGTCTCGACATAGTGACGCACGATGCGCTCGATCAATGGAGCGGATTCGAAATAGCCCATGGCCTCGTGATCCAGCGCGTGGTGCGCGGCAACGATGGCGGCGGCCGGGGCACCCGAACTGGGTTGGCCAAAATGCATCGGGATCAGCGGCAAGCCGGCCCGGCGGCGGGCCAAACCCAGTTTGCCGATCACGCCGGCGTAAAACGGCGGGATTTCCGCCCCCTTCAATGTTCTGTCACTCATGGATTGGCCTGTTTACTGGACAGCAGCAGTGCTGTCGTTGCAGATTTTATCCGGGTGGCCAGTGTAAGTCATGGAATCGCGGCGTATGGGCAACGAAACGGGCGCATGTCCTGTTGGGGTGTGCGAGCCGCACTGCGTCCCGTACTTTACGCCAGAATTTAATCATGTCCCGGGAGGATCGACTTTGAAAAACCTTCATTGCGCACTAACCGCAACCCTGCTTTTGCTGACCGCTTCCAGCGCGATGGCTGAAGAGTCGGCCAGCACACCCGGCTGGGACATCGAGCAAAGTCATGCCACCGAACATTACAACCTGGACTACACCGCCACCGAAGGCACCTGGATGAGCCTGGATGTATCGCCGGATGGCAAAACACTCGTATTTGACCTCTTGGGCCACATTTACGAAATGCCCATCAACGGTGGAACGGCCACCGCCTTGACGCACGGCCGTTCCTGGAACATGTTCCCGCGCTACAGCCCGGATGGCAAAAGCCTGGTGATCACTTCCGACCGCGGCGGCAGTGATGACCTCTGGGTAATGGACCGTCGGGCCGGCGAGCTGAAGAACATTTCCAATATGCCCGAAGGCGTGACCGGGGGCATGTGGTCCGCCGATGGGCGTTCACTCTATGGCGTGGCGATGATGGACGGTACGCAGAACACCGTCTACCAGTTCGGGCTTAACGGCAGCAAACAGGTTCTGATTCCGGCCCCGGAATCCACGGCGCAACGTCCCGGAGCCGGGTTCCGGCCGATCAACCATTTCCGTGACGATGCGCGGCGCGATGTGATCCTGTTTGAACAGGTGGTTGCGCCGGTGCATGCGGCGGGCGGCAGCATCAAACGCTATGACAAACGCACCGGTGAGGTCAGCGACCTGATCAGGCGCCCGGGCGGCGCCGTTGCGCCCGCGCTGTCGCCGGATGGGCGCTACCTGGCGTATGTGCACCGCAACGACCAGGTGTCGGAGCTGGTGCTGCACGATCTTGATACCGGCGTGGAGCGGGTGCTGCTGCCCGAGGTGGAGCGGGACCGGCAGGACTACGTGGTGTACCACCACGCCGCCTACCCGACCATGGCCTGGCTGCCCGACAACCGCTCGCTGGTGTTGTGGTATGGCGGCGGCATACACCGGGTAAATATCGCCGACGGTGCCGTCACCGACATACCATTTTCCGCAAACGTGCAACGGGAGTTTGATTCCACCATCCGCTTCCGTCACGAGATCGCGGAAGGCGAGGCCCGCACCCGCATTCACCGCTGGGCGCAGCGGGTACCGGGTAGCGATGATGCCATCCTGTTCGAAACCCTGGGTGACCTCTACCTGCAGCGCGGCGGCACAGCTACCAACCTGACCCAATCCGAAGCGCATGAAAGCAGCCCCTTGGTCGATGCCAGGGGGCAGTACATCTACTTCGCCCGCTGGACCGATGCGGAGCTCGGCGCCATCCACCGCATGCGGCTCAATGGCAAGGGCGACACCCAGCTCACCGACGTGCCTTCGCAATATGGCTCCCTGGCATTGTCGGAAGACGGCCGCAGGCTGGCGTTCGTGCGCGGCGATGACAGCATCCGCTCGGGCACCCAGTTGGAAGCGCAAACCCGTTTTGAGCTGGTTATCCAGGATGCCGATGGCGGCAATGCGGTGAAAGTTACCGACATTTCCATGGAAGGCGCCGGCTTTGGCGCGCGGCCACCATCGCTGAAGTTTGCCCGCGATGGCCAGCACATCTACTTCACCGAAATTGCCGATCGCGCGCTGGTGCTGAAGAAAATCCGCCTGGACGGCCAGGGCGAGCAGACCCTCTACACCTTCCCCAATGCCGCCGGCGCCACCATTTCCCCGGATGAGGAGTGGATCCTGTACGAAGAATACCACCGCACCTGGATCACACCGTTCGAGTTCCTTGGCAAGGCCGTCACCGTCAGCGCGGAAGAAGGCAAGGGCACCAGTAGCCGTCTGGACGCCGCCAATGATGGCCTGTACGCACGCTGGTCTGCCGATCGGCAATCCGGAAATCGACTGGCCATCCAGTGGACCCGCGGGCCGGAATTCCTGGAAAAATCCCTGGACGCTGTTCTGGCAGAGGGCCCGGTCCGTTCACGCGCCGACATTTCAGTACCCCTGGCAGTCAACACACCAAATGGTACCGTGGCCCTGACGAACGCCCGCGTCATCACCGTCGATGCCAACCGCAGCGTGCTGGAGAACGCAACGCTGCTGGTGCGTAACCAGCGCATCGCCGCAGTCGGCACCGATGTCGCCATTCCGCCCGAAGCGCATGTGATCGACCTCGAAGGCCGCACGCTGATGCCCGGCATCATCGACGCGCATGCCCACTACCACGGCTCTATTTCGCCCACCCACACCATCGAACAGCAGGTGGCCTCGCTGAGTGCACCACTGGCGTACGGCGTCACCACGATGTACGAGGTGTACGGCACCATACCCAAGGATGCCTGGCTGTCCGACATGCTGCTGGCCGGTAAGATCACCGGCCCGCGTTTGTTCTCCACCGCATCGCCGATGTTTGGCAGCCGCGAATTCCGGCCGGGAACCTACCGCAACTTCAAAACCCTGGAGGATGTGCAGGAGCAGGTGCGCTTCAACAAGGCGCATGGCGCGACCGCGATCAAGGACTACATCACCCTGAACCGGCGCATTCGCCAGCAACTGGCCGCCACCGCTCGGGCCGAGGGGCTCAATGTGGTGGTCGAACCGGGCGGCGAAGGGCAGGTGAACCTCACGCGTGTCATCGATGGCGCCACCGAAATCGCGCATGGCATGGGATTCACTTCCATCTACGACGACTACATCGAGTTCTTCAGGGCCAGCCGCATTTCCATTACTCCCACCCTGGTCGTGACCCTGGACGGCCCCATGGGCGAAAACTGGTTCCACCAGAGCGAACGCCTGTTTGAAGACGCGAAACTCAACCGCTTTGCCCGCAAGGAGGAACTGCTGGCGCGGCTGCGCCGGCCCCAGCACGTGTTTGAGGATGATTACTTCCACCCCGAGCTTGCCGCCAACCTGAAAAAGCTCTACGACGCCGGTGTGTCTCTGCAGTTGGGCGGGCACGGGCAGATGCTGGGCCTGGATGTGCATTTTGAAATGGAACTCTATGCACAGGGCGGTTTCGAGCCCATGGACATCATTGCCATCGCCACCTTGCATGGCGCCTGGAACCAGGGCCTGGACCAGGATCTCGGCTCACTGGAAGCCGGCAAGCTGGCGGACCTGGTGGTGCTGACGGACAACCCGCTGGAAGATATCCGCAACGCGCGGAGCATCGAGTACGTGATGAAGAACGGCGTATTGTACAGCGGCGAAGATGCGGCGCGGGTGTATCCCGATCCGCAACCAGCGGGTGAGTTCTATTTCAAGTAACCCACAAAAAATCGCCCACCGGGGGTGGGCGATAGCAGGGCGTCATCACAAAATCCAAGCGTTCCGGCAGCCATGGCAGCCGCCGGAACTTTTGAACAACTTCAGAAGCGGTAGCGGAACATGAGTCGGTAGGTCCGCGGCGACACCATGAACTGCTCGTTGAAGGTGAATTCCGGGGGTAACGCCACGCCGGTATTGGCGGTGTACACCGGGCTGAAGTTGTTGATGGCCACCGGCTCCGCCTCATCGGTGAGGTTGCTGACCAGCAGGTCCACTGACCAGTTGTCGGAACGCCAGCCAAAGCCCGCGCCGAATAACCAGAAATCACCGATCTCAAGTGTGGTTGCTGAAAGCGCATTGAGCATCTCGCCGGTGTAGGCAAAGTTGCCGTTCAGGTACAACTCGTTGCCGCCATTCATTGGCCAGACGTACTCGCCGCCGCCGTTCCAGGTCCATTCCGGCGAAAACGGCAACGACGTGCCCTTGGGCGTAATGGCGCCGCTGATCAAATTGGTAACCAGGTCGGAATCCAGTTCCGAATTGGTGTAGCTGGCACCGCCAAACAGCGTCAGGTTGTCGGTGGGGTTGGCAAACAGGTCAAACTCCACGCCCTGGGAAATGGCCTGGCTGGCATTCAGGATCACCGCAAGCCCCAGCGGCGGCGTTGAAATCAACACCTGCAGATCCTCGTATTCGGTGTACCAGGCAGCGGCGTTGAAGGTTACACGGCCATCGGCAAAGCGCGACTTGATACCGGCCTCATAGGTTTTGGTGCTGTCTTCGCCATAGGACTCATAACCGGCTGACGAACCGGGCGCGAACAATTCCATGGAAGCCAGCGTGGAGGGCGAATTCAGGTTGCCGTTGCGGGTGCCGGTTGAGTACTGGCCATACAGCAGCACATCGTCACTGGCAGCGTATTCCAGCGCCACCTTGGGCAGCACGGCATCGATGGAGACTTCTTCATCGATCGCGCCATAGACGATGGGCGAAAAGCCCAGGAAACCCGCGGTCTCAGGCGAGACCACCTGCAAGTCTTCAGTATGCCAGCGCAGGCCACCGATCAGCTTGAATTTTTCCGCGAAGCTGAATTCCGCTTCGGCATAAGCTGACAGTTGCTCACCATAGTTGCTCAGCCCGACATCCGGTGTATCAAAACCCAGCAGGTCCAGGGAAACGTTGGTGCAACGGTCCGGCAGGCCAAACTCCAGGTTGGTGTCGGTGCAGGTATCACCGGTGGGTGACTCAAAGGTGAAGTCCTTGTAGAAGGCGCCGACGGTGAACTGCAATGGCCCGTCCAGCTGTGACACGTAGCGGAACTCCTGGCTCCATTGTTCCTGGGTGATGTGGTCTTCAGCAAATGTCTGGTCCAGCCTCCCGAGCACCAGGGTGGTGGTGATGGAGTTCACCAGCGAGTAGATCTGGTCGTAGCTGTAGCGGTCGCGCTCGCGGTCGAAATAGCTGGTCAGCGAAGTGAAAGTGCCGGGTCCCACATTCCAGCCAATGTCCAGGTTGGCCACCAGGTTGGTGTCATCGATCTGCGCGTCATCCAGAGGCAGGTTGGCAATGCGGTCCGACGGGTCGCCGGTATAAAGACCCAGAGAACCGAGTTCGCTGTCGTCGTAGTGCACCATGGCGCGGATGGTCAGGTCCTCACTGGGCTTGGCCAACAAGATCGCGCGGAACATTCTGGCTTCAAGATCATTGACATCTTTTTTGCCATCAACCACATCAATGTAGCCCGGATAATTGAAGGTGCCCGCCACCAGGCGCAGGCCCACCGTGTCCTTGGCCAGCGGTATGCTGACCGCCGCGCGAGCATTGAAGTCTGCTCCACCGTTGTCGACAAGTACTGTTTCCAGCTCAACGTGACCCTCAAATTCGGACAGGCTGGGATCATTGGTGAAGTAACGAACCGCGCCAGCACTGGAACCTTCGCCGTACAGCGTGCCCTGCGGGCCGCGCAGCACTTCCACGCGCGACATGTCGAACAGCCTGAGGTCGAACTGCGAGCCGCCCAGGGTGTTGACCGGTGATTCATCCAGGTAAATGCCTACCGGCCGTGCAGAGGGTGCCAAATCCTGGGTGACCAGGAAATTGCTGATGCCGCGAATGTTCATTTCATTGCGGTTGGGGCCGCGTTCCTGGATGTTCAGGCTGGGCGTGAAGCGCGCCAGACTTCCAACATCGACAATGCCCAGGCGATTCAGCTCCTGCTCGCCGAAGGCGCGGATGGAAAGGCCCAGCTCCTGCACGGTCGCTTCGCGATAGCGCGCGGTAACTACCACCTCCTCCAGCATGGCGGATTCATCTTCGCCAGATTGCTCCTGGGCATGGACGCCGAGCACGGGAAAAGCCATTGCAGCCAGGCCCGCCAATATGCTGGCGCGCAAATATTCGTTCTTGCATTGATACGGATTTGCCCGTTCCGGTTTGTTCATGATTGTGACCCTGTTCAGTTGTTTCGAAAGCTTTGTCCGGTTCCGGACGCCAGACACGACGCAACAACCCAACACCACCCCAACACGAATTTCCGCGGGTTCGAATGGGGTACCCAGTCAGGGATAGTTCCACTGCGCTGTGTCGGTGCCCGCCGGCGCATTGGCTTGAATGTGTTCGGCCATCTCCCTGAGCATGGCCGCTGGCCATGGGTCAGTGCCCATGTTGGAGAAAGAGTGACCCACCATTGGGCGGCCATAGCGGAACGATCCTCCGTACGGCGGGTTGGTGGTGCTTTCCAGGAACTCCTGCATGCGGTACACCGGCAGGTTCAGGTAGAACTCGTCCATCTCGCCCACCAGGAAGTGCAGGTCTCCCACCAGCTTCGGTCCGATCTCGGCCCAGTTCTGTTCCAGGTAGTACCGAAGGTCAAAACCGCGATCGCGCCATTCAGCCCAGACGGCATTATTGATGCTGCCAGTTTGGTAATCCCAGGGGCGCACCGGATAGCCATCCGGTCCCACCGGGCCGAAAAAGGCCGCGTAGCCGTCGGTGAATTCACCAGACAGCGCGTTGTCACCGAGCACAGCCAGCCATTGGGAGAACTGGCGCGTGGTCATGCGCACATCGCCCTTCACCGAGCGCGACATCGGCGCCTCCGGCTGGATCCAGGTGTTCACATCCTTGGGATGGAAAGCGCTGCTGTCCTCGTACATGTTCGAATGCATCACTTCGCGGAAGTCGATCCAGTCCGGGCAATACGACCAGGCGCCGCCGAAATCATCCGGCCGGCTGATCTGCGTGTAGGCCGCAATCCAGCCACCGGTCGACCCGCCGGTCAGGGTGCGCGCCCAGCCCGCGTCGATCACGCGGTAGTTCTCGGCCAGGAAGGGCAGGAACTCCTGCATCAGCACGTCCTGCCAGGGTCCGGCGTTGTCCGAGTTCACCAGATAGGAATCGTCGTAGAACGGCGTCGGGTGCATCAGCGTGACCGCAATGAAGCGAGGCGTGTCTTCGGCCATCCATTGCGCCCACGCGCTGTCGGGTGCTGCTACTTCTCCTTCTTTCGGCTCGACGATGTGCAAGGGCGAAGTCTCGAAGAAATGCCCCATGTGAAACACTACCGGGTAGTGGGCGTCCGGATGTTGGTCATAACCTTTCGGCAGCGTGACGTTCACACCCACCCACATATCGCGGTTCCAGAAATCCGAAATCAGCTCACTCTTGAAGCGGTGGTGCTTGCGGTAAGCCGTGTCCTTGGGCATTTCCACCGGCGGAATCACCGAATCCAGCGTGAGCTCGGCATGGAAACCCGCGCCATCGGCCACTGTCACTTCCGCCACTCCGCTGACCGGATTGCCGGGTGTCTGGTTGAACTGCCGGCCTTCCCATTGGTCCAGCGGCAGCCAGATGGTCTTGCCGTGGTCGGGAGTGACCTGCGTGTAGACCGACAGCACCGCCTGGATGCGGTAATCACCCGGCGGAATGTCGGCCAGGGTTTCGGGCGGGTAGCCAGCGGTTTCGAGGTCAAATGTCACCTGCGCGCCCGGTTCCAGTGCGTTCACGTCCTCGGCGAACAGCGCAGGGTAATCGAAGCGCGAGGAATTGAAATAATAGGCGCCGGTGAATGGCGCGATCAGGCGTGGCTCCACGTCCGGTTTGTCGGTAACCAACAGGTAGAGACGGCCGGTGATTGGTCCTTCCAGGGCCAGTTCCTCACCCAGCCGAATCGTAATGCTGCGGTCAGCGGCTGCCGTGTTTTCGCTTTCCGGGGCCGCAGGCGTGGCACAGCTTGACAGGATCAGGCCAAGGAGCAGAAGAACCGGCACCAGGCGGCTGTAGCTGGCCGCCCGAAGGCGAAGGGACGCTGACATCATGGCACGGCTCCTTGTTGAACGGATTTCACTGGCCACCGCTCACCGGCAGGCGGATTTTCGACAGGTGGTCCGGGCCGTGATGGATGCGGTTGCGCGCCACCACCGGTTCGGATTCGTCGAAGTTGTTGCCGCCGGTATTGAGGTTGCGGTCGTAACGCGGGAAGTTGCTGGACGAGACCTCCACCCTCACGCGGTGCCCGGCCTTGAACGTATTCGCCGTGATCATCGGTGGCAGTTCCAGGCGGTACACCTCGCCTTGTTCCATCAGCACCTTCTTGTCGTAACCCTCGCGGTAGCGGGCGCGGAAAATGTTGTCGTCCAGGTTGTAGGCTTTGCCGTCGGGGTAGACGTCGATCAGCTTGACAGTGAAATCGGTGTCGCGCGCATCGGATGAGACATACAGTTCGACCTCGATGAATCCCGCTACTGCCAGGTCATCTTCCAGCACCGGGCCGGTGTACACCAGGATGTCGCTGCGCATTTCCAGCGTGGACTGGTCCAGCGCGCCGGTGGCTTTCACATCGCCCATGCAGCAGGCGCCGCCGCCGTAGGTTTGCACCGGGCGCAATGGATCGTAGACATAGCCGTCGCTGGCTGCCTGCTCAGGCGCCTCATAGCGCAGCACGCCATCACCGTACAGGCTGTTGGCCGAACCACCGCTGTCGAGGAAGAGATCAACATACTCGGTGCCCTTGGGCGGGAAATCCTGTGCGGACTGCCAGGTGTTTGCACCCATCTGGTACCACTGAGTCACCGGCTGTTTGGTGGCGCCGCTTTTCTCGTCCTTCAGCCAATGATCGAACCATTCGACATAACGCGCGGTGTAGTCAAAACGCGCATCGCCCAGCTTGCGCTCGCCCACCACGGTGTCGCGCGATTCGTGGCCGAACGCGCAATGCGGCATCGGCCCGATGATCATTTGCTGGTTGCCTTTTCCAAGCCCGACGGAATGCTCGCGGGCGTAGTTGAACAGCGCCACATTGGGCGCCACCGACACGTCGTACCACGAAAACACCCACAGCCCCGGCACGCCAAAGGTATCACCCTCGTTGGAGAGGTGAATGTCGGTCCA
>CAYYCX010000100.1:0-15693 GCA_964470455.1 uncultured Wenzhouxiangellaceae bacterium
GTCGGTGTAATCGTTGGGATCCGGCGCTGCCTCGGTTGTAACCGGCTTGGCCGGCTCAGTGACCGGTGCGGGCTCGGTCGGCTTTGGCTTGGGCTGGCATGCCGCAACTGACATTGCGACCATGATGGCCAAAGTCCATTTAATTGCGCTACTCATTACATATCTCCTGGTTGTAAGTGGACACGCCGTTCTGAGCGGCGCGGTCCGGGTGTGACTGCGGGTATATTACCTGATAACGGGCGACCATGCGGGTTCACGGACGTCCCCTTCGCTGAGCACCAGTTTTTGCCGAACATTGCCGTCCGCTGATACAGCCGAAAGTACACCTCGTGACCCCTCACGCGTTGCGTAAAGTACCATACTCCCGTTCGGCGCGAAACTGGGAGATTCATCTAATTTTCCGGGAGTTAGCACCGTGAACCGGGCGTTTTCAAAATCCCACAGGGCGATTCGGTATTCATTGCCCTTGCCCTGCGCCACCGCCATTTTCCTGCCGTCCGGGGAAACGCTGGCCCTGGCATTGTAATCCCCTGATAAGGTTACTCTTTCCGGATTTCCGCCGGTGACGGGTATGCTGTAGATCTGCGGTTTGCCACCCCGGTCGGAGGTGAAATAGATGGTACTGCCGTCGGGCGACCAGGTAGGCTCGGTATCAATCGCCCAATGCTGGGTCAGCTGGGTTTCCCGACCGGTGCCCAGGTCGCGCACATAAATTTCCGGATTTCCGGTGCGTGACAGCGTCAAAGCCATGCGATTTCCGTCCGGTGAGAAGGATGGCGCGCCGTTGATTCCGCGGCCACTGGAGACCAGTTCCCGAGCACCGGTTGCCACATCCTGGATGTAAATCGCGGAGTTTCCCTTCTCAAACGACACATAGGCCAGCTTGCGGCCATCCGGCGTCCAGGCCGGTGACAGCAGGGGCTCGGGCGAACCCACCACGGACTGCGGACCCCAGCCATCGGCATCCGCCACCACCAGTTCATAGCGTTGGTCATCGCCCACACCGGTTGCCGTAACGTAGGCAATGCGGGTGGAAAAAGCGCCGGGAATCCCGGTGAGTGCTTCATACACCGCATCGGCCACGCGATGGGCGCCGAACCGCAGGTCACCCTCACCCACGGTGGTGATTTGCGACAGCAATCGTTCCTGGGTGTGCACATCGAACAGCTGGTAGATCAGTTCATGGCCCATGCCGCCAGGGGCATCACGCACGCGGCCGATGACGATGTAGTCGGTTTTCAGCAAACGCCAGGTGCCGAAGCGGATCTCTTCCTCCTCATGCGGGAATTCGATGATGTCATCGCGGTCAATCGGCTTGAACAGTCCTGACCGGTACAAATCGTTGGAAACGATTTCATCCACGCTGTTGACCGGCGGCGGGTCGCTCTCCTCCCAGTTGAAAGGCACGATCGCAATCGGCAGGGCGCTGGCGTTGCCGCTGATGATTTCAATTTGCAGCTGCGCCTGCGCCAGCGGTGATGCACACAGCGCAAGCAGAACGAGCAGGATTTTCTTCATGTTTCTAATCACCGTCATAAATGAATTCAAAGTCGATTTCGCGGGCAAACACATCCTCGAAACCACGATAAGGCAATGCGTCTATCCTTTCCACTGCGGCGACGATCGAGCGGCGGGTAGCTTCATCGCCATTGCAGCTGCCGGATATCACGGCAGAGATCACTTCTCCGCCCGGTATCTGGGCGATCTTGAGAATACACCGCAGACCCGGACGCGCTGTTGGCGGACGCAGCCAGTTTTCGCGCACCAGTTGCTGGATGGCCAACTGGTACTGGTCACTGAGCTCAGCCCTGCGGCCTTCGGCCAGCGACTGCGCCTCGCGATCCTGCTGCGCCTTGATGGCATCAGCCTCGGCCTGTTTCTGTTTGGCGGCCTCCTCAGCCTTCTCACGCGCTTCCAGTTGCTTCAGGCGTTCCTCTTCCAGCTTGCGTTGTTTCTCGGCTTCCTCCCGCTCCTTGCGGACTTTTTCCAGTTCCTGTTGCTGGCGGATGCGCTCTTCTTCCCGTTTGCGCTCCTGCTCCTTTCTCAGCTGCTCCAGCTTCTCCTGCGCTTCCTTCTTCTTGCGCTCGGCCTCCAGTTGCTGGCGACGCTGATTTTCGAGCTCAGCCTGCTTCTGCTTCTCGGCCTCTATCTGCTTCTGCTTCTCGGTTTCGATCTGCTTTTGCTTCTCAAGTTCAGCCTGGCGTTGCTGTTCCTGCAGCCGCTCCTGCTCGCGCTGTTTCTGCTGGGCCAACTCTTCGGCACGGCGCTCTTCCAGTTCCTGGCGCTTCTGCGCCGCCTCTGCCTCTTTCAACGCCTCTTCGCGGCGGGTGGCCAGTTGCGTGGTGTCGACAATCACCGCCTCGATGGTCAGCGCCATGGGCTGGTGCTGTTTGAACGGTTTCCAGTTCAGAGTACCCAGCACCACCAGCGCCGCCAGCAACAGGTGCACGCCAACAGACAACCCGAAGGGTTGCCACAGCGAAGCCTGGTTGGCATTGCGACGCATTCGAACTAACCGTCGGTCGCGGCTGCCGCGGCATCGTCCCCGTCCAGCGGATCGCTCATCAAGCCGACTTTCTGCACGCCGGCTTTCTGCAGCAGCACCATGGCCTGGTAAATCGCGCCATATTCGACCTGCTTGTCGCCACCCACCAGGATTTCCAGCTCTGGATTGCGCCGTACGATGGCGGAAACCGTGGTGATCAGGCTTTCCGGGTCAATCAGTCCACTGGCAATGCCTGCCACATCACCGCCGGCATTGAGGTACAGGTCGCCATTACGCAACACCGTAAGCACCAGGGGCTCTTCGTTCTGCTGGCTTTCCAGCGGTTCGGCATCGGCTTTGGGCAATTCCACTTCCACGCCCAGGTTCAGCAGTGGCGCGGTGATCATGAAGATCACCAGCAATACCAGCATCACGTCGATGTAGGGTACGACGTTGATTTCAGCCATCGGGCGTCGGCGGGCCTTGACGGGTTCCATGCCGGCTTACTCCTGGCTGAGATTGTGGGCGTAGCGTTGCAGGATGCTGGAGAATTCCTCCTTGAAGTTGTCGTAGCGGACTTCAAGGCGCTCCACCTGGTCGGAATAGCGGTTATAGCCGATCACCGCGGGAATGGCGGCGAACAGGCCCATGGCGGTGGCCACCAGCGCTTCCGAGATACCGGGCGCCACCATGGCGATGGTGGCCTGGTTGACGTTGGCCAGCGCCTGGAACGAAGTCATGATGCCCCAAACCGTTCCGAACAGGCCGATGTAGGGGCTGGTAGAGCCCACAGTGGCCAGGAAATTCAGCCGGTGCTCCAGTTCTTCGGTTTCACGCGTCAAGGCAATGCGCATGGCGCGCTGCGCGCCTTCCACCATGGCGTTGGGCGACATCCGGCCCTGCTGGCGCATGCGGGTGAACTCCGAAAATCCGGCATCGAATATCTTCTCCATGCCATTGGAAATCCGGTGCCCGGAGCTGATGCCTTCGTGCAGCTTGGTGAGGTCGGTTCCTGACCAGAACTGCTCCTCGAATTTGTCAGCAGCATCGCGGGCCTGCCGCAGCACCTGGCGCTTGTTGAAAATGATCATCCACGATGCCACCGAAGCCCCCAGCAACAGCAGCATCACACCTTTTACCAGCCAACCGGCGTGCATCACCAGTTGCCAGATCTGCACCTCACTTCCCATTCGTCAACTCCGATTCCAACCAGGCCGGCATGCGTGCCGGTTTCAGACTGTCAGCGTGCAGCATGGCCACACTCAATTCCGCGGTGGCCAATTCGGTTCCATCCGCGCGTGTCATGCGCTGCCGGAACCCGACCCGCACGCCTTTCACCCAGGCCGGCTCAGCCGTGACCTGCAATAAATCATCCATCCGCGCCGCCTTGCGGAAATGCACCTGGATATCCAGCACCACCCAGATCAGGTTGTGCTCATTGCGCAGGCTCTCCTGGTTGATGCCCTTGGCACGCAGGAACTCGGTTCGGGCCCGCTCAAAAAAGTTAAGGTAATTAGAGTGATAGACCACACCTCCGGCATCGGTGTCTTCGTAGTAAACCCGTATTTGCCAGACAAAGGGCTCTTGTTTTAGTTCACTCATGATGATTATTTTGCCCAGTACGATGGTGCCGGCCGAAGCCATTCAATCACGCAGCTTGACACAAGGATCAGCAGAAGATTCCCTGCCACGCCCAAATGCCTTCAGTTAGCCATCTTTTTCGTCGAACAGGTCGGCCTCAGCAGCCGGTGATTTCAGGCCCAGGTGCCGATAAGCCCTGGCCGTGGCAATCCGGCCACGGGCGGTGCGGGCCAGGAAACCCTGCTGGATCAGGTAGGGCTCCAGCACATCCTCAACCGTTCCGCGCTCTTCCGACAAGGCCGCGGCCAGGCTCTCCACGCCTACCGGCCCGCCCTCAAACGTATCAATGATCAGTTTCAGCAGGCGGCGATCCATGGTGTCGAAACCCTCGCCATCCACCTGCAGCAAGTCCATGGCTCCGGTTGCAATGTCCCGGTTGATGAAACCATCGCCCCGCACTTCGGCAAAATCCCGCACGCGGCGCAGCAGCCGGTTGGCGATGCGTGGCGTGCCGCGTGAGCGTTGGGCTATTTCCATGGCGCCTTCGGCATCGATTTCAATCTGCAGGATGCCGGCCGAACGCGTGACAATGCGGCACAACTCCTCGGCACTGTAGAACTCCAGACGCTCGACAATGCCAAAACGGTCGCGCAGCGGCGAAGTCAGCAACCCGGCGCGCGTGGTGGCGCCCACCAGGGTGAAGCGCGGCAATTCCAGCTTGATGGAACGTGCCGCCGGACCTTCGCCAATCATGATGTCGATCTGGAAATCTTCCAGCGCCGGGTACAGCACCTCCTCCACCACCGGCGAAAGCCGATGGATTTCATCCACGAACAACACATCTCCGGCCTGCAGGTTGGTCAGCAGCGCAGCAAGGTCCCCGGCGCGTTCCAGTACCGGGCCGGAAGTCTGGCGCAGGTTGACGCCGAGTTCGTGCGCAATCACGTGCGCCAGCGTGGTTTTGCCCAGCCCGGGCGGGCCGAATATCAGCACATGATCCAGCGCTTCGGAACGCCTTCTGGCGGCCTCCAGAAAGATGCCCAGCTTCTCGCGCATGGCCGGCTGCCCCACGTACTCCTGCAGCGTGCGTGGACGCAGGCTGGTTTCCAGTTCCTGGTCTTCCGTGCCCAGGCCCGGGGCAATGATGCGGTCTTCTGCGGAAATCTGGCTCATGCCGGTTTTTGACCTTTCATGACTTGATGGTGGCTTGCAGCGCCAGGCGGATTATATCTTCAGCACTCATATCCGGTTTTGCCACCAGCCGCACCAGCCGGCTGGCTTCCTGGGGCTTGAAGCCCAGCGAGGCCAGCGCATGGGTTGCTTCACTGGCTGCATTAACCGGCGCCGCGGTGGCTGATCCTCCGGGCAAGCTTCCGGCCACGGGCAAGTGATCCAGCTTGTCGCGCAACTCGATGATGATGCGTTCAGCGGTTTTCTTGCCGATGCCGGGCAATCGTGTGAGCGCGGCGGAGTCGCCCTCGGAAACAAAGCGGGCCAGTTCATCCGGGGTCGTGCCGGACAGGATGGCCAGCGCCAGCTTGGCGCCGATGCCACTGATTTTCAGCAACTGGCGAAACAGCGTCCGCTGGCTTTCGCTGGCAAAACCAAACAGGTTGTGACCATCGTCCTTGACCTGCAGGTGAGTAAGCAAAATCAAAGGTTTACCCAACTCCGGCAAATCATAGAAGACACTCAGTGGCGCTTCCACCTCGTAGCCGACGCCGCCCACATCTATCACCAGCAAAGGCGGCTGTTTGGCGACAAGGATTCCGGACAGGCGGGCGATCATGGCTTCAATCCGGGCATGGGTTCATTCCGGGCGGTTCATGCTATGTGACTTACGACCTGGCAATTCGCGCCAGCGTCTCGCTGGTGTGCTGGTGACATAATGCCACAGCCAGGGCATCGGCTGCGTCCTCTTCCAGTTGCTCACGCAGCTGCAACAGCACGCATACCATGTGCTGCACCTGGTTTTTGTCAGCAGCACCCCGTCCCACCAAAGCCTGCTTGACCGAGCGCGGCGAATATTCGGCGATTTTCAGGCCTTCGGACACTACCGCGCTGATGGCGGCACCGCGCGCCTGGCCGAGCTTCAACGCTGATGAGGGGTTGCGGCTGACGAACACAGACTCAACCGCCACCTGGTCCGGCTGGAATTCACGCACCAGGTCACGAACGCCGGTAAAAATCAGGCCCAGCCGGTCGGGGAAATCACCCTTTCCCGTGCGGATCACGCCCTGCGCAATGCACACGGTCCGTCCTTGCCGGACCTCGATGAAGCCGAAGCCCGTGGCGCGCGAGCCGGGGTCGATACCGAGAATGCGCACGGCTCAGGCAACAGCCGCCGGCGTTGCGGCTGAATCAGTCATACGCCTCGTCTGGAATATCGGCATTGTTGTAAACCGCCTGGGTGTCGTCCAGGTCTTCCAGGATATCGAGAAAGTTGACCACCTTCCGGCCCGTTTCCACGTCCAGCTCCACTTCCAGGCTGGCGCGCATGGTGATTTCGGATTCGGCCGGCTCAAGCCCTGCCGCGGTCATCTTTTCCACTACCTCCGCATAGGCTTCCGGGGAAGTCAGCACTTCAACCGAGCCATCATCCGCGGTTACGACGTCATCCGCGCCTGCTTCCAGCGCGGCTTCCATCACTTTGTCTTCGCTAACCCCGGGCGCATAGCTCAGGACACCCAGCTTGGAAAACAGGTAGGCCACGGAACCGTCGGTTCCGAGGTTGCCGCCGTGCTTGGAGAATGCGTGGCGAACTTCTGCCACGGTGCGGTTGCGGTTGTCCGTCAGGCAGTCGACCATGACCGCCACGCCACCCTGGGCGTAGCCTTCGTAACGGATTTCCTCGTAACTGACGCCTTCCAGTTCACCGGCTGCTTTCTTGATGGTGCGCTCGATGGTGTCCTTGGGCATGTTGACGGCATTGGCCTTCAGAATCGCCAGGCGCAGCCTTGGATTGGCATCGGGGTCGCTGCCCCCTTCACGCGCGGCTACGGAAAGCTCGCGGTTGATGCGGGTGAAAACCTTGCCGCGTTTGGCGTCTACCTTGCTTTTGCGGTGTTGTATGTTGGCCCATTTACTGTGTCCGGCCATGGGAGTTCTTCCTTTGCATTCGGTGGGTTGATCAGGTGAATGGATAAAACGCGCGATTTTATCATGAAGCGGGCAAGCAACCAGCCGGCCTCAGGAATATTTCAGGGTAAAGGGGCGACCTGACGGCGTGACCGCAGCATGCGATCCATGGAAATCACCAGCAACGCGGCCCAGATGCAGCCAAAGGCCACGGCATGCCCCTGGGTGAACGCCTCGCCGAACAGGAATACGGCAGTCAGGAACGTCAGCGTTGGCGCAATGTACTGGAAGTAGCCCAGCGTGGTGAGCGTCATGTGGCGAGCCGCCGTATTGAACCAGATCAGCGGCAGTACGGTTATCAGGCCGGAAAGGGCCAGCAGGATGTCCAGTTGGATACTGACCTCGCCGAAAGCCCGTGTGCCCTGTTGGGTCATCATTACCAGGTAGATCGCTGCCGGCAGGCACAGCAACAGGTTTTCCCACAACAGCCCGGTCATCGGCCCGACATCGAGTTTCTTGCGCAGCAGTCCATAGGTGCCGAATGAAAACGCCAGGCCCAGCGAAATCCACGGCGGAACTCCGAGATACCAGGTGAGGTACGCCGTGCCCAGCGCAGCCACCAGCACGGCGGCCGTTTCCAGCGGGCTGAGCCGCTCCTTGAAGAACAGGTAGCCCAGCAGAACGTTCACCAGCGGATTGATGAAGTAGCCCAGGCTGGTGGCCAGCACCTGCTCGTGCGCCACCGCCCAGACGAACAACAGCCAGTTGAACGCCAGCACCGAGCCGGAAAACATCAGGCCGAGAATTTTTGTGCGGTGCAGGCGCATCCGCTGGATAAAGGACGTACCGTCCCGCAGCAGCAGGAAACCGCCCAGCACCGGCACTGACCAGAGTATCCGATGCGCAATGATTTCCAGCGGCGGAGCTGCGGTCAGCCACTTGAAATAGATCGGCACCACGCCCCAGGTGATGAACGCCGCCAGCGCGGCCGTTACACCCAGCCGGGAGTGATCGTTCCCGGCATTCACCGGTTTCAGCCTTTCGCCAGGGTCTGGATATGCAATTCCCGGACCTGCGCTTCAGGCACGCTGGAAGGCGCGCCGGTGAGCAGGCACTGCGCCGTGGTGGTTTTGGGAAAAGCAATCACGTCGCGAATAGAATCCTCACCCGACATCAGGGCGGAAATGCGATCCAGCCCGAACGCAATACCACCATGCGGCGGCGCGCCATATTTCAGCGCATCCAGCAGGAAGCCGAACTTCACCCTCGCCTCATCCGGCCCGATGCCCAGCAGGTCGAATACCGCCTGCTGCATGGCCGGTGTGTGGATACGAATCGAGCCACCGCCAATCTCGGCGCCGTTCAGCACCATGTCGTAGCCTTTAGACAATGACCCTGCCGGATCGGCCTGCAGGGCTTCAGGGCTGTTTTCCACCGGCGCGGTGAACGGATGGTGCATGGCCATGAAGCGGCCCGAATCCTCATCCCATTCAAACATCGGGAACTGCGTGACCCACAGGGGCCGCCAGCCTTCCTGCACCAGGCCCAGGTCCAGCGCGCTGCGAACCCGCAACTGGCCCATGAAATTGCTGACGGTAAGCCAGTCGCCGGCGCCAAAGAACAACAGGTCGCCCGATTCCACGCCCGTTGCCGCAGCGATGCCCTGCCAGGCTTTGCCGTCCAGGAACTTGGCGATGGGAGACTGCAGGCCTTCCAGCCCGGCGGCGATATCGTTGACCTTGATCCAGGCCAGGCCTTTGGCGCCGTAGCGCGCAACGTACTGGGTATAGTCGTCGATCTGCTTGCGCGACAGTTCCGCACCACCCGGGATCTTCAGCACGGCTACGCGCGAACCGGCATCATTCGCCGGCCCGGAGAACACCTTGAACTCGACGTGGGCAACGTGTTCGTCCACATCCACCAGTTCCCCGGGAATGCGCAGGTCGGGCTTGTCGGAGCCAAAGCGCTGCATGGCCTCGCGCCAACTCAGGCGCGGGAACGGGCTGGGCAGCTCGACATCCAGCGTGTCGCGGAAGACATCGCGGATCAGGCTCTCGGCCAAAGCCTGCACATCGGCTTCTTCGACGAACGCCATCTCGATATCCAGCTGGGTGAATTCCGGCTGCCGGTCGGCGCGCAAGTCTTCGTCGCGGAAGCAGCGGGCGATCTGGTAGTAGCGGTCCATGCCAGCCATCATCAGCAACTGCTTGAACAACTGCGGCGACTGCGGCAGGGCAAAGAACTGCCCGGCATGCACCCGGCTGGGCACCAGGTAATCGCGCGCGCCCTCGGGCGTGGCCTTGGTGAGGATGGGCGTTTCCATTTCGGTGAAGCCATGCCGGTCCAGGCTGTTGCGAATGGCCTTGTACAACCGGGCACGCAGCTTCAGGTTTTTCTGCATGCGCGGCCGGCGCAGGTCCAGGTAACGGTATTTCAGCCGCACTTCCTCGCCGTCTTCATCGGTCATCATGAGCGGCATGGGCGCGGAACTGTTCAGCAGTTCCACGTTTTCCGCCAGCACTTCCACGCGACCGGTGGCCATATTGGAATTCCACTGGCTTTCCGGGCGCATGCGCACCACACCATTGATGCGCACGCAATATTCGTTGCGCAAGCCTTCCGCACCCGCAAACGCACTGCTGCCCGGCTCGACCACCACCTGCACAATGCCGGCGATATCCCGCAGCCCCAGGAAAATCAGGCCACCGAGATCACGCCGCCGGTCTACCCAGCCACACAGGGTGACCTGCTGTCCCGCCAACTGTTCGGTAACTTCGCCACACAAATGCGTACGCATGCTGGAAACTCCGGATTTCGTTCTGTCTGTCAAGGTTGTTGGGGCCAGACTTCAGGAACTGGCTGGCGAAGAGCTGCTCGCGGCACTGCCCGATTTTTCCGGCTTTCCAGCAGGCTTGCTGTCGGTTTTGCTCTCGGTGCCGGAAGGTTTGGCCGTATCCGCGCCAGATGATTTGGCGCCGGATGATTCCTTGCCGGAATCCGCCCCGGAATCAACCAGGTTGCGCTGGTTGGAACTCTTGAAATCGGTTTCATACCAGCCGCCGCCCTTGAGGCGGAAACCTGCGGCTGAAACCAGGCGTTTCAGCGCACTTTTGCCACACTCGGGGCAGTCGGTCAGCGGCGCGTCGCTCATCCGCTGCAACTTCTCCAGCTGATGTCCACAGGACTGGCAACGATATTCATAGATTGGCATTTTTGAGCTCCTGGCAATTCGTTTCGCGATTCGCAGGCCTCGCGAAACCGGAAATTATAGGTGATGCGCGCTGAAATGGGGTCGGTTTGAATGTTTTTCCACACTCGAAATTCAACTGAAGCTGCTAAGATGAACCGCGTATTCGACATTCATACCAACCCGACGAGATTCCGCCATGTCCAGACCCGACATTCGCCATTGGCTGTCCCTCACGCTGCTGCTTGCCGTGCTCGGAACGGCCGGCTGCCAGCGTTCCGAAAATGATGCGCAACCCGCTGCGGCCGCACCGGATGAGATGTCTACGCAACCGGCCAGCGAGCCGGCCGATGAACTGGCTAATGGTGCGTCTGGAGCACCCGAACCGGCAGCGCCCTCACGCTTCGATATCTATGCCACGGTGCGGTTGACGGCCGATCTCAGCCATTTGAGCGAAAACCAGCGGAAAATGATCCCGTTGCTGATCGAAGCCTCGGCCATCATGGACCAGCTTTACTGGAAGCAGGCCTATGGCGACAAGGAAGCGCTGCTGGCCAGCATCAGCGACCCGGCCGAGCGGCGTTTCGCGGACATCAACTACGGCCCCTGGGACCGCCTGGCCAACGAAGAACCCTTCATCGAGAGCGCCGGCCCCAAACCGCTGGGGGCGCGGTTTTACCCCGAGGACATGACCAGGGAAGAGTTCGAAGCCTGGCAACAACCCGGCAAGGACGGCTTGTACACGCTGGTAACCCGCGATGCCAACGGCGCGCTGCAACTGGTGCCCTACAGCATCGCCTTTGCGGAGGAACTGAAGCGGGCCGGGGACCTGCTGCGGCAGGCGGCGGAGCTGGCGGATGACCCCGAGTTTGCCAATTACCTCAGGCTGCGGGCGCAAGCACTCGAAACCGATGACTACCAGCCTTCGGACATGGCCTGGATGGACATGAAGAACAACCCCATCGAGCTGGTGATCGGCGCCATCGAAACCTATGAAGACCGGCTATTCGGCTACCGCGCCGCCTACGAAAGCTACGTGCTGATCAAGGACCTGGCCTGGAGCGAACGCCTGGCGCGGTTTGCGGCCTATCTGCCGGAACTGCAGCGCGGCCTGCCGGTGCCGGACGAGTACAAGGCGGAAACTCCCGGGTCGGATGCCGACCTGAATGCCTACGACGTGGTGTATTACGCAGGGCACTGCAACGCCGGCTCCAAGACCATTGCCATCAACCTTCCCAACGACGAGCAGGTGCAACTGGAGAAAGGAACGCGACGGCTGCAGCTGAAAAATGCCATGCTGGCCAAGTACAACCAGATCCTCCTGCCGATCGCCGACATGCTGATCGCCGACGACCAGCGCCAGCACATCACCTTTGACTCCTTTTTCGGCAACACCATGTTCCACGAAGTGGCGCATGGCCTGGGCATCAAGAACACGCTGGACGGCAGCAACACCGTGCGCCAGGCGCTGAAGGAGCACTCCTCGACGCTGGAAGAGGGCAAGGCCGACATCCTTGGGTTGTACATGGTGCAGAAGCTGCGCGAGAAGGGTGAGATCACCGAGGGCCAGCTGATGGACGATTACGTCACCTTCATGGCCGGAATTTTCCGCTCGGTGCGCTTCGGCGCTTCCAGCGCGCATGGCCAGGCCAACATGATCCGCTTCAATTTCTTTGAGCAGGCGGGCGCGTTCAGCCGCGACGAAGCAACCGGCAAATACCGCATCAATGTGCCGGAATTCGAGCAGGCCGTGGAAGACCTCAGCCGCACCCTGCTGACCCTGCAGGGCAATGGTGATTACGCAGCCGTCAACACCTTCGTGGCCGAAACGGCCGGCATCGGCCCGCAGTTGCAGGCCGACCTCGATCGCCTGGCAGCCGCCAGCATTCCGGTGGACATCGTGTTTGAACAGGGCGTGGAGGTATTGGGCCTGGCGGATTGATCCGGCAGCTTGACCGGTGATGGAGCCGGCGGTTTGGCCGCGCGCTCCTTCGCTGACAGCCCTGAATTCTTGCGATGCAGCATTCCGAAGAACATAAACGGCTGGTGGTAAAAGTCGGCAGCCAGGTGTTGTGCAATGCCGATGGCGAACTGAACCTGCCGGTGCTGGCCAGCCTGGCGGAACAGATCAGCCACCTGTGTGCCCGTGGGTGGCAGGTGGTGCTGGTGTCTTCCGGCGCAGTTGCTTCGGGTGCCGGCGTGGTACGCAAGCAGCCCGGCGCTCGCCGGCTGAACCAGATCAGCAATCCGGTGGTGCGCAAGCAGGCGCTGGCCGCGGCCGGGCAGGTGAAGCTGGTGGAATCCTGGCAAAAGCTCTTCAGCCAGCACGGCGTGGCGGTGGCCCAGGTCCTTGCCACCAAGAGTGATTTCCAGACCCGCCGCCATTACCTGAACATGCGTGCCTGCATTGAAGCCCTGCTGGATGCCGGGCTGGTGCCCATTGTCAATGAGAACGACGTGGTTGCCGTTACCGAGCTGATGTTCACGGACAACGACGAACTGGCCGGGCTGATGGCGTCGCTGGTGCATGCGGATCACCTGTTGCTGCTGAGCAGCGTGGCGGGCGTACTGGTGGAAGCGACGGATGGATCAGCCAGCCAAACCATCACGCAGTGGGATGAAGCCCTGCACCAGGCGGATGAACTGGTCAACCAGGGTACCTCGGCCCTCGGTCGCGGCGGCATGCACAGCAAGATCGCCACGGCGCGCAAACTGGCGGCGCTGGGAACATCCGTGGTGATTGCCGACGGCAAAATGCCCGGCGTGGTGCTCCAGGCAATCAATGGACAGGATTGCGGTACGCGCTTTGTGCCCGGCTCGCATGTATCGCCGGCCAAGCGGTGGTTGGCATCGGCGCAAGGCCACGCCGTAGGCAGCGTAACGGTGAACGCCGGGGCGGAAGCGGCCCTGCTCGATCGCAATCGCCTGGCCAGCCTGTTGCCGGTGGGCGTAAGCAAAGTGGATGGAGCGTTTGAAGCCGGTGATGTCATCCAGATCCGCAGCGAAAACGGGCGCGTGATCGGTTGCGGCCGAACCCGTTATTCCGCCCAGGAAGCGGCGGAGAAGATCGGCCAGCGTGGCCACAAGCCTCTGGTCCATTATGATTACCTGTACCTGCTGGATAGTTGACAGAACTGATGAATACTGCGGTAAACCCAACTCCCGAAGAGCCCGTGCTCACCGACCTGCATGCCGACCTGTTGGCCACGCGTGAGGCTGCTCGCCAGCTGGCCGGATGTTCCGCTGAAACCACGGCCACCATCCTGCGGCAACTGGCGGACCGGCTGGAAAGCACCACCGTCGAAATGCTGGCGGCCAACGCGCTTGACCTGCAGCGCATGGACCCGTCCGATCCGCGCTACGACCGCTTGCTGCTGAATGAAGAGCGCATCGCCGCCATTGCACAGGACCTGCGCAATGTTGCCTCCCTGCCTTCACCGATCGGCGAGGTGCTGGAACAACGCACCCTGGACAATGGCCTGCAGTTGAGCAAGGTGCGCGTACCCATGGGCGTGATTGCGGTGATTTTTGAATCGCGGCCCAACGTAACCTTTGATGTGTTCGGTCTGTGCCTGCGGGCCGGCAATGCCTGTGTGCTGAAGGGCAGCCGCGATGCCGATGACAGCAACCGCGTGGCAGTCCGGCTTATGCAGCAGGTGCTTGAAGAGAACGGCCTCGATCCGCGCATCGTTTATCTGGCGCCAGCTGAACGCGAGTACCTGCCGCAGGTGTTGCAGGCTGTTGGCATCATCGACCTGGCTATTCCGCGCGGCTCGCGTGGCCTGATCGACTTCGTACGCGACAACGCCCGCATTCCGGTGATTGAAACCGGTGCCGGCATCGTGCATACCTATGTCGATGCTTCGGCGAACCTGGACAAGGCTGAGGCCATCATTACCAATGCCAAATCAAGGCGCGTGAGCGTGTGCAACGCGCTGGACACGCTGGTGCTGCATCGCGACCTGCTGCCGGAGCTGCCGCGGCTCATGCGGCGCCTGGGCGAACAGTTCGAAGTGGAAGTATTTGCCGACCACGCGGCTTATGCGGTGCTGCAAGGGAATTACGCCGGGCCTTTGCAGCATGCCCGGGAAGAACACTTCGGCCAGGAGTTCCTGTCGCTGCGCATGTCGGTCAAGACCGTTGGCGGCCTGGATGAAGCCCTGGAACATATCCATCGCTACAGCTCGCAGCATTCAGAGGCGGTGGTGGCCGAGGATGCCGGCGTGATTGAAAAATTCCTGCAAGCAGTGGATGCAGCGGCGGTGTATGCCAATGCCTCCACCGCGTTTACCGATGGAGCGCAGTTCGGCATGGGCGCTGAAATCGGCATCAGCACGCAGAAACTGCACGCCCGCGGCCCCATGGCCCTGCCCGAACTCACCAGCTACAAATGGCTGGTGCGCGGCGACGGCCAGGTCCGGCCCTGAAGCGAGCGCTTGGGGCAAGACTTCATGTCCAAGGTACTGGTATTCCAGCATGTTGCCGCAGAGCCTTTGGGCACGCTGGACCCGATGCTGCGTGACCGGGGCCACCGCATCCGCTACGTGAATTTCCACCGCACGCCGGATGCACAGCCGGATGTCAGCCGCTACCAGGGCCTGATCGTTCTGGGTGGGCCACAGATGCCAGACCAGCTGGACCAGTTCCCTCATTTGCGCACCGAAATGCAGTGCATCGAGGAAGCGCTCAAACGCGAAATTCCGGTGCTGGGGATTTGCCTGGGCGCGCAATTGCTGGCGCAGACGCTGGGTGCGGCGGTGCGGCCGATGAAGAACTGGGAAATCGGCTGGTATGATCTGCAACCCACGTCACGATCTGCGGCCGACCCGATGTTCTGCGCGCTGACCACGGCGCGGCCGGTGTTCCAGTGGCATGGCTACACGTTTGACCTGCCGGCCGGGGCCACTCACCTGGCACGCTCGAACGACTGCGAAAACCAGGCTTTCCGCTATGGTCCGAATTCCTACGGGCTGCAATGCCACCTGGAGCTGGACGAACGCCTGATCAACCGCTGGCTCAACTACCCGGAGTACCAGGAAGACCTGAATGCGATGGGGCGTGGCCAGGATGCAGAGACGATCAGGCGCGATACGCACCAGCTGATCGGCCAGTCGATCAGCCTGAGCTACGAGATGTTCGGGCAGTTCCTGAGGCCTTTGGGGGCGCCGAATTTGCGACACGTGCTGCCTTCGCGTTGATCTTTCCTGATGGCGGAAAGACCTTCCGGGCCTGGAATTTGCTAGCCATGGTTTCCGGCCCCAGGCGGGGGATTCCCTTCCTGTCCCCGAGTCCGCCGCCCTGCGGGTACCCTCGCCAATGTGGCGCTGCGGCGGCCGGCAATACTCCTGTCCTGAGTCGGATT
>CAYYCX010000101.1:0-15208 GCA_964470455.1 uncultured Wenzhouxiangellaceae bacterium
TGCTGCTTCTCAGCCTCGCACTGCTGGCCGGCCTGAGCCTGCTGGCCCTGCTCGCTGCCTCCAGCATGCTACAACAGCGACAAATGGCAGCTAACCATGCCGATGGGGAACTGGCCAGGTTCTCGGCCAAGGCTGCGGTGTACGCCGGGGAAAACCTGATACTGGGCCTGCCCGAAAATTACCGCACCGGTAACTGCTTGCAAGACTGCTTTGCAGAACCGGCAAATTCCCTCTTCCTGGACCCCGCAACAGCACCGCCCGAACCTGAATTCCTGCCGGATGAGTGGTGGTTGGAATGGGGGCAGCCATTGGTGGCGGAGCCCCAGTCTGAGGTGCCGGGTCCTGGCACTGCGCCTGCCTGGCCGTTGCCGGGCCGCGACCCACCGGTTTTCACGCTTCAGGAACTTGAATTCCTCCCGGCCAGCCAACCTTTGGCAGAAGGACTTCCGCAGATTGCCGGAGTTGGTTATTACCAGATCCTGGGCCGGGGAACAGGCACCGGAGTAGCCAGTACTCATGTTGCGGAATCCATATTTGCCAGGCCGTGGCTGGCCGGAACCGAACTGCAACAGGAGGCCTTCCCCGGCTGCAGCCTGTTCCGCCATCAAGTGGATTGTGGACGCATGGCATACCGGGAGCGGCGCTGATGCACAACGCCACATTCCTGCATCACCAGCGCCAGCAGCGCGTGCGGCCTGGGCGGCATTGCGGGTTCAGCCTGCTGGAACTGATGCTGGTGCTGCTGCTGGTAACGGTGCTGGTCGCGATGGCAGTTCCCAGCTACGAGCAGTACCGGTTGCGGGTGAACCGGGCCACCGCCATCGAGACCCTGCTGTCCGTTGCCAGCTGCCAGCACGGCATCTACGCGCAGGATTTTCACTTCGACACCCGCCGATGCCTGCCCGAGTCCCCGGATGGCCATTACCGCTTTCGAATGGAGCCGGAAGATACCGCCAGCACCACGGTGTTCACCGTGATTGCCAGCCCGCAAGCGGCACAGCAACTGGACCGTTGCCAGGAGCTGAGCCTGGATCAATCCGGCTGGCGGAGCATCAGCGGCCCGCAGGAACTGCAAAGGAAATGCTGGGAGGGGCGATAGCTGGGCCGGGATGCCGAAAACACGCTATTGCTGCGGTCCACTTCAGGGATGGTAAGGACGCAATTCAACCGACAACCTTTACCCGCAACTCCCGGGGCAAGGCAAACTCCATGCTTTCGTGAATTCCGGAGAGTTCCTCAACCTCGCCACCGCCCCTGGCCTTTAGCTGCCCGATGACTTCCTGCACGAGGCTTTCCGGCGCCGATGCGCCGGCTGTCACGCCAATTGATGCGGCGCCCGCCAACCACTCATCCCTGATATCTGCGGCTCCGTCGATCAGGTAGGCGGGAATACCGCGCTTCTCCGCCAGCTCGCGCAGACGGTTCGAATTGGAACTGTTGACCGAACCCACCACCAACAGCAGGTCAACTTTGGAACTGAGATGCTTCACCGCATCCTGCCGGTTCTGGGTGGCGTAGCAGATGTCATCATGTCGCGGACTATGGATTTTCGGGAAACGCGATTTCAGGGCATCGATGACCGCCTGGGTGTCATCAACCGACAAGGTAGTCTGGGTCACGAACGCGATGTCATCCGGGTAATCCGGCTGCAGGTCCAGTACATCCTGTGGCGTTTCGACCAGGTACACCCGGTTGTTCCTGGGGGGCGCCCGCAGCCATTGCCCCAACGTGCCTTCAACTTCCGGGTGGCCGGCATGGCCTATCAACACCACATCGCGGCCAGCCCGGCAATGCCGGGTTACTTCCATGTGCACCTTGGTGACCAGTGGACAGGTCGCATCAAACACCTTCAAGCCCCGCTCCCTGCCTGCATCCCGAACAGCCTTGGATACGCCATGCGCGCTGAAGATCACAGTGGCATTGTCCGGCACCTCGGCCAACTCATCGACAAAGACGGCACCGGCTGCTTTCAGCTGGTCGACCACGAAGCGGTTGTGCACCACTTCGTGCCGCACGTAGATGGGCGCGCCAAACAATTCCAGTGCGCGCTCGACAATTTCAATGGCCCGGTCGACACCGGCGCAGAATCCCCGCGGATTGGCCAGCAGTATGTTCATGCTTCAGACTTCCGGGCACGCCAGGATTGCATCAAGGCATCCAGTATCAACAGCACCAGGCCACAGGTAATCGCGGAATCCGCCACGTTGAACGCGGGCCAGTGCCACCCGCGGTAGTGCACATCGATGAAGTCAACCACGTATCCAAGCTGCACACGGTCCACCAGGTTGCCGATGGCACCGCCAATGACCAGCGCCAGCGCCAAGCCCGTGAGCCATTCGCGGCGCGGTAAGCGCAGCACCCAGACAATCAGAACCAGGCTCACGATCGAGGCCATGATGGTAAAGAACCAGCGTTGCCAACCACCCGCATCGCTGAGAAAACTGAACGCGGCTCCATAGTTGTGAGCCAGGGTCATGTTAAGCCAGGGCAATACTTCCTGCGGGCGGTACAGGGTAAGGACTTCACTGGCCCAGGCTTTGGTTTCCATATCACCCCAGACCACCGCCGCCGATACAAAGAGCCACAACCAGGAATAGGGCGCCGGGGGCTTGCGCTCCGGCGCAGGTTCTTTCGCGCGCTTTGAGTGCGTCGCGGGTGCTCCCTGCGGTGTTGCCCCCTGTACAGCAACCTGTTCAGGCCCCTGATTAGCCCCAGGCCCCAGTTCGAATTGTTCCTGCTTCGGATTCAATCAGGCCACCTTTCTTTTCTCGCCTTCACCACTTACGTTTTCAACACAGCGCAAACAGGCTTCAGGATGCTCCGGATCAGCACCGACATCGGCGCGGTAGTGCCAGCAACGCACACACTTGCGGTGTTCCGACGGTGTTACCTGCAACGCAATGTCGCCACCGTCCAGTTTCACCCGCTCCGCTCCAGCGGGGGCGGCTGACAATTCGTGCACCCTCGCATCGGAAGTAATCAGTACGAAACGCAGTTCATCGCCCAGCCAGTCCATTGCCGCTTTGTAATCTCCTTCCAGCCAGAGATCAACCTCAACTGCCAGCGAAGAGCCCGCCGCGCCGGAACGCCGCACCTGCTCGATGGACTTGCTCACTGCTTCGCGCAACTCCAGGATCTGATCCCAGCATTTGCGTTGCTGGTCCGCCTGGTCCAGCGGGAACAGGCCACGCCACCATGTTTCCAGCAGGACGCTTTCGCTGCGTTGGCCGGGTACATGAACATGAATTTCCTCGGCGGTAAAGCTCAGCACCGGCGCAATCCAGCGCAACATGGCCTCGAGCACATGGTACATGGCGGTTTGCGCCGAACGCCTCGGATGGCTGTCTGCGCCGGTGGTATAGAGCCGATCCTTGATGATGTCGAGATAAAAGGCGCCCATGTCGAAAGCACAGAAATGATGCACTTTCTGGTAGACCTGCAGGAACTGGTAATCCTCGTAGGCCTGCTGGATTTCCAGCTGCATCAGCAGGGCACGGTCGATCGCCCATCGATCCAGCGGCAGAATCTCATGCGGCGGCAAGGCATCCGCAGGTTCGAAACCATGCAGGTTGCCCAGCAGGAAACGGGCTGTATTGCGAATACGCCGGTAGGCATCTGAAACCCGCTTGAGGATCTCCTCGGAAACACTCATCTCGCCACGGTAATCAGCCGCGGCCGTCCACAGGCGCAGGACATCGGCACCCAGCGAATTCATCACCTTGCCGGGCAGCAGGACATTGCCCAGCGACTTTGACATCTTGCGACCATCGGCATCCACCACGAAACCATGCGTGAGCACCTGTTGGTAAGGGGCATTGCCGTGCATGGCTACCGAAGTGAGCAGGGAACTCTGGAACCAGCCACGGTGCTGGTCAGAACCTTCAAGGTACAGATCGGCAGGACGGCGCAATTCGTCCCGTTCATCCAGAACACAGCGGTGGGAGACACCGGAGTCAAACCACACGTCCAGGATATCGTTCACACGCTGCCACTGGCTGGCGTCAACTTCCAGCCTGCTGTAGATGTCATCGCGGAACCAGCAATCCACGCCTTCCTGTTCCACCAGGGTTGCGACCTTTTCCATCAGTCCCTGGGTATCCGGATGCAGCTCGCCACTGGCGGTATTCACGAACAGCGTGATGGGCACGCCCCAGGTGCGCTGCCGGGAGATGCACCAGTCTGGCCGGTTCTGCACCATGCCCTTGATGCGCTCTTCACCCCAGCCAGGTACCCAGCGTACGTCCGCAATAGCACTGACGGCATCAGCACGAAGGCTGGCCTGGTCCATGCTGATGAACCACTGCGGGGTCACACGGAAAGCGGTCGGAGTCTTGTGCCGCCAGCAATGTGGATAGCTGTGTTCGAACTTCTCATTGAACAGCAGCACCCCATTGGTGTGCAGCAGTTCGGTAATGTTTTCATTCGCCTTCCACACCCATTGCCCGGCAAAGATTTCGGTGTCCGGCAGGTAAACTCCGTCCGGTCCGACCGGATTGGTGACGGGCAAACCGTATTGCTGGCCGACGTGGAAATCCTCTTCTCCATGCCCGGGGGCGGTGTGCACCGCGCCGGTGCCGGCATCGGTGGTGACGTGTTCACCCAGGATCACCGGCACGTTGCGTGAATAAAACGGATGCCGTAGTTGCATGTGCTCCAGCACCTTCCCGCGGACACGGCCCAGCTCGCTGGTGTTCTCCAAACCCAACCGAACCGACACTGCTTCTTTCAGCTCGGCAGCCACCACGATATTGATGGCCTCACCCTGCCATTCTCCGCCCAAGAGCACGTAGTCGAGCTCGGCATGCAGGGCCACGGCCTGGTTGGCCGGAAGAGTCCAGGGCGTGGTGGTCCAGATCGGCACACCCAACTCACCGCCTGGGTCAGAAACACCAAAAGCTTTCAGCAGGGCCTCGCGGTCGGTGGCGCGGAACATCACATCGATGGCGGGTGAAATCTTGTCCTGGTATTCAATTTCCGCTTCAGCCAGTGCCGATCCGCAATCGAAGCACCAGTGAACCGGCTTGGCGCCCTGCATCAAATGGCCTTTGGCGATGATGCTGGCCAACGCCCGGATCATGTCGGCTTCGTATTTGAATGCGCGGGTTTCGTACGGCTGGTCCCAGTCACCGATCACCCCCATGCGGCGGAATCCGGCCTTTTGCAGTTCCACCTGGTCACCGGCATATTCGCGGCACCGGGCCCTGAATTCAGCCGCGTCCAGTTTCTGCCCCACTTTGCCGAACTTTTTTTCCACCTGCAGTTCGATGGGCAGGCCATGGCAGTCCCAGCCGGGAATGTAGGGCGAACGGAATCCTGCCATCAGGCGCGACTTGACGATGATGTCCTTCAGGATCTTGTTGACCGCATGGCCCATGTGAATGTCGCCATTCGCATAAGGCGGTCCATCATGCAAGATCCACAGGGGCCGCTCAGCCGTTGCCGCCTGGATGCGTTGATATAAACCGGATTTCTCCCAGGCTTCCACCATGGCCGGTTCGCGGTTGGCCAGGTTGGCCTTCATGGCAAACTCGGTTTGCGGCAGGTTGATCGTATCCTTGTAATCCATGATGTTTTTTATGCCTTTCAGTACAGCCCGGTCGTTTCTGGTTGTGGGTGTTGCCGGCTTGCCAGCACTTGCCTGGCTTCCTCATCGTCCCGTTTCATTTGCGCCTGCAGGGATTCCATGTCCGGAAAATGCAGCTCATCCCTTAACTTTGCCACAAATTCTACCTGCAATCGCTGCCCATAAAGGTTGGCGGAAAAATCAAATACATGAACTTCCAGCAACAATTCGTCGCCGCCCACCGTAGGCCGATTGCCCAGGCTGGCAACACCCGGCAACCAGGGTCCATCGCCGCTCGAATGACAGCGGCGGACATACACGGCAAAAATGCCGTGCACCGGGCTGGGCAGAGTCCGGACGCGCAGGTTTGCGGTTGGATAATCCAGAGTCCTGCCCAGTTTCTTCCCGGGCACCACGCGACCCTGCATGCGAAAGGGCCTGCCCAGCAACCGGGCAGCGCGCTCGAAATCCCCTTCCTGCAGAGCCTGGCGAATCAGCGTGCTGGAAATCCGTTCACAATCCCGCAAAACCGGCGCCAGCGCCTCAACGGTGAACCCGGCGGCTCGACCAAGCGCGGCCAACCGGCTCACATCACCTGCCCTTCGATGGCCGAACCTGAAATCTTCTCCGACTACAACATGCCGGCACGCCAAGCCATTTACCAGTACCTGCCGCACAAATTCTTCAGGCGACAGCTGCGCCAGCGAGAGGTCAAAGCGCATCAGCCAGCAGACGTCTGCTTTCAATGCAGCCAGGCATTGCAGTTTCTGCCGCACCGAGCTCAATCTTGCCGGGGCCATTTCGGGCCGGAAGAAAGCCTGCGGCAAGGGTTCAAAGCTCACTACCGCAAGTTTTTCATCCACTTGCAGGCATTCACGCGCACGATTCACCAGGGCCTGGTGGCCCAGGTGGATGCCGTCAAAATTCCCGATCGTGACCACCGACCGGCCATGTGGCGGGCTTTCAGACGATCCGGGCCTGTTGCGTATGAGGCGCACTGTATTCCTGAAATTGGTTGGATGCCGTCACCGGAGGGCCTGGACTAGCCGGACCTGAAAAAAAGTGTGACCCTGAAAAAAGTTGGGAATTATACCGCACCTTTTTCCAGGTGATGGCGGCGAAAACCGGCCAGGAACAGCGCCACGAAATAAACCAGCGCGCCACCAGCCACAGTGATGAAAAGTCGCTGGGCGCGGCCGTGGGCCGGATCGGCTGCCCAGGTCACGGCATCCACGGAGTGATACAGAAGAAAGGCCAGCATGAGCCCACATGCAGTTGTCACTGCAAAACTCACCCGCAACCATCCGGGTTCCGGCGCGTAAACGCCCTGTTTTCTCAGGCCACGATAAAGCATGCCGGCATTGATGTAAGCCGCCAGCGAACTGGCCAGGGCCAGGCCCATGTGCGGGCCTTTGAATGACAGGCTGACCAAAACTCCGACAAACAGGAAATTCATCACCATGTTGGAAACCATGGAGGTGATGGCAATTTTCACCGGGGTTTTGGTGTCCTGGCGGGCGTAATATCCGGGGGCAAGGACCTTGACCGCGATAAATGCCGGCAATCCCAGGGCATAAGCTGACAGGCTGAGCGCAGTCATTTCCACATCGCTGAGTAAAAACGCCTCATATTGAAACAAGGTGATCAACAGCGGTGTCGCCAGTGCGGCCAGGCCAACCGCCGCCGGCAAGGTTATGATGACTGCCAGCCGCAGGGCCCAATCCATGGTGGCGGAAAAAGCCTGCGGGGTCTGTTGGGCAAATTTGCGCGAGAGGTTGGGCAGGATCACCGTGGAGAGCGCCACTCCGAATACACCCAGCGGGAACTCCATCAGGCGGTCCGAATAATACAGCCAGGTCACGCTGCCACTCACCAGGAAAGTGGCCAGGATGCTGTCGATCAACAGGTTGATCTGCGCCACCGAAGACCCCACCAGGGTTGGGATCATCAGCTTCAGCACCTTGCGCACACCGCTGTGCTTCCAGCCCCAGCGCGGCCTTGGCAGCAAGCCCAGCCGGACCAACGCAGGCGCCTGGATCAGCAATTGAGCGAGACCGGCTGCCAGCACGCCCCAGGCCAGCGCCATGACAGGCACTTCCATCCGCCCCGAGAACATGACTGCGGCCACTATCAGCGACAGGTTCAGCAATACCGGCGTGAGAGCCGGCACCAGGAAACGGTCAAAGGTGTTCAGGATGCCGCCACACAGCGCCGTCAGCGAAATCAGCATGAGGTAGGGAAATGTGATGCGCAACATGTCCGCCGACAGGGTGAATTCCGGCCTGCCATCGAGCCACCAGCCCGGCGCAAAAATGGCCAGCACCCAGGGCGCAGCCAACACGCCAATGGCGGTGACCACCAGCAGGATGCCCAGCAGCGTGCCAGCCACGTGATCCACCAGGTCTTTGAGGGCCCTGGCGTCACCACTGGCCCGGGCTTCGGACAACACCGGCACAAAAGCCAGTGAAAATGAACCTTCGGCAAATAACCGCCGCATGAAGTTGGGAATTTTGAAGGCCAGAAAAAACGCGTCGGTTGCAGCGCTCGCGCCGAAATAGCGCGCAAACACCATGTCGCGCAGGAATCCGAGTACGCGCGAAACAATGGTAGCCATACCCACGGTCAGGGTCGATTTCAGCAGTTTCAAATCAGGTTCTTTCCGTATTGTTGGCCGTGGTGTTTCACGTCCTTTCAAACATCGGGGTGGCCATCCTGCAAGCTGAATTCAAGCGCTTATTGATCGACATGCAGGCCTGTGCCAGGCTATCTCCAGGTTGACCCGGGCGCGAAAAAGTAAGACAATGCGCGGCTTGGTTTTTTGAACTAATTTTGGAGATCTCCCTTGGCTAACAGTTTATCAGCTCGCAAACGGGCACGTCAGGCCGAGCAAAGCCGCCAGCGCAACGCCAGCCAGCGTTCGCATGTGCGCACTGCCATCAAGAGCGTGGTCAATGCCATCGCTGCCGGCAACAAGGAAGCGGCCGGTGCCGCATTCAAAGCCGCCGTTCCTGCGATTGACCGGTCCGTTGCCCATGGTTTGATGGCCAAGAACAAGGCAGCCCGGCACAAGTCCCGCCTGAACGCACACATCAAGGCGCTGTAAATACGCAGCTGCTGCCCTTTCACACGGGCCGTATGTACTTTAAGCCCCTGAATATGAAAAAGCCCCGTTGAATCGGGGCTTTTTTATGTCGGCAAGTGGCTGATTCCCACCATTCGGAACCGGGCCGCTGCTCGGCGCCGTTAGTCAGTGCTGATATTCCGTGCTTTAATTTTGGGTTTTAAACCGGCCCCTTCGTTTCAGCTTCGACTGGCGCACCTTCTGCCTGTAGTGCATCAGCATCATCGTCATGTGCTTCGCGGAGCCCATCCAGCTCCAGCAGTGCATCAGACACCCTTTGCATGAGTTCCCGTGTGCCGGTGCGCGAAACTGCAGAAACCATCGCCCACTCCCCTTGCCACCCCAGCTCTGCACGAATCGCGGCCGCCTTTTGGCGGGCTTCTTCCGGCTGCAACAGGTCGGCCTTGGTAAACACCAGCCAGCGAGGCTTGTCCAGCAGGCTGGCGTCAAAACGACCCAGCTCGGCTTCCAATTGCCGCACCTGTTCGGCGCAGTCCACCTGGTCATCCAGCGGCGCCAGGTCCACCAGGTGCAATAACAAGCGGGTTCGCTGCAGGTGTTTGAGGAACTGGATTCCCAGGCCGGTGCCTTCAGCGGCCCCCTCGATCAGCCCGGGAATGTCAGCGATCACAAAACTGCGTTCTGCATCTATCCGGACGACTCCCAGGTTGGGATGCAGGGTTGTGAAAGGGTAGTCAGCCACTTTTGGCCTGGCGGAAGAAACCGAACCAATCAGCGTGGACTTGCCCGCGTTGGGAAACCCCAGCAGGCCCACATCGGCCAACACCTTGAGTTCGAAGTGCAACTGGTGGGCCTCACCCGCCTCGCCGGGGATCGTTTTTCGCGGCGCGCGATTGGTGGAACTCTTGAAATGCACGTTACCGAGGCCGCCGCGGCCGCCCTGGGCCACCAGCAACTGCTGGCCATGTGACGTTACATCACCCACCATGTCGCCGGTTTCGGCATCCGTCACGATGGTGCCCAGGGGAACCCGGATGAATATGTCTTCGCCGCTCTTCCCGGTTTTTTGCCGCCCGGAACCCCGCTCGCCGTTGCTGGCCTTGAATTTGCGCTGGTGGCGAAAGTCCACCAGGGTGTTGAGGCCGGAATCACCCTGCAGGTAAACACTGCCACCACGACCGCCATCGCCGCCATCCGGACCACCGAAAGGTACGAATTTTTCGCGCCTGAAGGAGGCCGAGCCATCACCGCCCTTGCCGGCAATCACTTCAACGGTGGCTTCATCAACGAATTTCATGGTTTCAGTCTCTCAGGCTGGCCGTGTTTCAACAAGCCGTAAATTTTCATCCCGCCATAAAAAAACCCCGCCGGGGCGGGGTTTTCGGTCAACGATGGATAACGCTCAGGCGTTTTCGACGTTGACGAATTTCCGTTTGGGGCTGCCTTTGGTGACGAACTTCACCGTACCATCCGCCAGTGCAAACAGGGTGTGGTCCCGTCCGATACCTACGTTGTCGCCTGCGTGGAAACGCGTGCCACGCTGCCGCACGAGGATGTTGCCCGCTTCAACGGCTTCGCCGCCGAAACGCTTGATGCCCAGGAATTTTGGGTTGGAATCGCGACCGTTACGTGTGCTGCCGCCTGCTTTCTTGTGTGCCATGGATGCAAATCCTCCGCAATATCAGGGGCCGTTCAGGCCTGGATCCCGGTAATTTCGATCTGGGTGTAATACTGGCGATGGCCAGCGCGCTTCATGTGGTGTTTGCGGCGCTTGAATTTGATGATCTTGATCTTGTCATGACGACCGTGATCAACCACCACTGCGGTTACCTTGCCGCCTTCCAGCAAGGGGGTGCCGACTTTTACGTCTTCACCTTCACCGACCATCAGCACCTGGTCGAGTTCGACCGTAGCGCCCTTTTCGGCTTCGATTTTTTCAACTTTCAACTTGTCGCCGGTGGCAGCGCGGTACTGCTTGCCGCCGGTTTTGAATACTGCGTACATGGGAATCGAGCTCCGGGTTAAGAACGGCCCTACAAAAGGGCGAGAATGTTAGCCGCTTTGGCCGGCAAGGTCAACCAGGAAAATCAGGGCTGGCACCACATTCGCATCAGGCGATTGTAGATTTTATTCGCCAGGCGCTCTTGCGGGCTGCCGGCCGCCACGTCCTGCACCCAGCGGGTCAACTGGCTGATATCACTGAAAATTTCCCGCCTGGCATCATCCTGGATGCGGCTTTCCGCCACCGTCACCGCTGCCAGCCTGGAGCCGCGGGTCACCGGATTGACCCGGTGCAGGGTTCCGGCGGAATAGCACACGGCCTGGCCGGCAGGCAGTTTGACGCTCACAGGCTCGCCATAAAGGCTGTTGATCACCAGTTCACCACCCTCATAGTCTTCGGGTGCGGACAGAAAAACCGTCGTGGAGATGTCACCGCGGGCTGGCGGCTCCCCGGCCAGCAACGGGTGGTCCAGATGATCGCCGTAGTGCATTCCGACGTCGTAACGGTTGATGGTCATCGGCCGGACGATTCTCGGCACCGCCAGGATACGGTACTGCGGATGGCTGACGAGGCGTCCATGCACCAGCTTCTGCACTTCCTGGATCGCGGGATCACCCGGGTTACCCTGCAAGTTGTTTTTCACGCTGCGTGAACCCGGTCCAGCCGTCTGCTTGCCGTCCAGGAACTGGGCCTTGGCCAGAAGGCCGCGAATGTGCTGGCATTGTTCGCTATTCAGCAGGTCGGGAATGATGAACATGGTTGCTCCGAAGATCAGGTCCTGAACCAGCCGGTGATGGCATAACGGGCGCCAGTGGCAAAGGCCGCCACCGGCGAAACGCAATGCTCCGTCGGTACCCGGAACAGGTTGATGGTATTGAATGCGGGCATCAGGGTTCTAACCACCTGCCCCTCGCTGTCGAGAATCTGCAGAAGCCCGCCCCAGTCAGCCTGCCAATCGCGGCTGAGATTTATGACGTAAGCACACAGGCGGCCCTGTTCCTGATTCAGGTCATTGTGGCGGCGCAGGAAATGGCCAGCCACATAGCGGGTTGCCTGGGCATCCGCACGACGGATTTGCGGAAACCCGGTGATCTTTCGGAATGCATCCAGCCACTCCGCGCTGTTGATCTGCTCGATCACCCGGTGCAGCACCAGTTCGGGGTGACGCTTTTCCTTGTACGCCGTCACCATCATGAAGCTGTCGTAGCGGAACTGGAACTGTTCGCGGGCAATGGCATGGATTTCATCATCCAGCTCGCTTCGGCTGGCGGCGTCCATGGCGGCAAGTTCCTCCGACCACAACTTTCGCGGCCCGGATCGATCCCTGAATGCCAACGACCATGGCACTGCATGCGCCAGGCAATCATGCAGAAGGCTCGCAATCTCCGGCCTTAGCGCGTCCCGGATCTGCAGCACACCATTAGCGGCAAACTCATTCGCCAGCGCCGGAAGGTCCAGGCTGCGGTTGATCATGCCCGCCCGCACCTGTGCGTGACCAGGCGGATCCACCGGATGGCTGGTTTCAGCGGTTGACAGGCTGTCGTTCGGGGTCATTGAGCAAGGATATCAGAAGCACTTCCCTGGTCACCTGCTTCGGAGTTTGAGACCTTCAATCCTCGCCTCAATGATTTTGCGGCGAAGCCGATCCGAGGAGTATAGTTACCGGTTTGGAAACGCTTGCCGGAACCATGGATAAAATCATCATCAGAGGGGCGAGAACGCACAATCTCGCCAACATAGATCTCGACTTACCCAGGGATCAACTGATTGTTATTACAGGGATTTCCGGATCAGGCAAGTCCTCTCTGGCGTTTGATACCATCTATGCCGAAGGGCAACGGCGCTATGTCGAGTCGCTGTCGGCCTATGCGCGGCAATTCCTGTCCATGATGGAAAAACCTGATGTGGACCACATCGAAGGCCTGTCGCCGGCCATTTCCATTGAGCAAAAGTCCACCTCACATAACCCGCGGTCCACCGTGGGCACCATCACGGAAATCTACGATTACCTGCGCCTGTTGTTCGCCCGCGTAGGAACACCCTGCTGCCCCGACCACAACATTCCCCTGCAGGCGCAAACCATCAGCCAAATGGTGGACCATGTGCTGGCCCTGCCGGAGGACAGCAAGCTGATGCTGCTGGCCCCGGTGGTGCGCAATCGCAAGGGTGAACACCTGCAGCTGTTTGATGAGCTGCGTGCCCAGGGTTTCGTGCGGGTGCGCGTAGACGGGAAGGTTTACGACATAAACGAAGTTCCCGAGCTGGAGCTGCGCAAGAACCACACCATCGAAGTCGTGGTGGACCGTATCAAAGTGCGTCCCGACCTCAAGCAGCGCCTGGCGGAATCATTTGAAACCGCCATCACGCTTTCCGACGGACTGGCCATCATCGCTGGCATGGAAGGCGAGGAGGGCATTGCGGAAAAGCTGCTCAGCGCCCGGTTTTCCTGCCCCTACTGCGATTACAGCCTGCAGGAGCTGGAACCGCGCATGTTTTCCTTCAACAACCCGAACGGCGCCTGCCCGGAATGCGATGGACTGGGGATAGCGCAGTTTTTTGACCCGGACCGGGTGGTGAGCAATACCCAGGTGAGCCTTGCCGGCGGTGCGGTACGCGGCTGGGATCGCCGCAATGCCTATTATTTCCAGATCATCCAGGCCTTGGCGAAACACTATGGCTTCGATGTGGATACGCCGTTTGAAACCCTGCCGGTGGAAATCCGCCAGGTGGTGCTGTACGGCAGCGGTGATGAGGTCATTGAGTTCCGCTACCTCGGCGACGGCGGGCAACAGAAACGCCGCCACACGTTCGCCGGCATCATCCCGAACCTCGAGCGCCGCTACCGGGAAACGGATTCGCGCATCGTGCGCGAAGAACTGGCCAAGTACATCAGCCAAAAGCCCTGCACGGTGTGCAACGGCCAAAGGCTGAAGCGCGAAGCGCGTCATGTCTTCATCAATGACACCAACCTGCCCACCATCACGGCATGGCCCATCCTGCAGTGCCTGGATTTCTTTGCTGACCTGCAACTGGAAGGCCGGCGCGGCGAAATCGCCGCCAAGATCGTCAAGGAAGTGCGGGAGCGCCTGCATTTCCTGGTCAATGTAGGCCTCGATTACCTCACCCTGGACCGGAAAGCAGACAGCCTGTCGGGAGGCGAGGCGCAGCGCATCCGGCTGGCCAGCCAGATCGGCGCCGGCCTGGTGGGTGTGATGTACATCCTGGACGAACCCTCCATCGGCCTGCACCAGCGCGACAACGAGCGCCTGCTCGCCACGCTCACACGTCTGCGCGATATCGGCAACACCGTGATCGTGGTCGAACATGATGAGGACGCCATCCGTTCAGCCGACTACGTGGTGGATATCGGTCCCGGGGCCGGCGTACACGGCGGTCGCGTGGTATTCAGTGGCACGCCGGCAAAATTGCTGGCGGATCCGGACTCCATGACCGGACAATACCTTTCCGGCAAGCGCGGCATTGCCATTCCCAAAAAGCGCACCCCGGTAGATAAGAAGCGCCAGTTGCGCCTGATCGGCGCCAGCGGCAATAACCTGAAGAACGTCACCGTGGAAATACCTGCCGGGCTGCTGGTCTGCGTTACCGGCGTTTCCGGTTCCGGCAAATCCACCCTTATCAACGACACCCTGCACAGGCTTGCGGCACGGGAACTGTACGGCAGCAGCGAAGCTCCCGCGCCTTACGAGTCGATTGAGAACCTCAGCCTGTTCGACAAGGTGGTGGATATCGACCAGTCGCCCATTGGTCGCACGCCCCGGTCGAACCCGGCCACTTACACCGGCCTGTTCACTCCCATCCGTGACCTGTTCTCCGGCACGCAGGAAGCCCGCGCGCGCGGCTACAAGCCCGGGCGCTTCAGTTTCAACGTCAAAGGTGGCCGCTGCGAGGCCTGCCAGGGCGATGGCCTGATCCGCGTGGAGATGCATTTCCTGCCTGACATCTATGTGCCGTGCGATGTGTGCCGCGGCAAGCGTTACAACCGTGAAACGCTGAGCGTGACCTACAAGGGCAAGAACATCCACGAAGTGCTGGAAATGACGGTGGAAGACGCTTTGCAATTCTTTGACGCCGTTCCCGCCATCGCCCGCAAGCTGCAGACCATGGCCGATGTGGGCCTGTCCTACATCACGCTGGGACAAAGCGCCACTACGTTGTCCGGCGGTGAGGCGCAGCGCATCAAGCTGTCCCGTGAACTGAGCAAACGCGACACGGGGCAGACGCTGTACATCCTGGATGAACCGACCACAGGCCTGCACTTCCAGGACATCGAATTATTGCTGGAGGTACTGCACCGTTTGCGCGACCACGGCAACACCGTGGTGGTCATAGAACACAACCTGGATGTGATCAAAACCGCGGACTGGGTGATCGACCTCGGCCCCGAGGGCGGCGAGCGAGGCGGCGAAATCATCGCGCAGGGAACACCCGAACAGATTGCGCAGGTAGAGCACTCCTACACCGGTCAATTCCTCGCCCGCATGTTGTCTAATCCCCAGCAGAGAAAATCAGCCTGAGTCACAGACGGTTGTTTCAGAAAATC
>CAYYCX010000102.1:0-14925 GCA_964470455.1 uncultured Wenzhouxiangellaceae bacterium
GAAACCAGGCAGGACAATGCGGTGCGCCAGTCTGAATTGGCACGGGTGGAAGTTGCGCCGGGTGTGCAGCCGCGTCAGGGTCGAGCATCACCAGCCGCAGCGGACCCGCAGCCTGATGTAACCGATCCATACGAGCCGGAGATCATCAGTTGGTGGCAGGTTCCGGATAAAATGCGCGAAGGCCTGCCGGATTTGCGGATTTCGGTGCTGGTATATGCCGAGCAACCGGACAACCGTTTCCTGTTGCTGAATGGTGAGCGTCTGAAAGAGGGCCAGGAGTTGTCCAATGGCCTCCTGTTGGAAGAAATCCGCCGTGACAGGGCCATATTCAACTACCGGAATTATCGCTTTTTCCTCAAGAGCTGAGCTCTTCGAACTTGGCGATATCTTCAAACAACGGGATTGTCACCAACTGGTCGGCAGCTGAGCCGGGCAGTCCGTACGCCATTGTCGGAATCTCTTTGCTTTGCCTGTGCATGCTCAGCCTGTACTCGGTTTCCGGGCCGATGTTGCAGCAGGCATTGATAGACGTACTGGGTATGAATCCGCGAGCACTGGCTGCACTGCTGTACTCTGAGCAACAGAACTGGTGGAACTATCCTGCCATCACAGCGCTCACTGCCGTTTTCGTTCACGCCAATTGGTTGCACCTCGCGGGCAACCTGGCCTACCTCTGGGTGTTCGGCTTACCGCTGGAGAGCCGGCTCGGTTCGATACCCATGTTGCTGATCTTTATCGCCGGAGGCGCACTGGCCAATTTCAGCGTGGCGCTCAGCCTGGACCAGCTGGATACTCCGATTATCGGCGCCAGCGGCGCTGTTTCAGCCGTGGTGGGCTGTTATCTCGGTCTGCTGCCGTCCAGGCAGATCGGGTTGTACCTGCCGTTGGGGCTGTACCTGCAATTTGCCCAGGTTCCATCCCTGCTGGTGATTGGATCGTGGTTTACGCTGCAGTTGCTTTATACGGTTTTCGGCCCCATAAATGCGGCAGTGGCCTGGTGGAACCACTTGGCGGGTTTTGCAGTGGGCCTCAGCCTGATGTTGCTGTACCGGGCTTTACGGCAATTCCGGGTTTGAAGCCCTTGGAGTCAATTTTTCATGGCACGAAAGAAACCATTGTTCAAAGTCATATTCTTCAATCACGGCAAGGTTTACGAGCTGTTCTGTGAAAGCGTGGGCAGCAGCAATATCTGGGGATTCATCGAAGTCAGCGACCTCGTCTTTGAAACCGGCGAAGGGTTGGTGGTGGATCCCACCGAGGAAAAAATGCGCCAGGAATTTGAAGGCGCAAAGGTGTTGCATTTGCCCATCCAGAGCGTTGTGCGCATAGAAGAAGTGGAGAAAAGGGGCAAGTGCCTGATCCGTGACCGGGAGTCCGGCGAGAAAGTGACGCCGTTTCCGTTGTCTCCACCCGGCCGCGGTTCTTCCTGAGCAGCAAGCTGGCCTGTCCGGCCCGGACTGGCGCTCAGGACCCAACCGGCTTGCGGGACAGAAGGTTGGCGCCGCGCAGCATTCGCAAGGCCTCAAACAACGGATAATCATCCTCCGCTTCAACCGTGAACTGTTCCGGTGCTTCAACCGGTTCCCCACTTGCGTCCAGGTGACGATCCAGGTCCGCTTCGCGAATCCGCTCATCCTCCATCACCAGCGCACGCATGCGCTGTTGCACGGTGAAATCCGGTTGGATCCCTTCCGCCTGGATGGAAGTGCCGGAGGGAGTGTAGTACCTTGCGGTGGTGAGCTTGATGCCGCCGCCGTTGCGCAGGGGCAGAACGGTTTGGACCGAGCCTTTGCCAAAACTGCGCTCGCCGAGTATCAGCGCACGGCCGTGGTCCTGCAGCGCGCCTGCCACCACTTCCGATGCGGATGCCGAACCGCGATCCACCAGCACCACCAGCGGAACGCCCGGTATCCATTGACCGGGTTGGGCTTTGAATTCCATTGCCATGGATTCATTGCGGCCGCGAATGGAGACAATCGTGCCTTCATCCAGGAAACCATCCACGATGTCCACTGCCGACTGCAACACACCGCCGGGATTGTCGCGAAGGTCAAGTACGATACCGTTTATGGCTTCACCACCAGACAGTATTGACTCAACGGCGTTGTGCAGGTCGGTAGCGCTTTCGCGGTGAAAATAACTGAGGCTGAAATAAGCCAGGCCACCGGCAAACGTGCGTGCGAACAGGGCGGGAATTTTCAGCACCTGGCGTTGCAGCACCAAGGTGGATGTCTCGCCGTCGCTGTGCAGCACCACGACCTCGACCTCGCTGCCTGCCGGGCCACTGAGGTCATCGATGGCCTCCTGCAACGGCCGCCCCTTGATGGCTTTTCCGGCAATTGAAGTGAATACGTCGCCCGGGTTGATACCGGCGTCATCGGCCGGGCTGGGCACCAGCACTTTGCGCACCACCACGCGACCATTTTCCGGGGCAACATCAACCCCCACTCCGACATACTCGCCACGCGAGTTGTGGTCCAGGTCTTCGTAATCGTCGCCCGGCAAATAGGCTGAATGCGGATCAAGCCTGGCCAGCATGCCTGTGATGGCGGCTTCCAGCAGTTGCCTGTCATCCACTTCTTCCACGTAATTCCGCCTGATCTGGTTGAATACGTCGGTAAAAGTGCGCAGGTCATCGAGGTTAAGTGAGCCAGGAGTCGATACGGGGCTGCTTTCTTCCACAGGTTGCGGCGCCGTCTCCTGGGCAGAGAGCGGCAGGCCGGGTAGATAGCAGGCCAGGATGACCAGCCAAAGCAGGCCGTCAACGCGCCACTGTCTTGAAATATCCCTTGCCATTTTCAATCTCCTACCTTTTGAGCCATCCGGCCGGATCCAGCGCCTTTCCGTCCTTGCGCAGTTCAAAATACAAACCCTGTTCGCCGGCGCTGTTGCTGCCAACGGTGGCAATGACGGCACCGGGTTCCACCCAGTCGCCCACGTCCCAAAGCAGGCTCTCATTGTAGCCATAAAGGCTCATGAATCCTTCGCCGTGGTCGATGATGATCATCAGTCCGTAGCCTCGCAACCAGTCAGCGAAAGCCACCCGGCCATGGGCAATGGCCTTCACTTCACTGCCCGGGCTGGCATCAAACATCCAGCCTTGCCAGTACATGCCACCGCTGCGCTGCTGGCCGAAGGCCTTGCGCACACGCGCCTTCACTGGCACGGGCAGCTGGCGCTTCTGCGCACTGACAGACACGTGTTGGCCCAGGTCGCGTGGAATGTCGGCCAGCACGTCGTTGAGTTTTTCCAGCACCGCTTCAAGGTCGCGGCGGTTTTGCTCAAACTCCCTTAACTGTGCTTCGTTGTCGCCGATCTGGTTGCGCAGTTGTGCCAGCAGCAGCTGCCGGGATTCCCGTTGTTGCTGCTTTTGTTCCAGTTCCTGCTGGAGCAGCAGTTGGGCGCCGGCAATTTCCTGCAGCTGCCGTTCAATGCGCTCATGGATGTCGGCCAGTTGCGCCAGGGTTTTCCGCAGCGTGAGGATTTTTTCGCTTTGCGCCCGGTTGATGTGTTCGTAGTAGGCCAGCAAGCGGTTCAGCCTGGCGGGATCATCCTGGTTGAGCACCAGCTTGAGCCGGGACTGCCGGCTCAGGCGATAGGTTGCGCCCACCTGTTCTGCCAGTTGCTGCTGGTCCAGCTCCATCTGCCGCAGTTGTTGCTCGCGTTCCTGTTCCAGCCTCGCCAGCTCTCCATGGTGCTCTGCAAGCTGGGTATCGAGCGCGCGAATGGCCTGCGTGGATTGCTGGATTTCCAGGTCCATGTCACGCAGTTGCTGTTGAGTCGCCTGGTGATCGGAGCGCGCTGCATTGAGCTGCGACTGCAGCTGCCGGATTTCATGCTGCAACTGCTCAAGTTGCTGCTCCACCTGCTGCTGGCGATCGCCGCCGGACTTGTCCTGCGGCAGCGCCCTGGCCGGCCAGATGGCGCAGAGCAGGGCAACCAGAACGATGGCAGCCTGTGGCTTCAGTCCGGCTTTGCTGCGGCACATGAGCAGGTTTTCGGCTGAACTAAGCTGGCGGTGGAGGAACGGGTGAGAACAGGGATCTCCCTGTCATTTCGGCCGGTTGCGGCAGGCCCAGCAACTGCAGCATGGTGGGAGCAATGTCCCGCAAGGTGCCATTTGAGTGGAGAATGCCCGGCCGGCCATGGAACAACAGGGGCACCGGGTTCATGGTGTGCGAGGTGAGGTTCTGTCCGCTGACCGGATCCAGCATCTGCTCGACATTGCCGTGGTCGGCGGTGATGAGCATTTCGCCGCCCTGTTCATCCAATGCCTGCAGTACCTCCGCGAGGCAACGGTCCACTGCTTCAACAGCTGCGATGGCTGCCGGCATGCTGCCTGTATGTCCCACCATGTCGGGATTTGCCACATTACAAATGATGACATCGAATTCATCGCTGCGAATGGCCTGGGCCAGCTGCTGGGCCAGCGCCGGCGCGCTCATTTCCGGCTGCAGGTCATAAGTGGCGACCTTGGGCGAGGGGATCAGGATGCGTTGCTCGAACGGATAGGGTTCTTCCCTTCCTCCATTGAAGAAGAATGTGACATGCGCATATTTTTCCGTTTCGGCGATGCGCAGCTGGCGCAAACCCTGCTCTGCCAGGATTTCGCCCAACAACCTCCGCAACTCCGCTGGTGGAAAGGCAATGCTGGCATTCAGTCCTTCCAGGTATTCGGTCATGCACACAAACGCGGCCAGATTTGGCTGGCGGCATGCAAAGCCGGTGAACGGATTCTCCACAAAAGCCCGCGTCAACTCACGCGCACGATCGGCGCGGAAATTGATGAAGATCACGCTGTCTCCATCAGCCACCGGTGCAGCCCCGTCAATGACCGTAGGTTGTACGAATTCATCATTTTCGCCGCGCGCATAGGCATCGGCCAGGGCATCGGCTGGCGTCGGAGCATGCACTTCCGAATCAGCGTCCGCGATGGCCCGGTAGGCGCGTTCGACGCGATCCCAGCGCTGGTCCCGGTCCATGGCGAAATAACGCCCGCACACACTGTGGATTTCAGCGCCATCGATGCCATCCACCAACCGCTGCATCGCGGCGATGGACGCGGCCGCGCTGCGTGGTGGCGTGTCGCGGCCATCGAGGAACAGGTGCACTGCGATCTTGCTTGCACCCCGTTCATTGGCCAGTTTTACCGTAGCCAGGAAGTGCTCATCGTGGCTGTGCACGCCGCCTGGAGACAAAAGGCCCATGATGTGCACCGTAGCCTGCTTGTTGATCGCGGCATCGATGCCGGCGCACAAGGCCTCGTTTTGCATGAAGCTGCCATCACGAATCGCCAGGCTGATGCGGGTAAAATCCTGGTATACGATACGCCCGGCGCCGATATTCATGTGGCCGACTTCGGAATTTCCCATCTGCCCGTCCGGCAGGCCCACGGCTTCCCCGGAAGTGTCGATCAGGCAGTGCGGGTCATGAGCCCAAAGCCTGTCCCAGCAAGGGGTGCGGGCCAGTGCGATGGCATTGTGCTCGGTTTCTTCACGATAACCCCAACCATCCAGGATCATCAGGATGAGAGGTTTCTTGCGATGGGTCATGCGTCATTCCTGCTTGCGGTTTGTGGTTGGCCGATACGTACTTGTAATTTGATCCGGCAGGCTCCACCTGTATCGGGCTGGCCGTTGCTTGCCGTGAACTTGAGCCCGGCGGGCAAGGGCGCAATTATTCCACAAACAGCGGTTGGCGTTCATGGCAGCAGCGGTTATTTAAGACAGCTCTGAATAATGCCATCCTGGCATTCTCAGGGGATGCCAAACAAAATGTGTGATTTTTGATTGGCCTCAATTTCAATGATTTACAATCATTGAAAATGGCGGCACGTCCTTGTACCGCGGAAACTCTGGAAGAATCAGAATTTCCTTAACCAGGTCCGGCGTCGACCGTGACCGGCAATGAATATCAGGAAACAAGCGTAATGGACCAGGTTCTGGAATTCGTCAGCAATCACCCGCTTTTGTCCGGAGGTTTTGTGGCCGTCCTGGGCCTGTTGATCTGGACAGAAATCCACCGTCGCCTGCAGGGGCTGGTGGAGCTGAGCCCGGCAGGGTTGGTGGCGCAGATGAATGACCCGCAAACCGTGGTGATTGATGTATCCTCCGCAGCGGATTTCAACAAAGGGCACATCATCGGCGCGCGTAACCTGGCCATGACCCGTATCCAGAACGCGGATGCCGAAGTCCAGAAACTGCTCAAATCCAGGCTGGTATTGGTTTGCAAAACCGGCCAGACCGCAGTGACGGCAGCCGCCGCACTCAAGAAACTGGGCGCCACGGATGTCTCCGTACTGAAAGGTGGCATGGCGCGCTGGCTGGGCGACCAATATCCGGTAACCCGAAAATAAGTGCCGGATGGCCCATATCGCACGAGATACCCATTGACCTGAACCCGAATTCTTCCAACTGGCCAAGTCCCTGACCAGGTGGGATAATCCACGGCCTTGCCTGTCCTTTAACGGGCTGGCCCATAACCATCAAGAGTGAATTTATCATGGCAGAAGAAAACCAGACAGCGGCAGCCGGCATCAGTCCGGAACAGGCTGCCAATGCGCAGTTCCAGATCCAGAAGCTGTATGTGAAAGACATCTCGTTTGAATTGCCCAATGCGCCGGAAATTTTCCAGGAGCAGGGCCAGGCGGATGTAAAGATGAGCCTGGCGCAGCGCGTCGAGGACATGGGTGAAAACCTCATGGAAGTGGTATTGACCATCACGGTCACCGCTTCGATGGGTGAAAAGACCGCCTACCTGGCGGAAATCGCCCAGGCCGGAATATTCCTGGTTGCAGGATTCAATGACCAGATGAAACACATGGTGATGAACACCTTGTGCCCCAATACGCTGTTTCCTTATGCCCGGCGGGCAATTTCTGCGATGGTATCTGAGGGAGGGTTCCCTCCGCTGGTGCTGCAGCCGGTGAATTTCGAACAGTTGTATGCCAAGCGCATGCAGGACCTCGCCAACCAGCAAAATGGCGCCGGCGCGCAGCCCGCTGCTGGTGAGCTGGCCGCTGACTTCAAGCCCCAGGCCTGACAGCGCAGTCATGCCGGAATAATCGGCAGTATCGTTTCGCAGCCATGCCGGTTGATTCAGCTTCCAAACTCAACATTGCCGTCCTGGGCGCGGGTTCCTGGGGAACCGCGCTGGCCATCCAGTTGGCCCGCAGTAGCCAGCACAGCCTGTTGTGGGGGCGGAACCCGACGGAAATTGCGCTTATGCGGGAGCATTCCTGCAACCAGCGATTCCTGCCAGGCATCAGCTTTCCTTCGAACCTGGAACTGTTCCACGACCTGAGGTTGGCGGTGCAACAGGCGGATGAGGTTCTGCTGGCCGTTCCCAGCCATGCATTCGCCGACCTGCTGCAGCAGGTTGCCCCTTGTCTGCGAAGCGGGCAGGGTATCGCCTGGGCCTGCAAGGGCCTGCAGCCAGGCACGGGCCGGCTGCTGCACCAGGCGGCGCGAGACATCATCGGCCATGAACGACCCCTGGCTGTGGTAACCGGGCCGTCCTTTGCCATTGAGGTTGCACGCGGATTGCCAACTGCCGTGACCGTGGCAGGAACGGAAGAGGCCTATTGCCGCCGGATTGCACAGGCGCTTCATGGCGGAACATTTCGCGCTTACACCAGCGATGACATCGTCGGAGCGGAGTTGGGTGGCGCAGTGAAGAATGTCCTGGCGGTCGCTACCGGCATTTCCGATGGCATGGGCCTGGGCAACAATGCACGCGCTGCTTTGGTCACGCGGGGAATGGCCGAAATGATGCGGCTGGGACGGGCCCTGAAAGCCAATGAGCAGACATTGATCGGCTTGGCGGGTTTGGGTGACCTGGTCCTGACCTGCACCGGCGACCTGTCGCGCAACCGGCGGCTGGGGCTGGATCTGGGCGCGGGCCGAAGCCTGGCTGAAAGCGTGCAGGGAATCGGCCAGGTGGTTGAGGGTGTCAGCACTTCGGAAGAAATCTGGCGCATGGCGCAGCGCCACGGCGTGGACATGCCCATATCAGAACAGGTTTACGGCATCATCCACCGGGGCTGGAGCCCGGCACAATGCCTGCGCGATTTGCTGGCGCGCGAACAGAAGCCGGAGACTATCTGAGTCCGGCATGAAAGCCACACCGCATTGAGGTGGCCGGCTGGGCAAGTGGTTTCGTCAAAACTGCAATCCCTTGAAATCAGCCTGGCGCAGGGCTTCATACAACGCAATCGCGACGGTGTTGGAAAGGTTCAGGCTGCGGCTGTCGGCCTGCATGGGGAGGCGCAATACCCGTTCCGCACCCATGGCACCCAGTATTTCATCAGGAAGTCCACGACTTTCCGGCCCGAATAACAGGCCGTCACCCGGCTGGTAGCGTACCTGGTCATAGCGTTGCCTTCCTTTGGTGGAATAAGCCCACAGGTTTTCTTTGCCGTGGGTCTGGCGGAATTCAGTCCAGTCAGGGTATTGCCGTACCAAGGCCAGGTCGTGGTAGTCGAGACCCGCCCGGCGCAGCCTGGTGTCCTCCAACTGGAACCCGCAGGGTCCCACCAGGTGCAGCCGGGCGCCGGTATTGGCACACAGGCGAATGATGTTGCCCGTGTTGGGTGGAATTTCCGGCTGGTAGAGGATGAGATCAAACATGGCTGGAAGCCTGCCATGGATGGCAGGCAAAAAGCGAGCAGGACGTGCGGAGCATTTTTGCGATAAAGCGAAAATGGCTAAAACCGCCGTGCAGCGCCACTTGGTGTTTTGTGGCAATGGGTCAGAAATTACACACAATGTGTACAAGTATCTGATTCATAGAGCTTATTTATTGAAATTCAAGCGATTGGTCTGGCTAAAAAGACATTTGACAGCCCCAGGGTGTGGGTATATTGTTTACCCCCGCTGACACAATATCTTGTGCCAGAAAAAAAAGTGGAGCACAATGCCTTGTGCCCCAAGATAAGCATCTTAATAAATAAAACCAAATAATTAGACGGTAAAAGTGATGAGCAGCGTGCAGGCCGAGGCGATTGACATTGATTCAAAAGACATTCCTTTACAGGAAGCATCTCTCGACATCTGGGACAAGAAGTACCGCCTGAAGACCAAAACAGGCGAAGTTGTCGACGCCACGATCGACGATACGTTCAAGCGGGTCGCGCGCGCCCTTTCAGACGTTGAGCCCTCCGAGGACAATCGCGAGCACTGGTATGGGGAATTTCTCTGGGCTCTGCGTCGCGGCGCCATTCCGGCCGGTCGCATCACGTCCAATGCCGGCGCGCAGGCACACAAACCTGCAACGTCAACCATCAACTGCACGGTATCCGGAACCATCACGGATTCCATGAATGGCATTCTGGAAAAAGTGCATGAGGCCGGGCTGACCCTGAAGGCCGGTTGTGGCATCGGCTATGAATTTTCCACCTTGCGTCCGAAAGGAGCGTATGTGTCCGGTGCCGGGGCTTATACCTCCGGTCCGCTGAGCTTCATGGATATCTACGACAAGATGTGCTTCACCGTGTCATCCGCAGGTGGCCGGCGAGGCGCGCAGATGGCCACCTTCGAAATCGGCCATCCGGATGTGATGGAGTTCATCCGCGCCAAGCGCGAAGACGGGCGTTTGCGCCAATTCAATTGCTCCCTGCTGATCACCGACGAGTTTATTCGCGCGGTGGAAAACAAGGAGAGCTGGTCGCTGGCGTTCCCCATCAATGAACATGAAGCCCAGGAACTCGACCTCAACAATCCCGACCAGGTTTTGTGGCGGGAATGGCCTCAAACCGAGGGCTATGTCACCCGCCAGGACGGGCTGGTAGCCTGCCGCATTTACAAGACCATTCCGGCGCGACGCTTGTGGGACATGATCATGTCCTCAACTTACGATTTCGCCGAACCCGGTTTCATTCTGGTTGATCGCATCAATGAGATGAACAACAACTGGTTCTGCGAAAACATTCGCGCCACCAACCCGTGCGGTGAACAGCCTCTGCCGCCTTATGGAGCCTGCCTGCTGGGTTCAGTCAACCTGACCCGCTTCGTGGAGAACCCATTCAGCAAGGACGCACGCTTCAACTGGGAAGCCTACCGAAAAGTGGTGGGGATATTTACGCGCATGCTCGACAACGTGGTAGAAATCAATGGCTTGCCATTGGGCAAGCAGCGCGACGAAATCATGCGCAAGCGCCGGCATGGGATGGGCTTCCTGGGGTTGGGCTCAACGCTCAGCCTGTTGGGCATGAGCTATGGATCCAGGGAGTCGCTGGAGTTCACCGAGCGGGTGTCGCGCGAAATGGCCCTGGCAGGCTGGGAGCAGGCCCTGGAATTGAGCCGTGAGCGTGGGCCCGCACCCATCATGAATGAAATGTTCACGGTCACGGGCGATATGCTGCGGCGTCGCCCGGAAATGCTGGATGACGGCTACAAGCCGGGAGACAGCGTACCCGGACGTGTATTGCATGCGCGTTACAGTCGCTACATGCAACGCGTGGCTGAACATGCGCCGGAACTGGTCAGGGCCCTGGAGGAAGAAGGGGCGCGGTTCACCCACCATAGTTCGATCGCTCCAACCGGAACCATTTCCCTGTCGCTGGGCAATAACGTATCCAATGGCATCGAGCCGAGCTTTGCGCACCATTACAGCCGTAACGTCATTCGCGAAGGGCGCAAAACCAAGGAGAAGGTTGAAGTATTCAGCTATGAGCTTCTGGCCTATCGCCACCTGGTAAACCCGCGCGCCATGCCTTACGCCGCGGATGAAGACAGCCGCTTGCCGGAATATTTCAAGACTGCGGAGGACATCACGCCCACCCAGCACGTGGACATCCAGGCTGCCGCGCAGAAATGGATAGATTCCTCCATTTCCAAAACGGCCAATGTGCCCACGGATTTTCCGTATGAGCAATTCAAGGATATCTACCTGTACGCGCACCGCAGCGGCCTGAAAGGTTGCACCACATTCCGTTTCAATCCCGAAGCGTTCCAGGGTGTGCTGGTGCAGGAGCGTGACCTGGAGAAAACCACCTATCGGTTCGTGCTGGATGATGGCCAGGTGGTTGAGCTTAAAGGCAACGAGGAAATCGAGTACGACGGTGAAGTGCATACTGCCGCCAATCTTTTCGATGCTTTGAAAGAAGGCTATTACGGCAAGTTTTGACCAGCTCGCTCACTGCGGGCTTTGGAGCATGAAGGACAACGGAGGTGTACCGCAGTACATGGAAGTGCACCTAGCAGAATAAAAATAAACTACCAGGGATAAAGTGGCGGCGAGGGATATCGGGAACCGCCGGAATGATGGAGGTGTATGGTACAGGGACGTACACCTTTTTTGGTTTTCCTGGAGGAACCCGCAAGCTGTCATTGCAGGGTTCCCGAACAGAACAGATACAGGCTCCATACGGCCCGACCGGAACCACGGGCTGTGCAGCCGGAGAGGATTGGGGAGCGCCGCGTATCGCCACCGACAGGGAGTAGTGGCGAGTCTTTTGGGCATCGCGGTGCGTTAACCAGACAAGTATGGGATGGTCGCGAGTAGACGGTGGCTCTCAATCCCCGTGGGCGCACGATTGCAGCGGTTATCGCAGAGCAACCAAAACTATTGCCTTGGAAACTCTGAGTCCATCAGAATTTCCCTGAAGGCCGGGAACGTTCAGGACGGAAGCACATGAGTATCAAGATCGATCGCAAAATAGTCGGCTACGAAGTCGTCAGGAAGGAGGAAGAGGAAGCTGCGCGCCAGGCAGCCCAGGCGGCCAAGGAAGAACGGCAAAAGGCCAAAATCATCCGTATGACGGAGCAGGTGGCGCGGCCGGAAGGCCTGGAAGCGCTGGAAGGCTCAACCTACAAGATCAAAACGCCGCTCATTGATCACGCCATGTATGTAACCATCAATGATATCGTGTTGAATGCCGGCACCGAGCACGAACAGCGGCGGCCGTTTGAAATCTTCATAAACTCAAAGAACATGGACCACTTCCAGTGGATCGTGGCATTGACTCGCCTGATGTCGGCTGTGTTCCGCAAGGGTGGGGACGTCACGTTCCTGGCGGAAGAGCTACAGGCGGTATTTGATCCCAAAGGCGGTTACTTCAAGCCTGGCGGCAAGTTCATGCCATCCATCATCGCTGAAATTGGTGCAGTGATTGAGCACCACCTGCAGAAAATCGGCTTGATGGAAAAGGAAGAGCTGTCCGAGCAGCAACAGCTGATCCTGAACCAGAAACGCGCTGAGGCCGAAGCAGCGCAGGAAGGCCGCAAAGCAGCCGCCAATGACGAAAACGGCAGCTACCCGGCTTCCGCCACTCTGTGCAACAAGTGCAATACCAAGGCAGTGGTGAGCATGGACAATTGCGCGACCTGCCTGTCCTGCGGCTATTCCAAGTGCGGCTGATACGGTTTGATCCGGGCGGCCGCCTGTTCTCGTCCGCCGGCCTCTGAAGCCTGTCAAGGCATCACTCGCTACCCACGCGCCATGCGCTGCCTGCTGCTGCCGGGGGCATCAGCAGGCTTTTAGTCCCGTCCTGTCTGTGACACATTGATTCCGTCATGGAATCCGCCTCGCTGCAGCATTGGCTATGGTTGTTGCCCTTGGGGTTGGCCGCGCTGTGGGTAGGTTCACCGCGGTTTCTCGGTACCCAGGCCAGCCACCGGCTGGGCAATTTGCTGAAAGCCGGACTCGATGGCAGGAACGTCACACTGCTTCAACACCTGGACCTGTCAGTGGGCGGCCGCGTCATGCACTTTGACTACCTGGTGCTGGGCCGCACGGGAATATTTGTGATCGATGCCCTTTACCTGCCGGGTCGGGTGAAAGGACAGCGTGCTCAGGCCTGGTGGCAGCGGATACACCTGGGCCGCACGCACCGGTTTGCCAACCCGGTGCATGAGAATTACCTCCGCCTGCAGGCGCTGCACCAGGCCCTGCATCTGGCTCCTTCCTGTTTTCACCCTTGCGTGGGGGTTTCCGGGCAAGACTCCATCGATACTGATGCGAAAGATGTGGTAATTGATGTTCAGAAAGTTGCAGGAAAGATCAATGGCCAGACCCGTCCATTGCTGAGTGCGGAGGAACTCAACCTGGCCCTGCATAGCGTGCAACAGCTGCAGGTGGATGTACGCCTCCTGGGTGGCAGGGCGCGACGCTGGCAATGGTTGCGGGTGATGCTGTTTGCCATGTTCCTGGCCGGGCTGGCCTGGGTTTACCAGGGTGAATTGCAGCATATGTACCGTACCGCGATACAAATTGGTCAACCCGGCAGTCAACCGGCGGACGCGGCTACACAATTACAACGCTGGGAAGACAGTCTCATTTGCAGCTATTCCGTCGATACCCAACGCTGCGCCTGTTACACGCCGCGCGGTGAAAAGGCCAAGGTAACGCCAGAGCGCTGCCAGCAATTGGCGGAGCGGGGTTCTGTCCTGGAACAATAACGTCACTGCAATGCGTGAAACTGTCAGGGGCCATGGATTGCAGGCCACGAAGCTTTGGTCAGCGGCGTAACGCGGACCAGGTTGGTGCCGGATCAAAACCTGCATCGACGTCAACATCTTGCCGACCCTGATCCGGCCTGTGTTCACCTCAAGGCTGGCTCAGTGTTTTCAGCATGCGGTACCAGAAGTCGGTACCGGCATGGAACTCGGCGATGCCGATCTTTTCATCCAGCCCGTGGGCGCGAATGTCGGAAGATCGCATGAACCAGGCAGCCACACCAAATACCGGAATCCCCGCATTGCGGATGAACAGGCCATCGGTGGCCCCGGTGGACATTTCCGGCATCACCGGAATGCCCGGCCAGGTTTCTTCCACCAGGCGTTCCAGGGTTTCCTGCAATGAGGCCGGCATGACCGATGCCGGGCTGGGCTTGGAATCGTATAAGGAGGTGAAGGTGATGCTGGGGTCATTCACCAGCTCCTTGAGCTTGGCCAGCACATCGGCTGGTTCCACGCCCGGTACGATACGGCAGTTGATGGTGGCCGTGGCATTGCGGGGCAGGGCATTTTCGGCATGGCCGCCGGTCAGCTCGGTGGCTACGCAGGTAGTGCGCAGGATGGCATTGATGTAGGGGTCCTGCGCCAGTCGGTCTGCTGCTGCCTGGGAGAAGTTTTCCTTGCCAAGTTCCGCCATGTCCGTCGCCGTCTGGCCTGTTTCAAGTTCAGCTGCTCGGGCAAACATCAACCGTGTGTTGGGCCCGATCTGGTAGGGAAACTGGTAGTTGGCGATGTTCACCAGGGCCTGGGCCAGTTGGAAAATCGCATTCTCCGGGCGCGGAATGGAGCTGTGCCCGCCGGGATTGGTCGCAGTGATCTGGTAAGTCTGGTAGACCTTCTCGCTGGTTTGCACGCTGAATGAACGGGGCTTGAAGTCCTTGTCATATTCGCCGCCACCGCCATCGGTATTGAGCGCAAATTCCGCATCGATCAGTTCCTTGCCCTCAGTGGCAAGCCAGTCTGCCACCCGTCCTTCGGTTTCCTCATCACTGGTCAGCATCATGATCAGGTCGCGATTGGGAACGAATTTCTCCTGTTGCAGGCGGATGAAATTGGCAACCAGGTGGGCCACGCCGGTTTTATTGTCCTGCGTGCCGCGACCGAAGTAGTAACCTTCCCGTTTGCCAAAGGTGAACGGCGGAAATGCCCAGGCATCGGGGTTCGCTGTAACCACATCGATGTGCGCCATCGTCAGCAGCGGCCTCTGTTCCTGGATTCCACGGATGCGGGCCACCAGGCCATACTTGCCCGGATCCGGATTGACCATCACGATGTCCTCATCCGGCAGGCCTGCCTCGCGCAGCCGTCCAGCCATGGCTTGCAGAGCAGCCAGGTTCTGCTCCGGATGTTCTTCAGTCGTTTCAAATTCGATCAACTGGCGCAGGATGTCCTCGGCCAGTTGTTGCTGGCTGTTCAAGGGCATTTCTGCGGCTGCCAAAGGACAGGTGAAAAAGGCCGCCAGCCCCAACAG
>CAYYCX010000103.1:0-14676 GCA_964470455.1 uncultured Wenzhouxiangellaceae bacterium
TCATGGAACAGCCGGGAGACTGTTCGCCGTCGCGCAGGGTGGTATCAAAGATGTGGACGTAATTACTCTCGTGCTTGGCGTTCATGCTTTTGCTCCTGGTTGCCGCCGGTCTTATGCCCGGCGGGTCATATTACGAACCGGAATTGATCCAGCTCATGCGGGCGCGCAAATCCGCGCCAACTTTCTCAATGGGGTGGTTCAGGTCAGCCTGCTCCATGGCGCGGAAGTTCTTCAGCCCCGAGGCATATTCAGCCGCCCAGTTTTTGGCGAAGGTGCCGTTCTGGATATCGGTGAGCACTTCCTTCATGCGGGCCTTGGTGCTGTCGTCGATCACCCGCGGGCCGCTGACGAAATCGCCGTACTGGGCGGTTTCGGAAATGAAGTGGTTCATCTTCGCCAGGCCGCCTTCAAACAGCAGGTCGACGATCAGCTTCAGCTCGTGCAGGCATTCGAAATAGGCCACTTCCGGCTGGTAGCCGGCTTCGACCAGGGTTTCCCAGCCCTTCACCACCAGTTCGGTGGCGCCGCCGCACAGCACGGCCTGCTCGCCGAACAAATCGGTTTCGGTTTCTTCCTTGAAGGTGGTGACGATGGCGCCGCCGCGGGTGCCGCCCACGCCGTGGCAGTAGGCCAGGCAGCGGTCAAAGGCTTCGCCGGTGGCGTCCTGGTGTACCGCGACAATGCTCGGTACGCCTTTGCCTTCCTGGAACTGGCGGCGCACCAGGTCGCCAGGGCCCTTGGGGGCAACCATGATCACGTCCATGGTCGCCGGCACCTTGATCTGGCCGAAGTGGATGTTGAAGCCATGGGCAAACAGGATGGAACTGCCCGGCTTCGCGTTGGGCTCGATGTCTTCCTTGAAGACCTTGGGCTGCTGCATGTCGGGCAACAGGATGGCGATCAGGTCGCCCTGGGCTGCCGCCTCGGCGGGAGTGGCCACACGCAGGCCAGCGGCGCTGGCTTCCTTCCAGGACTTGCCGTCTTTGCGCGCACCCACCACCACGTCGATGCCGCTTTCGTGCAGGTTGTTGGCATGGGCACGGCCCTGGCTGCCATAGCCGATGATGGCCACGGTTTTGCCCCGTAGCGGTTCAAGGCTGGCGTCTTTTTCGAAATACATGGTCATGGGAAAGGCTCCTGATTAGGTATTGGATTCGTCATTGAATTGGGGAAACGAGGTGATCGCGCCCTTGGAGGCGGACGACACCAGGTAGGCATACTTGGCCAGCGCGCCCGAGGCATACTGGCGTGCGCGCGGTTGCCATTCCGCGCGGCGTGATTCGAGATCGGCGGTGGTGGAGATTTCGCGCGCATCCACATCGATGGTGATGCTGTCGCCTTCGCGCAGCAGGGCGATCGGTCCGCCATGCGCGGCTTCGGGTGCGATATGCCCCACCATGAAGCCATAAGTGGCGCCGCTGAAGCGGCCGTCGGTGATCAGCGCCACATCCTTGTCCAGGCCCTGGCCGACCAATGCAGCGGTCACGGCCAGCATTTCGCGCATGCCCGGGCCGCCACTCGGGCCTTCATTGCGGATTACGATCACATCGCCCTTGTTGATCTCGCGGTTCTGCACCGCGGCGAATGAGGCCTCTTCGCTTTCAAACACACGCGCCGGGCCGGTGAAGCTGAAATTGCCGTGGCCGGCCAGCTTTGCGACACAGCCTTCGGGCGCTATGTTGCCGTACAGGATGCCAAAGCCGCCGCGCGGCTTGATCGGCTTATCAAATGCGGTGACTACTTCCTGGCCGGGTGTTTCGGTTGCGTTCGCGCACTCTTCAAACAGGCTGCGGCCGGTGACGGTGGGTGCATCGGTCAGCAGGCCCGCCTTTTTTAGCCGGTCGATAACCAGCGGTGTGCCGCCGGCCGTAAACAGGTCGGGCGCCATGAAGCGGCCGGCCGGTTTCAGGTCGCCGATGATGGGGGTCTTGCGCGAGATCTCATCGAATTCATCGATATCGAACTGCACCCCGGCTTCGCGGGCAATGGCCAGCAGATGCAATACGGCGTTGGTGGAACCGGCAGTAGCGGTGACCACCGTGGCGGCGTTACGCAGGGATTCGTGCGTGACCAGGGCGCGGGTGTTCTGGCCTTCGCGCACCTGCTCCACGATGCGCTCGCCGCATTTTCTGACGGCTTCCGCCTTGTCGGGATGCACCGCCGGAATATCGTTCACGCCCATGGGTGACAGGCCCAGCGTGGTCAGCGCCATGGCCATGGTGTTGGCGGTGAACTGGCCGCCGCAGGCGCCAGCGGTTGGGCAGGCTTCCGATTCGATGGCGTGCAGTTCGTCGGCATCGATCTTGCCGCCGGCATAGGCGCCCACGGCTTCAAATACGTCCTGGATGGTGATCGGAATGCCCTTGTGCTTGCCCGGCATGATGGAGCCGCCGTAGATCACCATGCCCGGCACATCCAGCCGCGCCACCGCCATGGCGCCGCCCGGCAGGGTCTTGTCGCAGCCCACCAGCGCCACCACACCGTCGCAACAGTGGCCGCGCGTCACCAGTTCAATGGAGTCGGCCACCAGCTCGCGCGACATCAGCGAGCACTTCATGCCTTCCGAGCCCATGGCGATGCCGTCGGTCACGACAATACTGCCGAATTCCACCGGTGTGCCGCCCGCCGCGCGAATGCCTTCCTTCACGTATTCCGCCAACTGCCGCAGATGCATGTTGCAGGGCGTGACATCCGACCAGGTGTTGACCACCGCGATCATGGGTTGCGAGAGTTCCTTGTCGCCCATGCCGGTGGCGCGCAGCATGGCGCGTGCCGCTGCGCGGTTGGGGCCCTTTTTTATCTGGTCGCTTTTCATCGTATCTTCTGACTACTCTTGTGATTCAACATCAATTAACGCCGTAGGAGCGAGCCATGCTCGCGACCCGGAGTGGAATGTCGGCAGCGCGGCTGCCTCCTACATCCCCATAAAAAAAAACCCGCACTTTCTGGGTGCGGGTTCTTCAGCTTGATCGTGTATCTGCCTAGCCTGAGCCCGCACCTCTCCCGATAATAAGAAGAAGAGCTAGCAGGGAACCCAGAATGATCGGGGCATGAGCCATTAACCCGTTTTTGGCAGAAATAATGCTCGCAGGCACAGCCAAAGCGCTTCTCGAACCGCGTCGGTCCTGGATATCAGCCATCTGCTTGCGTTGCATGTGCATCACCCGATTCGACCACAGGCCTTTTTTGCTGTCAACCATTATTTCAATTGTCGGGCAAATTTATGATTGGCTTAAGATTCTTAATGTTAACTTCGGTCATGAATTTGTCACAATCCTGCGGCAGCCTGTAAGGCTGTCGAAAAATCGTTCGGGTTGAGGGAATCATGAACATACTGTTTTTATGCACCGGCAATTCCTGCCGCTCGCAAATGGCGGAAGGCTGGGCGCGCCACCTCGCCGGTGACCGCTTTGAAGTGCAGTCAGCCGGCATTGAAGCGCACGGCAAGAATCCACGCGCCATTGAAGTGATGGCGGAGGTGGGTATCGACATTTCCGGACAGGAGTCAACAAAGCTGACCGATGAAATGCTGCAACAGGCGGATGTGCTGGTAACCGTCTGCGGCCATGCCGATGAGCACTGCCCGGTGCTTCCGCCCGGCAAGCGGAAAATTCATTGGCCGCTCACGGATCCCGCCAAATCCAAAGGCACTGAGGCGGCAATCATGAAGCAGTTCCGCGCCACCCGCGATGAGGTGAGCGAGCGGGTGGTTGAGTTATTGGCTGAACTCACTCGCGAGCCGAAAGCCAGCACCCGGTCAAAGGCCACTTCGAAACCCGGCAAAAAAGCCACTTCAAAAGCCACTTCGAAACCCAGTAAAAAAACTATTTCAAAAGCCGGTTCAAAACCCACTTCAAAGCCGGCGTCCAGAACAGCCACCCGGACCGGGACAGCCAAGGTTGCAGGCAAACGTTGACACGTAGGTATTGAATTCGAGGAGTGATGATGGGCGTTTTTGAACGCTACCTGAGCGTCTGGGTAGTGCTGTGCATTGTTGCCGGCATTACGTTGGGACAGTGGCTGCCCGGCCTGTTCGGCCTGTTGGGCAACCTGGAAGTCGCACAGGTCAACCTGCCGGTGGCGGTGCTCATCTGGCTGATGATCCTGCCCATGCTGCTGAAGATCGACTTCCAGTCCCTGCGCGATGTAAAACAACACGCGAGGGGCATCGGTGTGACGTTGTTCATCAATTGGGCGGTGAAACCCTTTTCCATGGCCCTGCTGGCCTGGCTGTTCATCGGCTGGCTGTTCGTGGATCTGCTCCCCGCCGAGCAGGTGCCCAGTTACATCGCCGGGCTGATCATCCTGGCCGCCGCGCCGTGCACAGCCATGGTGTTCGTCTGGAGCAACCTGTGCCAGGGCCATCCCGGCTTTACGCTGTCGCAGGTGGCGCTGAATGATGTGATCATGGTGTTCGCGTTCGCGCCCATCGTTGCGCTGTTGCTGGGCGTGGCTTCGATCACGGTTCCTTGGGACACGCTGCTGCTGTCAGTGGTGCTGTATATCGTGCTGCCGGTAATTGTCGCGGGTTGGTGGCGCCGGACCTTGTCGCGGCGGAAAAACGGTACGCAAAAACTGCAGGCATTGCTGGCGCGCCTGCAGCCCATTTCACTCTCGGCCCTGTTGCTGACGCTGGTGCTGCTGTTTGGCTTTCAAGGGCCGCAGATCATTCAACAACCGCTGATCATCGCCCTGCTGGCCGTGCCCATCCTGATCCAGGTCTACTTCAACTCCGGCCTGGCCTACCTTCTGAGCCGCAAGCTGGGTGTGGCGCACTGCGTGGCCGCGCCGTCCGCGCTGATCGGCGCCAGCAATTTCTTTGAACTGGCCGTGGCGGTTGCCATCAGCCTGTTCGGCCTCAATTCCGGCGCAGCGCTCGCCACGGTGGTTGGCGTATTGGTGGAAGTGCCGGTGATGCTGTCCGTGGTGTGGATCGTCAACCGCAGCCGTGGGTGGTACGAGCAGGCGCCACACAAAATGTAGGAGCGAGCCATGCTCGCGACCGGGTTGTTCAAGTCGGCAGCATGGCTGCCTCCCACAGCCCAGATTCCATGACCCTTGTAGGAGCGAGCCATGCTCGCGACCCGGTGCTCAAGTCGGCAGCATGGCTGCCTCCCACAGATTAAATGCCAGTTGGCCCCTTCTATGGGCAGTCCAGATTCAAATCCACTCCGTATTCCCCAATCACCTTCTGGTCCATGCCTTTTCCCTCGTAGCGTTTGATGGTGGATTGAACCTCCAGTCCAGTGGCGCTGAATTTGAGGTCCTTTTTGGCAGAGAACCTGTATGTCTGATTGGCCACCAGCACCTCGAAAACTGCCTGCTGGCCATTGCTTGAAACGGAAACTGCAATCCCATCGCCATTGCGATCCTCAATGCGGCTGTGCAACAAGGGCTCCGAGTAAGCCGTCAGCCAGTCCGCACTGCCGAGTTTTTCGCGGCTGCAGGCGACTGCTACATCAACAGCATGCGAGTCGACAGTGCCGGTTACTTTGCCGTTGAGGTCATCAGCTTGGCTGCCAACGGCAAAGGTGATGAGGAATACGGCGGTTAGAAGGGTACGCATGTTGATCATCTCCAGGCTTGTTTCAAGAGGGTTTCAAGATACCACTGTGCATCATTCGGAAATGTCTGCAGGGCATCGTGGACTGTGTATGTTTCTAAGCGCGAACCAACCCGTTGCACGGCTGGAGCCTTAATCCGCGGCCTCGAAGCCGTCGCGGAAAATCAGTTCGGACTTGACTGCGTCCACTTTCAGCCAGAAACCGCCGGTCAATGTCCAGCCAGCGCCCTGGTTGCCGGTCGGGCCGGTACTGTCCCACTGGCCGAGTGTGCCGGAGAGCTGCCATTGCTGGTCAGCGGTCTCCGCCAGCACCTCACCGCCGCCATCGATGCTCCACCAGTCCAGTGAGAACTCAAGGGCGATGGCTGGCACACTGAACAACAGAATAGAGGCCGTGACCGCAGTTATTGGATGCATGCGGCGGGATGAAACCAGCCTGCCTGGGCATGTCTGGATTTTCCGGGTTGCAGGCATCCGGTTCATCGCACACTTGCCGTCCGGTGGCCATCGATGAGCAGAGATTCCAGAGCCGCCAGCCTTGCTTCGAGCTCGTCGTTGCGTTCGGCCAGCCTGGCCAGCCTGGCGGTCTGGAGCTTCAGTTCCGCCACCTCCTTGACCAGGCTGAAGTTCTCCCTGCGCTGTTGCTGGATAGCCGAAACCAGCAGTGCGCTCAAACGATCGTATTTGACGCCTTCCACCTCTCCGTCAGCATTGCGGGTGACCAGTTCCGGCGCCAGCTCGGCAATTTCCTCAGCAACGAATCCGAAGTCGGCTTCACCACTATCGATCCAGTGGTAGCGCACCGGGCGTAATCGGTCCATCAGCGCGACATCGAAATCAAGGTCTTCGATGTCGCGTTTGTATCGCGCGCTCGACGAGCAGGAAGCGATCTGGTTGTTCACATTGCGGCAAAGGGAGGTGCCCCCGGCGTTGCCCAGGGAGTCGACACGCAGCGTGCCGTTGACGCGTAGCCGATTGCCGGCCGGGTCGTTAACTGCATTGGTGCCGCCGCTGAACACGGCACCTCCGCTGGCGCGGACCAGGAATTGGTTGCTGCCAGCAGAGATGTAGTCAGACGAGGTGGAATCAGCCCAGATAAAGGTTCCTGCGTCCCCCGTCGTTCCATTGAGCGGTACATTCTCACAACCACTTTCTGCCGTACCCAGGGCGCTGCCGGTTCGAACCTTGGCCTGGCGGCCGCCCGCCCAGGAGTAACTGCCGCCGGCGCAATTGGAGTAGCCGCCGGTGACCGTGCTCCAGCCGCCCATCGTGCTGTTAAGGACGCCACCGGCAACAACACTTCGATCGCCACGTGCGATATTGCTGCCACCACCGCCTACGCGGCTGAAAGAGCCCCGGGATGCGTTGTTGATTCCGGCGCCAACCGATGCATGCTGACCGGATGCCGTATTCGACTGACCCCCACCAATAGCGCTCCAGGTTCCACTGGCATTGTTGCTATTGCCGCCAGCCACCGTACCGTAAGTTCCCGCGGAATTGCCATTGCCGCCACCGATCGCAGCTTCCTGGCCGGCGGTGTTGCCTATTCCGCCGCCGATCGTGCCACTGGACTGCGATACCGTATTGCCTCTTCCACCACCGATCACGCCGTAATTGCCCGCCGTGATCTGGTTCGGGTCGGTTGAGGTCCCTCCTCCTGAAATCACTCCGCCCCGATTGGGGTTGGAGTTTCCGCCGTAGCCGAGGGTAATGATGGGTGCCTGACCATTGATATTGTCTGGTTCAAAACGAAACACCTGATTGTTGCGCAGGTATTCAATATCGCCGGAAGCCACATCCAGTGTGAATGGCGAGGCGCCTTCCGGCCCTGGCGGACCCTCGTTTCCGGACAACGCAAACAAGGCCATCGGGCTGGGGCGTACTGCCTGCCTCGGGCTCAGGGGCGCACCGTTTACACGCACCTCCAGGTATCGCACCTGCGCCGTAAAGGCGCTGGCGCCGAAGTCCAGTTCAACCTGGAACAGGCCGTCTTCCACTGGCCAGTTGGCGCGGGTTTGGGTTGAGCCCACCTGGCTGCCGCCGGCCAGCTGGTCATACAACCGGAATTCGAGATTGGCCAAGCCGGTGAACGCATCACCGCCCTGCCTCAACTGGCCCTGATAGGTGATGGTGGTGTCCTGGGCCTGTGCAACCGGGAAGCTGCAAAGAGCCAGAAGCAAAAACGCTGTAAGTACGATTGGCTTCATCAACGGGTACCCTGAATCAAGTTCAACAAAATTCCGCAGCGTTCAGGTGCGGGAACCATCTGGAGGATGTCTTCATGTGATTGATACGCAAAACGCCACCAAAACCGTTCATGCATGGAGTTGGAAGATTTTGACGGGCGTTTCGAAAGGTGAAGGCTTTTGACCGGAAATTGCGTTTGTAGGTGAGAGAGCCAAAAACTACCCCACCGGAGGAATAGTCTGTGAAACTTGAAATACTTGCTACTTCACTCGCATGCAGCCTGATCGGCGCTGCGCAGGCCGACCCCATACAGGCCGGCAGACTGGCTGAATGGCCGGGCGGTACAGCCGTAATCCAGACTTACGGTCACGACGGAGCTATCGGCAGCATCAAGGAAGACGGCACCGTAATCTTTGACCTGCCATCCCCGGAACTCACAGGCCAGACCATCGCAGACACCTTCGACCGTTGCAGTACCGGCGGCCTGAAGACTGAAAACGGCGAAGCCCAGGTGGCTGCCACCATGCTGTATGTCGAACACAAGGGCAGCGAGTTGGGTATGGTGGCGGCCACTTCGCCCGATTTGGCGGCCTGGTCACTTTCCTACGGACAGACACCTCTGGTGGAAGGCGCGCACCTGCGCTGGTTCTATGTCGACGGTGAGGCCAGCGTGAACGGCGACTGTGTTGAAGAAGTGTATACGGCTTCCGGCCCTACGACTGTCCGGCTGGAAAACCGACTGAACTTCGCGAAAGGCTGGAACCTGGTGCGAACCACCTTTCTGGAAATCCTCGAGCAGGAGGATGGCTCGCGCCTGGAGACGCACACCATCAACGACGCCTTGCAGGTATTTCCGGATGATGCGGCGTGGTATTTGAGCGATGACTGAGGGGCGGCTAATGCACAGGAAATTACAACAGGTTGCGTGCGTGCTGGCCTTTCTGTCCGGATCCGCCGCCGCCACTGACCTCGAGACCGTCATGGGCGAGTGGGCCATAGACGCCGAGAGCTGTTCGGAATCCCGGCTGACTTTCACCATCGACTTCATGCACGAAGCCCTGGTGGCCGAGGACGGTCGCTGGAAATTGTTGGCGGCCGCCGAATTCAGCTTCGACGGCGACACCCTGGTTATCCATGCGAGTGGTCCCGATGGAACTGCAGGGGCGCAGCGCTTGCATATCGTAACGGCTGAACGTGACCGGTTGGTATTGCGCAACCAGGATACTGCCCTCAGCGAAGTGGTGGGAATCGATACGCTTGAACTGGTGAGATGTCCGGCCTATTGAGGGCCTGGCAAGCTTAATCAGGGCGAACTGTACCCGGATTCCTCGATAGCGGCCCCGTGATCAATTTGCTCCAGCCATCCCTGCAGTTCCAGGACTTCCGGTTGTGCGGAACCCAACTCACTCGTGAGGATCGCCAGGCTCTGCCGGCCCAGGCTCTGCGCGGTCCGGCTTTCACCGCGCAGCCAGTGGATTTCTGCCAGGTAACGCAAAGGCCTGGCGAACAGCACGTGCTGATCGCCGAACAGCTGCAAGGCAATGTCACGGCTTCGTTGCAGCAAGGCTTCGGCATCTTCAACCTGCTGTTGGCGCAGGCGCACCAATCCGAGCTGAAACAGGTCGATGGCAAGCTCACGGCTTTCGGGACCATAAGTCTGCTCGACGATGGCAATGGCTTGCTCAAGAACAGGGGCTGCCTTCGCCCACTCCTCGCGCAGCAGATGAACGGTGCCGAGGCCGCTGAGTGCAGTAGCGGTGCCCGGATGGTTGTCACCAAAATGTGCCTGGTGGGTTGCGAGGGCGCGATTCAGGTAGTCCAGCGCCGCGGCGGTGTCGCCCGTGTCGCGTTTGGCCGCGGCCACCTGCATGAGCAGCAAGGCCAGGCTCGGGTGATCCTCGCCCAGCAAGCGTTCGTCTATGGCCAAAGCCTCCATGAGCTTGACTTCTGCCGCGGCCGGATCACCGGCTTCCAACAGCGCGATGCCCAGGTTGCTCACGGCTATCGAGGTGGCGGGGTGCTCCGCGCCGAACAGGCTGACGCGAAGCGCCACGGCTTCCTCAAGCATCGCCAGGGCTTCAGGGTGCCGTGCCTGACGGGACAGAAGTGTGCCCAGAGCATTGAGCGAGGTGGCGTGCTCCGGCGTCAGTGGGTCGCCCGCCTGGTGCGCCTGTACAGCTTGCTCCAACAGCAATTGCGCTTCATCAAAACGGCTGGTCAGAATGTGCACGATACCCAGGTTGGTGAGCACTGGTGCGCGGTTAAGCGCGTCGTCCTTCGGCAGCTCAGCCAGCGCCGCGCGGTTGAACTGCTCGGCCTTGTCGAACTGCCCAAGCTGGAAGTGGCTTACCGCCAGTTCAGCCAGTAGCCCGGCGCGCTCCGTTGATGGTGTTCCCGGCGTGGAATCCAGTACCTCCAGGGCCCGCGCCAGCAACTCGCTGGCAACCTGGTAGCGGCCCAAGGCCTGATTTACCTGGCCGAGAACCCGAAACATCGCGGCTTGCAGCATGGGATCGCTGGTCAGACCTTCTGCTTCTTCCATTCCGCGCTGGATCAGCTCGACTGCGGTGATGTCGCGGCCCGCGGCCTGTGCGGGATCCGCGGCCTTGAACAAACTGACCAGGTAGTCGCTGACCTGTTGCGCCTTGGCGGCCTCACGGGCGGCTTGCTGGGCTGAAACTTCCGCGCGGTCGCGCTCGATGCTGAGGCGCTCGGCATGGGTCAACAGCCCCACGACGGTGGCCGCGGGCACGAGAATGCCGACAGCCAGCCCGAATGCATGGCGGCGCAGAAACCGTCCCGCGCGGTAACGCCAGTTACCCGAGCGCGCCAGAACCGGCAGGCGTTGCTGGTAGCGGTCAATATCTGCCGCAAGCTGTTCCACCGTTGCGTAGCGGCGCGCGGGTTCCTTGCGCAGCGCCACCTGGCAAATGACATCCAGGTCACCCTTGAGCTGGCGCGCCAGTTGCGCTGGCGTGGTTGAACGCAGCCGTGCAGCGCTCAGGGCATCCGCTTCATCCTTCAAACCCTTGCGGGTGGCGGCCGCTTCGCGCACCTGTGTCGATGGGTTGGCCGGCACCTCGCCAAGGATCGCTTCGCGAAGCCGTTCCGGTTGGTCCGCGGCCACGCGGTAGGGGGAACAGTCGGCCAGCAGCTGGTACAGCAGCACACCCAGTGAGTAGACATCGCTGGCCGTGGTGATCGGATCACCGGAAATCTGTTCGGGGCTGGCGTAGGCAGGCGTCAGGGGGCGCCCACCAACCTGGGTCAACAGGCTGGTGTCGGCGTTAGTCTCATCTTCATCCAGCACCTTGGCGATGCCGAAGTCCAGCAGTTTGACTCTTCCATCACCCGTGACCAGGATGTTTGAGGGCTTGAGATCGCGATGCACCACCAGATTCTGGTGGGCATACTGGACGACGTCGAGAACCTGGTGAAACAACTGCAGGCGCTCATTCAGCGGCAGTCGATGATCGTCGCAGTAGCGCGTGATCGGCACCCCATCAACGTATTCCATGATGAAGTAGGGCCAGCCTTCGGAACTGATGCCGCCGTCGATCAGCCGGGCGAGGTTGGGATGCTCCATCGCGGCAAGAATCCTGCGCTCGGAGTCAAAGCGCCGCAGCATGGACTCCAGCGCCGGGCCGCTGGGGAGGAATTTGATCGCGACCTGTTGGGAAAACTGCCCATCGTCGCGCACACCCAGGTAGACGATGCTCATGCCGCCCTGCCCGAGTTCCCGCTCGATGCGGAAAGGCCCCACTCGCTCGGGCATGGATGGAGAAGTCGAATCCAGGGCTTTCAGGCGCTGCGACATGCGGCCGATGTGCTGATCGCCGCGGGCGTGGACAAGCAGAAGTTCTGCTACCTGTTTGCGTAGTTCCGGGTTGTCCGTGGCCTGCAGCAGGAACTCCCCCCGGTCGGTTGGCGGGCGCTCCAGAGCCGATAGCAGCAGGGCCTCGGCATCGGGATCAATAGGAGTGGGAGGAGTGAAGTTCGAACTGCCGGATTCCGTCATTGTACCGTCGCGTTGTCAAGTAACTGCTGCAGACGAATCTTGGCAATTTCCCAGTCGCGCCGGACGGTACTTTCGGAAATTCCCAGGGCCTTGCAGGTGTCTTCGATGCTCAGGCCAGCAAAGAAGCGGCATTCGACTACCTGCCCCTGGCGCGGGTTGCCGGCCTCCAGCTGCTTGAGCGCCTGCTCCAGAGCCAGCAGTTCGTCGCTCAGGTCGTCAGGGAGGTCAAGGTCCGGCAGTGCGTCCACATCGACATCGGACCGTATGGGCCCCAATCCCCTCTTGGCGGCCATCTTGCGGCGTGCGTAATCAACCAGCACGTGGCGCATCGCCCGCGAAGCCACTGCGAAGAAGTGGCCATGATCGGCCCATTGGGGATCTGGCACGTGCGCGAGTTTGATGTAGGCTTCGTGCACCAGCATCGTCGTATTCAGCGTCTCATCGCCCTGCCAACGGCGACGGTGGCTTCCGGCTAACCGATACAACTCTCGGTAGACGGATTCGAACAGCTGATCGACCTCATGGCGATTGCCGGATGCGTCCTTGTCCGGTGAACTGATTACTGCCATCTTTGTTTCAAGGGGTCTGCTCTGCTGCTGTTGACATAAGAACCTGGGAGTATAGTCGATCAGGCTGCAGGCATTGAAACTCCTGGCAGCTGCTGAGCGCCATCGCGCCATCCGGGTCGTTTGCGGGCCGTGGCGAAAGTATCGCGATAGCAACTACCCGGATGCGCTGATAGCTGACTGGGAACAGTCCATGCCCAGCCAGGTGCCCGTCACGGCCACAACCAGCAGAATATTCCCGCGGTGATATGGCCATAGATCAGGCCATCGAGAATGTCCTTGGCGGTGCGGCTCCAGGGTTGGCCAAACCAGATCGACTGGCAGGCGGCTGACCCGGCGTATGCCAGCACGGCCACGGTGGCGGCAACCTGGAATACCTTCATGGTTTCTGCGCCGGCAGTCAGCGTGGCGCCGGCCATGTATGCCACCAGCGTGGAAATGATCACGCAGTACACAAACCACTGGCCCAGCTGCTTGCCCATGCCGCCGCCCGCCTGCATGACGGTGAACATGGCTACCGGGCCTTCCTTCATTTTCGCCTGCCAGGCGGGATCGGCGCGGTCCTTGTTGCTGCCGCACCAGGGCACGGAATAACCGCCAGGCGCCAGGCCCCTGAGCAGGGCGCGCGCGGCCTCTTCATCGGGGAGTTTCTTCCAGTCGGAGTTGTGGTACTGCAGCACCATCCACACCAGGCTGCTGGCGACAAATACGGCAACTGCGGAAAGCAGGATGGGCATCCAGAGCGACAAAAGAGCGATGTTCATGATCGATACTCCTTTGAAAAAAAAAGTGTAAGAGCAATAACAACCGGGGTCGGAGCGACCGCAACCACCAGGGACAGAGTACCAGTTCAGGAAACCATCGGGGGTGGAGTAAAGTCTCCCGGTACCGAATGGGTGCTCTGACACCAAAACATTTCCATCAAAATATCAATAACTGATGGATTCTTCCTGCGTGACCCAGCGCCCGTCGACGACGGTGGACAGCGCGGCATGCTTCACGCCGCTGTGGTCGCCGGGGCCAAACGACAGTTCGTAGCCGAACAGGTCAGTCACGGTTCCCAGTGACTCGATCCCGGCCACCAGCGTGTCAGCGCTCAGGTCGCGGCCGGCGTTCTGCAGCGCCCGCACCACCAGGTCGGCGTTGCGATAGCCTTCGATGGCTGCGTACTCAGGATTCACTCCAAAGCGACTCACATAGCTGTCCCACCAGGCTGCCACCTCGGGGCTCATGCCGGGATCATCCCGGTAAGGTTGCGCGATGTGCACAAAGGTGGAAAAGCCCTCCGAGGCACGGCTTTCCAGGTCGGCCACCGACTGGCTGTAGCTGGCGTTGTTGCCCACCCATTGTACGCCGGCCCAGCCGAGCTTTCGCGCGGACTCGAAAATCAGGATGGTGTCGCGGTGCACCGTACCCATCAGCACCAGGTCGCAGCCGGCGCCGCGCAGCCGCAGGATGGCGGAGGTGAATTCCGAGTCGGTGGGCTTGTGGGCGGATTCGGCGGCGAGCTGCAGGCCCAGTTCCGCCACCTGGTCACGCGCGCCATCGAGTATTTCCTGGCCGTACTCGGTGTCCTGGTAGATCACGCAGGGCCTGGTTGCGCCGCGTTCGATGAAGTACTTGGTCGCCGCGCGGATTTCATCGTAGTAGATGCCCCGCGCCATGAACTGCAGTTCCTGGAATGGCTCCACCATCGAACGCGCGCCTGAAATCGGGAACAGGTTGGGTACATTGTTTTCAACCAGCGTAGGAATGACCGCGTTGTTCATCGGTGTGCCCAGGCTCAGCAAGTTCGCGAAAACCCGGTCGCGGTTGACCAGCTTGTTGATGGCCTGGATGGCGCGCGGCACCTGGTACTGGTGGTCTTCGACAATGAAGCGGACCTGCCGGCCGTGGATTCCGCCTGCGGCATTAGCCTCCTCGAAACGCATGCGGGCGCCGTTGGTGGCCGCAACGCCCAGCAGGGCCGTGGGGCCGGAAAGGTCGGTGGCGCTGCCGATCAGGATTTCCGTGTCGGAGACACCCCGTGCTTGGCTGGACGTGCTCGAATCACTACCCGGAGTGGTGCCCGGTGACTCGCCGCCGCAGGCCGTTAACAGGACAACAAATAACAGCGAAAGGAGCACGGTGGCGGCGTGGAGTTTGGGCATCATCGGATTCTCGGCTGGCCAGTGGCCTGTTTAAACTAAGGAAACTCTGATTTATTCAGAGTTTCCGCGGCATATGGATGTGCCGCCATTTTCAATGATTGTAAATCATTGAAAATGAAGCAAAACAAAAATCACATTTTTTGTTTTGCGTGCTCTGATAATTCAGGGACGAATTAATCAGAGCTTCCCTGA
>CAYYCX010000104.1:0-14612 GCA_964470455.1 uncultured Wenzhouxiangellaceae bacterium
CGCGTTTTCAAACAAATGCCGGTGCTGCTCGGGCACATGCTCATACTGCTCCCGGCTGATGTCCACGGGTTTCTGTTTTCGCAGCTCGTAATTGGGCCGGTCCTGGAACCAGCGGCGGCTGTACACCAGGTACAGGATGGGCCGGGGCAGGGGGGAGTTGTTTGCAGTGCCGGCATGTTTCAGCCGGAAATCCATGAAATAGCTGTCACCCATCCTGGGCCAGGGCATCACGACTCCCGCTTCGTTCAGCTGGTTCTCATCGGCTTGCCGGTTGTCGGCGTGCGCGGTGCGGCGGCGGTGGGAACCTTCCCAAAGGGCGGTGGTTCCCGTTTCTTCGTTCAGGTCGACCAGGGGTACGACCACGTGCAAGGCAAACGGCGGCAGGAAAGCGTTCAAGCCGCCGGCTTCTTCAAACAGGCTGGGGTGATCGCGGTGAATGTGCTGCATGCGCGCACCGGGATAGGCGCAGACCACGCCGACGCTTTGCAGCACGCAGTGCTTGCCCAACAGGCTTTCCACAACCGGCATGATGCGGGGAGCCGCATAGATCGCGGGGTCCGCGAACGCGCCTTCGATACGCACTGTGAACATGTACCTTTGATCGCCCACTTTCAGGCAGTTCTGTTCCACGGTGTCGGGATCCTGGCTGGCGTAGTCCCGCATAAACTGGTTCTGCAGGGCCTGCACCTTGTTCCGGGCAAAGCAGTTTTCCAGCCACAGGCAGCCGTGCACGCGAAACTGGTGGGCTGCGGTGTACATTTGCCCGGGCAGGGTGGGTTCATCAATGTTGGCTGGATAGGTAATATGGGCTTGCACGAATGATTCTCATTGATCCAGTGAACAGGAAACGGTGTGGTCCGGCTTTGCCAGCCGGGCAATTCTATAGCGCCCGCCGGCGATGTTCACCCCGCTGGCTGGCCAGCAAGATCGGTAAGCACATGGCATTGAATGTGAAATTTGAAATTTCCGCGGACGTGATTTCAACGGAAGCCCAGCTTGGCGAAACCTTGTTGATGAACACCCGCACGTTGGGCTATTTCGGGCTGGACCCGCTGGGCAGCCAGTTCTGGAGGGCCATGCAGGCCAGCGATGATGCTGACGAGGTGGTCCGGACAGTTGAGGAAACGTCCGGCAGAAGCCGCGACGAACTCGAACCGGTGCTGCAATCCATCCTGTCAGGCATGGAGCGTTTGCGGCTGTTGAGCCTGGCAAAAAAGCAGGCCTGATGGCGAAAACACCGTGCGCGCCGTAACACCGCGAAATCCGGCGGTTTTCAGGTTGACAATTGCTGTTGCCAACAGGATAATTCGCAGCCCTTGCAAGCTGGCATTGCCGCTCGCCGGGGATGGAATGAAGTGCGCCCGTAGCTCAGTTGGATAGAGTGTCTGGCTACGAACCAGAAGGTCGGGAGTTCGAATCTCTCCGGGCGCGCCAAGTTTCAAGCGGCTAATACCATATGTCGTGCACGAACAAGCTCGGGTTTGAATGGGCGCCGATTGGCGCTTTTATTATTTTTGCAACGCAGCAATGGTCGCAATTCCGGTTTGCTGTGGCGTGGCGATCTTCCTACAATTGGACAGTTCTGGAGTCATTCGGGGTGTAGCGCAGCCTGGTAGCGCAACTGCTTTGGGAGCAGTGGGTCGGGAGTTCGAATCTCTCCACCCCGACCATTCCAGAATACCGGTTCAGTGGAAACCAGCGCTGCGCCCGTAGCTCAACCGGATAGAGCACCGGCCTTCTAAGCCGGGGGTTGCAGGTTCGAGTCCTGCCGGGCGCGCCATTTGTGATTCGAGGTATACGTTCCGCGTATTGGGGTCTTCGAATGAAAATAGTGCGCGGCGGATAGGTTTCACGCGCAATAGGCCTTAGAATAGGGCCGCAGTTGTTTTGATTGACGCTGGTGGGCGTAGCTCAGTTGGTAGAGCTCTGGATTGTGATTCCAGCGGTCGTGGGTTCGAGCCCCATCGTCCACCCCAAATTTCTCCACCGGATGTAGTTCAGGTGGATTTGATTTACGGGCCATTAGCTCAATTGGTAGAGCAGTAGACTCTTAATCTATTGGTTCTAGGTTCGAGTCCTAGATGGCCCACCAGTTCAGGGCCTGATGTCGCACCGGGTTTGCATCAGGCCAGGCGCAGGCAATCCCCGCGAAAGTGGCGGAATTGGTAGACGCGCTGGATTTAGGTTCCAGTGGGGAAACCCGTGGGAGTTCGAGTCTCCCCTTTCGCACCAAATTGGAATCACAGGCTGAAAAGCGCGGGATCCCTTCAAAGAAGTCACCTTACCGGAAAGAGATATGCAAGTTTCTGTAGAAAATACCGGCGGACTTGAGCGCCGGCTCACGGTTCAAATTCCTGCGGAAGAAATCCAGCAGAAGGTGGACAGCCGCCTGCAGGAACTCAGCAAGCAGGTCAAGATCAAGGGCTTTCGCCCTGGCCGGGTGCCCCTGAGCGTGGTGCGGCAGCGGTATGGCAAGCAGGTACGTGCAGAGATTGCCAATGAGGCCATGCAGGCCAGCCTGCAAAAAGCGATTCGTGACGAAAACCTGCGTCCGGCATCCATGCCACAGGTGGACCAGATGCCTGAGGATATTTCCAAAGGCGACCTCACCTTCAGCGCATTGCTGGAGATCTACCCCGAAATCGGCACGGTGGACGTTTCCGGGCTTGAAGTGGATCGCCCCCAGGCTGAAGTAACCGACGCTGATGTTGAAGACATGCTCAACACTCTGCGCGAACAGCGCAGCGAGTGGGTGGAAGTGGACCGCACGCCGGCAGGGAAGGACCAGGTCCTGTTCGAGTATGCCGGGCAGACGGAAGCGGGCCGGGTGCCGGAAAGCGGTTACCACAAGCTGGCCATTGCCATGGGCGTATCCGGTTTCGACAGCCTGGAGGCCGCTCTGCAGGGATTGAAAGCCGGCGAAGCAACTGAAACCGAACTGGAATTCCCGGAAAACTTTCGCGAACCCGCGCTGGCCGGCAAGACAGCCCGGGTTGAGCTGAAGGTCACCCGGGTTTCAGAAATGAATAAGCCCGAGGTGGATGAGGACTTCATCAAGAGTTTCGGCATCGCAGACGGCAGCCTGGAAACGTTGCACAAGGAAATTCGCAACAATCTCGAGCGCGAACTCAAGCAGGCCGCAACCTCGCTCGTGAAGGTGCAGATCATTGAAAAGCTGATGAACCTGATGCCGGAACTGGAAGTGCCCGAAGGCATGGTGCGCCAGGAAGCCAACAGCCTGGCCGCACGGGCTGCAGCCCAGGCCGGCCGGCAACCTGCGCCGGAAGAAGCGGCAGCATTCATGGGCAAGGCCGGTGAACGGGTGCGCGCCGGCTTGCTGATGGGCGAGATTTCACGCCAGAACAGCATTCGGATCGACCAGGCCCGGGTTCGCAACGCGATCGAAACCATCGCCCAGACTTATGAAGACCCGAACGAGGTCATCCAGCTGTACTACGGAAACCCCCAGTTGATGTCGCAGGTTGAAAACATCGTGCTGGAAGAGCAGGTAGTTGACTGGGTGCTGGAAAACGCTAAAGTGTCGCCCAAGGAAATGAAGTTCAAAGAAGTCATTTCCGGCGCATCAATGGCAGGGCGATAAGGTGTGGTTGCTTTGAAACCCTTCCGCAATTGCAGGGAAGCACTGGTAGCACTATTGAAGCAGACCCAGGGTCAAGGAAATACCTGAACCGATATGGAAACCAAGGCACTCAATCTGGTACCCATGGTCATTGAGCAGAGTTCACGCGGTGAACGCGCTTATGACATCTATTCCCGCCTGCTCAAAGAGCGCATCATTTTCGTGGTGGGCGGCATCGAAGACCACATGGCCAACCTGATCGTTGCGCAAATGCTGTTCCTCGAATCCGAAAACCCGGACAAAGACATCAACCTGTACATCAACAGTCCCGGCGGTGTGGTTACCGCGGGCATGGCGGTTTATGACTGCATGCAGTTCATTCGCTGTGATGTCAGCACCATGTGCGTGGGCCAGGCGGCCAGCATGGGTGCCCTTTTGCTGGCGGCGGGAGCGCCGGGCAAACGACTGTGCCTGCCTCATTCCCGGGTGATGATTCACCAGCCACTCGGTGGCTACCAGGGCCAGGCCACGGATATTGACATCCATGCGCGCGAAATACTGAAGACGCGCGGGCAGTTGAATGAGATCCTGGCCAAACATACGGGCCAGAAAGTGGAGAAAATTGCGGTGGATACAGACCGGGACAACTTCATGGATGCCGAGCAAGCCAAGGCCTATGGCCTGATCGATCACGTCTATTCGTCCAGAGAGGTCGACTCGCAGAGTAAAAAAAGCTAGTATTTTCACTGCGATATTCTTCTTTCTGGTGAAAGGAAATTAGATAGAAACCCGGCTGGGTTCTGCTTTCTTTGAAAGAGTACTGATTACACAGAACTATGACTGATCTCGAACGCAAAGGCTCGGACGGAAAAATCCTCTATTGCTCATTCTGTGGCAAGAGCCAGCACGAGGTACGGAAGCTCATTGCCGGCCCCAGCGTTTACATCTGCGATGAATGCGTTGAGCTGTGTAACGACATCATTCGCGAGGAGCTGGAAGACAGCACCGCCAAGGATCGCGACCAGCTGCCCAATCCCCACAGCATCCATGCTTTCCTGGACGAATTCGTCATTGGCCAGGAACATGCCAAAAAGGTGCTCTCGGTAGCGGTCTACAACCATTACAAGCGCCTTGAGTCCAAATCCCGGGACAGCGATGTGGAGCTCAGCAAGAGCAACATCCTGCTGATAGGCCCAACCGGCTCGGGCAAAACCCTGCTGGCCGAAACGCTGGCCCGCATGCTGAATGTGCCGTTTACCATTGCGGACGCCACCACGCTCACCGAAGCGGGCTACGTGGGCGAGGACGTGGAAAACATCATTCAGAAACTGCTGCAGAAATGCGATTACGACGTTGAAAAAGCCCAAACCGGCATTGTCTACATCGATGAAATCGACAAGGTTTCGCGCAAGGCGGAAAACCCGTCAATTACCCGCGATGTTTCCGGTGAGGGTGTGCAGCAGGCGCTGCTCAAACTGATTGAAGGCACGATTGCCTCGGTACCGCCGCAGGGCGGCCGCAAGCACCCGCAGCAGGAATTCCTGCAGGTGGACACCGGGCACATCCTGTTCATCTGCGGGGGCGCATTTGCCGGCCTGGAGAAAGTGATCCAGGCGCGCTCGGCCTCCTCCGGCATCGGTTTTTCGGCGCAGGTGAAGAATCGCGAGAAAATCGAAAACGTGGGTGAGCTGTTGCTGGATGTCGAACCCGAAGATCTGGTCAAGTACGGCCTCATTCCGGAATTCGTCGGGCGCCTGCCCGTGGTTGCCACGCTGGAAGAGCTGGACCAGGAAGCTTTGGTTCGAATCCTCATCGAACCCAAGAACGCGCTGGTCAAACAGTACAAGCAGCTGTTTGCCATGGAAGACGCGGAGCTTGAAATTCGTGATGATGCCCTGCAGGCAATCGCCCGCAAGGCAATGGCCCGCAAAACGGGCGCACGCGGATTGCGCACCATACTCGAGGGCGTCCTGCTGAACAGCATGTATGACCTGCCATCACTGGAGAACGTTTCCAAAGTGGTGGTGGATGAGTCCGTGATCGAAGGCGAGGCCGAACCCTATATCCTGTATGAAAACTCGCCCCAGGCCATGCGAGCCGGCGGCGACCGTTCCTGAAAGCGGGCAGGCCTGATCCCAGGCGATCGCGGCTTTTCCCATCTCAATTGTTATCATTCCACGGCTGACCGCCAGCAAGCCCTCTGCGGCAGTTCCCTTGATTTTTCGCCGGCTGCATCAATATTTGTTTCAACCGGCTTGAAGGGGGCTGGCCCTCACGCCTACTATTCAAACAGGCACGCGCGGCTTCATTTAACCTGAATGGAGCTTTCTGCATGCCGGAGAGGATGCAATGACCGAATCTGCGAAATCCAAAACCCTCCCGGGCAAGGCACAACAGCCGACACCCGTATTGTCCCTGCGGGACGTGGTCGTATATCCCTACATGGTCATTCCCCTGTTCGTGGGGCGTGAGCGTTCGATACTGGCGCTGGATCGCGCCATGGACGTGGACAAGCGCATCATCCTGGTTACCCAGCGCAGCGCGGAAGTGGATGAGCCTGCCGAAGGCGACCTGTTTGAAGTGGGTACGCTTGCAACGGTGCTGCAACTGCTTAAGTTGCCGGATGGAACCACCAAGGTTCTGGTTGAAGGTGGAGAGCGCGTTCGCATCACTCAATACGAACTGGAAAACGGCTACTTCGAAGCCCGCTGGGAGCTGATTGCCACGGAGGAAGAGGCTTCCGAGCAGGAGCTCGAGGTAACCATGCGCTCGCTCGTGTCCCTGTTCGAGCAGTACGTGAAGCTCAACCGGAAAATCCCGCCTGAGTTGCTGACTACGCTGGCGGGCATCGAAGATCCCAGCCGCCTGGCCGATACGGTGGCCGCCCACATGGCCATTCGCCTGGAAGAAAAGCAGGTGCTGCTGGAGATGGGCAGCCCGCGGCGTCGCATGGAACACCTGATGGCGCTGGTGGAAGGCGAAATCGATGTGCTGCAGCTGGAAAAGCGCATTCGCGGCCGGGTGAAAACCCAGATGGAAAAGAGCCAGCGTGAGTACTACCTGAACGAGCAGATGAAGGCCATCCAGAAAGAACTGGGTGACATGGACGACGCGCCGAATGACCTGGATGACCTGGCGCGGCGTATCGAAGAATCGGGCATGAGCGAGGAGGCGGAAAAGAAAGCCACTTCAGAACTCAACAAGCTGCGCATGATGTCGCCCATGTCGGCGGAAGCGACTGTGGTGCGCAATTACATCGACTGGATGCTGAATGTCCCGTGGAAGAAGCGCAGCCGCATCCGCAAGGACCTCGCCCAGGCAGAAGCCATTCTGGAAGAGGATCATTACGGGCTGGAGAAGGTCAAGGAACGCATTCTCGAATACTTGGCAGTGCAACAACGCGTGCGCAAGATGAAGGGGCCGATACTGTGCCTGGTAGGCCCACCCGGTGTGGGCAAAACCAGCCTCGGACGTTCCATCGCCCGTGCTACCGGCCGGAAGTTTGTGCGCATGTCCCTGGGCGGTGTGCGCGATGAAGCCGAGATCCGCGGTCATCGACGTACGTACATCGGCTCCATGCCGGGCCGGGTGCTGCAGAACATGGCCAAGATAGGCACGCGCAACCCGCTGTACATGCTGGATGAACTCGACAAGATGTCCATGGACTTCCGTGGCGACCCTTCATCGGCCCTGCTGGAAGTGCTGGACCCGGAGCAAAACCACACGTTTGCTGATCATTACCTGGAAGTGGATTTCGACCTGTCGGAAGTGATGTTCGTGGCAACCGCGAATTCATTGAACATTCCCGGGCCGCTGCTGGATCGCATGGAAGTCATTCGAATACCCGGATACACCGAAGATGAAAAGCTCAACATCGCCCGGCGCTACCTGCTGCCCAAGCAGATGGAACAACATGGCCTGAAAGAGGACGAACTGGTTATCAGTGAACCGGTACTGACTGACATCATCCGCTATTACACCCGCGAGTCCGGAGTGCGCAGCCTGGAGCGCGAAATCGCCAAGATCTGCCGCAAGTCGGTGAAACGCCTGGCGCTGGAAAAGGAACGCGACAAGATCACGGTTACAACGCGCACACTGGAAAGCTTCCTGGGTGTTCAGCGCTTCCGCTACGGTATCGCCGAGGAGCACAACGAGATAGGGCAGGTGACAGGCCTGGCCTGGACGGAGGTTGGCGGTGAGCTGTTGCGTATCGAAGCCACGCTGATGCCCGGCAAAGGGCGTCTGACGCAAACCGGCCAGCTGGGTTCGGTGATGCAGGAATCCATCCAGGCAGCCATGACAGTGGTGCGCAGTCGCGCTGAGGCGCTCGGCATCGAGCCCGGCTTTTATCAAACCTTTGATGCCCACGTGCACGTTCCGGAGGGCGCTACGCCCAAGGACGGACCGTCTGCGGGTATTGCCATGTGCACCGCGCTGGTATCGGCATTGACGCGAATCCCGGTGCGGGCTGATGTTGCCATGACCGGCGAAATCACCCTGCGTGGAAAAGTGTTACCCATCGGTGGCCTCAAGGAGAAGTTGCTGGCAGCGCAGCGCGGCGGGATCCGCCTGGTCGTGATTCCCGAGGAAAACGAGAAGGACCTGGCGGACATTCCCAAGGCGGTGTTGGCGAAACTCGAGATCCATCCCGTATCCACGATAGACCAGGTGCTTGCCCTGGCTCTCACCGAGGTGCCAAAAGCACTGCCGGTGTCGCTGGAACCGGAAAAAGCATCCCGTTCTGAGGGTGAAAATGCGGTTGTGACGCATTGAATCAGCCATATTTGAGCCTTCATTCGGTGTTGAAAATGCCGGCATTCATGCATGAATGCCGGCCTTCAATTTCTGAGTTTTCTCACACAATGAGCAGCTTGGCGCTGTAAGTTCAGTATTCACTTTTTGATCGGCCCGGAATTGTGTTGCGTGGCTGGCAGCACCGTATTAGTATTCCACCACGGCTTGCAGGCCTTGATAGACAAGGCTTTCCGGGAGTTCCCATAACTTTTACGACGCTCGCTGAGGCCTTGAGGGTCCGGACGTCATGGCTTGCTGAAGTCCGTTTTACATTGCCTAACGATCACATCATATGGAGTGCTAGAATGAATAAAGCTGAATTAATCGACGCTATCGCTGATAACGCTGGACTGTCAAAAGCAGATGCAGGCCGGGCCGTGGACGCACTGGTCAAATCCGTTACCAAGGCACTGAAAAAAGGCGACACTGTTTCTCTGGTTGGCTTCGGAACTTTCTCTGTAAGGAAGCGCGCAGCCCGCACCGGACGCAACCCCCGCACCGGTGATACCATCAAAATCAAGGCTTCAAAAAATCCGGCATTCAAGGCTGGCAAAGCGCTTAAGGATGCCGTAAACTAGCGCGCCTTCAACGGGGGTGCTTAGCTCAGTTGGAAGAGCATCGCCCTTACAAGGCGAGGGTCGGCGGTTCGAGCCCGTCAGCACCCACCATGAAACTGCGGAGTGGTAGTTCAGTCGGTTAGAATACCGGCCTGTCACGCCGGGGGTCGCGGGTTCGAGTCCCGTCCACTCCGCCACTTATTGAACAAGGGCGCCTCGACGGCGCCCTTTTCATTATTCAGGCTGGGCTTGAAGGCGCAGAGTCCAACAGCCCGGCACCACGACAAGGAACGAGTGAGCTTATGGTCCTGCAAGCCATCCGTGAACGATTGACTGGCATCATTGCCATTTTCATCTTCGCTATCCTGATTATCCCTTTTGCCTTTGTGGGCGTTGGCTCCTACTTCTCCTCCGATTCGGTAAACCTCGTGGCAAAAGTCAATGACGAGGAAATTACCACAGCCGAGTTCACCCAGAGCTTCCAGAACTACCGTCGCCGCATGCAGGCTGTGTTGGGCGACAGTTTCGATCCGGTGCAGTTTGAACAGCCGATGATCAAACGCCAGCATCTGGATAACCTGATTGACCGCAAATTGATCGCACAGGCATCGCTCAAAACCGGGCTTTCCGTTGATGATGAATCCCTGGTAAACGCCATTCGCGAAATGCAGATTTTTCAGGTGGATGGAGAGTTCAACCAGGATGTTTACCAGAGCCGGCTGGTGGCGATGGGCATGACGCCCAAGCAATACGAAAATGAAATGCGCGCAGACCTGATCATGGACCAGTACCCGAGCACCATCATGACCAGCGCGATTGCCACCGATTGGGAACTGAAAGAATTGACCCGGTTGCAGGACCAGAGCCGCGCGTTCCAGGCTTTGGTGGTTAAAGCCGAAGCCGATGCTGATCCGTTGCAGGACCCAGAGCCGGAAAGCAGCGAGGGCAGCACAGAAAGCAGCGCTGCAGACGAAGCGTCTGTTGCCGATGCCGAAGAGCCCGTGGCTGAGGAAAGTATTGAAGAAAGCGAACTGTTGGCCTGGTATGAAGAACACCCGGCGGATTATCGCTCGCCCGAGCAGGTAATCATCGAGTATGTCGAACTCGATGCCAACCAGTTGGATAACAATGTCGAGGCTGACGATGAGCAACTGCAGGCCCGCTTTGAAGAACAGAAGGCCCGTTTCGTCACGCCTGAATCGAGGTTGGCATCACACATCCTGATTGCGGTAAGTGCCGACGCAGATGAGGCGAGTATTGAAACAGCCCGCCAGAAAGCGAGGGACATAGCCAACCAGGCCCAGGAAGGCGCTGATTTCGCCGAATTGGCCAAAACCTATTCCGAAGATCCTGGCTCAGCGGCCATGGGTGGTGATCTGGGCTGGATTGAACCCGGCTTCATGGTCAAGGCTTTCGAGGATGCGCTGTATGACCTGACGCTGGCCAAGCCCCTTTCGGAACCCGTTCAAACCGGTTTCGGCTGGCACATTATCAAGCTGGAAGACATTCGTCCGGCGGAAGGAATGTCGTTTGAGGAAGCCCGCGACACCTTGCAGCAGGAATACATCGCCGAGCAACAGGACCGGCAGTTTCTGGAACTGGCGGACCGCCTGGTAGACCTGATCTATGAAGATCCGACAACCCTGACAGCGGCAGCGGAAGAACTCGGCCTGGAAATCAGGCAACTTGGGCCATTCGGCCGGTCGGGAGGGGAAGGCCTGGCCGCCAACAGTGCGGTGATTGATGCTGCCTTTTCAGACCTGGTATTGACCCAGGCATCAGTCAGCGATCCGGTCGACCTCGGCGACAACCACATGATCATGCTCAAGCTGAAAGAATACCTGCCTGAAGCGGTGAAACCGTTCACTGAAGTGCGTGAAGAGGTTGTAGCTGCGGTTAAGCATGACAAGGCAATGCAGGTTGCCGCCAACCAGGCGGAAGCCTTGTTGGCCCGGCTGCAGGCCGGTGAAGACATCAGCGCGCTGGCTGAAGAAACGGGCGCCGAATTGCTGCAGGCTGAAGATGCCCGCAGGCAAGGCAGCCCTTTTCCCGCTCAGTTGATCGAACAGCTGTTCCGCATGGCACCGCCCGAGGAAGGCCGGAATCGGCTCGAAGTACTGCCGCTGGCGGATGGGTACGCTGTGGTCAGCCTGTCCGCGGTGAAGGATGGTGAGCTCACCGAAGACGATCTGATCCGCCAGCAGAATTATCGCCGGCGTATTGCCAATGCCACCGCCAACGCAGAGGCCTTCGGCTTCATACGCATGCTGCGCAGCCAGTCGGAAGTTGAAATTTTCGAAGACCGTTTGTAAGAAGGAGTGCTGGCCGGACCGTCGGCCCAACCTTCCAATGCCAGAAACAGAAAGGCCCGGGCTACAGGGGTAGCGCCGGGCCTTTGTTCATGTGCGGTTTGTGTCTATTCCATTCCCGCCATCGCAACGATGTTTTGCCCCGCGTCCACATAGGTGATTTCGCCGGTTACGCCAGAGGCGAGGTCTGAGCACAGGAACGCAGCGACATTGCCCACTTCCTTCGGAGTAACGGTGCGCCTGAGCGGAGCAGACTGTTCGGCGAAGGCCAGCATGCTGCGGAACTTCGAAATTCCGGCCGCTGCGAGGGTCTTGATCGCGCCGGCTGATATGGCATTAACACGAATTCCTTTCGGTCCCAGGCTGGCGGCCATATAGCGTACATTGGCTTCGAGGCTGGCTTTCGCAAGACCCATCACGTTGTAACTGGGCATGGCCCTGAGCGAACCGAGATAGGAAAGAGTGAGCATGGCAGCCTGGCGGCCTTCCATCATGGGCAGCCCGGCCTTGGCCAAAGCCGCGAAGCTGTAAGAGCTGATATCGTGGGCGATTCGGAATCCCTCGCGGTCGATCACGTCCATGTAGTCACCCTCCAGTTGCTCCCTGGGTGCAAACCCCACCGAATGAACCAGGATGTCGTAGCCGTCCCAATGCTTTTTCAGCTCACTGAACAGGTCGTTGATCTGTTCATCCGATGCCACATCGCAGGGGAGGATGATGGAGGATCCCGTTTGCTCAGCAATGGCCTGCACCCGCGACAAGAGTTTTTCGGTCTGGTAGGTGAAGGCGAGCTCAGCGCCCTGTTCATGCATGGCTTCGGCGATGCCCCATGCGATCGAGCGATTGCTGGCCACTCCAACAATCAGAGCGCGTTTGCCGGCGAGAAATCCCATAGTGTGGTTCCTTCCTGTGTTAATTGGGTTGAGTCAAAACAATTGGCAATCGATGTCCCGGCGATATTCCGGCGATGTCCCGGCGGATCAGCTTCGCTTCGAAGTCCGGTTGAATTCCAGACACCTGACCGCTTTCAGGTGAAGCAACTCTTCTCCGTCGAATGCAAGCGGCTGATTCTCAATGGCGCTACTGATCCCACAGCGGAACTTTACCGCATCGAACAGGCTCCAGCCACAACGCGAACCATGTCGCTTGACTGGTGTGAAGCCGGAGATCAGGGGACCGGATCATAGCCACCATCACAAAAGGGGTGGCAGCGCGCCAGCCGCTTGATGGCCAGCCAGGTGCCCTTGGCTGCTCCATGGCGGGAAATGGCCTCGGATGCGTAATGAGAGCAACTGGGAGTGAAACGGCACTGGTTGCCGAGGAATGGACTGAGCAACAGCTGGTACGCGCGAATGAGGGCCTGCAGCAATTTTTCCATGTAGAAAGGCACCTCAATTGCGCCAGGGGCAGCCGGCACTTGCCGTGAACGGCAAACTCAGCTATAACACTGCAATTTTTCGTGTCCGGGCACACTGTCCAGGCAAAGATAAAATCAGAAAAAACAAATAGTTATATTGTTTTTCCGGTTTTCAGATTAAAGGAATAGGTTAGCACGATGACGAATACCCGTGTGAAATTGAAAAAGAACTACAAGCCATCCAAGAAAGAATCGTACATGAGCCCGGAGCAGCTCGAATATTTTCGGCAAAAGCTGGTGAACTGGCGCGATGAGCTGGTAGAGGAATCGCGTGAAACCATCAGCAACCTGCAGCAGGAAGTCCGCGATGTGGGTGATGAAGTGGAACGCGCCACTCGGGAAACGGAAAACAGCCTCGAGCTACGCACCCGCGACCGTTATCGCAAACTTATCAACAAGATAGACCAGGCCCTCAACCGGATTGAAGAAGGTGAGTATGGGTATTGCGAGGAAACCGGTGAGGAAATCGGAATTGATCGCCTGGAAGCCCGCCCCATTGCCACACTTTGCCTGGACGCGCAGGAAAGGCGCGAACTGAAGCAGCGCCAGCAGGGCGAGGGTCGGTAAAGCGGGCCTGGGACTTTCGTTTGGCTCCCGGCCAGGTGCCAGCCTGGCGCGCCGAACACGTTCGGCGAAATGTTTTTCATTAATGAATTGTTAACTTTTGCGCGGCAATTGCGTATGATATGCGCAGGATGGCTTGTGCGTTGCCCGTGACGCAGGGCGATTCATAACGATAAAGTGGTTATGGCCCACCGAGTGGGCTTAATTTGGTATGGAGGAGCGTTGCGTGAAAACCTTGAAACCCCTAGTCGCGCTTACTGCGGCTGCCCTGATGTTTGGAAGCACAGCGCTTCAGGCGGATGGCGATCAACCCTGGCATGTTACTTATTCAATTGGCGGCGCCAGCCTTGATTCTGCACGTAACACCAATGACGGAGATGTTTGGCAGTCCATCGGTGTGGGCAGATTCTTCGGCAACAATTTCAGCGTAGATCTGGAATATGACGAATTCGACGCCGAATATCGTGATTACAATGTGGCTGTTCCCGGCGCCACCTACGACAGCTGGAAGCTCAGCACACTCGGTCTGATGGGCCGTTACTATTTCACCGACTGGAATTTCCGGCCGTTTGTCGCCGCGGGTATTGGCCGCACCAAGCACCGTAGTGTTTTGGATGAAGGCGATGACACCGCGTTGAGCGTAGGGCTGGGCCTGCAGGGCCAGTTGGCCAAGCATTTCTCGGTGCGCGCACAGGCTATTTGGCGCAATGACAACGACGGCACCAGCCTGGCGCCTCGTGGCCACTTCCAGGATTTCTTCTACAGCATTGGCCTGAGCTATGACTTCGGCGGCGTGGATGCACCGCCTCCTGCTCCGGCAGCGCCTGCAGCTCCACCTCCGCCTCCGCCCAATCCTGACCTGGATGGCGATGGCGTGCCGAACGAGCGCGACAAGTGCCCCAACACCCGTCCGGGTGCTGTAGTCGATCTTGACGGCTGCGAAGTTGAAGCCGTGATTTCGCTGGAAGGTGTTTACTTCGACTTCGACAAGTCCACGCTTCGCCCGGAAGGCATCGCGGTTCTGAACGATGCAGCCGCATTGCTGAAGACTCACGAGCGTGTAGTGGTTGAAGTAGCCGGTCATACCGACAGCGTTGGTACCGACCAGTACAACCAGGGCCTGTCAGAGCGTCGCGCCAATTCCGTGCGTGATTACCTGGTCAGCCAGGGCATTACTGCAAGCCGCCTGACGGCTCGTGGTTATGGCGAAGCGCAGCCGGTGGCTACGAATGACACCGATGAAGGTCGCCAGCTGAACCGTCGCGTTGAACTGATCGTACTCGATCGTTAAACCGGCGCATTCAACGGTAGTAAAAAAGCCCCGCAAACGCGGGGCTTTTTTTCGCTCATCGGAATTGCCGGCCCAATCCGAGGCCGGGCTGGCAAGCCTG
>CAYYCX010000105.1:0-14101 GCA_964470455.1 uncultured Wenzhouxiangellaceae bacterium
AAACACCGATGTGCGCGACAGCGGCAACGTGTTGTGCTGGAAGGGCCTGGATGGCCCCGTCATTGACAAGCATTCCACGGGAGGGGTGGGCGACTTGGTCAGCCTGGTGGTGGCGCCCATGGTGGCCGCCTGTGGCGGTTATGTGCCGATGATTTCCGGGCGCGGCCTGGGGCATACCGGCGGCACACTGGACAAGCTGGAAAGCATACCCGGCTTCAATACTTCGCCCACCGAACAGGAGTTTCAGCGCCTGGTGAAGACCCATGGGCTAAGCATCATTGGCCAGACCGACAAGCTGGCGCCAGCCGACCGCCGGATCTATGCGGTGCGGGATGTGACGGCGACGGTGGCATCCATGCCATTGATCGTTTCGTCCATACTGTCGAAGAAACTGGCTGCGGGGCTGGATGTGCTGGTGATGGATATCAAGGTAGGGAGTGGTGCTTTCATGGAGCACCTCGATCATGCTCGGCAACTGGCCACCAGGCTGTGCCGCACGTCTAACGATGCCGGCCTTGCCTGTCATGCTTTGCTCAGTGACATGTCGCAGCCGATGTCCCATTCGGCGGGAAATGCGCTGGAAATGCGGGAAGCCTGCGCCTACCTCAAAGGTGAGCAAAGGCACCCCAGGCTGCACGAGCTGGTGCTTGCCATTGGCGGCGAGATGCTGATGCTGGGGGGCTTGGCGCTCACGGCCAGGGAAGCGGAACAGCTCCTTCAGCGGGCTCTTTCAAGTGGAGCCGCAGCGGAAAAATTTGCCCGACTTGTGGCCGGACAGGACGGGCCCGCCGACCTGTTGAAAAAGCCGGATCAATACCTGGCGGTGGCAAGCCATGCCCGGCCGCTGGTGACAGGCCGTGCTGGCTGGATCGACTCCGTGGACATGACCCAATTGGGGCTTGCCGTGGTTCGATTGGGAGGGGGGCGATTTCGGGCTGAAGACAGTATTGATCACGGAGTGGGCTTGTCAAAGCTGCGCTCGCCGGGCGAATATCTGCACAAGGGCGAAGAGTTGCTGACGATCCATGCACGCAATGCCTCCGATTGGGAGGAAGCGGCTGCCCAGTGCCGGGCCGCCATCCATCTGGTTGCAGAAAAACCGTCCATGGCTGAAGCTCGCATTATTCTTGGCCGCGTAAAAGCAAAGCGGGAAACCGTCGCATGACTGAAAACTACAAGACTGCATTGTTGCAAGTCGCCAAAAAAGCCAGTGTTGGTGCATATTCGCCTTACAGCGGTTTTCGCGTGGGTGCTGCGTTGCTGGATGCACAGGGACAACTGCATTCAGGTTGCAACGTGGAGAATGCCTCGTACGGGTTGACCTCGTGCGCCGAACGGAACGCGCTGGCTACCGCGCGGGCGGCAGGGGCGAGTGAATTCACCGCAATGCTGATTTATGTCGCCGGAAACCGCGTATTTGAACCCTGTGGCGCGTGCCGGCAGGTCATGCTGGAGTTGATGCCTGGTGCGGCACCGGTTTACTCATGCAGTGACGAGGACGAAAAGAGCTGGACGGTGGGTGAATTGCTTCCCGATGGTTTCAGGTTCGGGAAGGCCTGATGCGGATACGGTCTTTCTTTCCGGCCATTTGCGCTGGCCTGTCTCCCTGGTCATTCGCCGGCCCGCGGATTCAGCACGGCTGACTTTCGAACCTGCCCGGTGCTGATGGCCAGCAGGGCCCGTTCCGCATCCTCCAGGGCATATTCCTCAACCTCGATACTGAATTCATGGTTGGCCGCCAGTTCCAGCATGGCGCGAACATCCCTGCGAGTGACATTGGCGACAGACCGAATGGATTTTTCCATCCACAGGTGCCGGCCATAGTCCAGCTCAGCGAGCAGGTGCCGGTCGCCGGATTCCTTGCGAAACGCATTGATGATCAATCTTCCTCCCGGCACTAGCTGCCTGAGCGCCTCCAGTACCGGTTTCCATGCCGGTGTGGTGTCGATTACTGCTTCGCAGAGGGTTGGGGCGGAATCTGCAGTATTGCCGGCCCAATCCGCTCCCAGCTGCAACGCCAGTTGCCGCTCATCCGGGTTGCGGGCAAAGACGTACACTCTCAGGTTGGCGTGGCGCGCTTTGGCCATTTGCAGGACCAGTCGGCCCGAGGAGCCAAAACCGGTGAGACCCAAGGATGAGCCGGGCCCAACATCCGCCATGGCCAGCGAGCGGTAACCCACTGCGCCGGCACACAATAACGGCGCGGCTTGCTGTGAAGGAATACCGGCTGGAATGGGGTACACATAATCTTCGAACGCGACCACGAATTCAGCATAGCCGCCGTCGTGGTGCATGCCACAGGCCTGAAAGCGAGGACAGAGATTCTCCAGGCCGGACTTGCAGTATTGGCATTGGCCACAGCTGGAATGGATCCATGCCACGCCTACGCGCTGGCCGACCAGGTTACCCTGGCAACTTTCACCTTCAGCTACGACAACCCCCACAACCTGGTGTCCGGGTATGACGGGAAGGTGGGGCGGGCGCGCGCGGCCCGTGATTTCGTCCAGCTCAGTGTGGCAGACTCCGCATACCGAAACCCGGATCAGCACCTGCTGCGCACTCGGGAGTGGTACTGGCACCCGATCTGCGATGAGCGCGGGTTCGCCGGTACCCATTGCCGTTGTCCGGTGCAATCGCATGGCGCGCATCTGGCGGGGAACGTCTTGCAGCTCATGTTTGGAGCCGTGTTGATTCATGTCAGGCCATTCCGGTTCAACAATTGCTTTGGCTGTCCATTACAATAATATTCCCTTAAGTTTAATCCACGAGGTGGCTGACATGTCTGCATACAGGAATATTCTGGTTGCGGTTGATTTGAGCAATGAGTCGCGCATCGTTATCAAGCGGGCGATTGAGTGCGTCAACGGGGACGCCAAAATTCACCTGGTCTACGTACAGGAACCGATGGATTCCGTTTACATGGGGGTGGTTCCTTATGGTCCGGTATTCGTTGGCATGGACGAAGTCGAAGCCAACCTGAAAAAAGAGCTGAACGACAAACTGGCCGGACTTGGCAAGGAATTCAACCTTGATGCTGGCAATCTGCACCACCTCAACGGTGTTCCAGCCAGGGAAATACACCAGTTTGTTGAAGATAACGGAATAGACCTGGTCGTGATCGGCACTCATGGGCAGAAAGGTGTGCAGCTGTTGCTGGGTTCCACGGCCAATTCGGTTCTGCACGGCTGCACCTGTGACGTGCTGGCGGTTCGTATCAAGGATCAGTGAGTTCATTTGGGGCTGGCCCATGCTGGCGTGATGCATCTGGATGAGCACCTGAATCAGCATATGAACAAGTCCGTTTTGGCCTGGGTGCTGGTGTTCGTTGCGGTATTGATCTGGTCAGCCTGGCGCCCGCACGATTACCCGACCTGGTGGCTGGAAGTTCTGCCCGCACTTGCTGCCTTGTTGATTCTGGCCACGACACGCAAACGTTTTCCGCTGACACCTCTGCTGTATCTGTTGATTCTGCTGCACTCCATCATTCTGATGGTGGGCGGGCACTACACCTACGCTGAAGTGCCCTTGGGTGATTGGGTACGCGACTTGACCGGTGGCGAGCGCAACAACTACGACAAGCTTGGCCACGTGGCCCAGGGCTTTGTTCCCGCCATGGTGGCGCGGGAGTTGTTGATGCGGCTCGAAGTTGTCGCCCGAAAATCCTGGATGGGGTTTCTGGTCCTGTGCATCTGCCTGGCCATCAGCGCATTTTATGAGTTGGTTGAATGGTGGGTAGCATTGCTCAGCAGCGAGGCAGCCGAATCGTTCCTCGGAACCCAGGGATATGTCTGGGATACCCAGTCTGATATGTTCTGGGCATTGGTTGGAGCGCTTGCGGCCCTGGTGTTTCTGTCGCGCCTGCATGACCGCCAGTTGGCCAGATTGTGAGCACCAGCCAGGTTCGGCGATGGGGCCATTGACCCGCCAGCCGGAACTGCAATTTGCAGGTGACGAGGCAGAATGGTCGGTTCCAGCCGAAGCCTGTCGTTACCGGCGGGGCTTTCTGGGTACTGATGAGGCCAGTGAATTATTGCAGCGGTTGCACTGCGAATTGCCCTGGAAACAGCAGGCCATTCAGCTGTTTGGCCGGGAAGTGATGCAGCCGCGGCTGGTTTGCTGGCAGGGTGACCCGGATGTGGATTACGGATACAGCGGCATACGGTTGTTGCCGGCCCCATGGCATCCACTGCTGGCCGATTTACGCCAGCGGCTGAATGCGGAATTCGGACAGGAGTTCAATGCGGTACTTGCCAACGCTTATCGTGGAGGTAATGACAGCATGGGCTGGCACGCCGATGATGAACCGGAGCTTGGGCGTGAACCCGTGTTGGCTTCCATCAGCCTGGGGGCCGAACGCATGTTTCGCTGGCGTGAAAACGTATCAGGCCGAAGCAGCGGGATGAGACTGGAGCACGGCAGCCTGCTGCTGCTTGAAGGGGATTTCCAGCGGCTGCACCAGCACAGCGTTCCAAAAACCCGCACGGTTACCGGACTCAGGATCAACCTGACTTTTCGCCGGGTTTACCCGAATTGAACGACAGTTTGGCGAAGAATGAGTCAGGCGTTGGCCTGGCGGCCCTGCCCAACGTTGGTGCCGCCGAGCGGGGACAAACCCAATCTTTCCATGTAACTCCTGATTTGACGCTGGATTCCGGTTGAATCCAGGCCGGCCTGGCTGAGACATTCTTCCCGCGTGGCGTGTTCGATGAACTCATCGGCCAAGCCAATATTGAGCAGGAATGGTTTCAGGCCGATATTCGCCAGGTATTCATTGACTGCGCTGCCCGCGCCGCCTGCCACGGCATTTTCCTCTACCGTTACCACCAGTTCGTGTTCTGAGGCGGCCTCTTGAATGGCCTGCTCGTCCAGTGGTTTGATGAAGCGCATGTTGATGAGGGTGGCATCAAGCTGCTCCGCCACTGTCAAGCAGGGTTGAACCATGCTTCCCCAGGCCAGGATTGCCAGTCGTTGGCCGCTTCTGACACAGATGGATCGACCGACGGGAATGGTGGCCATGATAGCTTCAGGCAGAACGCCGGGCCCTTTTCCGCGGGGATAACGCACCGCTGCCGGGCCTGGATGCCGGTAACCCGTGTACAGCATCTGCCGGCATTCGTTCTCATCGGCCGGCGCCATGATCAGCATATTCGGTATGCAGCGGAGGTAGCTGAGGTCAAAGCTGCCGGCATGCGTTGGGCCATCGGGGCCCACCAGGCCGGCACGGTCAATGGCGAACAATACAGGCAGGTTTTGCAGTGCAACATCATGAATCAGCTGGTCATAGGCGCGTTGCAGAAACGTGCTGTAAATGGCCACGACGGGGTGCGCGCCTTCGCAGGCCATGCCGGCAGCCAGGGTGACGCTGTGCTGTTCCGCAATGCCTACATCGAAATAACGATCCGGAAATTTCTCGTGGAACTCCACCATGCCGGAGCCTTCACGCATGGCGGGCGTTATGGCCAGGAGGCTTTCATCCTGTTCGGCCATATCGCAAAGCCATTGGCCGAATACCTCGGTATAGGTGATGCTGCTGGACGGTTTGCCGCCGCTGCTTTGCACCCCTTTGCTCGGGTCGAAAGGCCCCACCGCGTGATACTTGATGGGATCCTTTTCCGCCGGCGCATAGCCTTTGCCCTTGGCCGTGATGATGTGCAACAGATTGGGGCCTTTGACATCCCGGGCGGTTCGTATGGTGCGGATCAGCGTGGGAAGATCATGGCCATCAATGGGGCCGAGGTAGTTAAAGCCCAGCTCTTCAAACAGGGTGCTCGGCATGACCATGCCTTTAACGTGCTCTTCCCAGCGGCTCATGAAGCGCCAGGTACGGGAATCGCGGCGCATCAGCTTTTTGCTTCTCTCACGTATACCGGTAACCGTGGGACCACTCATCAGCCTGCCAAGCATTTTGGTGAGCGCACCGACGTTGGGCGAGATCGACATCTGGTTTTCATTGAGCACTACGAGAATGTCGGCATTCGCATCGCCGCCATGGTTGAGCGCTTCGTAAGCCATTCCGGCTGTCATGGCGCCGTCGCCGATCACGGCAACACATTTGCGATCTTCGCCTTTGGCACGCGCGGCGATGGCCATGCCCAGGGCAGCGCTGATGGAAGTTGATGAATGCCCCGTGCCAAAGGTATCAAACGGGCTTTCCGCGCGCTTGGGAAATGGTGCCAGTCCGCGTGACTGTTTGATGGTGGTGATGCGATCGGCCCTGCCACTGAGTATCTTGTGGGGATAGGCTTGGTGGCCTACATCCCAGACAATCCGGTCGTAGGGTGTGTCGTACAGGTAATGCAATGCCACCGTCAATTCGACGCAACCCAAGCCGGCGCCGAAGTGGCCGCCACTGACGGCTACCGACTCGATCAGGAACTGGCGCAATTCCGCGGCGATTTGCGGTAGCAGGGCTTCATCCAGTTGCCGAAGATCGGCCGGGTCTTTCAGGCTGTTGAGCAGGGAAAAGGCATGGTCATTCATGGAGGCTATTGTAAGCGTTACAGCCGCCGAATGGTCAATGATCACGCCGGATCATGTGCTGCGCCAGTTGCAGTAGCGGCGACGTGTCCCCTTTAAGAACTTCCAGCGCCACGGTGGCCTGTTCCAGCAGGTCATCGGCACGATTCTGTGAGGCTTCGAGGCCGATCAGGGCGGGGTAGGTCGGCTGGTTGCGCGCAGCGTCCGCCCGCATGGTTTTTCCGGTTTTGGTTGTCTCCCCGGTGACATCCAGGATGTCATCGCAAATCTGGAAGCCCAGCCCCACGCATTGCCCGAATTCCAGCAGGGCAGCCTTTTGCTGCGGACCTGCTGCTGCGATGACGGCTGGACCAGTCACCGCGAGGCTGATCAGGGCGCCGGTCTTGAGCGCGTGTATGTTTTCCAGTTGTTCCAGTCCGATGTCCTGGCCATTGGCGTTGAGGTCGAGCATTTGTCCCCCTGCCATGCCGATGGAGCCGCAGGCTTCGGCCAGCATTTTCATGAGCTGCACCGAAATTCCGGCATGGTACAGATCATCTGATGCCAGTTGTTCAAAGGCCAGAGCTTGCAGGGCATCCCCCGCCAGTATGGCCGTCGCTTCGTCAAAAGCCAGGTGGCAAGTTGGCCTTCCGCGCCGCCAATCATCGTCATCCATGGCCGGAAGGTCATCGTGAATCAGTGAGTAGGCGTGAATCAACTCCAGGGCACAGGCCAGGCGATCGAGCCTGGCCTCCGTGATACCCAGAGCATGGCCGGAAGCATACACCAGCATGGGCCGTATTCGTTTACCACCTGCCAGCGCTGAATAGCGCATTGCCTGGTGCAGCAGCACCGGGTCCCTGGATTCGGCCGGCAAACTTTGCCTCAGGACGTGTTCAAAACGCTCGCGCCAGCGAATCAGAATGGCATCTTCAGGAGTCAATGGAATTCGTTTGGTCCACTGCGTTTGCCGGGGTTTCCTGTCCGAGAATTTCAACGGTTTTCTGGGCTTCATCCAGAATCGATTGGCAATGTCGGGTCAGTTCAACACCGCGCTTGAAGTGAGTGAGGGATTGGTCGAGGCTCAGGTCGCCGGATTCCAACTGTGCCACCAGGGATTCCAACTCACCCAGTGCCTGCTCGAATCCGGGATTGTTTTCTGTGGTCTTTTTCATTTCCGAGTCTTTCCTCATTGCCGTTCGCGACACTAAACGAGGGTGTCTCCAGCGTCAACAGTCCGGTATTGGCAGAGATTTTGTACGTGCCTCAGTAAGGGATCTCCAATAGTCCATGTGTATTGCGAATGTTTTCGCGCCAGGTGCCGCTTGAACTCCGGGCTGAGCCACGCATCGCCGATCGCGGCCAGTTCCGCATCGATCCACAGTAGTGGTATTGCATCACGTAGCCAGTAAGGAATATTCATTATCCTCATGATTTCTTTTACTTTCTTCTTATTAGATCGGTTGATCTTCCGGTCACGGGATACTCCGGCCCGGTTGCGAATGACGGCTTTCATGCGAATGTCCATGGCCTCACCCACCCACTGGAGTTGGCCGAATGGCTCACCGAGTTCCAGAATGTCTGAATTTCCCCAGGATGATTCCGGACAGGGGCCTGGTGCCGGCAAGGTGTGCATCCAAAGCAATCCCGCGTGGTGCTTGACCAGCCACTGGCGCCAGACCAGCTCAGCATGGCTGCCGGAGTGGGCGTGTTGCAGCTGTGCCAAAAACTCTTCCAATCGCACCCGTGGCGGAGGGGGTGCTCCGCGCAGCAGTGCCCAATGCCGAATGATCTCTGCCTGCAGGTTTCGGGACGCCCCACCGAAATCCCGCAGGCTGAGTGTATAACCATCGGCGGAACAAAGGCCTGAAACGCTGTACAGCAATTCTTCAAACGCGTTGGAGCGTTGCTGCAGGTGTTCCGCAGATTGCTGCAGTTGTGTTACCACACCCGGCCAACGCTGGCCGAGCAGGGGAATCACCCGGTTGCGCAGGAAATTGCGGTCCATGGAGTCGTCAGCGTTGGATGTATCGCACACCCAGGCAACCTGTTGAGATGCCAGCCAGCCTTCCAGTGCTGCTCGCCGGGTGCCCAGCAGAGGCCTGGCGAGCCAACCATGGTTGAACCTGCGAAGCGGTCGAATTCCCGCCAGTCCCGCTACACCGCTACCGCGCATGAGGTTGAGCAACATTGTCTCGGCCTGGTCATCCGCGTGGTGCGCTGTCAGATAAACATCGTTTGGATTGAGCAATTTCCCGATCACGGCATAACGGGCTTCGCGCGCCATCGTTTCAGGACTGCGGCCCGGTGATGCTTGCAGCGCCAGATGGTGTACCTGGATTGCAATATTCCGTTGTTGGCAGAAATCCCTGCAATGCGCTTCCCAATCAGCAGACTCCGCCAGGAGGCCATGGTTGAAGTGTATGGCTGCCAGGCTGCCAGGCAGTTGGTCTGCCAATTGGTACAGGGCCAGCAGCAGGGCGGTGGAGTCGGCGCCACCACTGAAGCCGACGAGCATCCGTTGGTGGCGGGGTAGCCGGAGCAAGATGTCCAGCAACACCTGGGGAGAAAACGCCGGAATATTCCGGTTCATGCTGGCCGGTCGTAAGCGGCCTGGCTGTCAGTCCTGGATTTCGCCATAGGAAAGCAGGCGGAGGTACCGGGATTCCAGAAGCTGTTCGGCATTCAGCGATTCGAGTTCGGCCAGCTGGCGTTCAATACAGTCACCAATGCGCCTTGCCACTTCATCAGGTTCCTTGTGTGCGCCGCCCAGCGGCTCGGCGATGACTTCGTCAATCAGTCCAAGGGATTTGAGGCGATCGGAGGTGATACCCAGAGCTGTTGCTGCTTCTTCAGCGTTTCCTGCATCCTTCCACAGAATGGATGCGCAGCCCTCAGGGGAGATGACGGAATAGGTGCTGTACTCCAGCATATTGACCCGGTCGCCGATACCAATCGCCAGTGCTCCTCCGGAACCGCCTTCACCGACAATGTTGCAGATCACCGGAACGGGCAATCGCGACATCACAGCCAGGTTACGGGCGATGGCTTCAGACTGGCCCCTTTCTTCAGCGCCCACTCCCGGGTAAGCCCCGGGCGTATCGATAAACGTGATCAATGGCAGTCGAAAGCGCGATGCGAGGTTCATCAGGCGGAGCGCCTTGCGGTAACCTTCGGGTCGGGGCATACCGAAGTTCCGGAACACCTTGGCTTTGGTGTCACGGCCTTTCTGGTGGCCTATCACAACCAGCGAGCGGCCGCGAAAGCTGGCGAGGCCCCCCACAATGGCGTGATCATCGGCGAAAGCACGGTCACCGTGCAGCTCATGAAATTCATCGAACAGTTTTTCGACATAATCCAGGGTGTAAGGGCGCAACGGATGGCGGCTGAGCTGGGAGATTTGCCACGGGGTGAGGTTGCTGAAGATACCCTCGATTTTCTGCTTCATTTTGCCCTGCAAGCGCTGGATTTCCTCGTCCAGGTTGATGGCATTATCCGAGCCAACGTTTCGCAGCTCGTCAATTTTTGCCTGCAGCTCGGCAATGGGTTGTTCGAAGTCTAGATAATTCGGGTTCATATTGAACTCTCAGTCGGCCTTATGGCGCATTATAGCCCGTGCGGTGTTTTCTCCCACCAGGAAGAACTGCCGATGGACATTGATGTTGGCAGTCATCAAGTTGATGCGGGTAGTGTCCGCGACCGGCAGCGTGGAATCAACGCCGGGTTCCAGTGTTCTCTGATCCAGTTCCAGGAGTCCTGCCATTCCAGGTCCGGAAGGTCCTGTGACATAAATCTCAACGCCAGGCGCAGGCCCTGCAGGCGATCCAATGTACGTAGCGGGTCAGATTGATTGCGTTTGCTGAGCTTTTTACCATCGCTCTGGACGACCAGGGGAATATGCATGTATTCGGGCTCCGGCAAGCCAAGACAACGCTGCAGCCAGATCTGGCGCGGCGTGGATTCCAGCAGGTCGGCCCCTCGAACCACATGCGTTACCTGTTGGTAAGCATCGTCTACCACGACAGCCAGTTGGTAAGCGAATATCCCATCAGCACGGCGAATGACGAAATCACCACATTCGCGCCGCAAATTTTGCGTGAGCCAGCCCTGAATGCCATCATTGAATCCAATGTCCTCGTCGGGAGTTCGAAGCCTGATTGCCCTGGGCTTCCTGCCTGCCGGCAAACCGTTGCTGCAAGTGCCCGGATAAATGCCTGATTCGGCAATTTCACTTCGGCTGCACCCACACCAATACGCCAGGTTATTCGCAACCAGGTAATCGCAGGCAGCCTCGTAGGCGGCAATTCTGTTGCTTTGGTATAGCACCGCGTTCGCCGGGTACATGCCCCATCTGGCCAGTTCGCTGATGATCGATTCAGCGCTGCCGGCGACTTCCCTGGGCTTGTCGAGATCTTCCATGCGAACCAACCATAGCCCCGCAAATTTTTGTGCCTCGAGATAACTGGCCAATGCAGCCAGTAATGAACCGAAGTGCAATTCACCAGTGGGCGAGGGCGCGAAACGGCCGATGTAGCCGATGCGCGACCCGGGATTTTCGGGTTTCTGATCCATGCGTGAAAAGTCTAGCGCATGGCTGGAACCGGCAACACCGGCTGTTATCGGGTTGGAAACAAGAATGAGTCAGGAAAGGTGGCAGGCGGTTTGCAGTAAATAGTTCACTGCGCCACTACCTGCGAACTTTCCTTGAGGAAGGCGCCCGCGATCAGCTTGATGCCGCACTGCCACAGGATAGCGAGGCTGGAAGTATCTGCAACTTCATCAGCAATCACGGTGGCCTTGTGTCGATCGGCGAGTTCCACGATACCGCGAATGATTTCCTGGTTTCCTGAATTGCCCACCAGGCTCTCGGTCAAAGTGGCATGCAGTTTCAGGTAGGTGGCGTCGAGGTGCTCCAGCAACTGGCCGCAGCGCCGATCACCGTTGAAGGCCGCGATCGACAGACGGCAGCCCAGCGGCTGCAATTCCTGCATCAATCGTTGTACCGGCTTGAGGTTGGTTTGAGCGGTACTTGCGGAAATCTGCACAATCAATTTCTTGCCTTCTACGCAATAGGCTTCCATCTGCTGCACCAACCAACCGGGAAAGCCGTAATCGATAACGGAATTTGCACTGAGGCTGATGATTTGCTGTTCCGGGCTTTCGGCAAAACTGCGCAGCAATTCAGGAATCAACTGCCGATCGATTGCGCCTGCAAGGTCATTCCTGTCCGCGATTGCCATGAACTTGTCGGGAGAGAGATTACCTGCTTCGTCGCGCAGATAGGTGATGTTTTCAACCAGGTGCTCACCCTCTCCATCGAGGTCTACGATGGGTTGCTGTACTGCGTAGAGGTCGTTATTGGTGAGTGCATACCTGATCCGGTCTACCCATTGGCGATCGTCCTGAAAAGTGCTGACGGCGGTCAGTTGGGGCCTGAATACAATGGCCCGGTTGCCATCTGCCGCTGCCTCGGATTGTGCCTTGCGAGCGCCCGCAAGCACCTCAGTGGAGTTTCGCGCCAGCCTGCCCAGTGTGGCGATGCCAATGCTGCAGGTAACACTGATGGACCGGTCGCCGATATCACACAGGTGCGTGCGAAATACCTTTAACAGGGATTCGGCAAAAGCCTCAATTTCCTCCATGTTGCGCTTGGTGGTAAGCACAGCGAAACCATGGTCTGAGATGCGCGCCGGAAAATCATGCTCGCCCAGGCAGGATCGCAGCACTTGAGCCTGGTCGGCGGTAAAGGCATCCATGGTGGTGACATCCAGTTCCGTGGCTAAATCGTTCAGCCCGTCCGGTTCCAGGTAGAGAACGGCAGAAACAGATTCGGCGGTATGAGGTTCTTCCAGTTTGCTGTCCAGCCTGTCCACAAATGCACGGCGATTACCCAAACGGGTTACCGGGTCAGTTATACGCAAACGATCCAGTTCGGCTTGCAGTTCGGCGGTGGCATCCAGTTTGTGCACCAACATCTGAATACACTCTTCACCATTGAATTTGGCGGCCGAGAACATCAGCCCGGCCTCAAACTCACTGCCGTCCGGCCTTGCAACCGCAACCTGAATCGCTTCCAGTGGGTAATCTCCCCTGGAAAGCCTTTTGAGAATGTTTTTCAGGTCACCTGATTGCGGCCGCATCATTTCGAGCAGTGACAGACCGTTGATGTCTTCCACGCTCTGCAAATGCAGTGCATCGAGGTAGGCGCGGTTGGCGTAGACATGAAGCCCTTCATGAATATAGGCAATGGCATCACGTGCGCTGTCGAGCAGCAGATCGTAACGGTGTTCGAGTTCTTCCAGGCGATCCCGCTGCTGTCCTTGTGCCTTGCCTTGTTCGTAGCGAGCCTGCAAACGGTTGACACAGTCGACCAGCATTTTGTCATTTTCTGAGTGCAAGACCAGGCAGGCGGCCTGCCTCAATGCATTGACCAGCGCATCGGGATCATCAAGGGAGGAGTATAGCGCCAGAGGGACGCCATGCTGTTGCGACAACCCATAAATTTCTTCAAGACTGGCGGAGGCACCATCAGGTTGGATGTAAATCACAACCAGTGGCCGGTGCTGGTCCAGGGCTTGTTTTACTTGCGCGGATTTTACAGCATGAATAACATGAATCTTGATTCCGGAATTACGAAGCAGAGAGTTGATTCTGTCCGCAGATTCCGCCGAATTGTCGACGACAACAAGATTCGCGCCATCCATAGCATTAGTCTCCTCACCCCGTTCCCTGGAGTTTTTTAACATGATTATCTATATTAAATCAATAAATTAACTGAATTTTTGAATGATGATTCCAAGAATTCTGCGGAGCTTGCATGTTTGGATTATGAAGGAATGTGGACGGAATTTACAGCTTAAACTCGAGCTTTTGCCGGCTTGTTTTAAAATTCGTTTTCAATGGACTGGAGGCCGAAGGCTGGCATGCCCTAAATACAAGAAAAAACATTCGTATATTTTGGCATGTCAGCTTGAAGGTTCATGGCCACAAATCCGTGTAGTTACAGTGCATTTCATTTAAAATGCGCGACTTTGTTTGCGCTCGCAAATGACAACAGGGCATCAGCGGCAAAACGGCATATCCAGCTATTTCATTCGGAGATTAACATGGCGTCCTACAGCACCAATGAATTCAGAAGCGGACTCAAGATTCTTCTTGATGGCGACCCGTACAACATCGTGGAAAATGAATTTGTCAAACCTGGAAAAGGCCAGGCATTCAATCGTGTACGCGTCCGTAACCTGAAAACAGGCCGTGTGCTGGAGCGTTCATTCCGTTCCGGTGAGACGGTGGAAGCGGCAGACATCTACGAGTTGAATGTGCAATACCTCTACAACGATGGTGAGCAGTGGCATTTCATGGACCAGACCACCTTTGAACAGTATGCCTGCTCCAGGGAGGCGATCGGTGATGCAGCCCAATGGCTGAAGGAAGAAGACATTTGCCAGATCATGCTTTACAACGGAGCTCCGCTTACGGTAACGCCCCCCAACTTCGTGGAATTGCGAATCGTTGAAACCGATCCAGGCTTGCGAGGTGACACTTCGGGTGGTGGTGGCAAACCGGCAACACTGGAAACGGGCGCTGTTGTGCGAGTGCCATTGTTTGTTTCCAACGATGAATTGATCCGGGTGGATACGCGCAC
>CAYYCX010000106.1:0-12010 GCA_964470455.1 uncultured Wenzhouxiangellaceae bacterium
GCGTAAGCGATGCATGCTCGACCTGCTGGCGCTTGCGGTGGGCGTCGAGTTGTTCGGCCAGTTGGGCGATGTGCTGGCGCTGGGTGTCGTTCAGGTCGGGGATGGGGAAGGTTTCGAAGCAGCGGGTTTTGTTGTAGCGGGGATCATTGCCAACCCCAAGCCTACCACCTGCTGCAAGCGCCCAGGCAACGTGGATTCGGCTGGAAAGCACGCCGAGAATGGCCGCGTCGTCAGAGGCGATATTGACCAACATGTTATCAGGCAATATTTCAGCATCTAGGAATTGGAATACTCGATGCTTGGTAGTTTCAACCGTTGTGATGAATCGAGACAACCCATCGACATAGACGCGCCATTCAGGTCTGGGGCGGCCATGAAGCCACCAATATTCCCTTATCGAGCCATCGCGATTCTGATCACGCTCTGGCTTTACTCTCTCCAATACCCACTGATACAACGCAGGAAGCCTTTCTCTTACTTCTTCAATTTGCGTACCAAACAGATCAATGACCAATGCTTCTCTGGGTGTTTGGGTTAAATCACGGCCGTTTCGGTAGTTGCGAATTTCTTTATTCAACTTGGGGTTCCGGCCCCAACCCAGCAGCTCTGCTTCCTGCTTGGTGATAATGAAGCCGGAGCCGTGCAATTTCACTCCCATGGCACTTGTTTCCAACAAAGCCTGCAACGGACTTATGCTCGCCATGTTCGGACCAATAGCAAGATCAGCAAATAGTTTTCCTGTTCTTTGGTTCAAAGTAACTTCGCGCGACTCATCCTCCCCACCATGTTCTTCCACCACCTGCCTCAATAGTCCAACCTGCTCCCCCGCCCCACCCACGGTCATGGCGATGCGCACCGCCGCGCCATCATTGCTGTCCACCCAGGGATGGTCGGGAATGGCGAACAGCAGCGAGAGCGGCTGCTTCTTGTCGTTCAGGTGGGGTTCCAGCACGCGGCGGTTGAAGGTCTGGCGCAAACTGTTTGTGGTGATGAAGCCGAACTGTTTCGCCTTACCGGTTCGCACCCTGGTGGCGGCGATGTGCCACCAGTACATCACGAAGTCGGCGGAGTCCGGTACTTCGCCTTTGTACAGCTTGCGCACGGTATCCACATAACCATCGCCCAGGGCGCGGCGCATGGTGGAGGCGCCAATAAAAGGCGGATTCCCCACAATGTATTCCGCCTCGGGCCACTCCGCTTTGGCCGGGTTCACGTAGTCATACACCGGAATGCGCTGGGTTTCGTCGGGAATCAGTTCGCCGGTGGTGGGGCTGGGCTTGAAGCTGATGCCGTCCCACAGCGTTACCGGCTTGCCGTCCTCACCGTACACCAGTTCCTTGCGCTCGTAGGTGATCAGCGCATCGCGGTGCTGGATGTTCTGGAAGTTGCGCAGCACCGGGTCGGGAATGTTCAGCGCGCCGTGTATGCGGTAATGCCATTGCAGGTAGCCGATCCACAGTACGATTTCGGCAATCGCCGCAGCGCGCGGGTTCAGCTCCAGGCCGAGGAACTGGTGCGGGTCCACCGTCAGGCCCTCGGTGCTGAAACTGCCCTGCCCGGCGCTGAGTTCGCTGATCAGGTTCAGCACCTCGCCTTCCAGGCGCTTCATGTGCTCCAACGCCACGTACAGGAAATTGCCGCTGCCGCAGGCCGGGTCGAGCACGCGCGTCTGGCACAACTGGTAATGGAATTGCCGGAGTTCCTCCACCGCCTTGTCGGGCTTGTTCTTCTGCAGCCAGGTTTCGGCGATAACCTGGACGGTTCGCCACTGCTCGCGCAGCGGTTCGATCAGCGTGGGCATTACCAGCCTCTCGACATACGCGCGAGGTGTGAAGTGCGCTCCCAGCTTGTGGCGTTCGCGTGGGTCCAGGGCGCGTTCCAGCAGGGTGCCGAAGATGGCCGGCTCGACGAAGCGCCAGTCAGACTTTGAGGCGTCGATCAAAAGCTGGATCTGATCAGCGTTGAGCGGAATGGGATCGACATCGCTGAACATTCCGCCATTGAACTCGCGGATGCGGTGGTTGAGCAGCGGGCTGTAACCGCCCACCCGCATGGATTCCCACAACGACGACAGCGCGTGTACGAAATGCTCGGGGTTCTTCTGCTGTTGCTGCAACAGCCGGGTAAAACTGCCGGGCGGCAGCAGCTCCACGTCTTCGCTGAACATGGTGAACAGGCAGCGCTTGAGGAAATGCGCCACGCGTTCCACGTCGAATCCCTGCTGTTCCAGGCTGCGGGCCAGTTCGGCCAGCTTGGTGCTGATCTTGCGGGTAACCTGGGCGGCCAGCTTGCTGGGGTCGAGCTTGTGCGGCTCGTGCCACAGCAACCACAGGCGGCGCTGGATGGCCTCGTCGGCCAGGTCTTCCAGGCGGATGCGGTAATGGCCCGGGTCGGGAAAGGGCACATAGGTGCCACCCGACTGGCTGAACTCGGCGTACAGCTCCAGTGACCGCCCCACATCGGTGACCACGATGAACGGCGGCCGGCCCTCATCGGCCGGCAGGGCGCGCACGTACTGGTCGGCCTGGTTCTGCGCCCGCAGCATGGCCTTGTCCCAGACTTCGGAATCGAGCTGCTTGCCGGTCTGCTTGGCTTCCAGCACGAAACAGCCGCGCTTGTACAGGTCGATGAAGCCGCGATTGCTGCTGCCGTCGGGATTGAAAATGTCCACGCGGCGTTCAAACACGTAGGCGTTGTGTTCGGTGCTGGAACCGGCCGGGTCGGGCTGGGGCAGGTGCAGCAGCTGGCAGAGCTCGGTGAGGAACAGCTGGTAATTGGCCCGTTCGCTGCCATCCGCGCTGCTCCAGCGGCCAATGAAATCGGCAATCGGGGCAGGCGCTGTGGGGCTGAAGTCAGTCATTGTTAATGGGCTTGTGCTTCTGACTCATGAGCTGATTCGAATTTTTTGTTGATACTAGCACAGCGTTCGTAAGCCACGGATGCAACAGGGCCATGGCCGCCGTTCCTGGAAATGCTCGCAGGGCAGCGGCGTGTAATGGCGCACCGGCCGATGAATTACCTCCATGAATCATGGTGCGGACCGGATTCATTTTGTATATTCTGGGCCTCAACATTTTTTTCCGGAAGAATTCCATGGCCAGGGCACAATTCAGGGGCGGTTTTGCCGCCATTCCTTTCGGCTGTTTCATTGCCCTGCTGCTGGCGCCCTCCACCTCCTGGGCGGCCGGCGGCAGCCTGCCACCGCTGGTGCAGGATATCGGTGTAGCGCTGTTTCTTTCCGGGTTGCTGGCCATCCTGTTCGCGCGCATCAAGTTTCCACCAATCGCCGGCTACATCCTGGGTGGCCTGATTGCCGGGCCGCTGGCGCTGGGGCTGGTCACCGACCCGGCCAATGTCGACACCATCGCGCAATTGGGTTTTGTCTTCCTGCTGTTCGTGCTGGGCCTTGAAATCGACCTGGGCAAGATCAAGCAAAGCGGCAAGACCATCATTGCGTCCGGGCTGATCAGCGTGCCGCTGATCGCCCTGCTCGGGTTCGCAGCCGCCAAGCTGCTGGCCCTGATCGGATTCGGCCTGATCATCAACGAGAATCTCGGCGCCCTGTACGTGGGCCTGGCCATTTCGGTGTCCTCAACCCTGCTGGTAGTGAAGCTGTTCCAGGAAGCATTTGAACTCGACACCGTTCCCGGCCGCCTGGCGTTGGGCATCCTGGTGATGGAAGACCTGTGGGCCATCATCATCATCCTGCTGCAGCCCAGCCTGGAAAATCCCCAGCCGCTGGCCATTCTTGCTTCGTTTGGCGGCATCGCCCTGCTGGCCGGCATTGCCTTCCTGGTATCGCGGCATTTCATTCCGCTGGCCTTTCGCTGGATTGCCAAATCGCCGGAAATCATCCTGGTGGGCGCCATCGCCTGGTGTTTTTCCATCGTCTTCCTGGGTGGCATATTCGACACCATCACCATGGCTACGATCGGCAAGAACTTCCACATCAACGTCGGGCCCGGAATGTCGGCCCTGATCGCCGGCGCCACCATCGCCACGCTGCCGTATTCGACTGAAATCATCACCAAGGTAAACGTGGTGAAGGATTTCTTCCTGGTGTTGTTCTTTGTTTCTCTGGGCCTGTCCATTCCCGCGCCCAGCGGGCCCGGCGTATTCGTACTGGCCATCGCCATTGCGGCGGTGGCCGTCATCGCCCGCCAGTTGATCCTGTTTCCGCTGCTGTACTTCACCGGCGCCGATCGCCGCAATGCTGAAGTCACCGCCATCCGCATGGCGCAGATTTCCGAGTTCAGCCTGGTGGTGATATTCCTGGGCATGACCCTGGGACATTTGTCCGCCGACCTGGCCACTTCCATCATCCTGGCGTTTGTGATCACAGCCCTCACCACCGGCCCGTTCTATCATCGCGCCTACGACATTCACACCTGGCTGTCACCGGTGCTGCGCAAACTGGGGTTCAAGAGCCCTCCCCGGTCCGACAGCGATGACGAACGCGAATGGCGGCTGGCAATCCTGGGTTTCCATCGCATTGCCTCGTCGCTGCTGCACGATATTGCGCGTGACGATCCGCCATTGCTCAAGGACACGCTGGTGGTGGATTTCGCGGTGAACCTGCATGACAAGATCCGCAAGTTCGGCGCCCATGTGGAGTACGGCGACCTGTCCAACCCCGACACCCTTCACCACGCCGGCGTGGATCGGGCAGAGGTCATCATTTCAACCGTTTCCGACGACATCATGCGCGGCATCGACAATTCCCAGCTCGTGGCCAGCGTGCGCAAAATCAATCCGGACGCACTGATCATTGCCAATGCCGTGAACCTGGCTGATGTGGACAAGATTTACGCGGCGGGCGCCAACTATGTGTTCGTGTCGCGCCTCGACAGCGCCACCGCCCTGGGCGAAGCCATAGAGAATGCGCTAAACGGCACCCTGGCGGACTACCGCGCCATGCGCGAGAACCAGCACGGCAAGCCCAGCGAGCGCTGGGAAGTGCTACCCTGACACTGCGCTCCGCGATTCTTTCCAACGGGTCAGGGGCATTTTCGGCTCTGTGAGAACACCATGGCCATCAACCCCGAAAAACTGCTCAAGCTCACACTGCCACCTCGGCAGCGGGTGTACACGCGCCAGGAGGCCCGGCTTTACGCGCTGAGCACGGGCTTTGGCGGTGACCCGATGCTGGAAGCCGAACTCGATTTCGTCAGCGACCGCAAAGGGTTCAAAACCGTACCGACCATGGCGTCGATTTTTGCCGATGTCATTCTCGACCTGACCCTGGCCTGCGAGCTGGCGCGCCCCGAACTGGCCCTGCACGGCCAGCAGAAACTGGAAATGTTTGCGCCTCTGCCCGATGCGGCAACGCTGGAAATTTCCGGATCGATTCCCGCCATCTTTGACCGCGGCGAAAAGCGCGGGGCTGAAATCCACATGGTTGCGGAAGCGCGCGTGCAAGGCAGCGGGGAACTGCTGTATCGCACCACCTATGTCACCATCGCGCGTGGCGATGGTGGCTTTGGCGGCGCGCGGCCGGAGTTGCATTCCGAGCGGAAACGCGTGCCCGACCGCCCGGCGGATCACCGGTACGCCTTCCAGACGTCACCCAACCAGGCGCTGGTCTACAGCCTGAGTGGCGACCCCAACCCGATCCACACCCAGCCGCGCATCGCCGCCAAGGCCGGCTTCGAGCGGCCCATCCTGCACGGCCTGTGCACCTACGGCCTGGCTTACCACGCGTTGATGGCGAGTTGCGGCAACTACCAATCCACCCGCACCCGGCGCTTCGATGCGCGATTCTCCGCTCCCGTCACTCCGGGCGAATTGCTGAATTTCGAGTTCTGGCAACTCGATAAGGGGATCGCGTTCCAGGCCAGCAGCCCGGCCGAAGACCGGCTGGTGCTGAAAGAGGGCTATTACGAAGCTTTCGGCCAGTGATTCAGCTCATGGCATCAGCGCCGCCGGATCAGCGATCCAGCCAGGGAGGAACCGGCAAACCTTTGCCGCGCAGAAAGGCGGGATTGTAGAGTTTCGACTGGTAGCGGGTTCCCGAATCGCACAGCATGGTGACGATGGTGTGGCCGGGGCCCATCAGCCGCGCCAGCCTGATCGCTCCGGCCACATTGATGGCGCTGGAGCCACCGAGACACAGGCCTTCTTCGCTCAGCAGGCCAAACAGCACCGGCAACGCTTCCTCATCACTGACCTGCACCGCCTCGTTGACGGGAGCGCTGGCGATGTTGGCGGTAATTCTGCCCTGCCCTATGCCTTCGGATATCGAGCTGCCTTCGGCGCGAAGTTCGCCGTGCTTGTAGTGGTGATACATGCAGGAACCCATGGGGTCCGTCACCGCCACCACCACGTTCGGATTCTGCTCCCGCAGGTAACGCCCGACACCGGAAATCGTACCGCCGGTACCGATGGCGCAGCAGAAGGCGTCAACTTTTCCGCCGGTTTGCTTCCAGATTTCCGGGCCGGTTGAGCGGTAGTGCCCATCACCGTTATCGGTGTTCTCCCACTGATTGGCATACAGCACGCCGTTTGGCTCAGTTCCGGCCAGTTCCTCCGCCAGGCGGGCGGCCACATGCACATAGTTCTGCGGATTCTTGAACGGCACTGCCGGCACTTCGTGCAGCTCCGCGCCCAGCAGCCGCAAGGCATCCTTTTTTTCCTCAGCCTGCGTGTCCGGAATGGTGATGACGGTGCGATAACCCCTGGCGTTCGCCACCATTGCCAGGCCGATGCCAGTATTGCCCGCCGTGCCTTCGACGATAACGCCGCCCGGCCTGAGTTCACCCCGGGCTTCGGCATCCAGGATGATGTACTTGGCTGCGCGGTCCTTGATGGAGCCACCGGGGTTCATGAACTCCGCCTTGCCGAGGATTTCGCAGCCGGTTGCTTCAGAAGCTTTGCGCAGTCGCAGCAAGGGCGTATTGCCGATGGCCTCGATCACGGATTCGCAGCGCATGTTCATGAACTTTCAACGCCACTCAGGAACGGCAGCGATAAACCCCAAACGTCTGTTTGCCGTCCCTGACGGTGGATTCCGCGACGATGGTGTCTCCGCCCATTTTGGCAGCTTCGTTGCGGGCCAGGGTTTCCAGCTCACCGGCCACTTTGGTGGCGTTGCGTTCAAAGCCGGCAACCCGGCTTTTGAGCGCTGCCTCCACTTCGCCCTTGCGTTCACAGTTGTTCACGCCGGCGCCATCGGACACAACCACTTGCGCCCCCGCCTCGGTGGCTTTGACCCAGGTGCAGGCCGGCAATGCAACCAGCAGCACCAGCGCTGCCAGGATGCTGAATGATCTGGACTGGATTGCGTGGGACTTCATGAATGAATGCAAGTTGCTAGCTCCCTTGAAATGGAAATTTTGTCAACGACTGACACTGGGTGTCAGCAAGGATACCGCGCAAAACCGCGAAGGGCCCGATTTTACGCCGATTACAGGCCAATTTTTCAGTGGCATGTAACTTGCATTAAGTTTACCGGTGTCATGGAATGGCATCGCGCATGATGCGCTTTCTAAGGGAACTAGGGGGAATTTGAAGCCATGGATATCAAGGCGCTTCTGAGTGAAATGGTGCAACGCGGTGGTTCAGACCTGTACATCACCCGCAACAGCCCGCCACTGATCCGTGTCGACGGCGTCAACCATCCGGTAGGCGATACCGATTTGCAGAATGCCGACACGGCCAACATCGCCGATTCGCTGATGAACGATGCGGAACGCGCGCATTTCGCCGAAGTAAAAGAAATGAACATGGCCATCGAACTCAGTGGCATCGGACGTTTTCGCGTGAACGTGCACCGGCAGCGCGACAGCGTCGGCATCGTCATCCGGCACATCAAGACGCAGATTCCCACCCTGGACCAGTTGCGGCTTCCGGCCGACCTGAAAGAAATCATCATGCGCAAACGCGGCCTGATCCTGGTGACCGGGGCCACGGGCTCGGGCAAATCCACATCGCTGGCAGCCATGCTGGACTACCGCAACGACAACTCATCCGGCCATGTGGTTACGGTGGAAGACCCGATCGAGTTCATCCACCCCAACAAGAAAAGCATTTTCACGCAGCGCGAAGTGGGCATGGACACGCTGTCCTTCAACCATGCGCTGAAGAACGCATTGCGGCAGGCGCCGGACGTGATCCTGATCGGCGAGATCCGCGACCGCGAAACGATGGAGGCCGCCATCACCTTTGCCGATACCGGCCACCTCTGCCTGGGGACGCTGCATTCCAGCAATGCCTACCAGACGCTGCACCGCGTGCTGAATTTCTTTCCGGGCGAGCGGCACACCGATATCAGCCTGCAGCTGTCCATGAACCTGCGCGCCATCATTGCCCAGCGGCTGATCCCGTCCACGGACGGCAAACGCGTGGCGGCGATAGAAATCATGCGCGATACGGCCTATGTGAAGGAACTGATCCGCAACGGCGAGGTGGACAACATCCGCGAAGGCATGCTGCGCGGCGCATCCGGTGGCTGCAAAACTTTTGACCAGTCGCTGCTGGACCTGTACGCGGCCGGCCTGATCAGCAAGGAAGAAGCCATGGCCAACGCCGATTACCCGAACGACCTGCGGCTGCAGTTGCAGCAGGTTACTCCGGTTGCCATCCAAGAACCGGTTGAGACTCTCGCGGAACCGGTCGCGGCTTTCAGAAACGGTGAGATTTCGTCTTCACCCAGCAAGCTTTCGCTTGCACCCTCCTGGACTGAAGACGAAACAGCATCCTATTCGGCAATGACCGGATAGGCTGAAGACACTCGCGCCGGCCACGGGATGCAGTATCCGGTGCGGGTGTCTTGTTTTTGCCACGGCTTAGAGCAGGCCTTTCAGGCCAGCGTCAAGCGGCCCGGCCCACGAACCCACCCTTTAATCCAAGACCACCGTGTTGATGATGGCCTGCATGTCACGCACGCCCTGGCGGAATGCCGCAACGCTGATGCGTTCATCATTGCCGTGAATGCGTGACCACTCGGCCTCGGGCGTGATCGACGGATCAAAGCCATAACTGTCGATGCCGGCATCGCGCATGAAGTGACTGTCGGTAAAGCCGGTGGAAACCGACGGAATGACGCGGGCGTTGGCGTACTGCTCGGCGATCACGGCTTCAATGGCCTGGTACAACTCGTTGTCCGTTGGCGACACGGCCGGGGTGAATGCCATGATCACCTCCACTTCCACCCCGGTGCCTTCAACCAGCTTGCGCACATCCTCGATGAAGGCTTCGGCTGGCCGGTCGGGCAACATGCGGCAGTCGATTTCGGCTGTGGCTTCCGGCGGAACCACGTTGATCTTGTTGGAGGCATCCATGCGGGTGATGGAACAGGTGTCCCGGGTAAGCGCATGCAAGAATGCTGATTTCTCCTGCAGTCGCGCAAGAAACCCTTCCTGCCCGATCGCGCTGGCCATGTCGGCATAGGCACGCGCCCACTCGGCATTGTCGGTGTCGCCCGACATGTCAGCAGCCAGGCCTTTGAACATGGCATCCACCGGCGGGATGATACGCGCCGGGAATGCGTGTTCGCGAATGCGGTTCAACGCCTCGACAATGCGCGTAACGGAACTGGTGGCGCGCGGCATGGAGCCATGGCCTGGTGTATCCACCGCCTTGAAGCGCAGCCATACGGGCACCTTCTGCGTCACTTCCACGCCAAAGCTGATGGTGCCGTCGCGCTCGACGCCGCCATCGCCTTCATTGATCAGGATTCCGGCGCCGGCAAATACATCCGGCCGGTTCTCCAGCAACCAACCCGCGCCAAACAGGCCGCCTGCTTCCTCATCCGCGGTGGCCACCAGGATCACATCGCGGTTAAGCGGCTGGCCCGAACGGTGCAGGGCGATGAATGCCGCCAACTGCGAAATGCCGGTACCTTTCATGTCCAGGGTACCCCGCCCCCAGACATATCCATCGCGGATTTCGCCCGACAGCGGTTCGGTGGTCCAGTACTTCGGGTCGGCCGGAACCACATCGGTGTGCTGCAGCAGCACCAGCGCCGGCTTGTCGCCGCCATCCAGCCGCGCCCAGAGATTGCCGCGGCCAGGAGCGCTTTCCGCCGACTCCCAGGAAATGCCCTCGGCCGTGAGGATGGCGCCCAGGAAATCCACCGCGCGGCTTTCATTGCCCGGCGGATTGATGGTGTCGATGCGGACGAACTCCTGCAGCCAGGCGAGGGCCTGGTCTTCGAGCGCTTCGGCGGCCTGCGACGCCTGGGGCAAGCTGGAACTGAGCAGGACAATGCCACCAACAACTGCGCCAAATAGCCTTTGCCGGAACCGGTGTGAGTGACAGAAGTTCATAGGATTCGCTCGTATTCGCAGGAAAAGGCCATGATACACAGGTCTGCTGCTCGACAAAGCCCTGGGTTGCGGTTCGCAGGGCCTTTGAACCTGATGAAAAGTCGGCGGGTTGTTCGCCCATTTGTGTACACTGTCCGGAATCAATTGACCCTGAGCGGCCATAACCCAGCGGCAGGATTTCTTGAATCAACTTCAGGTTGTTTCTGAGTGGAGGATGTAGAGCATGCACCACTGGTTCACCAGGGCAGGTTGTGTCATTTTTTCAATGATGTTTGCCGGCAGTGTTCCGGCGGCCGACATCTGGGTCAATACCAGCAGTGATGGGGCCGCCAGTCCGACGTTATGCCAACTCAGGGACGCCATCGTCGCCGCCAACACCGATACAGCAACCGATGGCTGCGTGGCGGGCAGCGGCATGGATCGCATTCGCTTCGCCGACACGGTGACCTACATCGTTCTGGAGTCTGACCTGCCCGACATTACGGCTGACCTCGAAATCAAGGGGCCGGGCCGCGATGTGCTGGTAATTGACGGTGATGATACCTACGGAATCCTGAATTCCGTATTTTCGGGTGTAGGCACCTTCATCCTGAGAGATCTCAGCCTGGTACAGGGCACCCGGACACAGGGCGGATGCATCCGGTTCGCGGTTGATGCGCTGATGATCATCGAAGATGTGAAGGTCGAAGCCTGCGCGGCCACGCAGTCCGGGGGTGGCATATTTGTATTCTCGGATGTCAGCAACCCGAGGTTTGAGTTTCGACGGTTGCTGGTCCAGGGCAATGCTGCTCCAAGCTCAGGGGGGATCAGCATGTCATCGCCCAATACATACGAGATCCTCATCGAGGACACCATGTTCCTGAATAACCGCGCAACAGCCGCGAACGGGAATGCAGGCGGCCTGTCCATCAGCGGGCCGGTTGATGCAGTAATTTCCCGCAGCGCCTTTGTCCTGAATGAAGCCACCAATATTGGCTCAGCCATGATTGTCGGTTTCAACGGCACCAACGTCAGGCTGGAGCACAGCACCGTGACCCAGAACGCTGCAGGTGTGGGATTCAATTCAGATTCAGGAGGAGCAGTGCGGGTTGGCGGCCATTTGACCCTGTTCAATACCGTGGTGGCGGGCAACACGGAAGCGAGCGCTCAACACAATTCACGGGACATTAAGCTGGGCGCTGACAATGGGGCAGCCATCACATCTGAAGGCTACAACTTCATCGGCAGCAATGAAGGTTCGGCCACCGTGTTTGCCGCTGGCACCCACATCAATGGCGACCAGGTGGGCACCCATGCGGCGCCCATCGATCCGCTCTTGCTGGCGTTGGCCAACAACGGCGGGCCGTACATGACGGTGATGCCAAGTGGCACCAGTCCACTGGTCGACAAGGGTTCATGCCCAGGCCAGCAGGCTGACCAGCGCGGTTACCAGAACCGGCTGACAGAACTCCGGATCATCGATGACCTCTCCATCTCCAACTCAGCCGATGGCTGCGACATCGGCGCCATCGAAGTAAAGGCATTCTCACCGGAACCGCTTTATGCGGACGGGTTTGAGGAAGAAGACTGAACAGCCTCGAATACGCCGTTTCCTGTTCAATTAGTCCCGATGGCTGCGGGTGCAGCCATGATTCATGCAACCATGCGGTGCAGTATGCACAGCTTGTTGCCGGATGGATCCAGAAGGTAAGCAATATAGAGCCGGTTGCCGTTGGTTTCCCGCACGCCAGGAGGGTCTTCGCAAT
>CAYYCX010000106.1:12110-13969 GCA_964470455.1 uncultured Wenzhouxiangellaceae bacterium
GCAATATAGAGCCGGTTGCCGTTGGTTTCCCGCACGCCAGGAGGGTCTTCGCAATCGCTTCCACCGTTGGCGAGCCCCGCCTCATGCGCAGCATGCACAATTTCGGGCGTTCTGGCCCCAAAACCGATGGTGCTGCCATTCCCGCGAGTGGCGGGTTGCCCGTCTATGGGTTTGCTGATGGCGAACACTCCTTTCTGGCTGTAGTAAAAACACCTGCCTTTCGCATCGACTTTCCCGGGCTCATGGCCGAGGGCGCCCAGAACGGCGTCATAGAACTTCTTGGATTCCTGGATATCGTTGGCACCGAGCATGATATGGCTGAACATTAACGTTTTCCTTGGTTGAGAGTACTGCGGGGGATTCAGGTTAGCACTGTGTTCCGCGAAAAACAGCTGCTCCTGCGGTGCTGAAAAAGCGGCCAACCAAAACGCCTATGCCTCGTTGTAGGCCCTTTCGAGCTCTGCCACATCGAGCTTCACCATCGTCATCATGGCATCCATCACGGCCTTTACCTTGATGGGGTTCTCATCCCGGATCAGCTCGGTGAATCGCTTTGGGACAATCTGCCAGGAAAGCCCGAAAGGGTCCTTGATCCAGCCGCAGGCCGTGGGTGTCGCTCCGGCCTGCACGAGTTTGTCCCAGTATTCATCCACTTCATCCTGGTCCGCGCAGTCCACGTAGAGCGAGACCCCTTCGGAGAAGCTGAAGTATGAACCGCCGTTGTAGCCCATGAAACGCTGGCCGCCGATGACGAACTCAGCCGAGCTGACCGGCCCGTCCTCGCCCGTGCGCGCAACGTTGCGTATTTCGGAATCCGGAAACGTCGCGGTGTAGAACTCGATCGCCGCCTCGAGCTGGTCGTTGAACATGAGGAAGGGTGTGACTTTGTTCATGGGGTGTTTCCTGTTTGATGGCGATACTTTTGGTCGCTTGACGGTTAAACAAGGCCGCGCGGTTTACAGTCGCGCCGCCGAAGTATGCGGCCCATCTGGATTTGGTGTTTTCGCCAATTTTCACGGCTGGGTTCAAAGGAAAAATCGTCAGCCAGCACGCGCGGGCGTCTTTGCGGGTCGCATGGATGGCTTTGTCAGGGCCCTGTCCCACCTTTGAAGAAGATGCCGAGCAACCCAGAGATTCCTGGCCGGTAAAACAAGCGCCGATTCAAAGGGTGTCAGTAGTATCGTTGCTACGATGATGGGAAACCAGCCAAAAGTTCGCGACCCAGGATCAATCGCGCGGCAGGCCTTATGCACCGCTACGGCATGGATCAAGACCAGGGGCGCCGTGAGCAGGACCAACCAAAGCGAGGTCGCGATTGTAACGTCGATCGAATCAGTTGCCGCGAAAGCACACGTAGAAGTCAGCCATCCGACGTGGATGAAATAGACTTGCAGCAACCTTTTACGCGTCGAGCGCAGGCGATCAATTTTCTCTTGTGTTTCCACGGCCTTAACGTGCCGCTATCGGGCGCCGCTTGCGGCGTCTCCATTTAGCGGATTGTTAGCGGCCTCTGCCTTGAGACGTTCAACCAACCAGACTTTGATAATGGACTGGCGAGTTACTCCAACTCGCGCAGCTTCACGATCCAGAGATTCCACTACCCAGGAAGGGAAGTCGACATTGATCCGCTTTTGTTCCTGGTTGATGCGTCGTGCTGTTGAGACGTCGAGATCGTTAACGACATCCTTCTTACCTTCGTCAAACTTCTTGTCAAATGCTTTAGCTTTCATATAACTCTATTTCCGTTTTGCGGGATCGCCGGACTGATATCAGGCGAACACTTTCGCCTCGGTAGGTGATAATGGCGGACCAGTGTTTGGCTTCAATACGTCCAATCACAAGGTACCTCTCTTCATCTT
>CAYYCX010000107.1:0-13895 GCA_964470455.1 uncultured Wenzhouxiangellaceae bacterium
TTGACGCGTTGTTCCTCAACCAAATCCGGATTATTGTTCATGGCTTCATACTACCCGCAAATGCTTGCAAGTGAAGTGCCGTTTGCTCACCAATCCCGACAATTGAACACCTGCAAAATATTCATGTGTTCATGCAGCCCGCAAGGTTTCGACCAGCATTCCGCGGATGGCATCGCCGGCGGCTGCATCCAGCGCGCTGGCGCGCATGCGCCAGCGCCAGTTGTTCAGCGTGGTGCCGGGAATGTTCAACCGGCTTTCCGAACCCAGCCCGAGATAATCCTGCATCGGCACCAAGGCCAGCCTGGCATTTGAACCCAATGCCAGGCGGACCAGGCCATGATGCACATCACCGGCGGTACCGCCGGTGATATCCAACACCCGTTGCTGCGTGGCCAGCAGTTCCGCCCTCGTGCGCGTATCGTTGGCGCCGCCATTGAACCAGCCCAGGCTGGTGTCGTTGTCATGCGTGCCGGTGTAGCAGACGCAGTCCGGAACAATGGCAGCAGGCTCGAATTCCGGGTCAGCCAGCGCGAACTGCAGCACGGTCATGCCGGGCATGCGGTGACGCAACCGCAGCGCTTCGACTTCCGGCGTAATGACGCCCAGGTTCTCGGCGACAATGGGCAACCTGCCCAGGGCGTTCTCCAGGCAGTTGAACAACCCGTCCCGCGGCCCGCGCAGCCATTCACCGTGTCGTGCCGTGGTTTCGCCTGCGGGTACCGTCCAATAGGACTCGAAGCCACGAAAATGATCCACGCGTAACAGGTGGCACAGATCCAGGGCATGGCGAGTGCGCGCTATCCACCAGGAATAACCCGAGCGTTCATGCGCGGCCCAGTCGTACAAGGGGTTGCCCCAGAGTTGCCCGTCCCCGCTGAAATAATCGGGCGGCACGCCGGCAACGTGGGACGGCTTGCCTTCGTAGTCCAGCAGCAATAAGCCCGGTTGGGCCCAGGCATCGGCGCTGTCGAGCGCGATGTAGATCGGCATGTCGCCAAACAGCCGGATCCCAAGTGCTTCAGCCCGCTCACGCAATGCGTGCCATTGCCGGTGGAAAAAAAACTGGATGATGCGCAACCGCTGCAATCGTTCGGCATGCAGTTCCCGAAAAGCCGCCATGGCTGCCGGCGAGCGTTGCCTGTAGGCGGCATCCCACCGCGTCCAGGGCTGTTCGGCGTGCAGGGTTTTCAGTACGCGGTATTCCACGTAGTCATTGAGCCAGGCGTTTCCATGCTGTTCCAGGAAAGCGGCAAATCCGGCGCGCAGTCCGGCACTGGCGCGTGATTCGAATCGCTCCGCCGCCCTGAGCAAACGTCTCTGCTTGCGTGGAATCAGCCACCCAAAGTCAACACTGCCGGCATCCGGGCACTCCAGTTCGCGCAGTTCCTCCTCAACCAACAACCCTTCGCGCAGCAGGGGTTCCGGACCGATGAGCAGTTCATTGCCGGCAAAAGCCGACAGGGGCTGGTAAGGGGAATCGCCATAGGCCGTCGGGCCAGTGGGCAGGAACTGCCACACGGCCAGGCCCAGGTCTTTGAGTTGCCGCAGAAAAGACTGCGCGGCTTCGCCGATATCGCCGATCCCGTACGGTGATGGCAACGAGCTGAAATGCATGACCACGCCGGCGCGGGGCACGTCCGGCAATGCGCTGGTTTCACGCTCCGTGGCTTGGCCGTTCATCAGTTGGGTGTATCAGCCAGTCTCATTCGTCGCGCGAAAAAGGCCGCCCCCAGAAGCCCGGGCTGCGGGTGCTCGATCAGCACGGTCGGTATGGTTTCCATCAGGGCGCGGTAAGTGCCCTTGTTTTCAAATCCGGCGCGAAAGCGGCTGGCGCGCAACAGCTCCGGATAGCGCGGCACGATACCGCCGGCGATGCAAACGCCCTGGAATGCGCCGATGGTCAGCGCCTGGTTGCCGGCAGCCTGCCCCAATATTTCGAAAAACAGTGAAATCGAGTCAGATGCAACGGGATCCGTTGCATCAGCGGCGCGCTGGAATATGGCCGCGACTTCAAGGCGGTCGACCGCCTGGTCGTACAGCTGGCCCATGACCTGGTAGAGGACTTCGACACCCGGACCCGACAACAACCGCTCCTGGTAAATCCGTTGATCCGGACCAAGCAACTCATGGAGTGCCCGCCACACTTCAACCTGCTGCGGATTCTCCGGCGCCAGGCCCACATGCCCACCCTCGCCTGCAATGGGGTAATAGCGGCCGTCGCGAAACATCAACCCGGAAACGCCCAGGCCGGTGCCCGGGCCAATCAACCCTATCGTGTAATCGGCCTGTGAATACGGCAAGTGGCCCCGCGGGCCGATGGCGCTGACATCGGCTTCCGCCAGCAACGGCACGCTCCAGGCCACCGCGGCAAAATCATTCAGCAGCCGCACCGGAATGCCCCCGTAAAACCGGCTCAGCTCCCGGGCATCAACGTGCCATGGATGGTTGGTCATGCGAACGCTTTGCTCACCCGGCGGACCCGCCACGGGGCCTGCCACGGCGATGCAGATGGCGGATGGATTCAGCCCGCCCTGCTGCCGCAGGTAATGTTGCAGCGCCTGTTGCGGACCGGGAAAGTCGGCGCAAGTGAGGCACAACTCAGCGCTGAAGCCATCGCCCGACGGATTGGAAAGGGCGAACCGGGCGTTGCTGCCGCCCAGGTCAGCCAGCACGGTGGGCCATTGTGTGGCGCTCACTCCCACTCGATGGTAAATAAGACCTTTTTGTCCTTTATAGTCAATATTTTATTTTCCTGCTAAACGGTAATACCATGAAAACACCATGCTCAGAATCTTCTTGATTGCGGGAATGTGACACCTTCAGAAGGCCAGCTTTACTGCTCCTTGTACTACGTTCATAGCAACTTGCCAAGTGATACGCTCCTGCTCCAAACGGACATTCTGCCCCCAGGCATTGCACTTAATGGCCTGATACACCGCCTGCTCGAGATCCGTCAGCAATGGCAGAGTTTCCGCAGCATGCTGATCCTTCTCTTCAACCCACAAATCCTGATGACTTCGGAGGGTTGCTTCGTCCATCAATACAGATTTCAGTTCAGGGAGATAGCTTCTGGCACGATTGAGAATCGCAAAACCATGCGTGTCCAAGTCCCCCCAGTAGACGCAGTTGGCCTTGGCAACCCAAGGCAGACGACTCAGTACGTCGACCCCATAACCTAGCTGCATGATGACAACCGAACCCGGCAGATCATCAAAAGCGAGACCAGTTTGCAGGTTCTCGACAATGAAAACGTTGCTGACAGGCAGATCGAGTTCAGCCAGCTGTTCCCAGGGTGCAGAGATATCGTTAAGACTGCCAACCCGTTGCCTCAGGATCTCGTCCAGAATGCGCAGACGGATGAGTTGTGGTGGCGCCTTGAGTCCGCAGCGCCCGTAGAAATCACCCTCGTTTGGTGATTCACATCGCACGTTATCGACGAGTTCAGCCAGAAGCCCTTTACGTTTTTCAAGCCACTTGCTGTCCAGACCACTGACAGGCAGCTGTCTCGGATAAAGGTTGGAAGCAGGATACTTCTCGATCCAGGCGACCATATCGATAAGGCGTCGATAATCCGCCTCGCTGTAATCAGCAAGAATGGCAAAGTAACGAGGCAGCTTGCCAGAAAGCTGAGGCCAACGCCCAATACAATCCCTGTATCGCTGTTGGGCTCGATCCCAACGATCTGCCTCCCCAATCCATTCTGCAACTTCGCCGGGGCCAGACAGCAGCAGTTTCTCGGGAACAGGCTGCGTTCCCAGCTTACGCCAACGCCGTTGACCCCAGGAAAGTGACCCCACACCATTCCAGGATTGCCAGGCAGCTACCCAGGCACGGACGTCTTCAACCTGCTTCAGCGCCTGGTTCTCAGTGGGGATACCCAGATTGACCTCCAGTGGCCAAGCACCGTTTTCAAACTGCTCTGGGTCGCGACTTGCCTCAAGCCACTCGCGATGCCTGTTCTCGAAGCGGCGCCTCAACTCCTTTTGAACATCATCGAGAAACTTCAAGACTCGCCTCCTGATGTGCAGGAGCAGGCAGTTTCAGGCGCTGTTGCTCCGAATCATATTCGATCATCAAAACACCGGAGACACGCCGGTCGCTGATATCGATAAAGCAGGCACCACCAATAAACGGTTCCAGGGTCATGACAGATTTCAGCGGTGTGGCAACAATCATCTGAAAACCGAAATTCTGGAAGATATTCATCGCCAACGCGGTAAACTCATTGTCAGCCTTGTCGAAGGCCTCATCGAGTACCACCGGCGCATACATGGGCACACCATGCTCATTGCCGCCCAACTGGTAGCGCAGCGCTGCGGCCAGGCAGGTCGTGGCCAGCTTCTGCCGTTGGCCACCCGACTTCCCCGAACCACTGCGATAGACCTCCACCTCGACACCGCTCTCATCGGTCTCCCTACCAATAAATTCCATGTGCTGCCTCACATCCAGTACCGCCTGGCGCCAGCGCTTGTTTTCCGACTCCTGACTGGAAAGGCGTTCCACCAGGCGACGCAACGCCAGGAAACGCGACTCGGCCAACTCCCGGTCCTCGCTCCAGGCATGGCTCAACGCCTGCTGGATCTCCTGCTTGAACTCGCGCACATCCGGTAACTGGCGGTCGCTGGGATCGATTTGCAGATAGGTGGTTTGGTTGGTGCTCTGGTTGAATGGCACCTGAGCGAGGCTGTCGTTGACGAGATCCATGCGCTCCAGGATCTCCTTGCGCGCATCGCCCAGATAAGTCGAAAGCGCCGCCAGGTTCTGATGGCTCTGACTCTCCAGCAACTCAAAAAAGCGCTGTTCATGGGCCGGCAGACCATCGGTCTCCAATCGGGTCAACTTGGCAAAAAAATCTGACGCAGCAGCCAGTGTCGCGTCAAGGCCCTGCGCTTCTGCAGGCCATTCAAAAATGAATTCGTCGAACTGCTTTTCGATGAACCGGTCGCACTTTCCCACCTCCTTAGTCAGGGCTTCCATCTCGTCGCGTATCGCTCTTTCCACAGAACGGATGAGCTTATGAAGATTGTCCAACCGAACAGGCTCAGATAGCGTATCAAATCGCTCGTCCAATCCTTGCTGTTGACGAGGTGTCAACGCAACAATGGTTGGATCATCCTGAAGGTTCTTTAAAGTCCCCTCGTGTTCATCGGCTTTACCGACAACTGTCCTGTATTCGATGATTGTCTTGCGCAGTGCTTCTTCGGCATCATTGACGACCTTCTTCTGCCGTTCGATCTGATCGGCCACATTCTTCAGTTCGGTGTCGCCTTCCAGGGCATCACGAATCCGGCGTACCAGCTTGTCGATACCTGTCAACAGCGGAGCAACATCCACCTCCTGCCACTGTAGATTGACCAGCGTCTGACAGTGGATTGCACGCTTGGCCCGGGCACCCTCCTGGTCAGTGAGCACCTTGATTTGTTCATTCAGATCAGAGATTTTCCCCGCAAGATCCTGAGCCTCTTTGCGGTAGATCGCCAGTTTCTCACGGTTATCAAATCCGAGCACCCAGTTGCGGCGATCACCAATGCTCCGCCGATCATCCTTCTCGTGATGGGTCTTGCTATGTTTGATCTGTCCCTCGCGGGTCAAAGCCCGATCTGCGCGTCGGAAGGATTGAATGGAGTCGACGCAGCCGTAGTCGAACCGACGGCGCAGCTCCGTACTCAGCCATTCAGACTGATTACATTCTTTGATATTGAGCTTGAGCACCATTGAATCGGTTCCAACAGGTCTGGCTTGCTGGCGATCTACCTGTCCCGTCCGGTAATAGACCAGTCGCTGCCCTAAATGACGACTGTTAATGTGATTGGATAGCGCGGAGTAGTGACGTTCGTCGACCAGAAGAGAGAGCGCAAAGCCATGCAGCACCCGTTCGATGGCACCTTGCCACTCCGCCTCATCCGGTTTCACCTCGATCAGCTCACCGATAAAAGGCAGCCCACTCTCCGAAATGCCGATGGAAGTGGCAATCTCCTGGCGCAGATCCAACATATGCGCGGGGATATTGGAGGGCTGCCGTTCCAGGGCCTTCACCTCTTGGGCTGTCTGGGTAAACGCGGTCTCGGTCTCCCTTTTCTGGATCACCAGCATGTCCCGCTTTTCGCGAATTTCACTGCTGCTTCTCTCCCAGCGCTCGAGCTCCTGACGCGCCTCACCGACCAGCTCGGCAAACCGTTGAGGAGCGTCCGGAAAAACCCAGCCGAGTTGACGGCAGGCTTCTTTGGCTTGTCCCTGTTTTCTCAAACACTGCTCGCGTTGCTGCTCCAGTGCAGACTTCTCCGCCTGCCAGGTTTCCACCTGGTCGCCACCAACCTCCCTGTGCCGACGTTCCAGCTCGCGAAAGGAATCATTATGCTGGTTGAGCGCCGCCTGTTTCCTGCTGATCTCACCTTGCAAACCGTCAGCCTGAATATTCAAGCACTCGATCTGCTCTTTCAGAAGGTGGATGCGACGACGCCCACCGTAACTATCGATTCCGGCCAGTAGTTCGTTCAGGATACTGTGTTCATTCAGCAGAGACTCTCGCTCCTGATGTTTCTCTTGCGCCGGAACCAGTGTCTCCACTTGCCGGCGTGCGATTACCACCGCCTGGTGCGCCGCATTGAGCTCATCGAACTCACTCACCAGTCGATCCGCCACCTCGAAGGTCGCTGGCCTGTCCAGCATGAAGTCCCGCAGAAAGGTGTTGAGGTCACCGAGATTTTTGGCTGACTGGGTCTTGTGCAACAGGCGTAACGCCATCTCGCTCTCGATGCCGAGCAAGCGACGGAACCGCTCGGCGTAGGCGCTGAACTCACTGCGATGAAAGGCATCATCGAACGTCTGTTTGATCTTGCGCACATCTAGATTGGCCTGCCCGAACACCTCCAACTCATTGAGATCAAGAGGTCGGTCGAAGATCATGAAATGACGCTTCACATCGCCTGCGCCGTTAGCACTACCGCGCAACCATAAGAGCTGCGCCAGCACCACATGCTGATCCAGGGCATTTCGGTAGTTGAGCGCCAGAGCCGACCAGGTCGTCCCCGGGCGCAGGTAGCGCGTGGCGATCTCGCCCGAGGCATCATCCTTCTGCTCAGCCCAGGCGCCACGAATATAGCTCACCAGGTTACGATCACGTCCTGTCTTTTCCGCCTCACGCGCCGCGGCATTAAAATCGACCCAACGTGGCGGCACCAGCAGCGCGGAAAAGGCATCGAGCAGCGTCGATTTCCCTGTGCCGGAGCGGCCCACAAACAAAAAACCCTGTTCCGCGATCGGGATGTCGTGAACACCAGAGAAGGTGCCCCAGTTATAGACCTGAAGCCGGGACATGCGGAATTGTTCCGGGGCGAAGAGGTTTTGCGTCCCTGCAAACTCACTCATTCGTGATCCTCCCCTCATTGCATCTCAACATCTTGTTCAGAGGGTACTTCTGCTGCTTGCATGTCGTGGTAAATCCGGATCAGCGCCTGAATCTCTTCCGCCGAAAACAGCAACTTCAGCGTGGGTGAGATCTCAAAGCGATCCTCGGTTGCGCGAATCTTGCGCAAGATGCTGTGTTTCTTGATCTTCTCGATCGACGCATGGATTCGCTTTTCGAACAGCGCCCGATCGGTATTGCCGACCTGTTCGTAAACCCCGAGAAACTCGACGATCTCGTCGGTCGATATCACAGCACGGTCGCCATGGGCCTCGGCCTGGGTGAATCGCTGGCGCAGGTGGAGCAGCAGAATGGAATCCAGAAAGGTCAGACTGGCACGACGCAGGAGCCGGGGAACTTCCAGGTCGCCCGTTTCGGCCTGACGGGTAAAAGCCACTTGCAGTTCACGATCGATCACCAGCTGCAGAAACAGCTCCGACAAACGACTACGGATGGCCATTTCATCACGAATCATGATTGGCCAGAGCTTGGAGTGGCGCTGCCCATCCAGGGACGGACCGGCGAGGAGCTGTACCAGTACACGACGGGCATCCAGGGATAACTCACCGCTATCGCCCTGATACAGCGGCTGGTCCGACTCCAGTTCGCTGACCCTTATCTCCAGCATCTCTTCCTCCGGCGTCCCTTCTTCAGACCAGTTCATTTAGGCGTTCCCTCAAGAAATAGAATTTCGGAATACGAGCGCGGCGCCCTTTATCATCTTCACCTACCCAGGCCACCGTCTCGACGCCATCTCCACCTGATTCGGCGCCTCTGATCCCGTGACGACTGCCGAGGGCCAGCAGACCAACGACACTCCCAAGGCCCTGCTCGGCTGGGAAGTGTTCCAGCACATCGCCGATCGAGGCCTGGTCTCGTTGTTCCAGTAAGGCACAGACATGCTCTTTCAAAGTGCGAAAATCAATTTCCGACTGGGCCACCAATTCACTGACTGATTCCAGATCGATGGGGGGTGGTTCGCCCTCACGCATCGGCTGTGGCTCAGACTGCAACGATGGGTCGTAGAGCACCCATTGGGATAGGGAACGCAAGCGACTACTGGTCAGCTCCAGGGAATACTCCAGCGACTCAGTTGCCTTCACCTCGTGCTTGATCGACAACCCTGCACGTTGCGCCTCCTTCAGCAGCTGGTTCACGCGACGCTGCTCAAGGTACTCACGGCTTTGCACGAAGTGCTTGAGGCTGCGGGCAAAGGTCTGCAACACTTCGTGCACGGTGCCGCCCTGCTCCAGAAGGTTCCTGGTCAGTCGCAGGAGGAAGCGACGCTCACGCATGTCCAACTCGCCAACAAACTCGCGTGACATCACGCTATCGAGAGACTCTTCCAACATCGCTGCCTGCTCGGGATCGGTAAGCAGTCGCCAGAAGGCAGAGAAGGTCCGGCCCGCCTCGCTCTCAGCAATCAGATCGATGCCGGCAAACAACGAGTCGAGGACCTCACCGCGATTGCCATCGCTATCCATGATGCGCTCTCGCAAATCCCGATTGAGCTGCTCGAACTGATCGCGCACCCGGCGGAAATCACCCGTCAGATCGTCGGCCAGGGAAATGATCTCGCGGGTCCGCTCCAGGGCAGTATCATTTGGCAGGACGCGCATCTGACCCTTCTGGATGGCATCGATCTCCTTGTCGATGCGGGCCTGTTCCATCATCAGGCGGTCAATCCGTCGGTATTTATCGGTGTCGGTATCTTCGGCCAGTCCGACCAGCGCCTGGATCACCAGCGACAGGCGACTCTCGGTAGCCGCGGAATGAGGTTCAGCAATGGCGGATAGAAAGCGAATCGCCTCCACCGTGGCCGTAGAGAGCTCGTATTCCTCCTCAGCGGCGCCTGGCGGGAATCGCCGCTCGAGGTAGCCGTCACTCAGCCAGTTGGACACATAGGCCTGCGCCGTTTGAGGGAATTCGTCGCCCTGAGCCCGCAGCTCTTCCAGTTCTCGCGTCAGCCGTTCAAACAAAATTGAGGCCGGCAGGCTGCGTTCCTTTTCATACAGGTGTGTCTGCAGCAGACCAATCACCGTTGGCCCATTGCCAGAAGCGAGTAGCCGCCACAGCGGCTGATTGCGCATGCGGCGGTAGGCAGCAATATTCTTATCCGCTTTCATCACCCTGCCCTGAAGTGCCATCCCCTGGTTTCTTCGGATCCGTACCGAAACCTAGTACCACACCTCGCTCAGGCAGCAATCGGTTTCGCCTTCTCAATTCTTGCCTTTCGTTTTGGTGTGTTGAGCGCTTTCCACAGCTCGTTGCGTTGCTGAAGATTCAACCAAAAATCAGCAGTATTCCCAAACACGGTCGCCAGCATCAGTGCCGTGTCGGCCGTGATTGTACGGCGGTTGGTACACAACTCGTTGACGGTTTTTCGACTGACTCCCATCGCTTCTGCCAGTTGTCCCTGAGTCAATGCCATGGGCATAAGAAATTCTTCGGTAATCATTTCACCGACACTGACGGGTTGTCGTTTTGTGATATTCATAGCCTGCCTCACCGATAATCGTGATTATCCAGATAGATGTCCTGTGCCTCGCCATGTTCACCCGACCAGGCAAACACCAACCGCCATTGCTTGTTAACGCGGATCGAATGCATCCCGGTCAAGCTCCCTCTCAATTTTTCAAAATGATTGCTCGGAGGCGAGCGCAAGTCGAGATCACAGGTCGCGTCATCGATTAGCTGCAGCTTTCGGAACAGTCGGTCTCCGATCTCAGCGGGTATCTTCTTGCTGGTTATATCTTCCAGATAAAAATCCCTAAGCCAGCGGTCCCGAAAATTCTTAATCAACAGCTATCTCCATCTTGACGAGAAACTGTAACGTACTTAGTTACAGCTTGCAAACGAGCGACTTGGAGAATCTAGACACAGACCTAACGGGGGAGCCAGGCAATCTGCTCAAGGAAAATATCGAAAATAAAAAATTTTTCAGCAGATAACGTATCCATTACATCGCCAATAGCTTCAAAAATACAGTACTGCTTGTTCTGAAATACTTTGTTGGGATTTCCGGCTTCTGATTACTCCAGAGCAGGTGCAGTTCATGCGCTCCGAAACCATGCCAAGCTCAAGTTTTCTTTCATGGTATCGATGCTTTCCGCCTTGCTAGCTACGGAAAATACCATGAAATATACCATTCACGATGCAGATTAAATTATCAACAAAATAACTTTTGTTATTGTTTTTCAATGGGTTAAAAATTGCGTTCACTCCCACTCGATGGTCGCCGGCGGTTTGCCGGAGATGTCGTAGACGGTGCGGGAGACGCCCTTGATCTCATTGGCAATGCGCAGCGAGACGCGCTCGAGGAACTCATAGGGCAAGCGGGCCCACCGGGCAGTCATGAAGTCGATGGTCTGCACCGCGCGCAAGGCAATAACGTGCTCGTAGCGGCGCGCGTCCCCGGTAACGCCGACTGATTTCACCGGCAGGTAAACGGCGAACGCCTGGCTGACCTCGTCGTACAACCCTTCGCGGCGCAGTTCCTCGATAAAGATATGATCGGCGCGCGCCAGAACCTCAAGGTACTCGGGTTTGACTTCACCCAGCACCCGCACCCCGAGGCCCGGCCCCGGAAACGGATGGCGGAACACCATTTCGCGGGGCAGGCCGAGCTCCACGCCGATGCGGCGCACCTCATCCTTGAACAGTTCGCGCAGCGGCTCTACCAGCGCCATGTTCATGGTTTCCGGCAGGCCGCCGACATTGTGGTGCGATTTGATCACATGCGCCTTGCCGGTTTTGCTGCCGGCGGATTCGATCACATCGGGGTAGATCGTTCCCTGCGCCAGCCAACGCGCGTTGTTGAACTGCTTCGCCTGCTGTTCAAACACCTCGATGAAACAACGGCCGATGATCTTGCGCTTGGCTTCCGGGTCGGCCTCGCCTTTCAGCTCCGCCAGGAAATGTTCGCGCGCATCCACCCGCACGACTTTCAGGCCCATGTGTTGCTTGAAGGTTTCCATCACCTGGTCGGATTCGCCCAGGCGCAACATGCCGGTATCAACAAAAATGCAGGTCAGCTGGTCGCCGATCGCACGGTGCAGCAGCGCCGCCACAACGCTCGAATCCACGCCACCGGAAAGGCCCAGGATTACCTCATCCGTACCCACCTGCTCCCGGCAACGGGCAATGGCATCGTCAATGATGTTCTCGGCAGTCCATGCGGCCTCGCAACCGCAGATGTCCAGCACGAAGCGACTGAGGATGGCCTGGCCCTGCGCGGTATGCGTTACTTCAGGATGGAACTGGATACCGTAAAACCGCCGGTTTTCATCGGCGATGGCGGCAATCGGCGCCGATGCCGTCGCGGCAATCACCTGGAAGCCTGCCGGCAATTGCTCCACTTTGTCGCCATGGCTCATCCAGACATCCAGCTGCGCCTGGCCTTCCGGCCCGACCGCATCCTGCAGGCCATGCAACAAGGCCGAATCGGTTACCTGGTCCACTCGCGCGTAACCGAATTCCTTGAATTCCGACGGCACTACCGTGCCGCCCAACTGGCTGGCCATGGTGTGCAGCCCGTAGCAGATACCCAGCAGCGGCACCCCCAGGCTGTATACGATTTCCGGCGCAACCGGGCCGTTTTCGGCGTGCACGGATTCCGGCCCGCCGCTGAGCACGATACCTCGAGCGCCAAACCCTTCAATTTCCGCCGGGTTGGAATCCCAGGGCCAGATTTCACAATACACGCCGATTTCACGAATACGTCGCGCGATCAACTGGGTGTACTGCGAGCCGAAATCGAGGATCAGGATACGGTCATGGTGAATGTCGCCGCTGCGGCTGTCGGCAAGGCTATTGGCGAAACTGGAGTTGGCTGGGTTCATGCAGCGGTCATTCCTGTCAATCTTTCAACCCGAATCGCCCGGCAAGTGCGCAGCGGAATTCAGGACAGTTTGTAATTCGGCGCTTCCTTGGTGATCTGCACATCATGCGCATGGCTTTCGCGAATGCCGGCATTGGTGATGCGCACAAAGCAGGCCTCCTCGCGAAACTGTTCGATGGTGGTACAGCCCAGATAACCCATCGAAGACCGTAACCCGCCCAGCAACTGGTGTACCACGCCGGACAGCGAACCCTTGTAGGGCACGCGGCCTTCAATGCCTTCGGGCACCAGTTTGTCGGCGCTGACATCGTGCTGGAAGTAGCGGTCTTTGGAACCCTGCTGCATGGCACCCAGGGAACCCATGCCGCGATAGGACTTATACGAACGACCCTGGAACAGCTCCACGTCACCCGGCGCTTCCTCGGTGCCGGCGAACAGGCCGCCGATCATCACCGACCAGGCGCCGGCGGCTATGGCCTTGGCCATGTCACCGGAAAAGCGGATACCACCGTCCGCAATCAAGGGCACGCCAGTGCCTTTGAGGGCCGCCGCCACGTTGGCCACGGCGGTGATCTGCGGAACGCCCACACCGGCCACCACGCGGGTGGTGCATATCGACCCCGGGCCCTGCCCAACCTTGACGCCGTCGGCCCCGCCCTCCACCAGCGCCAGTGCGCCTTCGGCCGTGGTGACATTACCGCCGATCACCTGCACCTGCGGAAATTGCTGCTTCACCCAGCGCACGCGTTCAATGACACCATGCGTATGGCCGTGCGCGGTATCCACCACCACCACGTCGACGCCGGCTTCCACCAGCGCGGTAATGCGTTCTTCGGTGTCGCCACCCACCCCCACCGCCGCCGCCACCAGCAGGCGCTCCTGTGAATCCTTGGCGGCATTGGGAAAATCACTGGATTTCTGGATGTCCTTGACGGTGATCAGGCCGCGCAGTTCGAAATCCTTGTTAACCACCAGCACTTTCTCGATGCGGTGACGATGCAGCAATTCCAGCACCTCATCCTGGCTGGCGTCTTCCTGCACCGTAACCAGCTTGTCCTTGCGCGTCATGATGTTGCGTACCGGATCATCCAGCTTTTTCTCAAATCGCATGTCGCGGCTGGTGACGATGCCGACCAGTTCATTGCCATCCACCACCGGCACGCCGGAGATGTTGTTCTGCTGGGTGATCTCCAGCACCTGGCGAATGGTGGTTTGCGGGGTAACTGTCAGCGGGTTCTTGATCACGCCGGCTTCGTATTTCTTGACCACTCGAACGTGCTCGGCCTGCTTTTCCAGGGTCATGTTCTTGTGAATCACACCAATGCCGCCTTCCTGCGCCATGGCGATGGCCAGCCGGGCCTCGGTCACCGTGTCCATGGCGGCCGATACCAGCGGTGACTTCAGCACCAGGTCGCGGGTAATGCGGGTTTTGAGGTCCACATCCTTGGGCAGGATGCTGCTGTACGCGGGCACCAGGCTTACGTCGTCAAATGTCAGGGCTTCACCGATCAGTTGCATGACGGCTGTTCTCCTCCCGGCCAGGGGTATTTTTCGCGCAGTGGCAAGCCTGCGGTGACAAAGGTCAATTGTAACAACGCCCGGCAAATCCCGGGCGTTGCTCTCATCGCGGCAATTATAACGCGATGTTCA
>CAYYCX010000108.1:0-13823 GCA_964470455.1 uncultured Wenzhouxiangellaceae bacterium
TGCTGATCTTCGTCGCCATCGGCGCGGTGAACTGGCTGGACATGGCGCGCATCGTGCGCGGCCAGACCATGGCCCTGAAAAGCACCGAATTCATCGAAGCGGCGCAAGCATGCGGCGTGGAGGACGGCGACATCATCCGCCGCCACATCGTGCCCAACCTGCTCGGGGTCGTGATGGTGTACGTCACGCTCACCATTCCGCAGGTGATCCTGGTGGAATCCTTCCTCAGCTTCCTCGGCCTTGGCGTGCAGGAGCCGATGAGTTCCTGGGGGGCGCTGGTGAACGACGGCGCGCAGGACATGGAATCCTCGCCCTGGACGCTGGTGTTCCCGGCGCTGTTCCTGGCCACCACGCTGTATTGCTTCAACTACATTGGTGACGGCATGCGCGATGCGCTCGATCCGAAAGACCGATCATGAGGGGCCGTTGATGAAGGTGTCGCCGTGAGTGCCCTGCTGGAGGTGAGTGGGCTGAAGGTCAGCTTTGATACGCCGGACGGCGAGGTCACCGCCGTAAATGGCGTGGATTTCAGCGTGGGCGCGGGTGAAACCCTGGCCATCGTGGGCGAATCGGGTTCCGGCAAGAGCCAGCTGGTGCTGGCCATGATGGGCTTGCTGGCCGAGAACGGCCGGGCGCAAGGCTCGGCGAAATTCAAAGGCCAGGAATTGATGGGTATGAGCCAGCGCCAGCTCAACAGCGTCCGCGGCCGCGTCATTGCCATGCTCTTCCAGGCTCCGATGACCTCTCTGAACCCCTTCCTGACCATCGAACGGCAGATGACCGAAGTGGCCATGCACCACCAGAAAATGTCGCGCCGCGAAGCGCGGGCGCATGCGGTGGAGATGCTGCGCGCCGTGCGGATACCCGATCCCGAGGAGCGCATTCGCCAGTACCCGCACGAATTCTCCGGCGGCATGCGGCAGCGCGTGATGATCGCCATGGGCCTGCTGTGCGAACCCGACCTGCTGATTGCCGATGAGCCCAGCACCGCGCTGGATGTGACCGTACAGGCGCAGATCACCCGCCTGTTGGGGGAGCTTCGAACGCAGTCGCGAATGGCCATCATCCTCATCACCCACGACCTCGCCGTGGTGGCCGATGTGTGCGACCACATCCTGGTGATGTACGCCGGGCAAGTGGTGGAAAGCGGCAGTGTCGACGACATTTTCTACCGGCCGGCGCACCCCTACACCCAAGGCCTGCTGGAATCGGTGCCGCGCCTCGACCGCCCCGCTGATACCGAGTTGCACGCCATTCGCGGCAATCCGCCCAACCTGCTGGCCCTGCCCGAGGGCTGTGCCTTTCGTGACCGCTGCGACCAGGCTCGCGACGAGTGCCGGCAAACGCCACCCGTGTGGCGCGATTCGAGCGGCCGCTGCAACCGCTGCATACTCGGGTTGCCGGGAGGTGAAATCGTCAACTCCGCTGGTTGCACGGAAAACGCGCCGGGGGAAACCGCGGGAGAACCGGCATGAGCGAACCGGTATTGCGCGTGCAGGACCTGACGCTGCATTACGAGAGCGACAGCGGCAGCCTGCTGAACCGCCGCAAGCGCGTGCTGCGCGCGGTGGATGGCGTCAACTTTGACCTGCATGCGGGTGAAACCCTGGGCATCGTGGGCGAGTCGGGTTCCGGCAAATCCACCCTGGCGCGGGCGATCCTCGGCCTGGCCAAACCGCAGCGCGGCCGGGTGCTGTGGATGGGCGAAGACCTCACCAAGCTCGATCACGAGCAACTGCGCCTCAAGCGCAAGGAAATCCAGATAGTTTTCCAGGACCCGATCGCCTCGCTGAACCCGCGCATGACCGCCGGCGCCATCATCGGCGAGCCACTGGGCACCTTCTATCCGCACATGGAGCGGCTGCAGATCGAGGAACGTACCCGCGGCATGATGAAGATGGTGGGCCTGCTGCCCAACCAGATCAACCGCTATCCGCACGAATTCTCCGGCGGCCAGTGCCAGCGCATCGGCATCGCCCGTTCGCTGGTGCTGAACCCCAAGCTGCTGATCTGCGACGAGCCGGTGAGCGCGCTGGATGTGTCCATCCAGGCGCAGATCATCAACCTGCTGCGCGATCTCCAGAAAAAGCTTGGCCTGGCGCTGATTTTCATAGCGCACGACCTGTCGGTGGTGAAGCACATCAGCGACCGGGTGATGGTGATGTACATGGGCCGCAGCATGGAGCTGGCGCAAAAAGAAGCGCTGTACCGCCGCCCGTTGCACCCTTACACCAATGCGCTGATGAAGTCGGTGCCGGTGCCCGACCCGAAACTGGCGCGCAAGCTGCGCCAGGAGCTGTGGCTGAAGGGTGACATGCCCTCGCCTTACGATCCGCCCAGGGGTTGCGTGTTCCATACGCGCTGCCCCTATGTGATCAAACGCTGCCAGGCCGACGTGCCGGCGCTGCGCCGCATCGAGCAGGGCGACTGGGCGGCCTGCCACCGCGCCGAGGAGCTGGACCTTTCGGTGGAATTGCAGGTCACATCATGAAGAAAGTCGGGGCTGGTGCTGTAGGAGGGGGTTTACCCCCGACCAATGTTACCTGTCGGGACTCGCGCCCCTCCACATGTTGCTGGTGGACCAGCAGCCAGCCCGCACAGAACCGCAACGCTTGCGCTACACTAGCCAGCCCCGCAAGAGGACTGATCATGAACCGACTGAATAACCTGCCGTCGCTGCTGGCCTTGGTGTTTGCCGCCGGCCTGCTGGCGAATGCTCCCGAACTCGAAGCCCGCACCAAGGTGGTGGACAGCTGGCAGAACAAGGAAGCCAAGGAAAACGATTATCCGGAAAAAATCGCCGTAATCGCAGTGTTGCCGGACGGCCTGATTCGCGAAGCGGTTGAAATCGACATCGTCAAGAAGCTCAAAACCAAAAAGCGGAACGTGGTTGAAGCCAGCAAATTGCCGGGCTTGGGTGGCGGTATCCGCGGCAAGATCAACACAGAAAGAGCCGCAAAGGCGCTTGAAGCCGCCGGGGTGGATGGCGTCATCGTGATGTTCTACACCGGCGGCGGTGTGAGCGGCACTTACACCCGTTCCGATTACTGGCTGCGCTATGAAGGCACCGGCGTGGGTTATGCCGGCTACAACTGGGGCATGCCGTATTTTACTGATGTGTATTCCGTGCAGCAGGGGCCAGGTTATTCCGATTTCGCGCAGAGCGCGCTGGTGGAATCGTCCTACTACGACCTGGAAACCCAGGAGCCCATCTGGCGCATCGTCACGGAAACCAAGGACCTGGAACACTCTGACGCGGCCATCGGCATTGCCAAGAAAATCAGCAGCGAGATGAAAAAAGCGGGGCTTTGAGGCCGGAACCTGCATGCCGGTTGGCCTGAACCCGCATGGCCCGCTGATGGCGATGTGCGCGCTTCGCCGCAGATTGAAAGCCGATTGGCTGCAGAAGGCGCGCCGTTGATGAACACCACGGAGATTACCGCCACGCTGGCATCGGGTTGTGAATCCCTGCTGGAGCGGCCACCTGCCCCGCGCGAGCTGGAGCACCTGCTGGGCTACCTGGACCTGCTGCAGCGCTGGAATTCAGCCTACAACCTCACCGCCATTCGCGAGCCGCGGGAAATCGTCATCCGCCACCTGCTGGATTCGCTGTCGGTGCTGCCCTTCATCGGATCCGGCGCCGTGCTCGATGCCGGTACCGGCGCGGGATTGCCCGGAGTTCCCCTGGCCATTCTCAAGCCCGCCCAGGAATTTACCCTGCTGGACAGTATCGGCAAGAAAATCCGCTTCCTCAGGCAGGTGAAGCGTGAACTCGGGCTGGCCAACATCCAGCCGGTGCAGGCCCGGCTGGAGACCCACTTGCCGCAGCATGCCTACGAATCCATCATCAGCCGGGCGTTTTCCAGCCTGGCGGATTTCGCCGAGGGCTGCCGCCAGCTCATGACCCCCACAACCCGCCTGTTGGCCATGAAGGGCCAGGATCCGCTGGCCGAACGCAGGCAGTTGCCGGGCTGGATTCGGGTGGATTCCGTGCAGGAACTTGAAGTGCCGGGATTGCAAGAGCAACGCCACCTCGTCATTATGTCCCTCCTCCAATGATCCAGGCTTGAAGACACGAACCCCGGAATGCGCTGCGTAGCTATTGCCAATCAGAAAGGCGGTGTGGGCAAAACCACTACCTGCGTGAACCTGTCCGCGGCCCTGGCCAAAATGCAGAACCGGGTGCTGCTGATCGACCTGGATCCGCAGGGCAACGCCTCAGTGGGCAGCGGGACGGAACCGCGCTCGTTGCAGCAGTCGGCATACGATGTACTGGTGGGCGAGGCCAGCATCAGCCAGGCCCGGGTGTCCCCCGAAGGGCTGGGTTTTGACCTGCTGCCCTCCAATGGCGACCTCACGGCCGCGGAAATGCAGCTGATGCACCAGGAAGGCCGCGAATTCGCGCTGAAAAACGCCATTCGCGAGATTCGCGGCGAGTATGACTGGATCATCATCGACTGTCCGCCTTCGCTGAACCTGCTGACGCTCAATGCGCTGGCCGCTGCCGACAGCGTGCTGATCCCCATGCAGTGCGAGTATTACGCGCTGGAAGGCCTCACCGCGCTGCTGGACACCATCGACCAGGTGCGTGCGAGCGTGAACCCGAAGCTGGAAATCGAAGGCCTGTTACGCACCATGTTTGACGGCCGCAACAACCTGTCCGGCGCGGTTTCCGACCAGCTGACTGAAAATTTCGGCGAGCAGGTTTACCGCACCCTGGTGCCGCGCAATGTGCGCATTGCCGAGGCGCCCAGCTACGGTCTGCCGGTGACGCACTACGACCCCGAGTCCAAGGGCGCGCTGGCCTATCTCAGCCTGGCCGGCGAAATGTTGCGCCGCCACGAGAAGAAGAACGCCGAGCGGTTTGCCCAGGTGTTGAGCGGCGGGCCGCAAGCCGGCCAGCAAACCCAACTGTGACGACCCGCCATGGCGGACAACCCGGATGGCAAACCGCGACAGCTGAATATGATGGAATTTAAATGACTACTCGCAAAAAACCGGTTCTGGGCCGCGGCCTGAGTTCCATGCTCAGCCAGAACACGCTGAAGCAGGTGAGTGAACGCGAATCGACGGGCGATGCGCTGAAGCAATTGCCGGTTGACGCCATACGCCCGGGCCGCTTCCAGCCGCGCTCGGTGTTTGACGCCGACAAGCTGGAAGAGCTGGCCAGTTCCATTCGCGCCCAGGGCGTGGTGCAGCCTGTGGTGGTGCGCGAAGTGGCCAGCGGCCAGTACGAACTGATTGCCGGCGAACGCCGCTGGCGCGCCGCGCAGCTGGCAGCGCTGGACCGCATTCCTGCCGTCATCCGCGAAGTGCCCGACGAAGCCGCCGTGGCCATGGCGCTGATCGAGAACATCCAGCGTGAGGACCTCAACCCGCTGGAAGAGGCCGGCGCGCTGCGCCGCCTGATCGACGAATTCGCCATGACCCACCGTGAAGCAGCCGAAGCCGTGGGCCGTTCGCGCGCATCCGTATCCAACCTGCTGCGCCTGCTGGAATTGATGCAGGAAGTGAAGGACATGGTCGACGGCCGGCTGATCGAGATGGGCCACGCGCGGGCGCTGCTGTCACTGGATGCCGGCCTGCAGGTTCGCGCCGCGCGCGAGGTGGTGCAGAAGAAACTCTCGGTGCGCGATACCGAGGCGCTGGTGCGGCGCCTGCAGCAGGGCGACAAGAAGAAAAAGCCCAGCGCCAAATCCGACCCGGACATCCAGCGCCTGCAGAACCGCCTGGAAGAACGGCTCTGCACCAAGGTGCTGCTGCAACACCAGGCGTCCGGCAAGGGCAAACTGGTAATCGCCTACAACAATTCCGACGAACTGGAAGGCATCCTGGCGCATTTCAAGTTGAAAGAGTGATCTCTGATCACTCTTTCATCCCGGGCTTGACCCGGGATCCAACACCCGCGTGTCAATGGATTCCGGCCTGCGCCGGAATGACGCCCTAAAGGGTTCACCGTCACCCGGGATTTCCCAGCGACGTCATCCCGGACAGCGCGCAGCGCGTGATCCGGGATCCAATACCCGGTGATGCATGGATTCCGGCCTGCGCCGGAATGACGCCCTAAAGGGTTCACCGTCACCCGGGATTTCCCAGCGCCGTCATCCCGGACAGCGCGCAGCGCGTGATCCGGGATCCAATACCCCGCGATGCCTGGATTCCGGCCTGCGCCGGAATGACGCCCTAAAGGGTTCACCGTCACCCCGGACTTGATCCGGGGCTGGCCTGCGCCGAAATGATGGCGCCACACAAAACCAACTTTCGGCCCATGTTTTTGTAATTGCCTCTGTCAGAATGCAGTCAAACAACAGACAGGAGAGAAACATGACAAGACTTTGGTCCACCAAAGCCCCGGTGCTGGGGCTGGTTGCAGGGCTGCTGGCCAGTTCTGCCGCATTTTCCATCCAGGCCGATGATTCCCAGGCCGAAAAAATCGAGCGCGGCCGCTACCTGGCAAAAATTGCCGGCTGCAATGACTGCCACACCGCCGGATACCTGCCATCTGAAGGCAATATCCCGGAGTCTGAATGGCTGAAAGGCGACTCCTTTGGCTGGAACGGCCCGTGGGGCACCACCTATGCACCCAACCTGCGCCTCAGCCTGTCAAAAATGACCGAGGACCAGTGGGTGGTGTTCGCCAAGAACCTGCGTTCGCGTCCGCCCATGCCTTCGGTGAACGTCAATGCCATGAAGGAGAGCGACCTGCGTGACCTCTACGCGTTCATTACCCACCTGCAACCCCTGGGCGACCCGGCCCCCGAATACCTGCCGCCCGGCGTAGAACCCACCGGCCCGCATGTGACCTTCCCCGCGCCCCCACCGCAATAGCGCCTGTAGGAGCGAGCCACGCTCGCGACCCGATCATCCGTGTCGGCAGCATGGTTGCCTCCCACAGGTTACCGCCCGTGTCGGCAGCATGGCTGCCTCCCACAGGGTACCGCCCGTGTCGGCAACATGGCTGCCTCCTACGGGTACCATCCCGGACCAGCGCATCGTTCGCCCGTGACACGAATCCAGTCACGGGCGACAATTTAATACTCATGATTACCACAATTAACGGTCTTTGAATTGCCCCGGCCGTTTGGACGATGCTAAAATGCGCGGTCTTTTGCGGCGGTTTGAATTTGTGCTGTCCGTAGGGACTTGAAAATGAACCCGGATTACGCGGTTTCAACGGTGCGGGCATTGCGCTCGGGCCTGAGAATGCAGTCTTTAGCGGCGCTGGTTGTGGCCGGATTGCTGTTGCTGAAAGACCCGGTAGCCAGTTACTCGTCGTTGTTCGGCAGTCTCGCGGCTTATTTGCCTGGAGCACTTTTTGTGTTGCTGGTTGCGCGCAAACTGGGCGGCGAAACCAACGCCTTCCTGCGCACCGCGGCACTGGGTGAGTTCGGCAAGCTGTTTTTGACCGGGTTGCTGTGCGCGGTGGTGTTCATCTGGGTCAAGCCCCTGGCGCCCGGCTGGTTTTTTGCGGGAATGTTCACCGTCATGGCGGTGGGCTGGGTCAGCCTGGGACGGGCGATCCGCTAGCCTTGCGGCCACGGTTCTCCGGGCTGTACCGGGAAGACGAAGACCATCGTTGATGGCGTCGGGAAAAAGTGGCAAAAAAACCCGAAAAGTAGCATTAAGTGCTTGAATTTTTAACTGAAGAGACACACATCCTCATCAGGATGTAACGTAAAAGCGGAACCGGAAATATGGCGGGCGGCGGCGAAAAAATTACCAGTGGTGAGTACATCCAGCACCACCTCCAGAACCTGACGTTTGGCAACCATCCCGAGCACGGCTGGAGCTTCGCCCATTCGGCGGCCGATGCCAAGGCGATGGGCTTCTGGGCCATCCATGTCGATACCCTGTTCTGGTCGCTGTTGCTGGGCTTTGTGTTCTTCTTCCTGTTCCGCAGCGTGGCCAAAAAGGCCAACTCAGGTGTGCCTACCCGCTTCCAGTCCGCCATCGAATTCATCGTCGAATTCGTCGATACCAGCGTGCGCGACTCGTTCCACGGCACCAGCCGCCTGATCGCACCGCTGGCGCTGACCCTGTTCGTGTGGATTTTCTTCATGAACTTCATGGACCTGATCCCGGTTGACTGGCTGCCCTGGGTGGCAACCACCATGGGCATCTCCCACCAGAAAGTGGTGCCGACCACCGACGTGAACGCCACGCTGGGCATGGCGATTGCAGTGTTCGTGCTGATCATCATCTATTCCATCCGCTTCAAGGGCGTGGGCGGTTTCCTCAGCGAGCTGGTGATGAACCCGCTGAACCCGAAAGACCTCGGCATGCCCAAAGTGGTGTGGCCGCTGGTGATGGCATTCAATTTCATCCTGGAGATCGTGTCGCTGCTGGCCAAGCCGGTGTCGCTGGGCCTGCGACTGTTCGGTAACCTGTATGCCGGCGAGCTGATTTTCATCCTGATCGCGCTGGTGTTCACGGCCGGTTCCGGCTTCGTGGCCAGTGGCCTCAGCAGCATTTTTGGCGAGCACATTCCCGGCTGGTTCTGGGTAGTGGCTACCGCTTCCGTGTTCGCCACGCTGTGGCTGAACATGAAAGGCAAGCTTGATAACAAGAAGACATTGTGGCTGCTGCTGGCGGAAATGCTGCTGGTGGGTGGCCTGGCGTTCCTGGGCGGCCAGTTGATGCACTTTGGCTGGGCGGTGTTCCACATCCTGGTCATCACCCTGCAGGCCTTTATTTTCATGATGCTGACCATCGTGTACCTGAGCATGGCTTCGGAACACCATTGATCAGTATTGATCAGTGTTGGCAAAGAGTTTGTCCTTAAGTTTTTGTAGTTGTTTTTATAAACCATCATTTTTAAACGGGAGTTAACGATGGAAACTGTAATTGGTATGACCGCAATCGCCGTAGCACTGCTGATTGGCTTGGGTGCTCTGGGCGTTGGTATCGGTGTGGGTATCCTGGGCGGTCGCCTGCTGGAAGGTTCTGCACGTCAGCCGGAGCTGGCTCCGATGCTGCAGGGCAAATTCTTCCTGGCCATCGGCCTGCTGGACGCCGTGGCGATGATCGGTGTGGGTATTGCACTGTTCTTCACCTTTGCCAACCCGTTCGTTGGCCAGCTGCAGGCAGCCCTGGGCGGCTAGTAACGCGGTCAGTGGCCAGTGCCCGCAAGGTTCTGCCCGCAAGGCGCTTCGTCACTGAAGGTTTGAGTTTAGTCACCTAATCGAGGTTTAGGCATGAATCTGAATGCCACATTGGTATTGCAGTCCATCGCGATGTTGATCTTCGTGTGGTTCTGCATGAAGTTCATCTGGCCGTATTTGCTCAAGTCCATGGACGAGCGGCGCGAGAAGATCGCCGAGGGCCTGGCAGCTTCAGACCGGGCGGAAAAAGCCCTGGAAGCGGCCAACAAGGAAGCCGCGGACGCCATCAACCAGGCCCGCAGCAAGGCCGGCGAGATTGTCGAGCAGGCCAACCAGCGACACAGCCAGATCCTGGAACAGGCCAAGGACGATGCTGTGGCCGAGCGCAAACGCCAGGTCGCAGCCGGTGAAGCCGAAATCACCCAGGCAACCAACCAGGCCCGCGAAGCTCTGCGCGCCCAAGTGGCCAGCCTGGCAGTGCTGGGCGCTTCACGCCTGCTGGAGAAGGAAATCGACGCAGATGTGCACCGCAAGCTGCTCGATGAACTGATCGCAGAAATCTGACCATGAGTAGCCTGACGACACTGGCAAGACCTTACGCCAAAGCCGCATTCGGCCTGGCCCAGGACAGCGGCGCGCTTTCGAAGTGGCAGTCCATGCTGACGCTGGCCAGCCAGATCGCGGCCAATGACAAGGTTGCGGAAGTGCTGGAGAGCCCGCTGGTTTCGGTGGAGCAGGCGGTTGGCCTGATCGCGGAAACCGGTGGTGAACACTTTGACGCGCCGTTCAAGGCCTACCTGGGTGTGCTGGGCAGCAATCGCCGCCTGCCGCTGCTGCCGGAAGTGGCCAGCCTGTTCATTCGGCTGAAGCAGCAGGCGGAGAAGCAGCTGCAGGTGCGTGTGGTTTCGGCCACGGAACTGGATGACGACCAGGCCAGGCGCATGAGCGAAGCCCTGGCCAAGCGCTTCAATTGCGCCATCGAGCTGGATCGCGAAGTGGACCCCAGCGTGCTAGGCGGCGCGGTGATTTATGCCGGTGACCAGGTGATCGACGGCTCATTGCGTGGGCGGCTGGACAAGCTGACCAACGCGCTTTCCCGGTGATTGGCGCGTTGACTGGCGGTTTATCGAGCAGGCTTTAGCAGAAGCGAATTTTAAATTTGGTCGCCTTGATAGGTGATCTAACAGGAAGCAAACGATGCAAGCAACACTGAACCCATCTGAAATCAGCGAGTTGATCAAACAGCGCGTAGAGCAGCTGAACATCTCAGCCGAAACGCGCAACGAAGGCACTGTAGTCAGTGTTTCCGACGGTATTGCTCGCATCCACGGCCTCGAAGACGCCATGCAGGGCGAAATGATCGAGTTCCCGAATAACACCTTCGGCCTGGCGCTGAACCTCGAGCGTGACTCGGTGGGTACCGTAATCCTGGGTGATTACGAGCACATCACCGAAGGCGACACGGTGAAATGCACCGGCCGCATCCTGGAAGTGCCGCACGGCCCAGGGTTGCTGGGTCGCGTGGTGGACGCTCTGGGTAACCCCATCGACGGCCAGGGCCCGATCCAGAACGACGGCTTCGCGCCGATTGAAAAAGTGGCTCCCGGCGTTATCTGGCGTAAATCGGTAGACCAGCCGGTACAGACCGGCCTGAAGTCCATCGACGCCATGGTGCCGATCGGCCGCGGCCAGCGTGAGCTGATCATTGGCGACCGCCAGACGGGTAAATCAGCCATCGCCATCGACACCATCATCAACCAGGCCAAGTCCGGCATCAAATGTATCTACGTGGCCATCGGCCAGAAGCAGTCCACCGTGGCGAATGTTGTTGCCAAGCTGGAAGAGCACGGCGCCATGGAGCACACCATCGTGGTGAACGCTTCAGCTTCCGACTCGGCCGCCATGCAGTACATCGCACCGTACGCCGGCTGCACCATGGGCGAATACTTCCGCGACCGCGGCCAGGACGCGCTGATCATCTATGACGACCTCACCAAGCAGGCCTGGGCCTATCGCCAGGTATCGCTGCTGCTGCGTCGTCCGCCAGGCCGTGAAGCGTATCCGGGTGACGTGTTCTACCTGCACTCCCGTTTGCTGGAACGCGCCGCGCGTGTGAACGAAGCCTATGTGGAACAGTTCACCAATGGCGAAGTGAAAGGCAAAACCGGTTCACTGACCGCGCTGCCCATCATCGAAACCCAGGCCGGTGACGTATCGGCGTTCGTACCGACCAACGTGATCTCCATCACCGACGGCCAGATCTTCCTGGAAACCGACCTCTTTAACGGCGGTATCCGCCCGGCCGTACACGCCGGCCTGTCGGTATCCCGTGTGGGTGGTTCGGCCCAGACCAAGGTCATCAAGAAGCTGGGTGGTGGTGTGCGCCTGGCGCTGGCCCAGTACCGTGAGCTGGCGGCGTTTGCCCAGTTCGCTTCCGACCTCGACGATGCCACCCGCGCCCAGCTGGAACGCGGCCAGCGCATGACCGAGCTGATGAAGCAGAAGCAGTACAGCCCGATGTCCGTGGGCGAGATGGCGGTTTCCCTGTATTCGGCCGACCGTGGCTTCATGGACGACGTGGAACTGAACAAGATCGGCGCCTTTGAAACCGCCCTGATCGATTCCATCGGTTCCAAGCATGCTGACCTGATGGCCAAGCTGGATGCCGGTAACTGGAACGATGAGCTGGAAGCAGACCTGAAAGCGGCAGTAACCGAGTTCAAGGCCAGCGGCAGCTGGTAAAAGGGGTCAGAGCCCCTTTTACCCGTCATTCCGGACAGCGCGAAGCGCGTGATCCGGAATCCATCGGAAACGGGATTAGTTAAGGCGTAAATTTTTAGCGCCGTCATCCCGGAAAGGGCGCAGCCCTTGTCCGGGATCCATCGGAAGTTGGACTCAAGTGTTTCTTCCGGTAAGTGAGTTGTAACTAGCGGAGCAGTAAATGGCAGGCGGCAAGGAAATCAAAGGCAAGATCAAGAGTATCGAGAACACCAAGAAGGTGACCTCGGCGCTCGAGATGGTCTCGGCCAGCAAGATTCGCAAGTCCCAGGACCTGATGCAGGCCACGCGCCCCTATGCCCGCATGATGCGCCGCATCATCGGCCATCTGGGCAAGGCGAATCCCGAGTACCGCCATCCGTTCACCATCCAGCACGATGAAGTAAAGAAAGTCGGCTACATTATCGTTTCCACCGACCGTGGCCTGTGCGGCGGCCTGAACAGCAACCTGTTCAAGCTGGTGCTGAAGAACATGAAGGAGTGGCAAGGCAAGGGCGCCGAGATCAGCATGGTGACGCTGGGCAAGAAGGCTTCCTCGTTCTTCCGCAACATCAAGGTGGAGATCAAAGCGCACGCCAGCGGCCTGGGCGAAAAACCGCAAATCAATGACCTGATCGGCGTGATGACCACCATGTTGAACGCCTACCGCGAGAAGGAAGTGGACCAGGTGTACATCGTGTACAACGATTTCATCAACACCATGGCGCAGAAGCCCACCATCGAGCAGTTGCTGCCCCTGCCGGCCACCGAGGATGAGCAGATCAGCGATGTGTGGGACTACATCTACGAGCCGGATGCCGAATCCTTGCTGGACAGCGTTCTCACCCGCTACATCGAAGCGCTGGTTTACCAGGCCGTGCTGGAGAACCTGGCATCCGAGCATGCCGCGCGAATGATCGCCATGAAGAACGCAACCGATAACGCAACCGATTTGATTGCCGAGCTGAAGCTGGCCGCCAACAAGGCGCGCCAGGCCGCCATTACGCAGGAAATTTCAGAAATTGTTGGTGGTGCGGCCGCCGTTTAAGGCATTGCACCGCGTCATCCCGGACAGCGCGAAGCGCGTGATCCGGGAGAAGGTGAGACCGGGAACCGGTCGAGAGGCTGGCCTGGGCCATCCATAGGAGAAGGGACCAGTTAGGGCGTTGACTTTACGCGCCGTCATTCCGGAAAGGGCGCAGCCCTTGTCCGGAATCCATGGGAAACGGGAAGACGTCCCCGATCCTTATAATGGATAGAGTGCAAGTTGAAGATTTGAGACAGAAAAGGGCTTCGACCCCTTTTCACATAGGAGCTAGAGAATGAGTGCTGGATCAATTGTTCAGGTTATTGGCGCTGTTGTTGACGTGGAATTCCCACGCGATGCCATGCCCCGGGTATTCAACGCCCTGACCGTAGATGGAACCGAAATCACGCTGGAAGTACAGCAGCAGCTGGGCGACGGCGTGGTGCGTACCATTGCGCTGGGTTCCACCGACGGCCTCAAGCGCGGCCTGAAAGTGACCGACACCGGCGCCGCCATCTCCGTACCCGTGGGCGCCAAGACCCTGGGCCGCGTGATGGACGTACTGGGCCGCCCGATCGACGAGGCTGGCCCCATCGGCGCTGAAAAGACCATGCCCATTCACCGCAAGCCGCCTTCATACGAAGAGCAGGCCGGCGGTAATGACATCCTGGAAACCGGCATCAAGGTTATCGACCTGATCATGCCCATCGCCAAGGGCGGTAAAGTGGGCCTGTTCGGCGGCGCCGGCGTGGGCAAGACCGTAACCCTGATGGAACTGATCCGTAACATCGCCATCGAGCACAGCGGTTACTCGGTATTCGCTGGCGTGGGTGAGCGTACCCGTGAAGGCAACGACTTCTACCACGAAATGAAGGACGCCGACGTACTGAACAAAGTGGCGCTGGTATACGGCCAGATGAACGAGCCGCCGGGCAACC
>CAYYCX010000109.1:0-13791 GCA_964470455.1 uncultured Wenzhouxiangellaceae bacterium
AACGACCGAGGACCGAGGGCAGCCCGAAGGGCCAAGTCCAGGACCGGAAGGCCTTACCGGCATCGGGCCATTGAGACGCAAGTTGGATCCCGGCTGAAGGCCGGGATGACGCGTTTGAGTGGATGCAGTGCAGGACGACGAAGGAGAACAAGCCCGAACCGTGAGCAGCGGAAAACGATTTACGGCCTGCTTACGCGGATCAACTCTCCCGGCGCGCCGTTGGTGAGAATGTAGATTGCACCATCCGGCCCCACCCGCACATCGCGAATCCGGGCTTTCAGTTCGCTGAACAGGGCTTCTTCGCCGCCAGTCTCGCCATTCACTACATCCAGGCGACGTACTTCCTGGTTCACCAAGGCGCCAACGAACAGGTCACCACGCCACTCGGGAAACATGTCGCCTTCGTACACCGCCAGCCCCGAAGGCGCGATCGACGGCACCCAGTAGTGCTCGGGCTGCGCCATGCCAGGCCAGGCCGTGTGCGGGGAGATGATCTGCCCGCTGTAATCCAGGCCAAACGTGATGGCAGGCCAGCCGTAATTCGCTCCCGCTTCGATGCGATTCACCTCATCACCACCTCTGGGACCATGCTCGTGCAGCCAGATCGTTCCATCGGATGCGACCGCCAGCCCCTGCGGGTTGCGGTGGCCATAGCTGTAGACATAGGGCGATTCGGCGAATGGATTGCCGGCAGCGGGCTGGCCTCCATCCGTCATGCGCAGCAGCTTGCCCAGCGTACTTTTCACATCCTGTGCCGCTTCGCGATAGTTGAAACCGTCGCCGGTAGTCAGCAACAGCGTGCCATCCGCCAGGAAGGCCATGCGCCCGCCGTAATGCACCGGTGTATCCTTGCGCGTGGGCGCGCGGAAAATCACTTCCAAATCCTGCAGGCCGTTTCCGGTAAAGCGGCCGCGCGCGATCGCCGTGCCGTTGTCCTTTGGTGTTCCTTCGGAATAGGACAGATACACCAACTGGTTGGAGGAGAATTCCGGATGCAGCAGCACATCAAACAATCCGCCCTGGCCAGCGAAATACACTTCGGGAACACCCGCCAGCGGTTCGCTCGCCTCGCCCGCCGCTGAAACATGCCGCAGCCGGCCCGGCAATTCGGTGACGAGAAAACTGCCATCCGGCAGGAAGGCGACACTCCAGGGTTTATCCAGGCCGGTAGCTACGGTTTCCAGCCGGTAGGGCACGTCCGCCTGGCAACTGCCGATACCGGTCGCCAGCGCCACCAGTGCCAACCAACGGAACGCCTTGCTGCGATGCCAGGATAATGTCTTCAAGATGCTGTTCTCTCCGGATCAATCAAACGTGTTGCTGTGATAGCCTAGGGCACTTCCACTGGAGACAGAATACCGCATCATGAAGCCCTGGATCAGAACCCTGTTGGCCTGGGCCGCAGCCGTGGTAACGGCCTATGTGCTGGCAACGCTGGCCGCCACGCAGTCTGTGATCGGACGGCTGGACGGTATGGGTATTCCCATCAGCTTCGCGGAGCGCCTGTCCATGTCGGCGCAGGATTTGCTGGGAATGTGCGGTCTCTACCTGCCGTTGATCACCGTTGCGCTCCTGCTGGCCTGGCCAGTGGCAGGCTGGCTGGGGCGCCGCAGCCCGGAGAGGCGCCCGCTGCTGTTCATGCTCGCCGGCGCCACCGCCATACTGTGCATACACCTGGCGCTGAACTGGTCGTTTGATATTACGCTGGTGGCGGTGGCGCGCACGCCTTTGGGCCTGCTGTCGCAGGTGCTGGCCGGCGCCGCGGCGGGCTATTTATACACTCGCCTGAAGCAGGCCCCGGCCAGATGAACCGGTGAATTGCAACGCAAAATTTAATTGGCAATTTGAACTGGCGAACTGAGCCTCGCCTGCCTGCAATCAGCCCCCGGCGCCACAACCCGACCATCGCCGAATTCTTCCTTTACACATCCCCACCGGGAATATATCCTGACCACAAGCTGGTTGAGCCCTCATGAGCTGAGTTCATGAGTGGTCCTGAAAAGGGAACCCGGTGTGAATCCGGGACTGACGCGCAGCGGTATTGGTGAACGAAAGCGATCCGGGTTTTTTACCCAAGCACTGCTCCAGGCAAGATAAAGCGAGCGGGAAGCCGTCGTCGTAGGTGGCGCGAACATTTGCGCCGTGCTCCAGAGTCCGAAGACCTGCCAGTGATGTACTTCAGTCTTCGCGATTCAAGACCCGGAAGTCCCGCTGTAGCTTCATGGCATACCCGCTACCCGCGCTGCTTCCCCGTTCAATTCTTTGCGAAGGCTGGACATTTCGCGAACGAATGCCCATGAACGGAGAATTCCCATGTCACCATCCGTAACTGTTGTTTCAAACCCCTCCAGGCCTTTTGCCACCCGTTTACCCAACCTCAAAGTTGATGCCTCCATCGCCGTGGTAACACCGGAGGGCAGGCACCGGCGGATGGACCTGGCCGCCGTGGATGAAGTTGTACGCTGGGCCTGCGCCGGCGTTGTCGGCGTGGATGCGGAACTCATCATGCGCCGCTGCCACCAGTCGCTGCGCGGCGGGATGCAAGCGGCTGAAGTCGGCCATGCGCTGGTGATGGCTGTGCGCCCGCTGATCGCCACCGGGCCAGGCTATTCGCAGGTGTGCGCGCGCCTGCTGCTGGACAGCCTCTGGGGTGAGGTGCGCGCCGGTCTCGGCCGGCAGACAGCCCACGGCGGCGACTTCCGCGCCGTGGAATATCCTGCCCTGTTCGAGGCCACGATTTGCACCGGCGTGGGCCTTGGGTTGCTCGCACCGGACCTGCTGGAGTTCGACCTGCCTCGCCTGGGCCAGGCACTGAAGCCGGAACGCGACAAGTCACTTACTTTCCAGTGTCTTCAGCTGCTTCATGACCATCACCTGCTGCAATCCCGCGGAACACGGCTCGAGTTGCCACAGTCCTGGCTGATGCGCATGGCCATGGGCCTGGCCAGTGCCGCGGAGGACCGCGACAGCCGGGCTATTGAGCTCTACGACAAACATTCAGCCATTGCGGACATGAACGCAGGCGCTGGTGGCGTCTCGGTTGCGGAACTTGCACGCAGCAGCGTATTCCGGCCAGGTACCCAGGCTCACCGGAGCGATGGATAATGGGTTAGGCTACGCTCCGGTCCATTCGGCCATAAGCAATCAGGTTTCCGGCACCTCCCGGCGCCAAGCCAGGCTGCGGCTGGCTGAAGCCGGAACCGGGTGGTACACAGCCAGAGGTTACAAAGAATGAACACCGCAACGTGGTTTACCGTGATGGGCATCTGCGCCCTGGGCGCCATGTCACCAGGCCCTTCGCTGGCGGTGGTGATGCGGCATGCGCTGCAGGGTGGTCGCCGCAACGGCAGCATCGCCGCTGTTACCCACAGCCTGGGCATCACACTTTATGCGCTGTTGTGCATTTCCGGACTGGCGGTGCTGATCACGGCAATGCCGCCGGTATTCACAGCCTTCCAGTGGGCCGGGGCAGCCTACCTGGCCTGGCTGGGCATCAAAGGGCTGATGGCCAAACCCGCCGCAGGAGAATTGCAGCCGGCATCCAACTTGTCAGGCGCCGCCCGCGATGGATTCCTGGTCGTGTTCCTGAACCCCAAGGTGGCGGTGTTTTTCATCGCCCTGTTCAGCCAGGTCATCGGCCCGGATACGTCCTGGCTGGAAAAGGGCGTGTATGTGGCCACGGCCGGCCTCATCGATGCCGGGTGGTACCTGCTGGTGGCCTTGATGGTCACCCATCCGCGCTGGCTGGGGGCGTTGCAGCGCAATGGCGTGTGGTTCGACCGCGCCTTCGGCGTGATTCTGCTGGCGCTGGCAGCCAGACTGGTTTACCAGACACTGCACCAGGGTTGAGGTCCCGCCTTTGATACAGCCTGGCTAATTCCTGATGCTTTGCCTGATGCTTTGGCCGCGCCGCGCGGCCCGGCTTTTTCACTGGTTCGCAAAGGCATACAATCACTCGCCGCATGGGCGAATCACGGGCTGATCGTGTCCTTCTACACTGAACTGAAACGCCGCAATGTCATCCGCATGGCGGTTGCGTATTGCGCCATATCCTGGCTGCTGATCCAGGTGACGGAAACGCTGTTCCCGCTGTTCGAACTCGAAACCAGCCAGGTTCGCATCGTCGTAATCGTGCTGGCCATCGGCTTCCTGCCGGTGATGATACTCACCTGGATTTTCAAGCTCACCCCAGGCGGCCTGATCAAGGAAACGGCGCCGGACCCTGCAGCGCCCGAACCACCCGAAGACCACACGTCCATGGACCGGTTCATCATCCTGGCGCTGGCAGCAGCGCTGGCTTATTTCGCCATCGACAAGTTCGTGTTGCTGCCACAGCGCGAAGCAGCCATGCGCGAACAGGCGGCGCAGCAGATCGAGGAAGCCCGCAAGGCCGGGCGCAGTGAGGCCCTGGTGGAATCGTATGGTGAGAACTCCATCGCGGTGCTGGCCTTTGAGGACATGTCGCAGGACCGCGACCAGGAATATCTTTCTGATGGTATCGCCGAGGAGTTGCTGAACCTGCTGGCGCAGATTCCGGAACTGAGGGTCATTTCCCGCTCCTCGGCGTTTTCCTACAAGAACAAGGATGTGCACGTGGCGCAAATCGCCCGCGAACTGAACGTGGCGCATATCCTCGAAGGTTCGGTGCGCAAATCCGGTGATCGCATCCGCATCACGGTGCAGCTGATCGACGCACGCTCCGATACCCACCTGTGGTCGGAAACCTATGACCGCACACCGGATGACATCCTGGCGGTTCAGGACGAGATTGCGCAGTCGGTGGTTCGGGAACTGAAGGTCAAGTTGCTGGGCGACATTCCCGCGGCTGAGGCCATCGATCCCAGCGCTTTCGCGCTGTTGTTACAGGCCCGCTACCTTGCGCGCCTGGGCACCGCCGAGGGTTACAGCAGTTCCATCGACCTGTACCAGCAGGCGCTGGAAATTGCGCCCGGCTACCTGGCCGCGCTGGATGGGTTGTCGGCCAACTACGTCAACCAGGCCAACAAGAACCTGAGGCCCTACGACGAAGGCTATGCGCTGGCGCGCGCAGCCGCGGAACAGGCATTGAGCATCGATGCGGATTTTGCCCCGGCTCATTCACGCCTGGGCTGGATCGCGATGTTTTACGAAAACGACCTGCCGCTGGCCGCCGGACACCTCGAACGCGCACTGGAACTCGCGCCCACCAACCTTGCCATCATCGGCACGGCAGCTTCGCTGCTGGCCATCCTGAACCGGCTGGATGAGTCGATCGCACTGGACGAGTACCTGGTCTCTCGCGACCCCATTAACCCTACCGGTTACGGCAACCTGGGCAAAACCTATCTGTCGGCGGGCCGTTGGGACTCCGCCATCAACGCCTACCAGTCGGCGCTGCGGTTGAGCCCCGGACGGATCGGCGCGCATTTCTTCCTCGGCACCGCGCTGCTGTTCAAAGGGCAGGCCACTGAGGCACTGTCGCACATGCAACAGGAACCTTACGAGATCCTGCGCCTGCTGGGCCTGGCCCTGGTGCATTTCCAGCTGGACCAGTTCAATGAGGCAGACCGCCTGCTGGACGAACTGGTCAGCAAACACGGGCAGGATGCGGCCTACAACATCGCCTACCTGCTGGCGTTCAGGGGCGAGACCGACCGGGCGTTCGAGTGGCTGGAGAAGGCCAGGGCCCAGGAAGACCCGGGGCTGGTGGATATCCTGGCGGAGCCGCTGTTCCGCAACCTGTATGATGACCCGCGCTGGCCGGCCTTCCTGGAATCCATCGACAAGACGCCGGGCCAGCTGGCCGCCATTGAATTCAACGTCGATATCAACCGCATCCTGGGGAATACCTGAAGCAAGGCCTGCCCGCGCTGATCCGGAATCATTCCATGCGTTGAATGCCCAACAGGCAGAGTAATTGGTTTACCCTGTTCCATTCTCCTGACTCCGCAACCCTGAAACCGACACTACAACCCCAACACCATAATCATGAACTTTGTACGCAAATCATTTCCCGTGGGCCCGCTGCAGTGCAATTGCACCGTGCTGGGTGATACTGAAACCGGCCTTGGCTACGTGTTTGATCCGGGCGGCAATCCCGAAAAGATCATGGCCGCGGTGGACGAACTGGGCCTGAAAATTGTTGGCCTGGTGCACACCCACGCGCACCTCGACCACTTCCTGGCGGCCGGCGAAATCCGCCGCCGAACCGGCGCACCCATCTGGCTGCACCCCTCCGACAAATTCCTGTGGGATGCGTTGGAGCAGCAATGCCAGGTTTTTGGTGTTCCCTACACGCCACAGCCGGACCCCGACCACTGGCTGGAACACGAACAACCGCTGGAATGCGGCGGGCAATGCATTCATACGCCCGGCCACACGCCCGGCTCCAGCAGTTTCTATTTTGCCGAAGGCCAACTGCTGATTGCCGGCGACACCATGTTCCTGGGGTCCATTGGCCGCACCGACCTGCCCGGCGGTGATCCGCGCGCCATCAAGGCCTCCATCCAGCAGCGCCTGTACTCTCTGGATGAAGCGGTCATCGTGGTTACCGGCCATGGCCCGCCAACCAGCATTGGCCATGAGATGCGGCATAACGCGTTTGTGCGGGGAATGTGAAAAAGCAAAGCCATCATGCCGCACCAGTTCGCATGGAGTTACGCCGGCCTCTGCCCTGAAAGCCAGCACGCAATTTGCGCCAGAGGCGCATGCCAGTAATGCCGCTGATGCAGGCGCAGCGCAGGATAGTCACGTACTTCATCTCGTTGCAGTGCGGCCAACAAACCAAACAGGGAGAATGAGCGTGGCTGACCGCTGGCTACAAGTCGGGTTCTGATCAACGGTTCTTCAGGCAAGGAAAAATGGCAAGTCATGGGATTTTCCAGCCGGCTTCCGCTGCTTTCTGTTTCGGGTTATCAACTAAACGCGACAGAACTTCCTGATCGTTTGGATTTTCCCAACGAATATCGACTTCAGGCTGGTATAATCGGCTTTGATTTCAGGTGCCGGCTTGTATGTTCCACCATGACCGGCTTTTGCCACAAATCGTGAGCCACTTGCTGTAAAGGAAGGGACAAATTCATGTCAAAAAAGTCATTGGCAGCTGTCAATCCTTACCTCTCCCGCAACGATACGCCTGACAGACTGGCCATCAACCTGGCAACCTCTACCTCTGTGGAGACACGCAAACCAGCCGGAATTTATGTAGACCGGTACCGTTCACGGCATGCTGACCAGTTTAACCAAGAGAACTCTGAAAAACGGAGAAAAAAATATCCTGCATAGGCCGGTAATCACCCATGTGCCCAAGGTGGACTGCTTCGATATACCGATCCTTGCTTCTTTCCATTTCACCGAAATCGAGTAGCGGCGCGCCAGCCTGTAAGGCCATTAGGGTGGCCAGCAATCGCGAAAGACGGCCATTTCCTTCACGGAACGGGTGGATGATGATCAGTTCCACATGGCAAATGGCAAGCGCTTCGCAAAGTCGAGTTTCGTCAAGGCCTTCACACGGGGTAAAACGACCCAGAAAGTTTTCTTCATATCTCTGCATCAACGCCGGTATCAAGTGTGATGCTGCGAAGAGGAAATCGCCTTTGGCCATGTTGACCGTTCGATACATACCTGCCCATTCGTAAACACCGCCAAGCCACCGACCATGCCATTCACACAAGTCCCGAACGGTGATCGCCTGGTCAGTTTCGACCTCCAGCAACAACTCGTTCTCGACCACCGCAAGCGAGTCGAATTCAACCAATTCCATTTGAGCCGGATCGGTAATACCCAGGCGGTTCCTGAGAACTGTATTATTTGAACCCGGCTCAAACTGGCCTTCTGCACTTGAAGCAAGGTCGTATCGATCGCTCACGGCCAAATGATCTCCAAAATCTGGATCTGTGGAATATCTTCGATCAGTCTACGGCTTGCTTCAATCAACAATGAGCAGGGCCGGATAGATTCCACTACCATCCGAGAATCCCCCAAGCCCTTGCGCCGGGCGGGTCAGTAGCGATTCCAGCTCACCACAATGCGCGCACCACCCAGCGGCGACGCTTCGGCGCGGGCACTGCCGCCATGCAAGGCAGCGATGCGGGCCACGATGGCCAGGCCCAGCCCGTAGCCGCCGGTTTGCCGGTTGCGGCTGCTGTCCAGGCGGGTGAAGGCCTTGAACACCGCCTGGCGTTCGGCTTCGGGAATACCCGGGCCATCATCATCCACCGCCAGCACGTACTGGCCTGCCTCGCGGCCGAAACTGGCGCGCACTTCACTGCGCGCGTAACGGCAGGCGTTCACCAGCATGTTGCTCAACACCAACTCCATCAGGTAGGGATCAAACTCCGCAAACTCCGTGGTGGATTGCTGGCTGATCCGCAGCGACGGGTGCATGGCCTGCAGTTTGTGCACCACCGGCTCCATCCAGGCATCCACGGGTGTCAGCTGCGGGCAGATTTCCACTTCGGCGTGGTCCAGGCGCGCATAGTCGAGCATGGCGGTGATCAGCTGGTCGATCTCGGCCACGTCCTGGTTGATGGACTTGAGGTCCTCCGATACCTGTTCCTGGTTGCCCAGCATGGCCAGGGCAAACTTGATGCGCGCCAGTGGCGTGCGCATTTCATGCGACAAGGCGCCGGTCAGCTCTTTCTGGCCCAGGATCAGTTTGCGGATGCGGCCGGCCATTTCATCAAAGCTGGCCGCGAGTTCGCGCAGGCTGCTTACCTGCCGGGATGCGTTGATGGGCTGGCGGTAGTCGGCCGCGAACGCCCTGGCCGATTCGGTCAGCAGGTTCAGGTCGCGCACCAGCGGCCGGAACCACAAGCCGACGAACACGAATATCGACAGGTAGAACAGCGGTGGAATCAGGCGGGTCAGGGCACTCTCGTGGCCGGGCTGTTGCTGCAGTGGACCGATTTGCAGCAGCGCACCCAGGGCCGGGGACTCCCGCAGGTAAACCGCCCGGCCGGCATCATCAAACGCTTCCTGCGTGAGCTGTTGTGTTTCTGCCTGTTGCACGACCTGGTCGTCGGGCAGCAAGCGCACCGGAAACCCCATCTGGTGTTCCAGCTCGCTGACCGCCTGGGGTCGCTGCCCGGGTGGCAGCGCGCTGAGCTGCGCCTCGATGCGGTTGAGATGGGCTTCGATCCAGGGCATCGACGCCGGGGCCGCCGGCTTCTGCAACTGCTGGAAGCCGTAATCCAGCACGCCGGCAATCACGATCAGGCCACCGACGATCAACAGGTAGGAGCGGAACAGCAGGTGGCGGTTCTGCTGCAACACCGGCCTCTTCAGTGGCCAGTGTTTCATGGCCGGCACCCGGGTATGCTCACTGCGGTGTATCCCAGGCGTCCGGCGCCAGCAGGTAGCCCTTGCCCCACACCGTCTTGATGCGGGTGGGCGTCAGCGCATTGTCATCCAGCTTTCGGCGCAGTTTGGAAATGCGGCCATCGATGGAGCGATCCAGACCGTCGTAGTCGATGCCGCGGGTGCGCTTGAACAGTGTGTCGCGGCTGAAAATCGTTCCCGGGCTGCGCGCCAGCACCAGCAGCAGTTCGAATTCCTGGGTGGTGAGCAGGCGCTCGGTGCCATCCAGCCAGACCCGCTGCGAAGCCTCGCTGATGCGCAGGCCGCCGAGCACAATTTCACTGGTATTTGGCGCAGCTTCCTGAACCTGCTCCAGCCGGCGCAACAGGGCGCGGATGCGCGCCAGCAGCACCATGGGCTCCACCGGCTTGGACACAAAGTCGTCCGCCCCGGCCTCCAGGCCGATCACCTGGTCGATATCGGAGTCCTTGGCAGTAAAGATCAGGATGGGCCCGGCAAACATCTGCCGCAGTTCACGGCAAATGCTCAGGCCGTCTTTTCCGGGCAGCATCCAGTCCAGCAGCACGATGCGCGGCTGCTCGCGCTGGAAGCTGGCGATGGCCTTGTCGCCATCGGATTCAATCACCACGCTCAGGCCATTCTGCTGCAGGTAACGGGCCGTCAACCCGGCCAGGCGCAGGTCGTCTTCAACCAGCAGCAGGTCCACCGGTTCGCGGCTCACAGGATGCTCCAGGCATGGCGGCTGCGGCGTTTGCGGCGCCGGTCGGAATTGTCGATGGTCATCAACTCGACCTTGGCCTCAGCCAGCGGTTGCGACTGGCCGGAACGGGTCAGCTGGTAGATGAAGCTGCGTTGCACGATGCGGTCTTCGCTGAACTCGCCCGACGCTTGCTGCATCCAGCAAGTGAGCGGGCCGAGGCTGACATCATCCTCGAGGCAGTAGTCATTGCGCTGGCCGGCATCCCATTCCACCAGGAAAGTCATTTCACAGTCCGGCTGGCGTTCATCGGTGATGCACAGCACCGGCTTCACCCGCAATGAAACGCCGGCGTCACCCCGCGCCGGGGCTTCATCGGCGCAAATGGCGCCCGTGAGCATCAGCCCAAGGCACAGCCAGCCGCTTGTCCGTAGCGCGTTCACATCAATAATTGTATTTGAATCCCGCGAAGGCGCCGTAAACCGATTTTTCGTCCACCAGCGGGCTGTGCGCCGCCTCGTGGTTCAGCCGCTCATACTCCACCACGAAGGTGGTGGACCACTTCCGGGTCAACTGGTAGCTCATCTTGAACCGGGCGAAATAATTGGTGCCCGAGCCGGCTTCATAAGCCGGGAAAGCCTCGCTGGCCTCGGCAGGCGTTACCCCCCAGTAGTAGTTGTTGAGCTTCTGGCTCTTCCAGCTGAAGCCGAATGAAGGCTCATAGAACCAGCGCTGCCGGCGCAACAGGTAGCTGTATTCCGCATACACTTCGCTGCCCTTGTGGGTGCGGCTGACATCCTGAAAGGCGCCGGCCTGCAGGTAACCCCAGTCGCCATCGGCCAGCAGTTCGAAACCGGCTTCAACGGCGTAGTCACGGTCAGGCACGTCCGCTTCCACCTCCACCGTTTCGCCCACGTTGTTGTTGATGGAAATGAACTGGGTGTTGGTCTTGGCAAAAAACACCCGGTCGCTGTTGATTCTCCCCAGCAGGTTGACGGTGAACAGGTCGTTTTCCGTCAGCGTGTAGCCCACATCGCCATTGTCGAAGAACCAGTGTTCGCCGAACCAGGCAATGTCGAGGTCGACGATTACCGTGATGTTGTCGGAATATTTCAAAGGGTTGGTGCGTTGGCCATAGCCCAGCGCCACGCCCAGCCGCCAAGGCGAGGTGGTTTCGGGCCCGGATCCAGGGTCGGGATCGGGAAATTCTTCAGCCACCGCAATCCCGGCGAATATCAGCCCGGCCGGCAGCAGCAGGAGCAGCGCCAGCAGTGATTTTCGCGCGCGTATCGCAACAGCTGTGATGGGGCGAATTGAAGGCATGGCTGATGATGACAAAAATCCGCCGAAGCCGATGTTCCAGGCTGTATCGAAATTGTACAAAAGTGTCGTTGCCGACAGCGGCGAGCCCCGTGCGGGCCGGTGCCCGCGATGGCCCCACGGCCGCCGGCAAAGGGCGTGATTCTGCGCCAAAATTGCTCGGAATATCAATAGGCTGAAAGTCATACCGGGGAGAACCGGCGGGACTGCTTCGGACGCTGCCACAGCCGCCGCGCGAGGGTAACGCTGTGCCGCGCTGACGATTCTTAACAATCGGTGCAAAGTTTCACCACAGACCCGGGCCGAGCGGCGGGCATACGCTTCTCCACGCAATTCAACAATGGAGAGAAACCCGAAATGTTACTTGGCAATTTGCATTACTTCCGCCTGGCCATCGGCTGCCTGTTGCTGCTGGTGCCTTTTTCCTGGGCAAGGGCAACCGGGGTGGATGATCCCTGGTACGTCGAGGCAACGGTTGGCCGCAGCGACCTCTCGGGCAACCTGTCCGGTTTTGAGCTGTACGAAACCGACACCAGCTGGTCGCTGGGCCTGGGCTATGCCTTCAACCCCTACATTGCCGTGCAGGTGAATTACCACAACCTGGCGGATGACTACCGGGTGGATGACTGTCCCCGGAACTACATCTGCCTGGTGGAGAACGTGGACCTGGTGGACATGACAGGCGTTTCGGCATCCGCACTGTTCACCTGGCCAATCAACGACACCTTTGATGTGTTCGGCCAGGTGGGCGTGATCATCTGGGATGTGGATTTCGCAACGCTGGACCACGATGATTCTGATGAAGACTTCCTGTATGGCGCCGGCGTGGGGGTCAATTTTTCCGACCACTGGCGCATGGTGCTGAAGCACGAGCGGTTTGATTTCGACGCCGGCACCACGTCGCTGGGACTGGCTTACAAATTCTGATGCTGGCATGGCCCGGCAACCTCGCTGCCGGGCCTGTTGCCATGGAGAATCTTTCATGAAGCGGCATGATCAGGAAACACACGCAAGACACACTGTAATCCGGCGGGAACTGCACGCCTATGCCACGCAGAGGGCCAACCCGCGCCGCGGGTCGGGAGTTGCCTCGGTGGATATCCATGCCTGGCTGCTGACTTTCGCGATGGCTTTCCTGCTTCGCGATGATCCTTATGGCTCGTTGCCGCTGCAGCGGGCAGAATGGCCCGGACCCATCGTCCACGCCAGCACCGACCGGGGTTGACGCCCAACCATCCAGTACGTCATTCCGGCGAATGCCGGAATCCATCGTCCGTTGGATCCCGGATCACGCGCTTCGCGCTGTCCGGGATGACGGAGATAAACTGAGCTGTCCGGTATGACCCAGCCCTTCGGAACTACGTCAGTTTGCGGATGCCTTCTTCCAGGCCCTTGATCGTGAGCGGGAACATGCGCTGTTCCATGATCTCGTCGATCATGCGAATGGAAGGCGTGTGCCGCCAGCGCTGCTGCGGCTCGGGGTTCAGCCAGATGGCCTTGGGGTAGGTGTCCAGCAGGCGCTTCAGCCACGTGGCGCCGGGCTCTTCGTTGAAGTGCTCCACGCTGCCGCCGGCGTAACTCACCTCGTATGGGCTCATGGTGGCATCGCCCACCAGCACCAGTTTGTAGTCGGCGGCGTATTTGTGCATCACTTCCAGGGTGGGCGTTTTTTCGGTGTGGCGGCGGCGGTTGTCTTTCCACAGCCCTTCATACACGCAGTTGTGGAAGTAGAAATATTCCAGGTGCTTGAACTCACCGCGCGCGGCTGAGAACAGTTCCTCGCACACGCGCACGTGGTCGTCCATGGACCCGCCCACATCCAGCAGCAGCAATACTTTCACCGCATTGTGCCGCTCCGGGCGCATCTTGATATCCAGCCAGCCGGCATTGCGGGCGGTGGAGTCGATGGTGTCCTTCAAATCCAGCTCATCAGCGGCGCCCTGGCGGGCGAACTTGCGCAGGCGCCGGAGCGCCACTTTCAGGTTGCGGGTGCCGAGTTCCAGCGTGTCATCGAGGTTGGCGTACTCGCGCTTGTCCCACACTTTCACCGCCGAGCGCTGCCCGCCGCCCGGGCCGATGCGGATGCCGGCCGGGTTGTAGCCGCCCTGGCCGAAAGGTGAGGTGCCGCCGGTGCCGATCCATTTGTTGCCGCCTTCGTGCCGTTTTTTCTGTTCTTCGAGGCGCTTCTTCAGCGTCTCCATCAACTCATCCCAGTCCATGGCCTTGATTGCGGCCTTTTCTTCCTCGCTGAACAGGCGTTCGAACTGCTGGCGCAGCCAGTCTTCGGGAATCTCGGCTCCGGCCGGGCCGAACACCTGCTCGATGCCCTTGTAGTAGGCGCCGAACACGCGATCGAAGCGGTCGTAGTGGGCCTCGTCTTTCACCAGCACCGTGCGGGCCAGGAAATAGAATTCATCCAGGCTGTAATTGGCCAGCCCGGACTTCAGCGCCTCCAGCAGCGCCAGGTACTCGGTAAC
>CAYYCX010000110.1:0-13677 GCA_964470455.1 uncultured Wenzhouxiangellaceae bacterium
GTCATCCAGTGGTTCACCCAGCGAACTGTACAGGTCCCGTGTCAACCCGGGGTCGATGGCGGCTTCGGTCATCACCTGGCCCTGCCGCAGGTAACGGCGTTTCTGCGGATGCAGGACGGCAATCTCTTTGCCATCGCGCTGCACGCTGAAAACGCCGTGGTCGGCCACATAGTTGGGGCCCTGCAGAACCTCGGTGCCCCGGAATTCAAAGCTGTAACCTGCCATGTCGAAACGGTCACCCGCCGTCATTCGCAAGTGCTTTTCACTGCTGATGGCATTGGTGAGGCCTGCGCCGATGATGAACACGCCTACTCCCAGATGAGCGAGCGTCATGCCGGCAATGCTGCGGCTGGGCCAGCCATTCGACGCGGCGGACAAAAGGCGCAGGTAATTCCGTATGCTGCTGAATATCACCCAGCTGCCGCCGGCGACAGCGGCAAGCCCCCAGAACCCGGTGGGCGGCAGCAGCCACCAGGCCGCCGCGACGCTGATGATGGCAAAAAGCGCCGGCAATGCCAGCTCTCGCGCCACTCGTTTGGGCGAGTCCGTTTGCCAGCGCACATTAAAGCCAACCGGCAGCAACAACAACAGTGGAATCAACAACCAGGCAAACAGAGTTCCAAAATAGGGTGGCCCGACGGAAATTTTGCCTGCTCCCAGCGCGTCGATCAGCAGCGGATACAAAGTACCTACCAGTACCATAGCGGTCATCACGGTCAGCACCAGGTTGTTCAGCAGCAGCAGGGTTTCACGCGAAAAACCGGCGAAGCGGCTGCCGCGGATCATGCCGGGGGCGCGCAGGGCGAACAGCAGCAGCGAACCGCCCACTACGATGAGCAGGTAGGTCAGAATGAACACACCGCGGGTGGGGTCGGAGGCAAACGCGTGCACCGAAGTCAGCACGCCCGAACGGACCAGGAAGGTGCCCAACAGGCTGAGTGAAAACGCGGCAATGGCGAGAATCAGGGTCCAGTTGCGGAAGGCGCCACGTTTCTCGGTGACCGCCTGGGAGTGAATCAGGGCCGTGCCGGCCAGCCAGGGCATGAATGAGGCATTCTCCACCGGATCCCAGAACCACCAGCCGCCCCAGCCGAGTTCGTAATAGGCCCACCAGCTGCCGAGTGCGATACCCACGGTGAGAAATGCCCAGGCGATATGTGTCCAGGGCCGCGACCAGCGTACCCATTCACGATTCACCTGCCCGCCCAGCAGCGCTGCTACGGCGAAGGCAAAGGAAACAGAAAAGCCCACATAGCCCATGTAAAGCATGGGTGGATGAATGATCAGGCCCGGGTCCTGCAGCAGCGGGTTGAGGTCCATTCCTTCAACTGCGGCGGGTATCAGTCGACCAAACGGATTTGAGGTGTAAATCACGAACAACAGGAAACCAACGCTGATCCAGCCCAGGATGGCCAAAACGCGGGCGCGGAATTCATCCGGCAGGCGGCGGCTGAACAGGGCAACGGCGGCGGTCCATAATGCCAGTACCAGTACCCATAACAGCAGCGAACCCTCGTGCGCTCCCCAGACAGCTGAGAACCGGTATTGCATCGGCAACAGGGAGTTACTGTTGCGCGCGACGTATTCCACGGAAAAATCCTGTTGCACGAAAGCCCAGGTGAGTATGGCGAAGGCCGCACCAACCAGGCCCAACTGCAACATGGCTCCCGTTTGCCCGATCCGCATCAGACGCGCGTCCCGCCAGTGCGCGCCCAATAGCGGCAAAGTGCCCATGGCCAAAGCCACCAGCAGGGCAGCCAACAGGAGGATCTGACCCAGTTCCGTGATCATGTGAGTTCAGTAATCCCGGCCGGTGGTGCCGGACTGTTGCGTTGATGTTGCCCCGGAGTCGCTCGCGGGCTTCCTGGGGCCTGGGTGGCCGGCTTTCTCCAGTGCATCCGCCACTTCCGGAGGCATGTAATTCTCATCATGCTTGGCCAGCACTTCGGTGGCGTTGAATTGCCCGGCTTCATCCAGCTTGCCGCGGGCAATCACACCCTGTCCCTCGCGAAACAGGTCGGGCAGGATGCCTTCGTAACTCACGGGAATGCTGTGCTGGCCATCGGTGACGACAAAGCTGACCAGCAGGCCACCGGGGTCCCGTTCGGTGCTGCCCACTTCCACCAGTCCGCCAAGGCGGAATTGCCGGCCGGCCGGCATGTCCATCGCGGCAACTTCACTGGGACTCTGGAAGTACAGCAGGTTCTGCTGCAAGGACCAGAAGGCGATTCCTCCGGCTATGCTGACACCCGCCAGCACCAGCAGCAGGTAAATCAATCGGCGTTTACGTGACGGCGTCATTCAGTTCATGCTCCGGTGCATCTGTTCGAGCTGGGTTCTCAGGCTGCGCTTCTTGAACAATGGGCTGAGCGCAGTCCAGCCCAGGACCAGCAATCCCGCGCTGTAGGAAAGGACAATAAAAATCGTGTGATTACTCATTTGGAGTTTCCGTTCTGTACCTTGCCGGCCTGCAAGTTGCCGGTCCAGGCCTTGCGCATGTCCTGTTCGAGCAGCATCAGCCGTGCCCGGGTAAGCAGGTTGGCCAGGTAGTAGAATTTGGTGGCGGCCGCCATCATCAGCAATGGCCACACCATGCTGGGATGGATACTGCTGCCGCTGAGGCCAATGCTGCTGCCCTGGTGCAGTGTGTTCCACCATTTTACCGAATAGTGAATGATGGGCAGGTTGATCACGCCCACCAGCGCCAGCAGGCAGGCGGCGCGGGCCGCTTTGCGGGGCTCGTCATAGGCGCTGAAAAGGCCCATGACGCCCAGATAGAGAAACAGCAGTACCAGCTCCGAAGTCAGCCGCGCATCCCAGACCCAGTAGGTACCCCAGGTGGGGCGCCCCCACAATGAGCCGGTTACCAGGGTCAGAAGGGTGAAGGCGGCGCCAATCGGGGCACTGCACATGGCCAGGATCTCCATCATGCGAATGCGCCACACCAGGGCCACGAAGCCCATGGCCGCCATCATGGCGTAGATCATCATGGACATCCAGGCGGCCGGAACATGCAGGTAAAGAATTCTGAAGCTTTCGCCCTGGAGGTAATCCGGTGGCACGCGGAACAGGGCCAGGTATAGCGCCGGAAGCGCCAGCACCGTGAAACCTGCCCACAACCAGGGAACGCATTTACCCGAAAAATCGTAAAACCACGGTGGCGAGCCCAGTTTGTGGATAAACAGCAGCAAGGCGTTCTTACGTGGTGCTCGAGCAGTCTGGTTCATAGGGTATTCGGGTCAGGACAGGCTGATTTTGAGGGCCGCAGCAGCAGCGAACGGAGCCAGGGTAAATGATGTTATCAAACCTGCGAGCAGCAGGCCCAGAAAAGGCAGGCTGGGCAGCCCATCGACCACGGCCATGATGGCAGCAGTGGCCATGATCAGCACGGGTACAAACAGTGGAAAAACCAGCAGTGCCAGCAGCTGGCCGCCCCGGCGCAGTCCAATCGTGAGGCCCACGCCGATGGCGCCAACCAGGCTCAGTATGGGCGTGCCGAGCAACAGGGTGGCCATCATCACCGGCCATGCGTCACCCGGCAGGTTCAGCCACACCGCCAGCAGGGGCGACAGCAACACCACCGGCAGGCCCGCCACCAGCCAGTGGGCAACCACCTTGGCCAGCACCAGCGCAGGCAGTGAGTACCCGCTGACCACGAATTGTTCCAGCGAGCCGTCTTCGTAGTCCGACCGGAACAGGCTATCGAGTGAAACCACGGTGGACAGCAGGGCGGCGATCCAGATCACACCCGGAGCGATACGTGCCAGCAGTTCAGGGCCGGGACCGATTCCGAGGGGAAACAGGCTGACCGTCACGAGAATGAATATCAGCGGAAAAAGCAGTTCGCTGCGGCGGCGCATGGCCAGCAGCAGGTCGCGCCGCAGCAGGGCCAGGACGGGTTTCATGGCCCGGGCATCGTTGCCAGACACAGGGGTGGTCATGGCACATGGCCCGCGATCATGGCCAATTCCTCGTGTGGCATGGCGGGCCGGTGGTCACCATGGGTGGCGACGACAGCCGCTCCGCCACGCCCGGCATGTTGCAGCAGCAAACGGTCGACCAGCTTCGCGCCTTCCTGGTCGAGATTCGAGTAGGGCTCATCCAACAGCCACAAGCGGGCCGGCTGCATCAACAGCCGGGCCAGCGCGCAGCGCTTGCGCTGTCCTGCTGACAGGGTTCGTGCTGGTTGCAATGCCACCCGGGCAAGGCCAACGCTTTCGATGGCCTGGGTTATGGAGACCTCAGTCGCGCCGTGGAAATCGCGCACGAAACGCAGGTTTTCCAGGCAGCTCAGGTCATCCTTGAGCGCCAATGCATGGCCCAGGTAAGCCACCTGGCCGGCGCCTTTGTCGATGCTCCCGCTGCCGGGCTGGATGATTCCGGCCAGCAGTCGCAAAAGTGTGGTTTTGCCGCTGCCGTTGGCGCCGGTCACAATCAGCAATTCGCCTTCGCCAAGCGTGAAATCAACCGGATGGAATACCGGTTGAAAGTATCGCTCCAGGCAAAGTTTTGAAACAACGAGCATGGTTCTGATTCGGTTTCCGGGGATTTGCCGGGGCGCGGCACGGGTTCTGTCGAGTGGTTCCCGCTATGCTACGGTCTGGCATTAGGTAAGTCCATGATTGCAGCGCCTGAATCAATGCATCCGCAGGCAGTTTGAGGGCACTTTTGCTCTCGGTGCAGTGTCAATCTCCGTGCAAGGCACTGGTCAATTTGCCCTGTACAAGCAAGGCTGGCGAGGCTAATCTGTTGCACCCTGTTGTCCGGAGGGCAGGGTGCCATTGATTTTATTGACATTTTTCAAAAGTTCGCGGTGGTTTACAGGGAATTTGCAGCATGGCTGATCTTGATTACGATTTTCTGGTGATTGGTGCGGGTTCCGGTGGTGTGCGCGCCGCGCGGATTGCCGCCAGCCATGGCGCCAAAGTGGCCATCTGTGAGTCGAGCCGTGTAGGCGGAACCTGTGTCATTCGCGGTTGCGTGCCAAAGAAGCTGCTGTCTTATGCGGCGCACTTTTCCGAGGATTTCGAAGATGCGGCGGGCTTTGGCTGGACAGTGGGCGAACGCAGCTTCAGCTGGCCTGCGCTGATTGCCAACAAGGACCGCGAAATCGACCGCCTCAACCAGGTCTACCTCAACCTGCTGAGTGGTTCGAAAGTCGAGCTTCTTCCCCACCACGGCAGCTTTCTGGACAACCATCGCGTAAAAGTGGGTGAGCGGGTGCTCAGCGCCGGGCGCATCCTGATTGCCACCGGTGCCCATCCCTGGTTGCCGGACATTCCCGGCATCGAACTTGCCATCAGTTCCGACGAGGCGTTTTACCTGCCCGATCTGCCCAGGCGCGTGGTGGTGGTGGGCGGAGGCTATATCGCCTGTGAATTCGCCGGAATTTTCAACGGCCTGGGCTCGAAGGTGATCCAGGTCTACCGCGGCGATGCGGTGCTGCGGGGGTTTGACCACGACGTGCGCCGCGTGCTGACCGCGGAAATGGCCCACAAAGGCGTGGAACTAATCTTTGAACGCGATATCCAGGAAATCACCAAACACGGCGATGGACTGCACTGTCGGTTGGACGATGGAAAGATCCTGGTCGCCGACCAGGTCATGTATGCAACCGGGCGGGTTCCCAACGTACGCAACCTCGGGCTGGAGAATACCGATGTCGAACTGCACGCCAGTGGCTGGATCGTGGTGGACGAATATTCACGCACCAGCGTGCCCCATATTGGCGCGGTGGGCGATGTGACCAACCGTGTAAACCTTACGCCGGTAGCGATTTTTGAAGGCCATTCGTTTGCGGACACGGAATTTGGTGGCATGGACCGGCCGGTTTCACATGAATTCATTCCTTCCGCCGTGTTTTCCAATCCGACCGTGGGATCAGTGGGTTACAGCGAGCACGATGCCGTTACACACTTTGGCGAGCTGGATATTTACCGGTCGGAATTCAGGCCCATGAAGCACACGCTCAGCGGCCGGGCCGAAAAATCCATGATGAAGCTGGTGGTAGCGAGGGCTACCGGGCGCGTGGTGGGGCTGCACATGGTGGGGGCCGATGCGCCGGAAATTGTCCAGGGCTTTGCCGTCGCGGTAAAATCCGGGCTGACCAAGGAACAATTCGACCAGACCATTGGCATCCATCCAACGGCGGCCGAAGAACTGGTAACCATGCGCCACCCCATTGCGCGAAGCTGACCGCGCGATACTGATCGCAGAGGGCGTACTGCGCATGACGGGCAAGGGAACAGGCTGAACATGAGTATTTTTGCATCAACCTCGATCACGCTGCGCAGCAGGGACAATACAATCACACTGCTGGTGATCCTGTTAAGCCTTTTCCTGTGGCCGTCTTTGCAGGCTGCGGAAAGCGGGCAATCACTGCAACGATACATCATCGAATTGCACAACCCGCCCATTGCCGCCTATCGCGGCGAAGAATTGAAACGTGCCGATGGTTCACTGACCGGTGAACGCTTGCGTCCAGCCACTGATTCCATTTCCCCTGAAGGCAAGCTCGACCTGGAAGCTCCTCGAGTGCTGGCCTATGCCGACTACCTGCAGGACATGCGCGAGTCCTTCCTGCTGGAAGCGTCAGTGATGCTGGGTCGTGTGGTCCGTCCGGAAAAAATATACCAGACGGCCACCAACGGCCTGGCCCTGCACCTCACCGCCGAGGAAGCAGCCGCGCTTGAAGGCTCCAAACTGGTCAGGTCCATCCAGGCCGACCGGGTGATGAAGCTGGATACCGATGCCGGGCCGCCATGGCTGGGTGCGGACGAAATCTGGAACGGTACCGCCGGTTTCGCCGCCAACCGTGGCGAGGGCGTGGTGATCGGTATCATCGATTCAGGGATCAACTGGGAGCATCCGGCATTTGCCGATCCTTCGTCAGGTTACAACTACACGAATCCCTTTGGCTCGCAAAAGGGCCTTTGCAGCCAGCCGGAAGTGCCCTGCAACAACAAGCTGGTCGGGGTCTACGATTTTGTGCAGGATGATCCGAACACCGATGAAGTCGAGGAGAACAACAACGGCCGCGACAACGATGGCCACGGCAGCCACGTGGCGGGTATCGCGGCCGGCAACCGGTTGAATGTCACCCTCAACGGCACGGCGCAGACCTTCATTTCCGGCGTGGCCCCGCACGCCAATCTCATCACCTACCGGGTGTGCTTCGTGGGTGATGTGAGTGATCCCGATGGTGGTGGCTGCCAGCAATCCGCCATCCTTTCCGCCATCGACCAGGCCATTGCCGATGGCATCGACGTCCTCAACTATTCCATCGGTACCGATGCCTTCAGCCCCTGGCAGGGCGGGTCCATCCCGCAGGCTTTCCTGAATGCGCGTAATGCCGGGATATTCGTGGTGACCTCGGCCGGCAATGCCGGCCCCAATGCCAGCACCGTGGGCTCGCCGGCCAATGCTCCGTGGCTGGTGGCGGCGGGCAACGCCTCGCATGACCGCTTGTTTGGCAGCGCGGTGCAGAACCTCACTGGCGGAGCAAGCGCGCCACCTTCGGGCGTGGTGGGCGCCAGTCTCACCGGTGGAATCGGTGTGCGCAAGATTGTTCACGCCAAGGATTACGGTTTTGCCCTGTGCGGCAGCGGGCCGGCGGAACTCGCCGCCAGCTGCGGCGGCAACACCGGTGCCAGCAATCCCTGGAAAGGCCAGACGCCCTTCAACGGGGAAATCGTGGTATGTGACCGCGGCGAGTACGGCAGGGTGGAAAAAGGCAAGAACGTACTGCTGGCCGGCGCCGGCGGTTATGTGCTGGCCAATACCGATGATGAGGGCGACAGCGTGGTGTCTGAAGACCACTGCCTGCCTGCAACGCATCTTGGCGATACTGCCGGCGACAAATTGCGCGCCTGGCTGGACAGCGGCAGCAATCACCAGGGTTCCTTGTCCGGTTTTTCACTGGTGCGCGATGACAGCTATGGCGACATCATCAACTCCAGCAGTTCGCGCGGGCCGGCTACCGGTACGGTGTCCGAGGTGCTGAAACCCAACCTCATTGCTCCGGGAACTTCGATACTTTCAGCCTCGGATGTGGGTTCGGAATTCCGCGTACTGACCGGCACGTCCATGGCGTCCCCGCACATTGCCGGCGCAGCGGCCCTGTTGCGCGCGCTGCACCCGAACTGGAAAGTTTCCCAGGTGGCAACGGCACTGGAAACCACTTCAACTCCCGTATTGGCGCGGGATTTTGATGGGCCGGCCGCCACTCCATTCGAGCGTGGCGCCGGACGGCCGCAGCTGGAACTGGCGGCCAATGCCGGGCTTTACCTGGATGTAACAGGCGCCGAGTTTTCGGCTGCCAACCCTGCCACCGGAGGCGTGCCGCGCAATCTCAACCTGTCGGGCATGGTGCACAACGCCTGCAAGGAAAAATGCACGTTCACGCGCAAAGTCACCGACCAGAAAGGCGGCGGCAGCTGGACGGTGAATGCGGCAAACTTTCCCGCCGGAACCGTGGTGAACATCAACCCCAGCAGCTTCAGCCTGGCCAATGGCGCCTCACGCACCATCACCATTGAAGTGGATGTCCGCAATGCCAACATGATCGGCAAATGGGTATACGGCAACGTGGTGTTTGCCAGCGCCGGCTCACCCAACCAGAGCCTTACCGCGGCCGTTTTCTCCAGTGGCGGCACACTCCCTGCGGGCTGGAACATCAGCGACGACCGCGATACGGGCACGCAGGCGTTCAATCTCAGCGGCCTGGTTGCATTGCCTGACCTGACGCTCAGGAGTGGCGGGCTGGTGGCGCCCACGCGTACGGTGAAAACCCTCAAGGAAGACCCCACCAGCAGTGGCCTGCTGGCCGACAAGGGCCGCCGTAACATCGTGCAGAATGATGATCCCTACGATGGTGGCGAAGGCGTGTTCACGGTGTGGCACAACCTTCCTGCCGGCGGATTGTGGCTGCATGCCAAGACGCTGGCTTCCAGCGCAGATGACCTGGACATGTTCGTCGGCCGCGATGATGACCTCGACGGCATCGCGGATGAAGAGGAAGAACTGTGCACCAGCACCAGCCCCGCGGATGTCGAAGAATGCAACCTGTACAACCTGCCAGCGGGCAATTACTGGATCGTGGTACAGAACTGGTCAGGCACCAACCCTTCGGGAGACCAGGTCACCCTGCTGAGCGCGGCCATTGCCAATTCCAGCAGCGGCAACCTGGTGGTGACCGGCCCCGGCATCGTACCCGCCACACAGCAGTTCGGTGTGGATGTGAGCTGGCGGAATGTCTCGGCGCTTCCGGGCGACCAATGGCTGGGAGCCGTGGGCATTGGCAGTAGCCGCAACCAGCCCAACAACCTGGGCGTGATTCCGATCCGCTTCACCCGCAGCGGCATTGTTGCGCCACAGACCTTTCCGCTGTTCAGCGGCGAAACCCAACGCCTGGCACTGGCGGGCAATTCGGCCCATGAACGGATATTCGTTGATGTGCCACCCGGAGCAACCTCTTTGAATGTCCAGGCCACGGGTGGCAACGGTACACAGAGCAACAACCTTCGAATCGAACTTTATCGCCAGGACTTCACACCGGCGCTGGCCTCACAGCCGTTTGCCGCCTTGCCGGGCGGGCTGGCGCAGGTGGCCATGGCGAATGGCGGCAGCAATGTCGGGCCGAGCCTAACACTGGGCAACAATCCGGCGGCGGGGCGGTACTTTGTGCGCCTGTCCAACACCTCCGCCAATGCAGCGGCGGTGACCATCAGCGCCAATGTGCAATCCGGCAAAGGCGGGCTGACGCCGTTCAAAGGCCTGTACCGCTTCCAGCGGTCCAATTACCAGGGTGGCGAGTACAACTCCATCGGCAGTTACAACTACATCCTGTGGTATTCGTTCGACCAGGCAGGCGAGCCGACTTTCTACAATTCCAGCGCGCCGGCGCCGACCGGCAATGTCTGGGTAACCGATTTGCTGCGCTACACCAATGACGGCACGCAGCAACAATCCCAGGTGGTGGGCAAGCTGGCCATGACCTTCATCAGCAACACGGACGTCATCTACTCCTATTCGCTGCTGGGCATAGTGGGTTCAGATCGCATGATTCCACTCGCCCCCAATGTCTGCCCGATGATCAGCGGTTCCAAGAAAAGCTACCATGGAACCTGGGGCAAACAACAGGCGGGCCTGGGTGGCGCCACGGTGGATGTGTACGAAACCGCACAATCGCACATTCACTACCTGTTCGATGGCATGGGCAGGCCACGCTTCCTGTTGGCATCACCGTACCCGGTTCAATCATCCAGCGATACGACCATGCCAATCCTGAAATACCAGGTTTACTGCGCAACCTGCCCGGAAGCGCCGGTGGACATCAGCCCTGTTGGAACCTTTACACGGAATTTTACTTCGGAAACCACCGGTTCCTGGACATTTGATTACCAGGCCTGGTCGCAAACCGTCAAACGTACTGACCAGATCGTGAAGATTTCTGACAAAATCCAGTGCCAGTAAGGCCTGGCACTGATCGCTCTGCGGGTCATTCTACCCGGTACAGCACAGGGCGACTCGGGGTGGCATCCGACTGCAGAGGGCTGAGTTGCAGGTCCAGCCAGTAATCGCCGTCGGCCAACTCATCCGGCACGAAAATCATTTCCGTGACGCTGCGGTTTTTTGCCGCCGGGTCAATGGCCCGGTCCTTGCCCAGACCCCACCAGGTGCGGTGGTTGGCGAGGGTAGGGTTATCCGCTGCATCCAGTGATGGCGTATCAAGCAGCAGGTGTTGCAGCCCGCTGGCCGCGAGGAAGCGCATGCAGTTCGCATCCAGCACCGGGAAAACGGGTTCGGTTGAGTAATCACGCGAACATTTGGATATCGCGTTGGGCAAGGTGCGGATCACCAGGGCCGCATATCGCTCGAGACCAGAAGGCAATGCGGCCTGCAGCTCCGCCAGGCTGATCCGCGAATTGGGCGATTCGGCGCGCAGCGAAACCAGTCTCGCCAGGCAGGGCGCCTGTTCAATCACGTCCAGAACGAACAGGCCCTCAGCAAGAATGTGCCCGATGCACTCCGTGTGAGTGCCGTGACAGTGGGGCGTCCAGTCCAACACCTTAACGTTGCAGCTGCCACCGCGTTGCACGTCGCCGGTGAACCCGCCGAGCTCAAGCGCATGGGCGGTCATCGGCCCCGGCGCAAAGAAAGCCGGTTGTGGGCCATCGGGCAACAAGGGAATTGCAATGGACCGGCCAGCCGAGAGGTCTATGCGAAGGCGCTGCCCGCGCCAGTCGAGTTCGGCGATCAATTGCGACGATGCCTGGATCATCATTCAACTCTCAGAAAAATGAACGGCGATTATACGCCCTGAAACCTCTTCCGCATGGCCAAGGCGCGCCAGTCGCGGGTAGAATGCGCATCCCGGAAAATCCAGGACCACTGTTGAAACGCAGCGATTTCCAATTTGACCTGCCGCCGGAACTCATTGCCCAGCAGCCGCTGGCGCGACGTTCCGACAGCCGTCTGTTGCACCTGGATCGAGCGAAATCGTCCCTGCGGGACTGCTGCATGCGCGATTTGCCAGCTTTGCTGCGTGCCGGCGACCTGCTGGTTTTCAACAACACCAGGGTGTTGCCGGCGCGTCTCTTTGCTGCCAAACCAACGGGCGGCAGGGTGGAAATCCTGGTGGAACGAATGCTGGATGAAACCCGTTGCCTGGCACAGGTACGCGCCAGCAAAACACCCAAACCCGGCAGCACTCTGCTGCTCGAGGATGGCACTGAACTGGAAGTACAGGGCAGGCAGGACGAATTCTTCGTGTTGCGGTCAGAGCAGCAGGGCCTGGCGGCCGTGATGGAACGGCTCGGGCATATGCCCTTACCGCCCTATATCGAACGGCCAGACAACGAAGCTGACCTGGAGCGGTACCAGACCGTTTACGCCAGCAAGCCGGGCGCGGTGGCGGCGCCTACCGCTGGCCTGCATTTCGATGAGGAGCTGCTGCAGGCGCTGGACCAGCGCGGTGTGCAACGCGCGCAAATCACGCTGCATGTGGGCGCAGGCACCTTCCAGCCTGTGCGTGCTGAGAACATCGAAGATCACCACATGCATGCCGAATACCTGGAAGTACCCGCGGAGGTGTGCGAAGCGATCGCTGCAACGCGTGCTCAAGGAGGGCGTGTGATCGCCGTAGGCACCACTTCCGTGCGCAGCCTGGAAACGGCCGCCGCCAGTGGCGAGTTGCAGCCCTTTGCCGGTGACAGCCGCATTTTCATCTATCCCGGTTACCGGTTTCGCGTGGTGGACGGCATGCTGACCAACTTTCACCTGCCGGAATCCACGCTGCTGATGCTGGTCAGCGCGTTTGCGGGTTTGGATGCCATACGCAAGGCCTATGCCCATGCGGTAGCGCAGCGCTACCGGTTTTTCAGCTATGGCGATGCGATGCTGATACTCTGAGCAGGCAGAACGAAATCATGGAATTTGAACTGTTACATACCGACCAGCATGCCCGCCGGGGCAGACTGCAGTTCGACCGCGGAGTGGTGGATACCCCGGCTTTCATGCCGGTGGGAACCTATGGCACGGTCAAGGCCATGACGCCAGCCGAGGTGAGCCAGACCGGCGCGCAGATCCTTCTGGGCAACACATTTCACCTGATGCTGCGGCCCGGTGTGGAAGTCATCCAGGCACATGGTGACCTGCATGATTTCATGAACTGGCAGGGCCCAATCCTGACGGACTCGGGCGGCTTCCAGGTCTGGAGCCTGGCGGAGCGCCGCAAGATCACCGAAGACGGCGTAACATTTGCATCACCGGTGAACGGATCCCAAGTGTTCATGGGTCCGGAAGAGAGCATGGCGGTGCAAAAGGCGCTGGGTTCCGATATCGTCATGATCTTTGACGAGTGCACGCCTTACCCGGCCACCGAGGCCGTTGCCAGCCAGTCAATGGAGCTGTCTTTGCGCTGGGCGGAACGCTCGGCCCGGGCTCACGAAGGTAATCCTTCGGCCCTGTTTGGCATTGTGCAGGGAGGTGTGTATGAACCGCTGCGCCTGCGCTCGGTCGAAGGGCTGGTCCGGATTGGATTTGATGGCTACGCAATCGGCGGCCTGTCGGTGGGTGAGCCGGAAGATGAACGCAACCGGGTGCTCGAGTTTACCGTGCCGGCGTTGCCGGCGAACCGACCCCGTTACCTGATGGGAGTAGGGCGGCCGGAAGACCTTGTCGCGGGTGTGTTGCGCGGCATCGACATGTTCGACTGCGTGATGCCGACGCGCAATGCGCGCAATGGCCACATTTTTACGAGCCGCGGAGTGATCAAGATCCGTAATGCGCGCTATGAGCGCGATACCCGGCCTTTGGACCCGGGATGCGACTGCCCGACCTGCGCGCAACATACCCGTGCTTACCTGAAGCACCTGGATCGCTGCAATGAAATCCTCGGGGCCCGGTTGATGACGATGCACAACCTGTGGTTCTACCAGCAACTCATGCGCGGCATGCGTGAGGCGATCGAAGCGGGACGTTTACAGGACTTCGCTACGGAGTTCCTGGCGAAACTGGCGCTGGGGCCGGAATAGTCGCGATTGGTTTTTCGCGAGGACTTTCATCCGTCATCCCGGGCCAGCGCTCAGTGCGTGATCCGGGATCCAGTTGGTCAATAACGGGCCCGATGGCGGTAAGGCCTTCCGGTCCTGGACTTGGCCCTTCGGGCTGCCCTCG
>CAYYCX010000111.1:0-13583 GCA_964470455.1 uncultured Wenzhouxiangellaceae bacterium
CCACTTTGGCACATCGATGCCGTTAAAAAGAGGGGCGTCCATTCCATTATCCCGGACAGCGCGCAGCGCGTGATCCGGGATCCAGTCGACGTCAAAACTGATGGCTGGTATGGATTCCGGCCTGCGCCGGAATGACGGGGGACGAGGGCCTGCGCCGGAATGACGGGGGACGAGGGGCTGCGCCGTTTCCGGAATGAAGTTGAGTTTGGTCTGCGGCGTTTCAGGAATGTCGGGAATTTGGAATTAGGGCGGTTAGGGGACCAACCCATCCCCTAACCGCTTATCCCGACACACTTTGTCGGGTGGCGAGATAACTGGTGGTAAGGCGGTGTGAAAACCCGGTGTGGGTTTCCTCCTGGAGCCTGCGCGCGACGGGAAATCGTGCAGATTTCCAACCGGCCCGCACTTACCTGCGCGCTAGGGTACTCCCCTTGAAAAAAATGCGCAAATTTGGCTAAAAGTGCAAATTGAATACATGTTTGTTGTTGATTTGCGGCTTCATTCTTCGTTGTTATCCATTACTTTTCATGCACGGAAAAAGTTGGTGACCGCACACGAAAAAACGTCATGCCGGCAAAGATTCGTCGGCATGACGGGATATCCACGGGCGTTTCCTCAGGGTTGCAGGTACTTCGTGAACCAGGCGAGGTACCGCTGGTACAGGTCAACCTTGTAGCTCGGCCGCGCAATGCCGTGGTATTCACCCGGATACACCACCAGCTGTGTATCCACACCCAGCCGTTTCAGCGCCAGGTACAGCTGCTCGGAGTTGATGATCGGCACGTTCCAGTCTTCCTCGCCGCCCACTACCATCGTGGGCGTGGTGATGTTCTGCACCTTGTTGAACGGAGAGATGCGCTCCCAGCGGGCGCGTGATTCCGGCTCCCACGGCAGCCCAAGCTCATCCTCCCACCAGCGCTGGTACTGGTCGTGGCCATAATTCACCACGTACAGCACCTCCGAGGCGCCGCTGATGGCGGCATCGAAGCGGTCGGTTTGCGTGATGACATGGTTGGTGAGAATTCCGCCGTAGGACCAGCCGGCGACGCCGAGCCGATCCGGGTCGCCCCAGCCGCGGTTGATGGCGTCATCCACGCCAGCCATCACGTCATGGAAATCCGGGCCACCCCAGTCCTGCCAGATGGCCAGGCAGAATTCCTGGCCATAACCGGTTGAGCCGCGCGGATTGGGATGCACCACCAGCCAGCCCTGGGCGGCATACAACTGCGCTTCAAAATGGAAACTCCAGTCGTACTGCATCTGCGGACCGCCGTGGATATCGAGAATGACCGGGTATTTTTTCCCTTCCACAAAACCCGCCGGCTTGATGATGAAGCCTTCAATCGGCGTACCGTCCGTGCTGGTGTATTGGCTTTCAATCACTTCACCGAGCTGTAAATCGTCCAGCCAGGCATTGCTGTCACTGAGCTGGGTGAGTTTGCGGCCATCCAGCACGAATACTTCCGGGGGCAAATGCGGCTGGCTGGCCAGCACTGCAACCTGGCCTTTGGGCCCGAACTGGAATTCCTGGCTGACCGTTTGGCCCTGTACGTGACGCTGGATTCTGCCGCCGCGAGGTGGCATGGAAGCCAGCGCCTGCTCGCCGCTGTCTTCCAGCAGGAACCACAACTGCCGTCCGTCGGGCGAGTATTGCGGCTGGAAAATCATGCGGTCGAGTTCCGCGGTGAGCACGCGGGTGCCGCTGCCATCGGCGGCGGAAACCGCTAGGTCCTGCGTGGCGTATAGCGTGGCGGCTTCATCGGCTACCGCCGTATGGACAATGGACTTGCCGTCCGGGCTCCACGCCGGGCTGGCATCGGGGCCGGGGTTGGTGGTGATGCGCAGCGGTTCTGCGGGAGTGGCAGCCGGCTCGGAAGGAATCACCCAGATGTCGGTGTTGTAATTGGTATCGGCATCGTCGGTGCGGTTGCTGGCAAAAGCGATGCGTTTGCCATCGGGTGACCAGGCGGCGTCACTGTCATCAAAATCACCAAAGGTCAGTTGCTTCAGTTGCCGCGTGGCCAGGTCAAAGCGGTACAGGTGGGTGCGGCGGCGGTCCAGGTAGCCGATGTAGTCCTCCTTGAACTGCTGCCGGTCGATTACCCAGGGCGGTGGCGTCTTTTCGTCATTGCTGCTGTCATCATCCGCGGCTGCCAGTTCCGCAGCGGTTGGATCCTGCAGCTCCAGCAGCAGCGCGGTTGAATCGGGCGACCAGGCGATACTGCTGACCGATTGCGGCGTGTCGGTAATGGCTTCAGCCTCGCCACCATGCCGCGCCAGCAGGTACACCTGCGCCGGTTTCTTGTCACGGCCGGACACAAACGCCAGGTACCGGCCGTCGGGGCTCCAGCGCGGCTGCGAAGACGACTGGTCGTCACGCGTCATGGCCACGGCCGTGCCACCGCTGGCGGGCACCATCCAGATGCGGCTGCGCGATTCATCCTTCTCGGCATCATCGCGGGCCACCGTGTAGGCAATCCAGTCGCCTTCGGGGCTGAATTGCGGGTCGCTGACTTCGGCAAGTTGCAGCAGGTGTTCGATCGTCAACTGCTTTGCAGTCTCAACTTGAGTGGTCTCGCGCGCGAACAGCTGCGGCGCCAGGAATAATGAAAGAACAAGAGCAGAAGTGAATATTCGGATGTACACCCGCGCGTCCTCGTTTGAAGTGTGCAGGGAGAGAGTACGCTGCCTCCCCCGCGCAATGCAAAGGCGCGAATGGAGGGCAAAGGCACGAATGCAGGCAACAGACTAGGTGGAGTCAAGCGCCCGGCGCACTTTGCTGCTCAGTGCTTCGGGCGTAAAGGGTTTTTGCAGGAAATTGACACCTTCTGGAAGGATGCCACTCTGGTCAATGGCCCCATGCGTGTAGGCCGACATGAAAATGACCTTGATACCCGGCTGTATTTCAGCGATCTTTTCATGCAGCTCCTTGCCATTCATTTCAGGCATGATGACATCGGTCAGCAGCAGGTCAACTCCGGGTTGGCATTGTCTGAACAGCTCCAGTGCATGCGTGGGGCCCGATGCTTCCAGTATCCTGTAGCCGTACAGGCCCAGAAGCCTGCAGACCGTCCTTCGAACCTCCGGTTCATCCTCAACGACCAGAATGGTTTCCGTACCGGTTTCTCCGCCAGGCCCGTCACTGTCGATGGCAGCCTCCAGGGACCGGGTAGCCCGCGGCAGATGCACGCTCATGCAGGTGCCAATGCCCGGTGTGCTTTCCACACTGATATGGCCGCCACACTGCGCGATGATGCCCTGCACGGTGGTCAATCCCAGGCCTGTGCCCTTGCCCTTTTCCTTGGTGGTGAAAAACGGCTCGAACATTCTCTGCTGGGTGGCCTTGTCCATGCCGCAGCCTGAATCGCGCACCGAGATGAGCACATGCGGGGTCTGCAAACCTGACGGGTTCCGCCCATCGGCATCATGTTCAGCGCCAAGGTTCCGGGTTTCAATACTGATCAGCCCATGAGGTTCCGTGGCGTCCCTGCTGTTCAGCACGAGGTTGATCAGGACCTGTTCGATTTGCGCCGGATCGGCAAACACGTTGTACAGATTCTTGTCCAGCTGCATGCTGAATTGCAGGGATTCACCGATCAGGCTGCGCAGTATTTTCTCCAACCCGAATACCAGTTGGTTGAGGTCGATCACCTGGGGCCTGAAGACCTGCTTCCTGCCCAGGGAGAGCAATTGGCGGGTAAGCAGGGAAGCACTCTTGCAAGTCTTTTGCACTTCCTCGAGGTCGGCCCTGGCCTCGTGATCGTTGTCGAGGCTGCGCATGGCCAGCTCCGCACACCCGGAAATTACCGTGAGTATGTTGTTGAACTCGTGCGCCACACCTCCGGCCAGCATGCCGATGGCCTCCATTCGTTGCGCTTGCCGGAGCTCTTCTTCTTTCTGCTGCAGGGCGCGAATGCCCTTTTCAAGGTTTGCCTGTGCCTGCCTCAGCGAACGGTCGCGGGCTTCGATGACCGACAGCATGGTGTTGAAGCCCTGGATAACCAGGTCCAGTTCGTTGCCGGTGGAGCGCTTCGGGGCTGTGGACAGCGGATTCCGGTTTGCCGGCTGCGCCCGCCTGTCGGCGGAATCGCCCTGTTCAAAACGCCGGGAATAGTCACCGGTTTCAGCCACGTTGCGCATGAACTGGACGAAGCGGTCCAGCAGGCGCAGGCTTTTGCGGGTTGCCATCCAGGTCAGCACGCAGGCCAGCAGAATGGCCAGCATGGCCTGGGTTGCAAGCAGGCTCCTGAGCTGTTCATTGGGCTGCTGCATGGCGGCTGTCAGTGACCGCAGCAGGAACAAGGTCACGGGTTCACCACGATCGTCGCTACCCAGCGGCATGGAAGTGACCAGGAATTCTTCAGTACCGACCTTCACGGTTCCATCTGTGTTTTGCACTGCTTCCGCCGACAACGCCGAAGCAGGATTTTCCTGCAGCACGCCGGGGGGCAAAGTGGATTCGATGATGCGGTTGCCCACCATCACCAGCGTGTCGCCGCCAAAAAATGCCCGAAGGTTCGGCAGGAAGCTGCTGTCGATGCGGTCACCCAACGTGAGGGATCCGATCACAAACCCCTGCATCTCGATGGGCACGGAACCGACCAGGTGGTATTGATCCTGCAAGGCGAGTACGCCGAAATTTCCGTCGCCAACCGGCGCTCCCGGATCCAGCGCCTGGTGTATCACCGGCAGCGTCGAAAGATTTTCTCCGGGTTGGGGTATTGATTCCGTTTGCCCGCTTGCGCCCAGCACCACTCCCGTATGATCGGTAACCAGCAGCAGGTCATGCGGCAGGTTGCCCCACACCTTGTCGAGTTCATTCTGGATGGTGGCCAGCAACTCGGCGCGGATGCCCCCGTTCGGCGAAGATTCCAGCCGGTAGGTTTCCATGGCAGCCCGCAGGGTGGAATTGCTGCCGATCTGTGAAGTGGCCCGGAACAATTGCGCAAGGTTGTCTTCCTTGATGCTCAGCACCTGCGCTTCACTGCGATTGAGCAGGTCCTGCAGCAGTTGCCGGGTTTCCTGCCGAATCTGGATGCTGAGCCCGATGAAAACTGCGGCAATAACCACGGTGATCAGGGCCACATTGAACAGTATCGCTTTGGTGGTCAGGCGCATCAGTCCAGCCGTCCCGCGGACTCGAACCAGGATTTCACATCAAAATGGTGGGACAGTTGCAGGGCCAGTGACCGGCCGGAAGGATAGTAAGCGCCGGGCGCATCCTCCACGCTCCAGTCGTCGCTCCGGAATGCCAGCTTGACCTGGGTGTCGGCGCTGAACCGGTACCCCAGGCCGATCTCCCAGTCGCGTATCGTGACTTCCTGCGCCAGCAGGCCTGAATAGCCGCCCTCGCGCAGAAACGGGTACTGGTTCTGCTGAATGCGCAGGGCGCCGTAGATTCGCGGTGTGAAGGTGTATTTGAACTCCACGAAATAGCTTTCCGTATCCATGGCAGAATCCTGCCGCGGTATCTCATAGCTGCTCCACACCACTTCACTGTTGAGTTCCGCGTATCCGCGACTGTACTGGAATTCAAAGGCCCAGATCCGCTGCTCGAAATCCTTCCAGTCACTGCCAATGGGTAAAAGCCGGTCCAGGTCCTTGCTCAGATACGGGCCCTGCGTGTAGGCCAGGCCGAAGCGCAGGCCCTGAAGGGGTGTCACACCGAGACCGAGATCCGGGCGGAAAGCCGAATCGGGCTTCGCCGGCAGGTAGTCCGGGTTGATGACCGGTTTATCCACCAGCGCAGCCCGGTAGTCCAGCCAGCCCGCGGAACCGGTGACATGGATGCCCAGCGGGTAGTCTGCATAAAGAAAATCCGGCCGGCTGACCAGCGGATTTTGCGTGGACAGGTTGCGCTCGGAGAAAATCGCGATGGGTGGCAGGATCTTGCCTGCCTCGATGAGGTAATACGGATTGGAACTGCTTGAATAACGCAGGGCAAACTGATTCAGCTGGGCATCTGATTCCCAGCTGCCGGAGGCGTTGTCCGACTGCAGGTCGGCAAACGCATACCACTGCAGGCCGGAACTGATCTGCCAGGCTGACCACAGCTGCAGCCGGCCCAGCCCCGACAGGTCACCGTCATTCCGGGAAAGCGAATAGGAGCCCTGACTGGTTTTGTAGGCTTCGGCGTCAAGAATCCCTTCCAGCAGCAACCGTTCCTGGGCGGACGCCGCGCCTCCCGCGAGTGCGCACCAAACGATGGCCAGGAATCTGATGGCTCGAGTCGTCACGCTGCGTGTCCGGTCAGGCTCGCCTTCGCACCGATCATTCCTCATCGTCAATGGGGATCAGGATATCGAGTTCAACGGTTTCACCTGGCTGCAGCGTCACCTGTTGCCGGGTGCTGTCGCTGCGTTCATGCCAGCCGGTGAGGGTATAGGTGCCGGGCGGGATATTGCCGATTCGATAGCGGCCGTCCGCGTCGGGAACTGCAAAGTACGGATTGTCCAGCACCAGAATGATGGCGCTCATGTGGGAATGCAAATGGCAGAACACCGGAACGACTCCGGATTGCCCGAAAGTCACCGAGCGGGAACTGCCCTGCGGGTAGCGCCCTAGGTCGAAAGACTTCGCTCCGGAGAGCGAGAAGACGTTGTGAAAAATCGGATCCAGGTTGGGAAAGTCCACGGTGGTTCCTTTCACAATCGGCAACACATGCGGAATGAAGGTTTCCCCTTCCTGCCTGATGGCGGGATTCGGCCCGGTTATGTCAACCTGGGAAGCGCCATCCGCCTGGTCGAGGTAAACGACGATGTTGTGTATTTCGGCGGTTTCCGCTGGGTTGCCAGGAGGAGCGATGGGCTTGACGCCGGGATACAGACGGAACCGCATTTTCTGCGAAGTGAGTTTGCGAGTGATCCGCACCTGGCCGGTGATGTTTGCGGTTGCTGTGGTTGCCGCGGGTTCTGCTTTACCTTCTGAGGTGCTTGAACCTGCTGCCGGGTGGCTGCAAACCATGGCTGCCACCAGCAACGCGATGCCGGTGAGCTGGATTGCCGGCCTGCGCGTTGACAGCGGTGCAGGAAATGCGGCGCGCACGGTTCAATCACCCGCGGCGGCGCGTTTGCCCACGTTCAGGCGATAGCCCAGGCCGCGCACGGTTTCTATGCGGGTCTGTGGGTGGTCACCGTCAATTTTTTTGCGCAGCTTGCCAATGTACACATCAACCACATTGGTCAACGGGTCCATGTTCTGCCCCCAGACATTGCTGAGAATACGCTCACGGCTGAACAGAGTTCCGGGATGACTCATCAACAGTTCCATGATGGCCAGTTCCTTGGCCGTGAGTTTGACCTCCACATCATTGACGCTGAAGCGCAGCGAGTTTCTGTCGAATGCGAGTGGACCGGCACGGAGCACAGAATCGAGGCTGCCGGCATCACGGCTGCGGCGGGCTACCGTTTCCATCCGTACGAGCAGCTCTTCGAACGAAAACGGCTTGGTCATGTAGTCGTCAGCGCCCATGCGCAAACCCGCAATTACATCCTCGGCCTCATCCATGCCAGTGAGAATGATGATGGGTGTTTTGACGCCTTTCATGCGCAGTTGCTGGCAGACCTCGTGGCCGTGGAGTTTGGGCAGCACCAGGTCCAGCAACAGGAAATCGAAGTCACCGCCGAGCGCCAGCTCGAGCCCGGCCTGGCCGTCTCTGGCCACGATGCTGAAATGACCTTCCGCACGCAGGCCGCGCTGCAGAAAGTCAGCAATGCGAGGTTCGTCTTCTACTATCAGGATTCGCATGTCGCACTCGAAATCAAGCCAACGGTCGGAATCTGTACCCGCAGTCTATGCTACACGTCCTGGCCGGCCCATGCGCGTGGTCGGCAGCCAGTTCAGCATCGTAGGCCAGCCAGTGCAGTCCGGATTGCCGCAGGAACCGGGTGGCCTCGTCCCGCTGCATCAGCATCGCCAGGGTGCTGACCGCCCCGGCAACCAGGCAGCTTGGCGCCAGCACCGACACACTGGCCAGCCCGGCCACGGGCCAGCCGGTACGCGCGTCGATGATGTGTGAATACCGCCTGTCGTCGATGATTCGATACCGTTCATAGTCGCCGCTGCTGGCCAGTCCGCCGCTGCATACATCGATGCCGGCCAGCACACCGGGCTTTCGCGGATGGCGGATGCCGACTTTCCAGGGTCTGCCATCGGCATGTGGGCCGAGGATGTGCAGATCGCCTCCGAGGTCGATATAGCCCGAAGCAAAACCCTTCCGGTGCAACAGCAAAGCCACCCGGTCAGCGGCATATTCCTTGACTATGCCACCGAGGTCGAGCTGCATGTTCACAGGCAGCTGCAGGCAGTCGCCGTCCCAGAAAACCTTGTTCCAGCCGGTTACAGCCAGGGCCTGTTCCAGTTCGGTTTCCGCGGGAACGCCGCTCGACACCTGCCACAAGTGGGTCAACCGGCCCGCGGTGATATCAAAGCGTCCCGCGCTCTGGTGGTACAGGCAAGCGGCGAAATCCAGCAGGGCCGCGGTTTCCGCATCCACCCGCGTACCGCCGGGCTGGCAGGCAGACCATTGCAGCCGTGCGAGAAAATTGTCTTTGCGGTAGTCCGAATATTTCCAGTCAAGCCGCTGCGCCTCGTTATCGGCGATGCGCAAGGCTTCCAGGGCCGCGGCGTTCGATGGCACATACACGCAGAGTTCGGCCGGACAGCCCATGGTGCTGAAGCGAAACCGGGCGGGCCGGCAGTGGCTCATAGTTCAACCGTGAGCGCCAGGCTGGCGCGGACGAAGTCCACCAGTCCGGGCGTATCCTGGGAGTTGCCAAACACGGACAGCCCCGCCTCACTGTCATACAGTTCCAGGCCCGCGCTGGCGCGCAGACGGCTGTTCTTCCAGCTCACATCCAGCCGGTAAATGAGAGCGCCGAACGTGGCCAGGCGGTAATCGCTGCTCCAGTATTCATATTGCGGCGCCTGCCGGAAATACGGCGCATAGAATTCCGCCGCCTGTTGCGCGTGGTAGCGCAGCGAAGGCGTGAGTTCCCAGGCGTCGCCCAAGGGCTGCACATAAGCCAGCTCCAGCGTATGGGCCTGCACTTCCCAGCTGTCGAAGAAGTAGCGGTAATCCAGCCGCAACGCCGCGCGGCCCTTTTCGATGTAATGCCGGTATCGGCCGGAAACCGCGAATTGCGTGCGTTCATCCGGGCGCTGGTCGGGCAGGATCTGCTGCCCCACCAGCACCAGCTTGTAGGGGTCGGACAAAAACCCGGTCTGGTGCGTGACGGTGGCGCCCACCTGCAGCACCGCATTGCGGTTGAGTACCTGGCTCATGCCGAGCGAAGCCGACTTGCTGTCGCGGCTGGCGCTTTCGATCCGCCCGAATTCCACCGCGTCGGTGGGATTGATTTCATCGTCGGAGTAGCTGAAACCCCAATTGATGGCGGAAAGCGCATCCTCGGCTTCCTTCTTTCCCGAGTAGCTGCCATAGACAGCCCGGTAATCGTTCTCCCTGGAATAACCCGCCGCCAGCGCATGGGTGTACTGCTCGCCGGTGTGGCTGATGGATAAATCGAACTGGTCACGCTGCTCGCGAATGGTGGCGCCGCTCATCACCTGCAGCGACTGTCCGGCGCTGCCGGGAATGACATACCACGGCGATGAGCCCGACATGGCCTCATGCAGATAACCCACGGTGAGGGTGTAGCTGCGGTCGAGGTTCTTCACCCAGCGCAACTGGTGGGAGTTGATTTCATAGCGGTCGGGGTCACCCGCCAGCAGCTGGCTTTTGGGCAGGGCGTTTTCGTCGTAGTGGGTGAACCGGTAATCGAAAACCTCCCTGGGCTGCTCCGCGGCCAGCAGTTCCTGCATCCCCGGCAATGCCATGCTGGATGAAACCAGCGCCCCGATGATTCCGCCGCCAGGCTTCATGGCCGCAAACCGGCTTCAATTGCAGCCACACCCGCCTCCTGCCGGCTCGATGCTGCCGCTGGCGGCCTCCTTGCTGGAGTACACATGCTCATTCATGGCGCTGAGCAGTGCATCACCTTCCAGCGACATGCCGGGCTGGGCCAGGCGCCCGCGCTCCCAGGGCTGTACCGGTGCGCAGGATGTGCCGCAGGCCAGCGCCAGGAGCAGCAATGCTGCATTCCGGTGCGGTAGCCTATTGCGACTGTTGCTGCACGGCATCGCGAATTTCCTCAATATGGGTTGCCTCGAAGCCCGCCCATGCCTTGAGCAGCTTCCCATCTTCGTCCAGCAGGAACGATGAAGGCATCACTTTGATGTTCCATTCACCCGGGGTTTTGCCTTCAGGGTCCCACAGCACCGTATAGGAAACCGGGTGCCTGGCCAGGAAGCCATCGGCATCCTCGCGGAATTCATCCAGGTTGATGGCCAGAATTTGCAGGCGCTGGCCAGCAAATTCCTGGAAGAGCGATTCGTACAAAGGCATGGACTGACGACAAGGGCCGCACCACGACGCCCAGAAATCCACGTATACCAGTTGCCCCCGGTAATCACTCAGCGAAGCAGGCGTGTCGCTGTCGAGCCGGGGCAGGGTGAAGTCCGGCAGGCTCTCGCCGGCATCGAATGCTGCCAGCGGCTGGCTGAAAAGCATGGCTTGCAGCAGCATCAAGGGCAGAAGATTGGCCGGCAGAAAAGGTTTATTCATCACCATCATCCGGCATCCCGGACTGATGGCCAGCGCCGCTCCCTGGCCTGGCCATCAGTCCTTCCGCCTGCCCCTGAAGGTCGTCACCATCACGGTTGCAGCGCGTTGTTGATTTCCTCGCACAGCGGAATGTTGTCTCCCACGATGCGTACCAGGGGTTCGGTGTTTTCCAGGTCAAGATCCGGAATTTCGTAGCTCAGCGTCGCATTGCCGCAGTCATGAAATACGATGCTGGCAGTGCCTATGGGTATCGGATCGCCGGGCGCCGGGGCAGCCGTGTCGAATACACCTCCGGTGGAGATGTAAACCACCAGGTTCGCCGTATTGCCATTGAAATCGCCCTGCATGGTGACCCAACGCTGGTCCGGTTCTCCCAGTTCCGACGTGGCGTCATCGGGTGGACGCGTGCTGTCGTAGGTGAACCAGGCCGAGAAGAAGACTTCGGCATCGGGAAACACTGCGATCAGGATGCCCTGGCCGTTTTTTCCCGGTGTTGCCCAGACATCGTTCAGGCCGGGATTGATGAAAAACGGGCCCGCAATGGTGATCGGGGTATTGTCGGCATTTGTATTGTTGGATGTATTGTCATCCTGGTAAGAAACGATGGCGCCGATATAGTACTGCCCAGGGGGCAAAGAGCCCGGTATGGCCATCTGGTCCTGTTGCGTTCGCGTGGCGCCAGCGGACAGGTTGGCTACCGGGAAATTGCCCAGCGAGGTATCAGATACGTTGATGGAGCTGTTGGTGGAGGCGTAGTAGGTGATGCTGAAATCACCCGAGCCGGCATCGCCGTTGTTGCGGATTTCGGCCTCAATTTGAATCAGGTCGCCCTGGGCAAATGCCTGCGGCCCGGAGTTGCCGTTGCCGTTGCCGTTTCCGTTGCCACCGGCTTGCAGGGTGTTCTGCAGCACCGAACCGTCGTTGAGCACGCTGATGCTCAAAAGCTCGATTTCAGCTTCCGGCATGGGTGCAGCCTGCACCGTAATCGTTCCCGACATCGAATTCCCGTGCACCGTGCAGAAATAGCCAAATTGTCCGGGTGTATTGAATGTGACTTCATAGGTAAAGCTGGATGCAGTGGGTGATGAGGGAAAGGCCCCGCTGTTGGATGTCACATCGTGTGGCATGCCGCCCGCGGCATTGACCCAACGAACCGTATCACCCGCCGCGATGGTCAGGCTGCTGGGGGAGAAGAAATTGTCCCCGACCGTGACAATGTGGGTGGTTTGGGCTATCGCTGCTGGCGAGGCGGCCAGAAGCAGAATCAAGACAGCTGCAGGAAATAATCGCTGGTTCATCATCTGTTCCTCGTCCTTGGCCGACACAGGAAAAGACTAGTCCTCAGGCATAAATCGCTTCTGAAATAATCATGAACGGAGATTAAATTTCTGATTAACAACCGCTAAATCCGGTGGCGGCCGGAAAGGGCTGTCGAAGGCTGGCGATTGAGGCAATCTGACTGTTTTGCGTCCCAATGGCCGCCATCAAGGCCGCAACTCCCACGCCGGCGACGAGTCACGGTAGAATGACGGGCTGGATTTCAGCAGATGCGCGCTCCTGATGCAGGAGCGAGCCTTGCTCGCGAAAGGTTCAAGACCGTAACCGTAGGAGCGGCTTCAGCCGCGACACACAGCCTGACCGTACACAGGCCCGAAAGCAAAAAGGCCCGAAAGCAAACAGGATCGAGATAAATGAGCAGAGCTGCCAAGCACATCACCGACGCCACCCAAAGCCAGGACGAGCAGGGCGAAAAGAAGCCGGCCGAAAACGCCACGCCGCTGCGTTTCGTCACCGCCGCCTCGTTGTTTGATGGCCACGACGCCGCCATCAACATCATGCGCCGGCTCATCCAGGCGCAGGGCGCGGAGGTGATTCACCTCGGCCACAACCGCAGCGTGCTGGACATCGTGCGCGCCGCCATCCAGGAAGACGCCGACGGCATCGCCATCTCCAGCTACCAGGGCGGCCACAACGAATTCTTCAAGTACATGGTGGACCTGCTGAATGAGCGCGGCGCCGGCCACATCCGCGTGTTTGGCGGCGGTGGCGGCACCATCACGCCGGCCGAGATCAAGGTGCTGGAAGAATACGGCGTGGAGAAGATCTACCACCCCGAGGATGGCATGCACATGGGCCTCGTTGAAATGATCGAGGACGTGGTGAAGCGGGCGGCGGAGCATCGTAAGCCGACGGCACATCCGCCGTCATCCCGGCCCTCGAGCCGGGATCCATCACCCGCCATGGATTCCGGATCCGCTTCGCCTTCGGCTCGCCTGTCCGGAATGACGGAAGAAAGCGCGTCAGCCGCCTTTGACAAAGCCATCGCCAACGTCATCTCCGCTTTGGAAGACGAAGTCTTTTCCGAATCCGAACTGAAACTCAAACGCCGCGAATGGGCCGGGGCTGCCAAGCAGGCGCCCGTGATTGGACTGACCGGCACCGGCGGCGCGGGCAAATCCTCCGTTACCGACGAATTGCTGAACCGCTTCGCTCAAGCTTTCCCCGACATGCGCATCGCCGTGCTGGCCGTGGACCCCACGCGCCGCCGCACCGGTGGCGCGCTGCTCGGTGACCGCATCCGCATGAACTCGCTGCGCAACGAGCATTTCTACATGCGCAGCATGGCCACGCGGCGCCAGCACCTTTCCACCAACGCCGTGCTGAAAGACGCCATCGCCTTTTTGAAGTCGGCCGGGTTCGACCTGGTGATCGTGGAAACCGCCGGCATCGGCCAGAGCGATTCCGAGATTGTCGACCTGGTGGATTTCCCGGTGTACGTGATGACCAGTGATTTTGGCGCGCAGAGCCAGCTCGAGAAAATCGACATGCTGGATTTCGCTGAACTCGTCGTACTCAATAAATACGACCGCCGCGCTGCCGAAGATGCGCTGCGCGACGTGAAGAAGCAGTGGAAGCGCAACCGCACCGCCTTCACCATGAAAGATGAAGACGTGCCGGTGTA
>CAYYCX010000112.1:0-13264 GCA_964470455.1 uncultured Wenzhouxiangellaceae bacterium
GACCTGACTTCGGTACTCTCGGTAACCGAGCAGATGACCAACTTCCTCACCCGCAAGAACGTGGAACAACAACTGGCCACTCTGCAGCCGGGGGATGTGCTGGTGGTTCCGGTGTTGAGCGGTTTCAGTTCGATGGATTTCGAGAATGCCCTGAGTATTGTGCAGAACGGATATGACTCGACAATGCAGCAGCAGGCCTCGCTCGCACTGTTGGGGCTGGAGGGTCATGACCGCTACCGCGACATGGCGTCGATCGAAGAAAAGGCCGCGCAGCCATTCGTGGTGAATTTCATCGAAATCAACAACAATTCCGTGATCAACGACGAAATCATCCGCTCCCGGATGGATGTGGATATCGGCCAACCGCTGAATCTCGCCAAACTGGAACGCAGCCTGGATGACGTGTACAGCATCGATGTGTTCCAGACAGTCAGTTACGACCTGGTCAGGCGCGGCGACGGGGAAACCGGCGTGGCCATCAACGCGCGCGCTCGCGACTGGGGCCCCAATTACCTGCAGTTCGGCTTGCGGGTATCTGATGATTTCTCCGGCAACAGCGACTACACCCTCGGTGCTGCCTACACCCGCAATGCGCTGAACTCGCTGGGTGGTGAAATGCGGGTAGACTTCACGGTCGGGCAGGAAGACCTGTTCGAATTTGATTTCTACCAGCCCATCGATAAATCGGCGCGCTGGTTTGTCGAGCCACGGGTCTATTATTCACGCGACATTCTCAACGCTTTCCTGGGCGATCAGCTGCGCGACCAGGTGGAGTTGCAGGGGCCCGGGACGGCAATCGCCCTGGGGCGCAATCTCAACTCCGCCAACGTACTCAAGGCCGAATACCGCTTTGGCCGCGGCGACATCGATGTCATCCTGGGTTCGGATGAGCTGGTAACCGACAAGATCAGGATCGGTGAGCTCAACCTGGTGCACGAGCATGACAGTCTCGATAACCTGTGGTTTCCCACGCAAGGATTCAAATCCAAGCTGGGGTACCGTTACTCCAGCGAATCGCTGGGCTCATCCGCCGATTACGAACAGGCCTTCGGTGAATTCTCGGGCGCGATGTCATTGGGCAAGAATGCCCTGTTGCTGAACCTGGAAGCTGGTTACAGCTTTGACGATTACATTCCGCTGGAACGCTGGTGGGAGCTGGGCGGCTTTGGCCGGCTTTCCGGGCTGATTCCTGAACAACTGGCAGGGCAGAATTACGGCCTGGCTTCCATGGCCTATACCTATCGCCTGAATGATATCGAACTGGCTCCGGTTTACGCCGGTTTCACGCTCGAGGCCGGCAATGTGTGGGACGACAGGTCCGACATCGCGCTGGATGACCTGGTATACGCAGGCAGCATGTTCCTGGGGGTCGACACGCCCATCGGTCCGTTCTTCCTGGCCTGGGGTCGCGCCGATACCGGTGAGAGTACCTTCTACTTTTACCTGGGCAATCCGTATTCAACCCGCCGGTATTGAATATTCGCAGGCTTTCACCCAAAGCCTGAAAGGCCGTCCCTGCAAGCTGCCGGAGCTTGCGCTATGCTGGAGGCAGCCACTGAAGGAGAACGCCATGTCCGTCGCACGCATTACTGAAATCAGTTCTTCATCCAAAGAGTCGTTTGAAGATGCGGTTAAACAGGGCCTCAAGCGGGCCAGCAAGACGCTGAAGAATGTCAAAGGCGCCTGGGTGGAAAGCCAGAAAGTCGAGTGTGATTCTGAAGGCCACATCCGTGAATACCGGGTGTTCCTGAAAGTCAGTTTCGTGCTCGAAGACTAGACGCCACCTGAATGACTGCTGTCGGGGCTGGCGCCCCTCCTGCCGCGCGTGGTTGTTGGGTCGGGGCTGGCGCCCCTCCTACGGAGAGGCTGTTGTAGGAGGGGGTTTACCCCCGACCCAGCATGACCTCTCGGGGCTGAAGCCCCTCCTACAGCGCGTGGTTATTGGGTCGGGGCTGAAGCCCCTCCTGCGGGACCATGCGCCTGAAAGCGTAGGAGGGGATTTATCCCCGACCCTGTATCGCCAAAAGTTTCAGTCGTAGCGGATACCGGCCAGCTCCACCCAGCCGTGTTTTGTGCCGGCGCCGGGGTCGCGGTGAGTCCAATGCACCACGCCGCCCTGCGGGTTGTATTCATATTCTCCGCGCACTTTGACCCGGTCGTATTCCCGCAGCGGCACGCGTTCGGCCAGGTCGATGTTGTGCGCGACCAGCACGGTCTGCCCGTTGTCCAACTCGAGGATGAAACGCTGGTGCCGTGAGTCGTTGGTGTCATCGGAAAGGATCCGGTAAACGCGCGCTTCAAACTCCACCATGACGTTGGATTGCTGCCTGGCATAAAGTTCGGCGATGCCGCTGGCGCCCATTTGCGTGTCGGAGGGCAGGCCGGGGCCGAATTCGCGCCAGAGCAGGACGAGAATGATCAGCCCTGCCCAAACCAGTGCCTTCATTTTGGTTTTGCGTAACATCGCGCTACTTCTGCCAGGTCATTCCGGGGCGCCAGCCCCATTTCCACAATACCGCTGCTCCCAGCACCATGCCGCCCAGGTGGGCGAAGTGAGCAATGCCGGGCATGGTGCCGGTCAGGCCGAACAGTAACTCGGCTGCGCCATACAGCAGTACAAACCACTTGGCCTTGATCGGAACCGGGAAGAACAGCAGGAACAGGCGGTTGTTGGGCCACATCACACCATAGGCCAGCAACAGCCCGAATACGCCACCGGAAGCGCCGATGGTTGGGTACTGGTCACCCGTGACCAGTTGCACGATGATCTGCGCCGCTGCCGCTCCGAGGATGCAGGCCAGGTAAAAGTTGGCGTAACGCACGCTGCCCCAGGCGTTCTCCAGCGGCGTGCCAAACATCCATACCGCGAACATGTTGAAGAACAGGTGATTGAAACTGCCGTGCAGGAAGGCGTAAGTGAAAGGTTGCCAGGGCTGGAAATAGCCCCCTTCCAACGGCCACAACGCCAGTGCCGGTGAGATGTTCCGGAGAAAATAAACCGCAACGCAGGCAATTATGATGCCCATCGATACCGGGGTAGGCAAAGCGTTATTCTGCATGGTCGGCTGAAGAAACCCCTGTCGGCGGGAAGCTCATGGAACGGACTGGCTGATGGCTGTTCATACTACAATAGGATTTATTTGCATGCCCGGAGTTTCAACCCCCTGTTGCCTTCCGGGCCATGGAGTCCTTTGAATCATGAATGAAAGGCAGGAATTGCCAAAGCCCGTGCCTGGCCGGGTGCCCAACCCACTTCCTGATCCGCTTCCCGCCAGCCGTGGTTTGGCCTGGTTACTGCAAAGCCTGGCGCTGATCCGGCGGCAGCCGATGCGTTTGCTGTTCCTCGCGGTGCTGTTGCAGCTGATCCTCGGACTCAGCCAGGTGCCCGTTTTGGGCATGCTGGTGGTGCTGGCCCTGCCGGCATTTTCAGCCGGCCTGCTGGAAGCGTTCCGGCGCATTGAAACCAACCAGCTGCTGCCGGCAAGCCTGCTGTTTGTGCCGCTGGCCGAAAGGCCGTCCAATGGGCGCCTGCTGATGCTGGGATTGTTGATGTTTGCCGTGGCATCGCTCAGTGTCATCCTGGTGATGGGAGGCAGCGAAGCGCAGCTGGATGCGGGCTTGTTGCAGCGCATCGAGCAGGGCGATACCGCGGCCATCGCCGAGCTGGACCCGGCGCTCACTTCCAAGGTGCTGCTGGCGGCGCTGCTGGCTGTCAGTATCAGCGGTACGCTGAGTTTTCTTGCCATTCCCCTGATCTGGTTTCACAAACTGCCCATGCCCAGGGCCGTGCTCATGGGCCTGCAGGCGCTGCTGCGCCACTGGCAGGCATTCCTGGTGCTGGGCCTGGGCATGATGGTCCTGCTGGTGCCGGTGATGATGTTTTTCGTCATGATGGTGCGCCTGGCCGGCATGGTCAGCCCATTGTCATTGCTGTTCGTCGTGTTGCTGATGCTGGGGGCGCTGTTGTTCCAGCTGGTGGTGCTGGCCACGCAGTACTTCGCCTGCAAGGATATTTTTGGCGCCGCCGGAGAAGATTCCGCCCCGCCTTCAGCCGGGCAATCCAGGGATGATGATGGCGACAATGACCGCGATGATGGTCAGCTGTTGGCCTGAGGAGATTCCCCCTCAGCTTTCTGGTCTTCAGCCGGCGGATTGACGCGGTGCGGCAATAACACGCGTGACATCACCAGGCCCACTTCAAACAGCATCCAGATGGGCAAGGCCAGCAGGGTTTGCGAGATCACATCCGGCGGTGTGAGCAGCATGCCGATGGCGAATGCCCCTACGATGATGTAACCCCGTGCCTTGGAAAGCTGCTGGATGGTGCAGATGCCGGTGGCCACCAGGATGATGGTGGCAATCGGCACTTCAAACGCTATGCCAAACGCCAGGAACAGGGTGATCACGAAATCGAGGTATTTGCTGATGTCCGTCATCACCGCCACGCCTTGCGGGGCCACGCTGGTGAAAAAGCCGAAAATCAGCGGAAACACCACAAAGTAGGCAAAGGCGCAGCCGGCGTAAAATAACACCACCGCGCTGTACAGCAGCGGTTTGGCCAGGCGCTTTTCATGGCGGTACAGGGCCGGCGCAACAAAGGCCCAGCTCTGGTACAGCACGATGGGAATGGACAAGATCAGCGCCAGCAGCAGCGCCAGCTTGAACGGAGTGAGAAACGGTGATGCTACATCGATGGCGATCATGCTGCTGCCTTCCGGCAGCTGGGCAGTCAGTGGCGCAGCCAGGGCTTCGTAAAGCTTGCGTGAGAACGGCAGCAGGCAGAGCAATACCACCAGTACCGCGGCCGATGCCTTGAGCAGGCGGCTGCGCAATTCCACCAGGTGTTCCAGGAAAGTCTGTTCCCGGTCTTCGTTTTCTTCAGCCGGATTCATTGCTGTCGGGTTTCGCTCCCGCGGATTCAGGGTTCGCCTGGCCGGATGAAGTGTTTGAAGATTCCGCAGGCTTCTCCTTCGCCTTGTCCGCGTCTCTTGTCGCGTCATTGGCCACGCCTTTCGCCGCGGATGCCGCTGCCGTAATTCCGGCATTGGCGCGGGCGCTGACATCTTTCAGCTGTTTGTCCACGCCATCCACCGCCGAGCGGAGGTTCTCCTGCGCCTTTTTCAGCGGCTGTTTGATTTCCTCGGCATTGATTTCGGCATCGATCGAACGCTTCAGGTTGATCCAGCTGCTGCGCGCCTTGCGCGACAGGCCGCCGAGCGTGCGGGCCACTTTCGGCAGGCGCTCGGGACCGAGCACCAGCAGGCCGATGATGGCCAGCAGCATCAGCTCGGTGAAGCCCACATCAAACATGGTTCAGTTTCGGGTTCAGGTCGAGCCGTGGCTCAGGGCTTGCTGGCAGGTTCGCCTTCTTTCTGGCTCGAGGATGCCGTGGAATCCGCCGTGGCGCCGGTGTCGGCTTCCAGCCGTTCCGAGTCGGCGCTTTTGTCATCTTCCATGCCCTTGCGAAAACCTTTAATGGCCGCGCCCAGGTCGCCGCCCAGGTTGCGCAGGCGCTTGGTACCGAAGACCAGCACCACGATTGCCAACAGGATCAACAACTGCCAAATGCTGATACCACCAATGCCCATTGCCTGACTCCGTGAATTCGAGGAAGGTGAAAGTTTAGCTTAAACCGCCGGGAAAGTTTGCCTGATCACGCCCAGGCAACAACGCCCGGGGGGAAGATAATACTTGAGACGGATCAGATTCGCCGTACCGCAACCAGCCCCACGCCAAGCAGGAGGAGCACCAGCAACATGCGGCCGTAGTCGCCGAGGGTGGGAATGCCTTCAAGGAATACGTTGTTGGTGATGGTGCAGGAAACCGAGCTGTCGCCGATGCGCACCGGCAACCAGGCTTCGCAACCGTTGACGGCTTCCACCGCGCTGAAGGTGTTGCTTTCGGTGGCGCGGCAGTACGTGATTCCGCGGAAATCAGGGCGGATGTTGGCGGTGCGCTCGGCGTTGCCTTCGACGTTCCAGTTCCAGGTCATCAGGTTGGAATTCGCTACCCCGTCGCCTTCGAAAACATTTTCGCACTCCAGCACGATGTTGGCGTATTCGGTTTCAGCGATTTCCTCGGCTTCGAACAGCCACTCCTTGATGACCGTGAACGGCACGACATTCGGGTAGCTCTGCACCTGGCAGAGGTTGTCCGTGCCGGGCGCCACATTGGTGAAACTGCAGCTTTCCGCGCTTTGCGCGGCGGCGCAGTCGGACTCACCCAGGCAGGTGTAGCTGGGCGTATAGCCGAAGGGATGATCCTGTGTGACGGTGCAGTTCAGCGGCGTGCCGCCAAGCTCACTGACCACGAACGAAACCTCAAAGGCGCCGAACAGGCCATCGTTGGGCTGCACGGTTTTGGTCTGGTCGAGGATCAGGCCGGTGTTGCAGCTCAGGCGCAGCGTGACGGGTGTCTGGTTGTTGTTGTCGACGAAGCGGCTTTGCACGGTGAAGGTGGCACTGTCGCCGCCCCCGCCGGTGCTGCATCCCCGGGGAACAGTAATGGCCAGGCTTTCAAAACCGAATTCGCTGGTTGTGGAGACCACTTCAGCTGCACCGGTAGTGGTGTTGATGCGCAAGATCTGGTTGGGAAGTGTGCCAGATATAATGCCTGTGCGATCGGTGATCGCCCAAAGCTGGCCGCTGTTGTCGAATGCCAAACCGGCTTCACGGAAAGGCGTTGCTGGTCCTCCCAGCGGGCCTATTTCCGTGGCAACCCCAGTGGTTGGGTCGATCGAGTACAAACTACTCGAATTGACCGGGCCAGATGTATTTCCATTGTTGTCCACGCCGCCCCGGCTCAAACCATAAAGCCTGACGGGATTGGCGCCATACGCTGCCAGCCCGTAGATGCTTGTAGTCAGACTGCCGTTGGCACCAATTTGCGTGGTTGAGCCATTCAGGGAGACGCGGTAAAGGGAGTTGGTCAAAGCGGATGTTGCGTAAAGGTTGCCATCACAGGCAAAGGTCATTCCAAAGTCATTTCCACCTGCTCCGGCCAATCCGGAAAGCGAAACTTCCTGGTTCGAGATGACCTGTCCATTGTCCACGTTCAATGGAAACAGCTTCAGCGATTCGTCATCCATGCCGTACAAGGTGCCGTCAGGCGCGAATGCAAGGCCCTCAACGTCCAGCTTGATCTGGTTCAGAGAACGGACAAACCCGAGCCGGGTATGTTGTCCTGTTGCCAGATCAATTCGGTAGAGGCTGTCGTGAAAATCTGAAGGGCTGTCCGAATTGATGCTGTAACCGTCCGGGGCAGCAGCAAGCGATGCCGAGACAGTGCTCAGCAGGGTAATTATTATTGTTTTGATGACTTGCTTCATGAGGCTTGAAAATCAGCCGGGTCCGGAACGCGACGGGAGGGTAATGCTACCAGAAAAAAATATGTAAAACAAAGCGTTACTATTGGTTTCAGCAGTGTTTTCAACGCCCTGTGGTGTATACACAACATCCCCGGCGAAAGCTGCCGCCAGCGTATGCAACCTGGGCACGGCCGCGATCCCTGCCATGGGTCAATAATCACGCGGGTCCGCGGGCTAGGTGGGCATGCGGGACTGTTGCCGGCTGAAGTTTTAAGCCATCATGTGAGCAGTTTTGTGGCGAATAAACAACAACGAGAACAGCATGGACGAGTCTTCAAAAAGTGTCGAAAAAGCAGCGGCCAGCGCCGTTTTGCTGGCCAATCTCGGCACTCCTGCCGAGCCCGAGCCGCGTGCCGTGGGACGCTTTCTGCGCGAATTCCTGGGCGACCCGCGGGTGGTGGACCTGCCCCGCTGGTTGTGGTTGCCGCTGCTGTGGCTGGTGATCGTGCCCCTGAGGGCGCGACGTTCGGCCGCGGCCTATCGCAAGGTGTGGACTCCGGAAGGTTCGCCATTGCTGCTGTTCACCCTGCGCCTGGCGGAGAGGCTTTCGCAGCGCTTGAAGAACCAGGCGGTGGTAGCAGCCGGCATGCGCTACGGCGAGCCTTCGATTGCCAAGGCACTGGCTGCGTTCAGGCAACAGGGGGTGCAAAGGCTGGTGGTAGTGCCCCTGTATCCGCAATTTTCCGGCACCACCACCTCTTCGGTTTTTGATGCGGTTGATGCAGCGTTGAAAGAACTGCAGTGGCAACCCGAGCAGGTGCGTATCGATGACTATCACCAGCATGCACCGTGGGTGGCGGCTGTGGCAGAGTCCATCGTCGAGTTCCGTCGCGTGCATGGCGGTGCGCAGAAGTTGATGTTTTCGCTGCACGGCATTCCCCAGCGCTACGTGCAGAATGGTGATCCTTATGAACAACAGTGCCGCGACAGTGTTGCGGCCATCGCCGCCAGGGCCGGCCTGGCAGACGATGAATGGATCATGACTTACCAGTCGCGCGTGGGACGCGAGCCCTGGCTGCAACCCTACACCGATGAAACGCTGGAGAATCTGGCGGAGCAGGGCGTGAAAACCGTGCAGGTGGTATGCCCCGGATTCGCCGTGGATTGCCTGGAAACACTGGAAGAGATCGCGATGCAGAATGCGGAGCTGTTTGTCGAGGCCGGTGGCGAGCGGTTGCAATACATCCCGGCTCTCAACGACACTGAAGCGCATGCCGAAGTCATGGCAAGCCTGGTGGAGCCGCATATTGCACCCACGTAGGAGGCAGCCACGCTGCCGACAAGCCGTGAATCTGTCGCGAGCATGGCTCGCTCCTACAAACAAGCCGTGAATCTGTCGCGAGCATGGCTCGCTCCTACAAAAATGGTGTTCGCCCCCGTGTAGGAGGTTGCCACGCTGCCGACCAAACTCTTCGGGCGTTCGTGGCATAATCCAAGGCTGACATTTTCCATACCGAAGTGAGCCCAACATGAGCCAGCCCGTATCCATGCAACTGCACGGCGAGGTCGCCGTCATCACCATCGACAATCCACCTGTGAACGCGTTGTCGCACGCCGTTCGTGCCGGGTTGATGGATGCGATTGAACAGGCTGAAGCCACCAGCGCCAAAGCCGTGGTAGTGCATTGCGCCGGCCGCACCTTCTGCGCCGGCGCCGACATTCGCGAGTTCGGCAAGCCACCGGCGGACCCGTGGTTGCCGCAAGTGGTGGACCGCATCGAATCCAGCCAACTGCCGGTGGTGGCGGCGATTCACGGAACGGCGTTGGGCGGTGGCCTTGAGACTGCATTGGGCTGCCATTTCCGGATTGCCAGCAAGGACGCCAAAGTGGGCTTCCCCGAAGTCAACCTGGGCCTGCTGCCCGGCGCTGGCGGGACGCAACGCACACCGCGCCTGATCGGCGTGCAGGCAGCGCTGGACCTGATGGTGGGTGGCAAGCCGCTGGCAGCACCGCAGGCATTGCAGGCTGGGTTGATCGATCGCATAGCCGAAGGGGATCTATTGGAGGAGGCCATTTCCTGGGCCAATGAGCTGGCCGGCAACGGCATAGCGCCACGCCGCTCCTCGGACTTGAACGTGGATACTACCGGCGTGCCTGCCGACTTCTTCGCGCAATACCGCGCGGGTGTATTGAAAAAGACCCGTGGTTTGCCGGCACCCCAGGCCATCATCGATTGCGTTGAGAAAGCCGCTATGTCCAGTTTCGAGGAAGGCAGCGCCACCGAGCGCGAGCTGTTCCGGAAGCTGATGGACTCACCCGAATCCAAAGGCCTGCGCCATGTGTTCTTCGCCGAGCGCGAAGCCGCGCGGGTGGACGATCTCGATCCGAAAACCCCGTTGCGGCCCATCAACGCCGTAGCCATCATCGGCGCCGGCACCATGGGTGGCGGCATCGCCATGAGCTTCGCCAACGCCGGCATTCCGGTAACGCTGCTGGAAATGAACCAGGAAGCGCTGGATCGGGGCCTCGGCGTGTGCCAGAAAAACTACGACATCTCCGTCAAGAAAGGCCGCTTCACCGCCGAGCAGGCCGGGCGCGCCATGGGCCTGATTTCAGGTACCACCAATTACGCTGACCTGGCTGAAGCCGACCTGGTGATCGAAGCGGTATTCGAAGATCCGGAGATCAAGAAAACCGTGTTCCGGCAACTGGACCAGGTGTGCAAGTCCGGCGCGATTCTCGCCACCAATACTTCTTACCAGAACGTCGATGAAATCGCCGCGGCCACGGGCCGGCCGCAGGACGTGCTGGGCATGCACTTTTTCAGCCCGGCCAATGTGATGAAGCTGCTGGAAGTGGTGCGCGGTGAAAAGACTGCGGACGACGTGCTGGCCACGGTGATGAAGCTGGCGGTGAAAATCCGCAAGGTGCCGGTGGTTTCGCGTGTCTGTTACGGCTTCATCGGCAACCGCATGCTGGAAGGCTATTTCCGCCAGGCGCTGATGATGCTGCTGGAAGGCGCCACGCCGGCGCAGGTGGATGGCGCCATGGAGCGATTCGGCATGGCCATGGGGCCGATTGCCGTAGGCGATCTCGCCGGTTGGGACGTGGGTTACAAGGCCCGCCGCGCGCTGCCCGAACCCCCCGATTTTCCGGCTTACAAGATCGTCGACACGCTGGTTGAATCCGGCCGCCTGGGCCAGAAATCCGGCTCCGGTTTTTACCAATACGACCCGGCCACCCGTGCGCGCCTGGAAGACCCGGAAGCGAATGGAATCATCCGCGCGGAAGCGGAACGGCAGGGAGTTGCGCAGCGGGAATTCAGCGATGAGGAGATCGTCGAGCGACTGATGTACCCATTGATCAACACGGGCGCGCGGATCCTGGATGAGGGCATTGCCCAGCGTGCCAGTGACATCGATGTGGTTTACCTCTACGGCTACGGCTTTCCCGCGCATCGTGGCGGCCCGATGTTCTATGCCGACACGGTCGGCGCGAAGGCGGTTTACGACAAAATCTGCGAATTCCGCGACACGCTGGGCCGCCCGCAGGACTGGCAGCCGGCGCCGTTGCTTCAGAAGCTTGCCGAGTCGGGCGGGCGTTTCGGCCGCTCATAGGCCCAGATACCACCGGAGGAATACACATGCCGAGAATCACGCAGATTGTAATTGCCCTTGCTCTGCTGTTGCTGGCAGCAGGTACCCAGGCCCGCACTCTGGAACTCGACGACTACCTTGATTGGGAAGAGGTCGCTGACGCGCAGATTTCCCCAGATGGCGAGCGCATTCTCTATACCCGCATCCGCGTCGACAAATTCAAGGACCGCAAGGCCAGCGAAATCTGGCAAATGGACGCGGATGGCTCGCGTAACCGCTTCCTGGTGAAGGGCGGGATGCCCCGCTGGTCGCCGGACGGCCGGCGCATCGCCTACATCGGCGAAGCCGATGGACGGGCGCAACTCTTCGTGCGCTGGATGGACGCTGAAGGCGCCGCCAGCCAGATCACCCACGACCAGTACGCGCCGAACCAGTTTGCCTGGTCGCCAGACGGCCAATCGATCGCATTCCGCGCGCAGGTGAAGAGCAAGCCATCGTTTGCCATCGAGTTGCCAGCGCGTCCGGATGGCGCCGAATGGACTGCTGATCCACCGGTGTTCGACAAGCTGCATTACCGCACCGACCGCGTCGGCCTGAAAACCGGCTACAACCACCTGTTCGTCGTTCCAGCCTCCGGCGGCACGCCACGGCAACTCACTGAGGGTGACTGGGATGTCGGCCGGCGGTTTTCCGGAATGGATATCGAGGGCGCCGGTGCATTCGAATGGACTCCAGACGGCACGCATCTGATATTCGCCGGCGATGTCGGGGCCAAGGACGAGACGGTTGCCTTTAACAGCAGCCTGCAGCGCGTGGCAGTGGCCACTGGCGAAATCACCCCGCTCTACAGCGAACCGGGCTCCTGGGGCAGCGCGCGGATTTCGCCCGACGGCCGCCGCATCGCGTTTTTCGGCAGCCCGCCAACCGACAAGGTCTGGCCGGCTGCGCAGGTTCGGATCATGGACAGTGACGGCAGTAATGCACAGGTATTGCTGGACGGCCTCGACGTCCCCTTCATGGCGATGGCCTGGGATGCGAACGGCCGGGGCCTGTACCTGAATCTCGGCCGCGAGGGCAGCGTCAATGTGCATCACCTGGGCCTGAACGGGGAACTGAAGCAGGTCACGAAGGGCCAGCAGGTGGTACGCCTTGATTCGCTCAGCGCCAACACGGGCGTAGGCACCTACACCGATTCAAGCACCACGCTGAACCTGGCGCGCATCGACCTGCGCAACGGCGGCACGCGCCTTCTGACCGACGTCAATGCCGACATTCTTGCCGGCGTTGGGCTCGGCAAGGTCGAGGAGCTGTGGTACGAATCCGCCGACGGCACGCGGATCCAGGGGTGGGTGGTCACGCCACCCGGCTTCGATCCGTCGCGGAAATACCCGCTGATCCTGGAGATTCATGGCGGCCCGAACGCGATGTACGACGTCGGCTTCGATTTCCGCTTCCAGGAGTTTGTCTCGCACGACTATGTGCTGGTCTACACCAACCCACGCGGCAGCACGGGCTATGGCGTGGAGTTCACCCAGGCTATCGACCAGCAGTACCCCGGTCGAATGGACTTCGAGGACCTGATGGCTGGTGTAGACGCGGTGATCGAGCGCGGCTACATCGACACCGACCGTCTGTACATCACGGGCTGCAGTGGTGGCGGCGCTTTGACCACCTGGGTGATCGGCCACACGACGCGTTTCGCAGCTGCGGCGCCGCTTTGCCCGGTCACCGACTGGATCTCGATGGCGGGTACCGCTGATGTTGCCGGATGGGCCAACGACCAGTTCGAACCGCCGTACTGGGAAGACCCCACCAAGTGGCTGGAACATTCGCCGCTGATGCATGTGGGCAAGGTCACGACGCCGACGCTGCTGATCACGGGCGACAAGGACCTGCGTACGCCACTGGCCCAGGCCGAGGCCTACTACGCGGCCCTGAAACGTCGCGGCGTGCCGACACTGCTGATCCCGATTGTGGGTGAATGGCACGGCACCACGTCGATTCCGAGCAACATGCTGCGTACCCAGCTCTATATCCGGAAGTGGTTCGAGCAATACGGTGGTTCCGGGCAATAGTGGTATTCCCGAACCGATCTTCCTGACAACGGCATCCCGGCCCTCGAGCCGGGATCCATTTGGCCCATGACACCTATAGCAGGCCCGATGCCGGCAAGGCCTTCCGGTCCTGGACTTGGCCCTGTGTACTCCGATTCCGGCCCCAGGTGGGTGACTCCCTTTCTGTCCCCGAGTCCGCCGCCCTTCGGGTGCTTTGGGAGGCAGCCATGCTGCCGACCCTATCGCGAGCATGGCTCGCTCCTTGTATGTCGGCAGTCCAATCTGATTAGCTATCAGAGAAGACGGGC
>CAYYCX010000113.1:0-13248 GCA_964470455.1 uncultured Wenzhouxiangellaceae bacterium
CATCAAGCAGTTCAACTACGGCAATGGGGTGGTGCATACGCTCACGCAGAACACCCGCGGCCTGCCGCTGCGCAGCACCGATTGCACCCTCAGCGGCACCTGCGCCTCGGCCAACCGCCGGCTGGACCTGCAGTACGCCTATGACGGGGTGGGCAATGTCACCAGCATCACCGACCAGACCGCCACCGCCAAACAAACCCGCGGCATGACCTACGATGGCCTGGACCGCCTGACCCAGACCACCTCACCCACAGCCGTATTCAACACCGCCAGCTACAACTACGACCAGCTGGATAACCTGCTGACTGTCAATGTGACCGGTGGCAACTACACCCGCAACCACACCTATGTGTACGACGCCACCAGCAAGCGCCTGAGCCAGGTGAAAAACACCGTGGGCGGAGCCGTTGTTGCCAACCTTACCTATGATGTGCAGGGCAACCTGGCCACCAAGGGATCACAGAGCTATCAGTTTGACCTGGGTAACCGGCTACGCGCCGCCACCGGCCAGGAAGCCGGCTACGAGTACGACGGCCATGGCAGAAGGGTATATGCACTCACGGTAGGTAGCAGCGCCATCCTTTCGCAGTACGCCAACTCAGGGCAATTGCTGTACCAGGAGAACAACAAGCTATCCAAGCGCATTGATTACATTTACCTCGGCAACAGCCTGGTGGCTTATCGGGAACGGCCGCTCGCCAGCAGTACTGAAACCTTGAAGTACCAGCACACTGATGCGTTGGGCTCTCCCATAGCCGTAACAGACTCAGCCAAAGCCACCATCGAATCCAGTGAATACGAGCCCTTTGGCCAACTGGTGAACAAACCCCTGTTCGACGGCCCCGGCTATACAGGCCATGTGCAGGATGCCGCCACCGGCATGACGTACATGCAGCAGCGGTATTATGATCCGCAAATCGGACGGTTCCTGAGCGTTGATCCGGTGACGGCCTATGAGAAACCGGGGCAGAATTTCAACCGATACTGGTATGCCAACAACAATCCGTACAAGTTCAGTGACCCTGACGGCCGAGTAGCCAATTTTGTTATCAAGTTTGTTATCGACGTTGCGATTGAGGCCGGGATTCAATACGCAACTACAGGAAAAGTAAGCGCTGGCGAAGCAATTGTAGAAGCAGCTAAAGGTGCCATCAATCCGATGAAGTCGGTTGAGCGAGTGCGGGATCTTAAGCGAGCTCTTGATGCAGGAAGAAAAGGCTTACATCGCCCTTACATTCGCAAGGGCGTGAGAGAAGAGGTTAATGCAAAGGCCCCACGCAATGCTGATGGAAAGCCGATTGATCCTAACACTGGTAAAGTAATCGAAGGAAAACCAGACTTCGGACATAAGCGTGGTCATGAATTTCGGACTGAAAAGGCGAACGCCGAGGCGAAAGGGATGAGCCAAAAGGAGTTCAACGATAAGATGAATGACCCAGATAAGTATCAGCTTGAAGATCCCAGTTCAAATAGAAGCCGTCGATATGAAGAGAACTGAAGCCGAGGCCATTGTTCAGGCTGGTGCACTTGGTAATGTGGACCAACTTCAAGAGTATCTTCAGCAGGGATTCGATATTGTAAATTCCGCTGACAAAGTCGGTCGAACAGCACTAATGCACGCTGCGTTGCATGGACAGCTCGACGCAGCGAGATTCTTGCTTGGTCATGGCTCAAATCCGAACATGCAAGACAAAACAGGGTATACGGCACTACATTATGCTGCCCAAGACTACATGCCCGAAATGGTTGCACTTTTGGTGTCCAAAGGTGCAACCATAGACATATCCGACGAGCATGGAAACACAGCCCTGTTCAAAGCTGTATTTGGTTCCAACGGCCGTGGTGAAATAATCAAGTTACTTTTAATAGCGGGTGCGGATCCAGGCCATAAAAATAACTATGGTGTTTCTCCGCTAGAATTAGCGCAATCTATTGCGAATTATCCAGTGTTGCAATTCTTCGAACCAACCTAATTGAAGTCACTTCGAGCAGAGTTCCTTTTTGTAAGGGTAAAAGCTCTCCAGCCTGGCCACGCTGACGTATCCTTCCGGCCTGGCCGTGAGCTACAGCCCCAACGCCCTGGGCCAGCCCACCCAGGCAGGAACCTATGCCACCGGGGTAACGTACTTCCCGAACGGTGCCATCAAGCAGTTCAACTATGGCAATGGGGTGGTACATACGCTCACGCAGAACACCCGAGGCATGCCGCTGCGCAGCACCGATTGCACAATCAGCGGCACCTGCGCCTCCGCCAACCGCCGGCTGGACCTGCAGTACGCCTATGACGGGGTGGGCAATGTCACCACCATCACCGACCAGACCCCCACCGCCAAACAAACCCGTGGCATGACCTACGATGGCCTGGACCGGCCGACCCAGACCACCTCACCCACAGCCGTATTCAACACCGCCAGTTACAGCTATGACCAGCTGGATAACCTGCTCACCGTGAATGTGACGGGTGGCAACTACACCCGCAACCACACCTATGTGTATGACGCCACCAGCAAGCGCCTGAGCCAGGTAAAGAACACCGTGGGCGGAGCCGTGGTTGCCAACCTCACCTATGACGTACAGGGCAACCTGGCCACCAAGGGCTCACAGAGCTATCAGTTTGACCTCGGCAACCGGCTGCGCGCCGCCACCGGCCAGGAAACCGGTTATGAGTACGACGGCCATGGCAGAAGGGTGTATGCCTCAACGGTTGGCAGCAGCGCCATCCTGTCGCAGTACGCCAACTCCGGGCAGTTGCTGTACCAGGAGAACAACAAGCTATCCAAGCGCATTGATTACATTTATCTCGGCAACAGCCTGGTGGCCTATCGGGAACGCCCACTCGCCAGCAGCACCGAAACCCTGAAGTACCAGCATACCGATGCCTTGGGATCACCGATTGCAGTGACCGACACCGCAAAAACCACCATCGAATCCAGTGAATACGAGCCTTTTGGGCAGATCGTCAACAAACCCCTGTTCGACGGCCCCGGCTACACCGGCCATGTGCAAGATGCCGCAACGGGAATGACGTACATGCAGCAGCGGTATTATGATCCGCAGATTGGGCGGTTCTTATCCGTAGATCCGGTCACGGCTTATGAGAAACCGGGGCAGAACTTCAACCGATATTGGTACGCGAACAACAATCCGTACAAGTTCACGGATCCGGATGGGCGAATTGTCGACACACTATTAGATGTCGGGTTCATCGTCTACGATGTTTATAAGATTGTCACGGAAGGAGGAAACGCCACCAATTTGGCCGCTTTGGGTGCGGATACGGCGGGATTGTTCATTCCGGGCGCAACGGGATTGGGAGCAGCCGCTCGAGGGGCATCACATGGTGCAGATGCTGCCAAAGGTGCTGATAAAGCCTCGGAGGTAGCTCGTGGTACTTCTGGGAGACAAACGGGCTCCTATACGAATACGCATGAAAGCGGAAAGACTTACGATGGCAAAGGTAGTCGTGAACGCTCTCAAGAGTCAGGGCGGAGAGTTGAACGCGAAACTGGCGACAAGCATGTTGCAACGGATTGGACGTCGGCAAAAGACACTCGGGATGCCTTTAAGCAAGAGTCTCAGCGACTCGATTCACATGGCGGACCGAAGAATTCAGACAACTACAATAAGATCGAATCACCAGGTAAAAAAATGCGAGACGACGAATCGAAGCAATGAATCTGGAGGGATAAAAGTTAATGGACTGGCCAAGCGACGCGGATGGTGATGTTCTTCGGAGAATGGAGACCAGCGGTTTTGATTTTAGTACGCAATGCCTCATTGATTTCAACGTAGATTTCAATGAATGGCCCCCCAATTCTGAAGCTTTAGAAATTCTCAGGAGAAATTTCTCAAGTGTGAAGTTGTATGAGCCTTCTGAGCACGGTGAAGGTTATGTCTTGATTCAATTGTTCGACAAGTTGTCATATGAGCTTGTGATTAGAATTCAATCTGAAGTGTCGGATTGGATGGCCCCTTATGGGGGTTTCTGCGAATCTTGGGGCGTATTACATTAGCCATGCCGCGAAGGAAAATCCGTGTGATTGAAGTTGGAGGAAGTAGGGTCCTTGTACCCGCTATCTTGAATATTTGGTGCTCAGATTGAGCCAGGAAAATCTGGACATATATGGACGCCGCCCCTGATTCAAGTGTTAATTCAAGTTATGAGTACGATGGCCATGGCGGCCTGAGCTCTACTTCTAAAGCCGGCTAAGAATGGGGGGATTACCCTCCCAGTCACCCAGTCGACGCCGGGATGAAACAATCTTCGGCCGTTCATCAATGGATACCTGATTCGGAATAATGCCGCGCCGGTCATAGATACCATAGCGTTTACGGCGTTTCTTCTGACCGCGCAAACGGCGATACAAATCACCGCCCGAGCGTTTGTCGGCATAGATGAACTGATAAATCCACTCATGGCTGATCAGCACTCCCCGTTCCATGGCGAGCCGCCCAACAATCTGTTCCGGGCTCCATTCCTGGCGAATCAGGGCTTCAATTTGCTGCCAGATCTCACCACCCAAACGGGTCGAAGCCTTGTTACCGCGACGAGCCAAGGCCAGCGCATGTGCCTGCTTTGGACGGTAGCCTCTTAGTCCCTGGTTGCGGCGCAACTCTCGCCCAATGGTCGACTTATGGCGCTCCATCAGCTCAGCAATCTCAGTCTGGCTATATTCGGCTTTCTTCAGGATGTAAATTTGATATCGTTCCTCTTGGGTAAGCTGCGTGTAGCTCATCAATGCTCCTTCTACTTTTGTCGGTGGGAGAAAGCCACGATGGTACCGCAGCTTGCCCATCAACCAAATTTGATGAGTTGCACTTACAAGTTGAATTCACGAAAGATAAAAAGGGCGATATTTTCGTGAAACCCAAAGACGGAAGCGGACCTGGGGAACCTACAGGAATAAATGTTAATGACTTGGAACAGAAAAAATGAGCACCCCATTTAACATCACCCAAGTCTTGTATGTGAGCAAGTCTTACATAAATGAGCAATCGATTCGCGGTATCGCCCTACCGATCAAGGCGGTTGGCGAAGATTCAAAGATTGTGCTGGCTGCTGGAGATGGCCAAACCATTTTAGAGCAATTCAAAATGTATGAAGATGCGCTCGATGAGATTTTGAATTTGCTTGCTAATAAAGGTAATTGTGAGTCCTCTCTCTCAGTCTGTATTAGAGCATACGACTTCATTCCTGAGATTTATTTTCCAAGAGAGCTTCTTGCCAAAATTGCAAAAATAGGAGCATCTATCGATTTGGACGTTCTCAACATGATTGAGTAAAGTTCTTAGTGTGAATGGATGAAACATCGCGAATTGATCATCTTTCCTGCAATAGTATTTGGGGCCCAAAGTAAATATTTTTCCGCCACCTCCGAAACAATAATGGAGTGAAGATGTGAACGAACGACCTATACCCCAGAAAAGGGCAACTATTCCGAATCACAAACTCCTGGCAGCTTCAACAATCCATGAAGGAAGTCCGCGAATGGTCCTTTATGGTCCTCATGAAGACACCACAAGTTCAGTGTACCCTCTGGAGGGTCGCATACTTGCATGAGCTGAGTCTTGGTATCGTAACGGTAAAACCGATAGCCCAGCCCCTTTAACATTGGCATCCATGATTCAGTATCGTTAACTTCGATCAATATCGCAGGAAAGTGAAGGCGAAGGGTTTGCAGCGCACCTTCCAGCACCTGGCGCTCCCACCCTTCAGTATCTATTTTTATCAAATCGGGGGCCAATTCGAGCGAATCCAGTGGAATTGCTCTAATTTTAATTTTCTTGAAAGGACGGTCAGACTCTCTGTCATGCCCGGATTCCCGCAGCCTTTCGCGGACCCACCATTTGTCGAACTCTTTCAGACTCAAAGAAGCCTGTGTGCTGAGATCACAACCTGAGGACAGTGGAATATTCAAAACCTGTTGTGAATTTTCGTTACCAGCACCGAGTATTCTGAAACTGAATCTCACCGGATGGAGTATTTTGATCACCAACAGCGCCCATCTCAACGCTGGATTGGGTTCTAGCGAAAATACTTTCATGCGCCCCGTTTTGCGCAACACTGCAATCGCCGAGTGCCCTCGATTGGCCCCGACATCAATTACCAGAGCCGAAACGCCTGCCATACGTCCCAATAATTCGAAGTCCGATTCGGGCGACGCTCGCCGCCACCATTGAGCGAGATTAGCTACAACTCTTTTTGGCAGGTACGGGTAAATGCTGCCCAGCAGGCGTCTCAGAAACGTGTCATCGCATGGTTGCGGCATAACGGAATGCTAACTCGATTTGGCGTAGTTGTAGGGGTCCGGTCAAATCGGCCACATAGTCCTGACAGGAGAATGCCAAGGTTGTTTATGGCATAGCACTAATTTTTTGAGACAAGTGGGTTTATTTGATCGGTAGGCTTGTACTTTGAAGCCTACCAACTTGCAGCTTAGATCATGGTAGAACATTCGCTGCACACTGACATTGAGATGTACTTTCGTCGCAGACGGCTCGAATAATTAGTCCGCCCGGATTGTTCCAGAGCTGAATGGCTCCGAACCCCTTTGCAAATAGATAACGAAACCTATTTTCCCCTTGACTGCTGCAGTTGCTGTTTTCACAAAACCATTGGGTATGTTCAATTTCGATCACATCTTCAAATGTTGTGGCTGGGCATGACCAAGTCCCATGGCTTACTGCCGGAATTACAAAGGTTGGGTAGTGTGCAACAATTCTCATATCGACCCAACCCCAGTTTTGCCAACAACCAGTGTGATGCAATTGATTATCATAGAGTTGTCCAATATTCATATTCCCGGTTCCCCACAAGATTTCCTTGCCGGTGGAATATTTTATTGTGCAACCCTGTGAAATGAACGTATCCCCAACTTCCTTGACCGTTCCGTCAGTGAAAGTCTTCATATGCCAGGTATTAAGATGCTTGAACGGAATGCCCACCCAATTGCCATCTTCGTCTGGCCCGCCGTTCGGACCAGTCAATTCTTGCATGTCCCAGTTTGCGTTTAAATATCCCAGATATGTTGGGTTGTGTTGCGTGTACGAACGAGTTCTCAATGTTGCTGTTGTTGTGCCAAACCACTTGGTGAATGGTAGGTCACCTTCCATGTACTCGCTCATTTTGTAACCAGCAAAAGCCTGGCTGGAATAAAGAACGATGAGCAAAATTGTTAAATTCTGGATCCATTTGGTCATTTCTAACTCCTCCATGAGTAAAACCAAAAACCGTGATGAGTTACTCCATATAGAAATATATTCCGACTCGGAAACTGGAGTCAGTTTCAGTATAGGCGGTTCTGATCGTCCTGCAACTATCTCCATCATATCGTTTGCCAGTTCGACTGATTTATCCTTGACCCGGGGCTCCGATGCTGGCAATGATCTGGACATCACTCTCACATATTTCACAGGAATATTTCGGGTCAGAGTAAAAACGCACGCTGACGTATCCTTCCGGCCTGGCCGTGAGCTATACCCCCAACGCCCTGGGCCAGCCCACCCAGGCAGGGAGGTACGCCACTGGGGTAACCTACTTCCCCAACGGCGCATCAAGCAGTTCAACTACGGCAATGGGGTGGTGCATACGCTCACGCAGAACACCCGTGGCCTGCCGCTGCGTAGCACCGATTGCACCCTCAGCGGCACCTGTGCTTCGGCCAACCGAAGGCTGGATTTGCAATACGCCTATGACGGGGTGGGCAATGTCACCACCATCACCGACCAGACCGCCACCGCCAAGCAAACCCGAGGCATGACCTACGACGGCCTGGACCGCCTGACCCAAACCACCTCACCCACAGCCGTATTCAACACCGCCAGCTACAGCTACGACCAACTCGACAACCTACTGACCGTGAATGTGACCGGTGGCAACTACACCCGCAACCACACCTATGTGTACGACGCCACCAGCAAACGCCTGAGCCAGGTGAAAAACACCGTGTAATTACATGGACACCCACAAACCAAAAATTACATGGACACCCACAAACCAAAAACCCGGAAGGGTATTTCGTGGACACCCACTCAATATTTCGGGTCAGAGTGATCTTCCCCCCAAAGTGTTACCCAGTTGACGTTGGGATTACGGCGGTCTACGAAGGCTATTCCGAGTTTCCGCGGAAACGTGCTGTAGAAAAGCCTTGAAACTCAAAACCCAGGAAATATCCTGGAGCAATCGCGGCTATTTTGCCTTACCAGCAACCAAATGCTCCAGCCAGACTGAGCCCTGATACCGCCAAACCTCAACTCAACACCTATTTTTTGGCCAGACGGTTATGTTCCATACTTGTACAAGTACACGTACAACTGGAGACACCAATGGACGCAATTGGTCAAGGCGCTTTAATGACGAACACAGAACTGTCTACCGGGTGACAGAAGATTCATTGCTTTTTGCTCAGCTGCGATTTCATTACTGACTCCAAATATCCCAGAGAGGGTTGCGACATTGACAACCGCCAAAGGCATTGTTGCTTCCGGCCACCCGGAAACCTCCCACGCAGGGGCCGAAATCCTGCGCGCGGGCGGCAACGCCTGTGATGCCGTGGTTGCAGCTCTCTGCGCTGCCTGCGTGGCCGAACCGCTGCTGGTCAGCCTGGGCGGCGGGGGCTTCCTGCTGGCGGCCCCGGCTGAAGGCCCGCCCCTGGTGTTTGATTTCTTCTGCCAGACGCCCGCACGGAAGCGACCGGAGAACGAGCTCGATTTTTATCCCATCTGGGCCGATTTCGGCGCCGACCGGCAGGAATTCCACATTGGCATGGGATCGATCGCGGTGCCGGGTGTGGTTTCGGGCCTGTTTACAGTTCATCGGGAACTGGGCCGCCTGCCACTGCGTGAAGTACTGCAACCGGCCATCGAACTGGCCCGGAACGGAGTGGCGCTCAACGCCATGCAGGAATACACGGTGCGAATCCTGGAGCCCATCCTGCGCGCCACGGCCGGGGCATTTGAGCTGTTTGAATCTCCTTCTGCTCCCGGGGAATTGATCCGCAAGGGAGAAACGTACCGCAACCCGGATTTCGCCCGGGCCCTGGAGCACTTGCTGCGTGAGGGCCCCGGATTGCTGTATGGCGGAGACTGGGGCAGGCAGTTGCTGGACGACAGCCGTGATGGCGGCTATCTGCAGCAGCAGGACCTGCTCCAGTACCGCACGGAAGTGCGCCAGCCATTGCAGTTCGAATTCGCCGGCGCCCGCTGCCTGACCAATCCGCCGCCGTCGCCGGGCGGAGGCCTGATCGCATTCGCGCTCAAGCTGCTGCAGCGCACGCTCAAGCCGGACTGTGACTGGGGGAGTATTGAACACCTTGAGCCTCTGCTGGCCGCCATGCGGGCCGCCACGCTGGCGCGCGACCGGCACGGCCTGGGCGACAGCGCGGATGAAGCCCGCATGGCGGAACTCCTGGGTGAGGAGGTAATGCAGGCATGGCTCGAGGACCTGGGCCTGCACCGCCTGTTCAGCCGCGGCACCACGCATATCAGCGTGGCTGACCACGAAGGCAACATGGCCAGCCTTACGGCTTCCAATGGTGAAGGGAGCGCTTACGTGCTGCCTGGAACCGGCATCCTGCTGAACAACATGCTGGGCGAGGAGGATTTGAACCGCGGCGGCTTTCACCGGTGGCGGACCAATCGCCGCCTGGCTTCGATGATGTCGCCAACGGTGGTCCTGGGCGCGGATGGGTCACGCCTGGCATTGGGCACCGGTGGCTCCAACCGCATTCGCAGCGCCATCCTGCAGGCATTGGTCAACACGCTGCATTTCCACCTGCCGTTGCAGCAGGCCATCAGCGCGCCGCGGCTTCACCTCGAGGGTTACAAGCTGTCGCTGGAGCCCGGTTTCGAGCCCGCCGTGGTGGACCGGCTGGCGGCCCAGGCAGGCCCGGGATTGCTGGAAATCCACCCGTGGCCGGCGCCCAACCTGTTTTTTGGCGGGGTTCACACGGTGCAGGCTCAACCCGGAAGCCGCTTTGCGGGAGCGGCTGATTTGCGTCGCGGAGGCGCTGTAGTCGTTGCATGAAGCCTGCAAGGCTTGCTAGAATGCCCGGCTCCGTTTTGAGCAGCCTGTATAAAGGCCCCAAAGAGTAAGAGTAAAGTAGATGCCAAGTGTGAAAATCCGGGAAAACGAACCATTTGAATACGCGCTGCGCCGTTTCAAGCGCTCCTGCGAAAAAGCAGGCGTGCTGGCTGAAACCCGCCGTCGCGAATTCTATGAAAAACCGACCCAGGAGCGTAAGCGCAAAGCCGCCGCTGCTGTGAAGCGCAACCTGCGCCGCATGTCCCGGGACGCCGTTCGGCGCACTCGTCTGTACTGAACATCTGTATCTGAGGCCCGAATCTGAGGGCCTGTACCGGGGAGCTGTGCTGGGGCTCCCTGGCCTGGCGGTCTTTCCGGCCGCTTGATCCGGCCAAAATTGCTGGCCAATATTCCTGGCCAAGACTCCTGGCCAAAACTCTTGGCCTCTGTACTTGGCCCGGGTTTCTGGTCTGTATTCCTGGCCCGTATTCCAGGCCAGCGATCAACGCCCGGCTTGAGATTGTCCGAAGTAAGGCCATCAAAAGGGCCAGGCGAGGGGAAGGTTCATGTCACTGAAAGACCGCATCCAGGAAGAAGTCAAAAACGCCATGCGGGCGCGCGACAAAGATCGCCTGGCCGTATTGCGCCTGGTGTCCGCCGCCATCAAGCAGCGTGAAGTGGATGAACGCATCGAGCTCGATGACGAGCAGGTGCTGCTGGTGCTGGACAAGATGGTCAAACAGCGCCGCGAATCGCTGGAGCAGTATGAGAAAGCTGCCCGCGAAGACCTGGCGGCCCAGGAAAAAATGGAGCTTGAAGTCATCCAGTCCTTCATGCCCGAGCCGCTCTCTGAAACGGAACTGGAAGCATTGATCAAGGCTGCCATCGCCGAATCCGGCGCCAGCAGCATGCGCGACATGGGCAGCGTGATGAACGTGCTACGCCCCCATGTGCAGGGCCGCGCGGACATGAAACTGGTGAGCCAGGCCGTCAAGAGCCAATTGGGTTCCTGAACATGCCGGGCTGTAGGCAGCAGTCCATTCCCCAGCTCACTTTTTTGGGCGGACCGGGGCCATGGGCGGCCTGATTCCGGATTCCTTCATCGAGGAATTGCTGGGCCGCGCCGACATCGTCGAGCTGATTGAACGCCACATTCCGCTGAAGCGCAATGGCCGTGAATTCCAGGCCTGCTGCCCGTTCCACGACGAGAAAACGCCGTCGTTCACGGTCAGCCCGCAGAAACAGTTTTACCATTGCTTTGGTTGCGGCGCCCACGGCACCGCCATCGGCTTCCTGATGAATTACGAAGGCCTCGAATTCGTCGATGCCGTGGAAGAGCTGGCGCGCCAGCAGGGCATGACGGTGCCGCGCGATACCACCGCGCCACGCAAAGCCAGTGATGGCCTGCTGGACGCCATGGAAGCCGCCGCCCGCTGGTACCAGGAACAGTTGCGGGAAAGCGAAGAGGCCATCGCCTACCTGAAACAGCGCGGTCTGTCCGGCGAGGTCACCAGGGAGTATGGCATCGGTTTCGCGCCGGCAGGCTGGAAAAACCTGATGGACAAGCTGGGGGGAACGGCCGAGAAGCTGGCCCTCCTGCAGCGCGGCGGCTTGTTGAGCGAAGGCAAGAACGGTGCGTACGACAAGTTCCGCCACCGCATCATGTTCCCCATCCACGATCGCCGTGGCCGGGTGATCGGGTTCGGCGGACGGGCTTTGGGTGATGACGATGGGCCCAAGTACCTGAACTCGCCGGAAACCGAGCTGTTCCACAAAGGCCGCGAGTTGTATGGCCTGTACCTGGCGCGCAAGGCCAGCGGCAGGTTGGAGCGCATCATCGTGGTGGAAGGTTATATGGATGTGGTGGCGCTGGCCCAGTTTGGTTTTCCCAATACCGTGGCCACCCTGGGAACCGCGGTGACCGGCGACCAGGTGGAGCTGGTGTTCCGGGCCACGGATGAAGTGGTTTACTGCTTTGACGGCGACCGTGCCGGCCGGCAGGCGGCCTGGCGCGCGGTGGAATCCACGCTGCCGCGGCTGAAAGAGGGCCGCCAGGCGCGTTTCCTGTTCCTGCCCGAAGGGGAGGATCCGGACAGCATGGTGCGCAAGCACGGCAAGGGCGAGTTCAACCGGCTGCTGGGCGAAGCACAACCGCTGTCGGAGTTCTATTTCCGGCACTTCACCGAACAGGTGGACATGAATTCGATCGACGGCCGTGCGCGGCTGGTGGAGTTGGCCAGGCCAGGCCTGCTGAAAATTCCGGAAGGCGTTTATCGCGACATGATGCTGGAACGGCTGGAGCAGCTGGCGCGTCATTCGCTGGAAATGCCCAGGCCGGCCAATGTGGCCACGCCCGTGAACCGGGCACGCTCCGCCCCGCCGGCCCAGCAGCGCACGCCGATACGCCTGGCCATGGCGCACCTGGTGCAGAACCCGGGCCTGGCAAGCGGTTTGGAACAGGCTCCATTCCTGCCCGGTTGCGAGCTTCAGGGCATGGAAATTTTGCGTGAACTCATTGACTTCTGCGCCAAACGTCCCAATATGAGCACGGCGCAGTTACTGGAACTTTGGCGTGACCACCCGGCTCAAAAACACTTGAAATTACTGGCAACGTGGAACATGCAAGGGAAGCCTGAAGACCTGGCCCAGGAATTCAGGGATGCGTTGACCAATCTTGAACTAGAATGGACTGAGATACAGATCCAGAATATGCCCTCCAGCATCACGGATATGAGCCCTGATGAATACCAGCGCTGGTCGGGATTACTGCACAAAAAGCAGGAATTGAAACAGGCCCGGTCCGGTTTGCCACGGTAAATTGCCCGGAATTTTGGCGGCGCAGGCCGCAACAGCTTTCGCGACGATATGTAAATGACCACAGAATCCGCAATGAATCAGAATCAGCAATCGCAACTGAAAGACCTGATTACGCAAGGCAAGGAGCAGGGTTTTCTGACCTATGCCCAGGTCAACGACCACCTGCCTGACGATATCGTCGATCCGGAGCAAATTGAAGACATCGTCAACATGATCAATGACATGGGTATCCAGGTGCATGAAGAAGCACCGGACACCGATGACATCATCCTCAACGACGAAGCCACCACCGACAGCGACGACGAAACCGCCGCTGAAGAAGCCGCTGCGGCGCTGGCCGCGGTGGAAACCGAAATCGGCCGCACCACCGACCCGGTGCGCATGTACATGCGCGAGATGGGCACCGTGGA
>CAYYCX010000114.1:0-13091 GCA_964470455.1 uncultured Wenzhouxiangellaceae bacterium
CTCAGTGACAAACTGCGTTTCAAAGGCGGCATGGGCGCCTTCAGCTTTGCCGGTATAGCTCTGGATACCTGATGCTGGTGGTTCTTCCTGTGTTGACGCTGCTGTTTGGCTTCCTTTTCATAAGGGGTGCGCAACTTGACAACACCACATTAGCCGTAACCAGCATCCTGGCCCTGCTGGTAGTGCTGATCTGCTTCAAGGGATTCTTCATGGTTCACCCCAACCAGGCTGCAGTTCTGCAATTGTTCGGAACCTATGTCGGGAGTGTCCGGGTTACCGGATTGCGCTGGGCCAACCCGTTTTTTTCGAAGAACCGGGTATCCCTGCGAGTGAGGAACTTTGAGAGCGAAGTTCTCAAGGTCAATGACAGCTCAGGCAACCCGATTGATATCGCTGCAGTGGTGGTATGGAAAGTAGTGGATTCAGCCGAAGCCACTTTTGAAGTGGATGATTACGAGAGCTTCGTGCATATCCAATCAGAAGCGGCGCTGCGTAACCTGGCCACCAGTTTTCCCTATGAATCCCATGCGGAAGGTGAAATTGCCTTGCGCAGTGATCCGCAGGCCATAGCCGAAAAGTTGCGCGACGAAGTGCAGGACCGTTTGGACAAGGCTGGAGTAGAGGTTATCGAGGCGCGTATCAGCCACCTCGCTTACGCCCAGGAGATTGCGAGTGCGATGTTGAAACGGCAGCAGGCGCAGGCAATCGTTTCGGCCCGGCGGCAGATTGTCGACGGTGCTGTGGGCATGGTCAAAATGGCCCTTGATGAACTGCAATCCCAGGGAGTCGTGAACCTGGACGACGAGCGCAAGGCCAACATGGTCAGCAACCTCCTGGTAGTGCTGTGTGGCGAAGAAAACGCCCGGCCGGTGGTTAACGCGGGCAGCCTTTACTGAGTCGGGTAGCACCGGACTCGCCTTCTGAAATTTGATGTCCAAGAAAAAGCCATTCCCCCTGCGTATCGATGAAGATACCTGGGCAGCACTGAAGCGTTGGGCGGATGACGACTTGCGCAGCATCAACGCGCAAGTCGAATTCCTGCTGCGCGATGCCCTTCGCAAGGCAGGTCGGTTGCCAAAACCCAGGCTGGAAGACTGAATTGCTTTGAAGAACCCGCGGCTTGGAACTTACCTCCTTACAAACCATCGCACATACAGAAACCACAGCACCAGGCAGGCGCCGGCCCACAAGTGAGCATTACCGGCAACTTCGCCGTGTTTCCAGCTTGCGCTAATCGTAATGGCGAGGCCCAGCCCGCAGATGGCGCTGAAAGCAAGTGGCTCCGGTACCTGCGTTTGCCTGGCCGGATATCGTTGGAGAACGATAAAGCCCAAAGGTGATATTGCAGCCAGGAACATCCCCAGCCAAGATAAAAATGGACTCGTGCCACGTGCCATTTGCAGAACTGAAGATCCAGCAACGATAAGCAGATAGGCCACGAGCAGGCTTGTGAATATCAAGCGAAAATTGTTCACGGGCAAGGTTTATGATATCCAAGTGTGTTCAAGCCAGGAGAAAGTCATGCTGTTTCGATCCATGAAGTTCATGCGCAACTTGCAGCAAGCTGTTGTCATGTTGACATTGATGTTTGCATTTGGCCAGGCTGCTGCCGCTGAATGTCCCTGCGCCATGAAAGAAGTGCTTCCCGACAACATGTTTCCGTCCGTGCGCATCGAAACGTCGATGGGGGAGTTTGTGATTGAGCTCAATCGCATGCGTGCGCCCATCACTGCCAATAATTTCCTGCATTATGTGATCAGCGGACATTACGACAATACGGTTTTTCACCGCGTCATGCCCGGGTTTGTTGTCCAGGGAGGCGGTTACACCCCTGATTTTGAAGAAAAGCCGCTTCAACCGCCCATTTATAATGAATCAGGCAATGGTTTGCAGAATTTGCCAATGTCGGTAGCCATGGCGCGGTTTGATGATCCGCATTCCGCTACCAGCCAGTTTTATGTGAACCTGGCCGCCAACTCCTCCCTGGATCCCAATGCGCGCAGCTGGGGATATGCCGTATTTGGCACTGTGATTTCAGGTCAGGATGTCGTGGAGGCCATTGGTGCTGTAAAAACCTCGTACAGCGACAGGTTGGATGCAACCGATGTGCCAGTCCAGCCGGTGATACTGGTCAAGGCCAGCGTTGTTGAGTAGCCCGTTATGTGGGCTGTGTCGAAGGCAACTCTGCGATGACTGGCCATCCGGCAGCCGAATCGACGTCCGGCACGGTTTCAAAATTTACCTTTCGCGAAATTTTTCTGATCGTCGCATTGGCCGGAACCGTCGTACTCTCCAGCTTGAAGGTGGTGGATGGCTATGCCGAGGTTGATCTGGATTCACTGTTCCAACGCGCCCTGATCAGCTTTGCCCTGGCCAGGACATTGAACGGCGTAATTTCCGCGATCCAGGGCACCGAGATTGCCCTGCAGCCAGCGGGCGTTGGCGTTACCTTGACGCCCGGTGAGATCCTGGACCCGGTGAATGATCTGGTGGAGCGATTTTCCTGGATCATGCTGGGAGCTACCATTTCGCTTGGTATTCAACAGGTGATGCTTGATGTTGGCCAGTGGTGGGGCGTGCGGGTTCTTGTGATCGCGCTTTCCTTGCTGTGGTTGATGCTTCGTTTGTGGCGCCACCGAAAGCGTTCGCAGCCGCCGCGTGTGTTTGAACAGACTGTTCTCTACCTGTTGATTGCCATGGTTTTCATTCGATTTGCCGTTCCGCTCGCATTGATTGCGAACGAGGCGGTATATGCGCTCTTTCTTGAATCCCGGTACCTCGCCAGCACTCAGGAACTGCAGGCTGCTGGTCAGGCACTTGAAAGTATGGACTCTGGTGCACACGGAAATTCTGCTCCTGGCAGTACGGGTGCCGAGAGTGAGTCGAAGTCCTTTTTGGGGCAGGTTATTGATGGGGCCCGGCGTACGCTGGATCTGGAGCAGAAGGTCGATGCGGTCCAGCAGAAAACGGCCCGGTTGATTGAGCACCTGGTTCAGCTAAGCGTTGTATTCATACTGCAAACGGGCATCCTGCCGCTGGTTTTTCTTTGGCTGCTGCTTGCCTTGTTCCGATTTGTCCTGCGTTTTCGGTTCAAAGTCATCTCGTTCGCCCGTACCTGAGCCGGCAATTTGTAGGAATTTTGCTCGATGTTAGATTTTTTTGAAAAATATTCAAATCAAATATTGACAAATATGGCAAACAGGAACAATATTGTCACTAAGGCGGCAATGTAGGGTTGTGAGGGGAGCAAGGGTTAATCAGAGAACTGATTGCCCGGTACCTAAAAGGGGGAAACCGGGCATGCGCGGACAGTTTCTGATGAACCCTGCGGGGGGTGAGGTCTGGGCTTTGATAAGGCCCAGACCTCGCTTTTTTTGCTTTTTCAGTCCTAAACCACCAGAGCCGCCTCTCATCAATAGTTTCCACCAGGGGGTAGGAAGAATAGGAGGCTGTCATGCCTGACACCAGGGACGCTCAATTACAGGAAGTAACCATTCTCACCCGTGCTGTAGAAAACGTCTTTCGCAAACTCATTCGATTTCTTGTAGGCCGCATCTCCCTGGTAAAGCTCCAGGAGATGATCAGTTACATTTATGTTCAGGAATCAGAGTTCCGATTGTCTAGTGAACATTCTGGGAAAAACATTCCGTTAACAAAATTGGCCTTGTTGACAGGACTAGATACGCGCGCAGTGTCAAGCATTCGAGAAAAAATTGAAGTCAGCTCAGGTGAGTTCCAGCAACTCTTGTTAAGGGACCTGACGCCTGAAAGTGCGATAGTTGAAGCTTGGTCGGCTATGGTTAAGAGTGCGCCTAAAGCAAATAACCAAAACGCCAGAACACTCAGTTTTGGTAGTGATTCGTCAGACTTTGAAAAACTCGTTAGATCAACTTTTAGTGCACGAGGCTTAACGATTCAGTCGTTAATTCATACACTCGTCGCTACAAAAAGCGTAAAGATGGACAAGAAAAAAAGGACCCTTACATTGCTGGTTGACTATTATTCACCCTACCTTTCAAATGATGAACCCAATATGGTAAACGCTGCTTTTTCTGCGGTTTCAAATCTAATTTCCACTATTGAACATAATGTTGAAGCGAGTGTTGAAAATCGTTTGTTTCAAAGGCAAGTGTGGACATTTCGTCTGCCACAAGAAAAATTAATTAGATTTCGTGCGGCAATGCGCAAATTGCTATTCCAAATGGAAAAGGAAGCTAAAGACGAAGTTGAGAATTGGGAAGCTGATAGTTTCGCTCCGGATTTATTAAGCGCAGGAATCGGGCTTTATTATTTTGAAGACAAGATCGCTTTTGCTAGCCCAATTAAATAGTGGGAACATACGAATCCAACTACTGGGCTCTTGGCACCCCGGGCAGGAATCGAACCTGCGACCTTCCGCTTAGGAGGCGGATGCTCTATCCACTGAGCTACCGGGGCATCCTGAGTCCGCTGAGAGTTTAGCGTTATCGGTTCGAATTGGCCATTTAATATCCTTCCCCCAGGACCGGATTAGCGGCTGGCAGCCAGCAATGCCAGAAGTTTTTCCGTAATCACTGAAAACCGCCATCCTGTCAGCCTTCCGGGTATGTCTTCGCCGTTTTCCACCGCTCTCAACAGCGATTCCAGCACTTTGCGTGAGGCTAACAGTGCAGGATCAACTCCGTGGGCGCTGGCCTCCTGCTGCACCAGGTCGCGCATGTCATTGACAAGTTTTTTCTGCTGTTTATCCAGCGGCTGTACGGCGCTGGCTTTGACCTCCGACGCCAGGCCCCGTTGCACGGCCGCGAGCAAGTCAGTCTGATATTTTTGCACGCTGCGTTCATGCAGCCCTTCCAGGGCAGAAAGCGCAACTGCGTTGCCGGGCATATTCCTGGCGATCTGCAGCAATTCTGCATCCGTGATGACAAAGCCCCTCGCAAGGTTACGCCGGGCAGCCTGTTCTTCACGCCAGGCTGCCAGTTCCCTCAGAACCCGGAGTTGTGGTTGTTCAAGGTTGGAGGCGGCGCCCAGCCTCAGGTAAGCCCGGTCCGGATCCAGGCTTTCCCTGCTTAGAGCGATCGCTCGCTGCACATCTTCTTCCAGCCACGGCCATTTGCCTTGCTGCTGCAGGGTGTGACGCACTTCCGTGAGCAACATGGGCAGAAAAACCACATCGGTTGCAGCGTAATGCAGTTGCTTATCAGTCAGCGGCCGGCGCAGCCAATTGGAGCGGGTCTGGTCTTTATCAATTTCGAGTCCCGTCAGCCATTTGATTGCGCTGTGGTAACTCATCTGCAGCGGCTGTCCAGCCATGGCGCAGGCGATCTGTGTATCTGCCACAGGTTGGGGGGAAACGCCCAGTGTGTACCACAACGCTTCAAAGTCTTCGGAAGAACTGTGAAACACTTTCAGGATATCCGGATTGACGAACATGGCTTTCAGGCTGTCGAGCTGGTTGATTTTCACGACATCCACCAACCAGGCCCGTTCGCCATCGGAAACCTGGACCAATCCCAGTTCCGCCCGAAAGGTGCGTTCGCGCACGAACTCGGTGTCAAGGCCCAGCACCTGGGCCTTGTTCCATTCCTTCGTGGCGATCTCCAGCTGCTGGTCGGTTTCGAGCAGGCAGGGGGCCTGGGCTGCCCGCAATGCGGTTTGAATTTCGTTCGAATTTGCCATTGGAAATATTAGAAAATACCTTTCGAAAAGGTTGATGAATATTGTTTGTTAACAAGATTGTGAAGCAGGAGTTCCGCTTGTCGTAACCACTGTTCTGGGGTAAGGTGGCCACTTCACCGATTGGCAATCTGCGTGTACCGGGAATCGCCGCAGTGCGAATGTTACAGGCAAGGGACATTGCATGCACTCTGCTGTTTGGGCTACCGACGGGACAAAGATGTGCCACTTGAGTCAGATGTCAATTCTCAAATTCCTGCTTGTTCCAACAGTGCTGGTATGGTTGTGCGCTGCTCCGAACCTGACGGCCCAGGAAGCCAACCTGGGCGACCAGCCGAATGAATCAACTGAAGTACCTGAATCGGAAGTAACGCCTGAAGCCCCAGTTGAAGATCGCCGTGTCAGGCGTCTGGGCGATGTGGTCGGGGAAAACGAGTTTGAACTGGAATTATCCGTGCCCAAGGCGCCCGGTCAGCTGGCTGCGGACATTCGCCTGCCGGATGAGAGGCAACAGCAACAACTGCAGGATTTGCTGACGCAGCTGGCCAATAACCCGGGTGATGCGGTTACCCAGCGTCGGCTCAACATCCTGCTGGACCAGGTCATCAGCCAAACCAATGCCGCAATCGACAACAATGAACGCGCCAACGCTGAGGCCATGCTGGCAGTCGTCAATGCAGTAAACCCCGACCATCCCGGCCTGGCCAATTCAATGCAGCGCCTGGCTGACCTGGGGAAGGTGGAAGGCCAGCTTGCCGCCGCCAGAAAAGCCATGCAGGAAGGGCGGCTCGACCAACCGGAAAACAACAGCGCCTGGTTTTTCTACCGCCAGGTACTCGACAGCGCACCGGAAAACATTGAAGCCCAGGAAGGCCTGATAGCAGTTCAGGAATACATTATCGCGCGAGCACTGGAGCAGGCCACGGCCCAGGATTTTGATTCTGCGGAACGCTCGCTGGAGGATGCTGAACTGGTGTGGCTCGACAGGCAGCGGGTAGACCAGGCTCGTGAGAAAGTCGAGCAGATCAAAAAGGATCGGGCGGGTGTACTGGAAGAATCCGCCGTCAAAGCCATGGATGATGGCCAGTTTGAGTCCGCCGAGCGATTCCTGATCAACCTCGTGGCCTTGGGCGGGCAGGACGAACGTGTAAATGCGCTTCGCCGGCGTCTGGAAGAAGCGCGCATGTACGGCGGCTTCAAACCCGGGCAGATCATTCGCGATCATTTCATGAAAGGCGGGATCTGGGCGCCTGAATCAGTGGTCGTTCTGGCCGGCAGTTTCATGATGGGTTCAACGGAATTCGATCCGGGACGAGTTGAGAATGAGATTCCACAACACCGGGTCACCTTTCGCCGTGGTTTTGCCATTGGCCAGCGCGAAGTGTCCGTAGGTGAGTTCCGCATATTTGTGCAACGCTCGGGGCGCCGCACCGATGCGGAGCGTTTTGGGTCATCCACAGTGTACGATCAATACTCCGGGCGTTTGATGGAGAAGAAAGGCGTGACCTGGGAAATGGATTACGAGGGCAACCTGGCCAACCCCAATGACCCGGTGATACATGTATCCTGGAATGATGCCAATGCCTATGTGAATTGGCTGGCACAGGGTACCGGCAAGTCTTACCGGCTTCCCTCCGAAGCTGAATTTGAATATGCCCTGCGTGGCGGAGCCAGCACCAGGTATTGGTGGGGCAACGGCAGCCCTTCGCAGTTGGTGGAAAACCTGACCGGTGATGGTGACAGTTCACGTGCCCGGCGCCGCTGGTCAGTGGCATTCAGTAACTATGCCGACAAGTATTGGGGTCCTGCGCCGGTGAAGAGCTTCAAGCCCAACCCTTTTGGGCTGTATGACATTGGCGGCAATGTGGCTGAATGGGTACGTGACTGCTGGCATGATTCCTATGTGCGCGCACCGCTGGACGGCAGCGCCTGGATCAATCCAGGTTGCAGTGATCGCGTGATTCGGGGTGGCTATTGGGCCAGTTCACCGGAAAATACCCGAATTCCTTACCGTTTGTTTGCCAAGCCCGAATACCGCGATTCACGCACGGGCTTTCGAATTGCCAGGGATCTTTGACGGGCACGGCGCGGTGGTGCACGCTGCCCGTATCCACTTTGTGAAACGCAGCGCATGCAATTCAAACAGGAAATAGAAATACATTATCCAACCACCGTGATGCAGCGGCAGTATCAAGGTGTGGATGAACTCAATTCCCGGCTGTTCACCTTGCTGAAATTCATGCAGGCCCGTTTTCAGGATACGGCGCAGAATGCGGTAAAAACCGGGCTTGTTTCCACCCAGGGCGGTTACCAGACCTCCTCCAGCCTGAATCTTTTCCTGGTGAAGGAAGAAGTGATTGCGCTGTTTCGTGATGAAGTCGTGCTGCCGGCGGTGAAAACCTACCTTCTGGAGGTATTTGGTGACCAGGCCCGGAACCTCAATCCCTGGCCGGACGGCTGGGCCAACCTGCTGAAGGCCGGGGATTGGCAACGCCCGCATTTTCACCCGACTCAACGGAATGTTGTGTGTGGCGTTTACTATGTGCGGTTGCCCGGCAACATGCCTGAACCGGAAGGCAATATCGAATTCTTCAACCCGATACAGGTGTCGGTCAATCACGGTTTTCCATCAACGCGGCGGATAGTGCCGCAGGAAGGCAAACTCATCCTGTTCCCGCCCTGGTATATCCACTATGTCTATCCGTTCCGCAGCGAAGGCGAGCGCTGCATCGTGGCGTTTGACATTTTCGCACAGAAACCGGCAAACGCCAGATCCTGAAGCGTTGCCCTGTGTCTGTAATTTGATGGAATCCTGATCGATCGATCAGTTTGAAAAGGGATGGTACCGAAGGTCGGACTCGAACCGACACTCTGTTTCCAGAACTGGATTTTGAGTCCAGCGCGTCTACCAGTTCCGCCACTCCGGCACATCATTCCTGAATGTTGGGCCGGGCAATTGCAGTAGCGGGCTGCAAGAACGGCACAACATTCTCCTTCACCTGGCCATTCCCAACAGAGCGTTGGTGCCTGGAAAGGCCGCACAGTATAGCCAGCAATGAGCGGACTCGCCAGCCCTGGAGGCGAATTCAGGCCAGATTCCGGCGCCGGCTACCGGCTGGCGAACTGCTTCTGCTCGGACTGTAGAACTTCCCTGAAATAAGCTGCTACCGCTGGCTTGAATCGCTGGTAATCCACCAGGAATGCGTCATGGCCCTGTTCGCTGGGCAACTCCACCAGGCGCGTATCAATGCCGTTTGCCGCAAAGGCCGCGGCAAGTTCGCGTTGCTGGTGCAGCGGAAACAGAATATCGGAATCGACTCCGATTATCCGCACGGATTGCAGCCTGATTCCGGACAGCGCTGATACCAGGGATGGGTGCCCTTCCGCCATATCAAACCAGTCCATGGCGCGCGAGAGATAAACATAACTGCACGGGTCGTATTGGGAGACAAACTTTTTTGCCGCATTTTCCAGGTAGGACTCCACTGCGTAATTCATGCCGTAAAGCTTTGGCTTGATACGCTTTTGTTCCTGGCGGCCGAAACGCTTGCGCCATTCCCGCGCGGAACGATAGGAAATCATGCCCAGCTTGCGTGCCAGGCGCATGCCGTTTTCAGGCCGGCTCTTGTCAGTGTAGTTGCCGTCGTTCCAGTCGGGATCGGTAACCACGGCTTCACGTTGCAGCGAACGGATGGCAATACTGAAAGGCTCGGCCGAAGCCGCGGAGGAAATGCTGAGAAAATGCCGCGCGTTGCATGGAAATTGTTGCAACCATGCCAGGCCGCTCATTCCACCCATGGATGGACCCACCAGCGCGCGCAGTTGGCTGATTTGCAGGTGATCCAAAACCAACTGCGCTGCCCTGGCCACATCCCAGATGGTGATTTCGGGAAAGGCCAGGCGATACGGTTTGCCGGTCCGCGGATTCAGGCTGTCTGGCCCCGTTGACCCTTTACAGCTTCCCAATGAATTGATACAAACGACAAAATTCTCGTTCGTGTCCAGCGGGCAGCCCGGGCCTATCATCGGTTCCCACCAGCCTTCGCCAGGGTCGAGTTTGCTGGATGCGGCATGCGCGCTGGGAGAAATGCCGGTAAGTATCATTACCGCGTTCGAGCGGTCGCTGTTCAGCGTGCCCCAGGTTTCGTAAGCAAGATCGATTTGCGGCAAACTGCCTCCGCGACGAAAACGGAAAGGCTGGCTGTGGTGCAGGAATTGCGTCGCTGCCGTGCCGCCATACGCGCGCGACAGTGCTCTGGCCCTGGACTCGGCCCGGGCATTGGATTGAGCCTTCGGCCGGGTTCCAGACTGCGTCTTGCCGGATGGCTTGGATGCTGGCCTGGTTCGGGCCTTGGGCCTGGCCCCGGAAGAAGCCTGAGCTGTAGGTTTGGGCATGGAACAACGCCTGAAATCCGTAGTGGCGCACATGATAACGCGGAGGTGCTGATATTGCCGCTTTTGTGCTCCACTATTTCAACATATGCTTATTCCGACGTGAGCCCTTCCAACGACAGACCAACACCGGTCAGTTCCGCCCAATCCGCGGTTCACCACCGTTTGCCAGCGGTGGTTCAACGCCATCTCGACCATGCCTGGCGGCTAAAGCCGCACGCCCCGAGTGTGGCAGCTTTTGAGGCCTTGCGGCGCCTGCTGGAACGGGAGGTTCACCAGCCGCTGATTTTCGATTCCGGCTGCGGCACCGGCATGAGTACGCGCAAAATTGCGGCGGCGTATCCCAACAGCCGGGTGATCGGTGTTGACCAGTCGGCCCATCGCCTGGCCCGCGCGGGCGCCAGCGAATTTCCCTGCCGTGAGCGGAATATCATCTGGTTGCGTGCTGAACTGGCGACATTCTGGTTCCTTGCCGAGAAGGCCAGCTGGACGCTGTCACGGCATTACCTGCTGTACCCCAATCCCTGGCCCAAGGCATCGCAACTACGCAGGCGCTGGCACGCTCATCCGGTTTTTCCGACGCTGCTGGCCCTGGGTGGCGTGCTGGAAATGCGTTGCAACTGGCATGTTTATGCTCAGGAGTTCGCGGCCGCTCTGACGCAGGTGCGCAGGATGGACGTTACTGTCCAGGATGTGCCATGCGATGAGATCACTTCGGCTTTTGAATCAAAATACCGCGGCATCGGCATGCCGCTGTATCGGGTGCGGATCGATCTCAACCACTCGTGGCCTGTATCAGCCACCAGGGCCTGAATCAGCACCCGATCGCCCGATTACTCGACCTGCTCGCCAATCACCAGCATCACCGGCTCCGGCTGTTGGCTGTTGAACATCACGCCAGCACTTTGCCAGTCTCCCGCTGAGGCCATGGGCTCGCCACTGATCGAAATGCGCGCCTGCAACTGCAGCGCTTCAAATCCGGAAACCGGTCGCTGTGGCAGCATGCTGTCGCGATCGTTCAGCCGTAGCTCCAGCGGGAACACCGGGCTCTCGATCCGCCTGACGGCCAATGGCGGTCCGGAGTTCTGGCCCGCTTCACGGGCAATCAGGAAGAGACTGGCGCCGGCAGGCAGTTCAGCAAGGGATTTGGCTGCTTCCGGCCCCAGGTCGATGAGCACAGGTGCGCTTTGCCACGCCGCCGGCAGTTCCGTCTGCTCGCCGGTTTCGTTACCGGTACCGGTCGATTGAATGCGGTTCTCGGCCTCGGCGATTTGCGCCTCGATGGTTTGCGCCACCGGTGTGCCGGGTTCGACCAGTTGCAACAGCCTGCGCCAGTGGGCCACAGCGGTTGCATCATCGCCCTGCTGCGCTGCGGCCAGGCCCAAAAGCATCCAGCCTTTCTGCAAGCCTTCCTGCTTTGCCACGGCTCTTTCCAGTGCCTGGATCATTTCCGCCGAGAACCTGGGGTTTCCGGAAGCAAACAGCCGGGCTTCCACCAGTTCCACCTGGATGACAGGTTCGTCAGGCACCAGCCGGTCAGCGGTTTCCAGCGCTTCCACTGCCGCCGGATAATCCTTGGTCGCTTTATAGGTCCGGCCCAGCAGGACCCAGCCTTCCACATCGGCGGGGGATTCCGTCAGACGGCTACGGAGGGATTGCACCAGTTCATCCAGGCTCGCATCGCTGCTCTCCGCCACAACGGGCATGGATTCCACTTGCATGGCGTGTGGCGAGCCCACCCAGGAGTATTGCCACAAAGCCAGTGCGGGAATCAGCGCCAGCACCAGCAGGCCCGGAACTTTCCAGCGCGATTCGGCCTGCAGCATCGGCCACAGCAGAACCAGGCCAGTAATCAACAGAATGACCAGCGAGATGACCCAGAACATCAGTAGCGCTCTTCGTCGACGGAAGATTCGATCGTACCGGATTCTGATCCGCTTTCTTCCCCTGAGCCTGCTGCCAGGCTGTGGCGCCGCACCGACCAGACAACCACCAGGCCTCCGATCAGCAGCAATATCGCCGGCGCCAGCCACAGGGCGAGCGTATTGCCTTTCAGCGCAGGCCGGTAGAGCACGAAATCGCCGTAACGATCCACCAGGAAACTGCGGATCTCGTCATCGCTGCGTCCCGCCATCAGCATGTCGTGAATTTCCTGGCGCAGGTCCTGTGCCAGCGGTGCATCGGAATCTGCCAGGTTCTGGTTCTGGCACACCAGGCAGCGCAACTCTTCGGTCAAGGACTGGAAGCGCTGCTCCTGCTCGGCGTTGTCAAACTCCAGTGGTGCTGAAGCACAGGCAATAGCCGGAAACAGCAAACTGGTGAGCAACAGTGCATGAATGCGATACTTCAATTCAGCTCACCCCGTTCCAGCCTGGCCAGTATCTCCTGCTCGACAATCTCCGGTGTGAGCGCGCCGATCTGTTTGAACACGATTTGGCCGCGGGCATCCACCAGGAAAGTTTCCGGAGCGGCATAAACGCCAAAATCGATGGCTGTTCGGCCATTCTGGTCTGCAAGGATCAGCGCAAACGGATTGCCAAAATGTTCCAGCCAGGACTGTGCGTCGCCGGGTTCATCACGGTAATTCAGGCCGATCACCCTGATCTTTCCGGATTTCGCCAGATCCTCGATAACCGGGTGCTCCACCCGGCAAGTCACACACCAGCTGGCCCAAACGTTCAGCAGGAACGGTTCTCCGAGCAACTCCGTATGGGTCACGAGCCGCTCCGGCTGGCCCAAAACCGGCAGCGTGAATGCCGGCATGGACTTGCCGATGAGTGGCGAAGGCAGCTCGGTTTTGCGATCGGCAATCATCAGGCCGGCCCCCAGCAATACAGCCAGCAGCAGGAACAGCAAGAGGGGTAGCAATCGGGCTGTCATGCAGCCTGTTCCTTTGTGGCCGCAGCGGGCATCAACGGGGCTCGTGCGGTGGTCGCCGCCCGGTAGCGCCTGTCTGAGGCTGCCAGGAAGCCACCGAACATCATCATCAGCGCGCCCAGCCAGATCAGGCGAACGAATGGCTTGTGGTAAATGCGCACAGCCCA